>NZ_BJDF01000007.1 GCF_005404815.1 Companilactobacillus huachuanensis
CTCTTGGACTTATAGATATGTCCGAAAAACTTGAGCTTATTCAAAATACCTAATTAATGAACCGCCGTATACGGAACCGTACGTACGGTGGTGTGAGAGAAGGCTGCTGAAAAACTCCTGAATTTTTAATTTTAAAAAATCAATTCCCATAAAACAGTTATTATTGAGTACAAAAGTGGGTGAAATTACCCAAAATAGTGCTTCAAATAAAACGAAAATGGTGGATTAAATTTCTCTAATTTAGTTTTTCAGCAGCCTCGTGTGAGAGGTCGGTACATAAGGTACCTCCTACTCGATCAGCAATTGAATACTCTCAGCTCTGGAAACGGCATACTTACCTAAACTTTCAACCTTTAGTATTTTAACTAGTTTGAAAATAATATTATTACGGTGGTCCATATTACTAACCATTTCTGGAGGCAGTTAATATTTTGTTGCGGTCGTAAACTTCGCTATAATTGAGGTAATTATTTCGTTATGGAGGGAAAATATGTCTGATTATAGAATTGAAGAAGATACGTTAGGTGCCGTCAAAATACCATCCGAAGCACTCTGGGGTGCACAAACTGAACGCAGTCGTAATAACTTTTCAACTGGTGCGAAAATGCCATTGGAAATTATCAAAGCGTTATTGCAGATAAAAAAGGCTGCTGCAATTGCTAACAAGGAAGTGCAAGCAATTGATGCTAAAAAGGCTGATTTGATTGTGGAAGCAATCGATCAACTGTTGAATCTCGATGATACTGACTTACGAAAAGATTTTCCATTGGTTGTTTATCAAACGGGTTCTGGAACGCAAACTAATATGAATGTGAACGAGGTCGTTGCTCATGTTGCCCAGAGAATCAATTCTGAAATTGAAATTTTACCAAATGATGATGTTAACCATGGGCAGAGTTCCAATGATATTTTCCCAACTGCAATGAACATCACTGCTGCCATAGCAGTTGATAATCTGGAGATTTCAATTCAGCATTTAATTGATGAATTGAAACAAAAACAAACCAAGTATTGGAAGACTGTTAAGATTGGTCGGACGCATTTGCAGGACGCAACACCACTGACTTTTGGACAAGAAGTTAGTGGTTGGGTCAGCATGCTTGAACATGATTTAGATTACCTTAAGACCTTGAACCGAACCTTAAGCGAGTTGGCAATGGGAGGGACGGCTGTCGGAACAGGATTGAACGCCGCACCACACTTTGCCGATGAAATTGCTGAACAGATGAGTGTCGTTTATGAACATGAATTTACAGCCGAAACAAATAAATTCTTTGGATTGGCAGCACACTCGGGTTTAAACGTCGTTCACGGTGCTATTAAAACCTTGGCTAGCGATTTATTGAAGATTGCTAATGATGTTCGTTTTCTAGGTAGTGGTCCCAGATCAGGTTATGGTGAACTGAATATTCCGGCTAATGAACCAGGATCTTCAATCATGCCAGGCAAAGTTAATCCAACGCAAGCCGAGGCTATTACCATGGCTGCTGTTCGTGTTATGGGAAATGATGTCACTATTAATGTGGCTGCCAGTCAGGGAAACTTTGAAATGAATGTTTATAAACCAGTATTAATCTATACATTTTTGGAATCAACTGATTTATTAACTGGCACAATGTATGGTTTTGCCGACAAAATGATTGCTGGTTTGACAGTCAATGAAAAACGAATGGCAGAATTAGTTGACCGTTCTTTGATGACTGTAACAGCGTTGTCACCACATATTGGCTATCATGAAAGTGCAGAGATTGCACAACAAGCATTGCATGATGGGACAACCTTGAAAGTGGCTGCACTTAAATCGGGATTAGTAACTGAGGAACAATTTGATAAGTGGGTTGTACCAATTGATATGACTAATATTGAGGAGAAATAGCATGGCAGAAAAATTTATCTTTGAACCAACTAAAATTGAACAATTGCAAGACCATTATGACGTTATCATTATTGGATCCGGTGGCGCAGGGTTAACGGCTGCCATTCAAGCACATGAATTAGGACTATCACCGGTTATTTTGGAAAAGATGGATAAACTAGGTGGTAATACAAATCGCGCTTCATCTGGCATGAATGCTGCAGAAACTTCAGTTCAACTAGACCACAAAATCGTCGATAGTTTTGAAGATTTCTATAACGAAACTTATGTTGGTGGTGGCAAGCAAAATAATACCGAATTATTGAAATTTTTCACGGAACACGGTCCTTTAGCTATCGACTGGTTGGCTCAACACGACATCAAGTTGAATGATCTGACAATCTCTGGCGGTATGAAGACGATGAGAACACACCGACCAAGTACATTAGCGCCAATTGGTGGCTACTTGGTGACTGAATTGTTGAAGTGGATTTCCAAGGATAAAATTCAGTTGTTCGATAATATTAAAGTGACAGATTTATTGCTTGAAGATGGTCACATTGTTGGTGTTAAAGCCGATGCTGATAAAGAAATTCAAATCAAAGCTCCGACAGTAATTCTAGCTACGGGTGGTTTTGGTGCTGGTAAAGATTTATTAGCAAAATATCGTTCTGATTTATTGAATCTCCGGACAACTAATCAACCTGGAGCAACCGGGGATGGTTTGAAATTGGCTGAAAAAATTGGTGCTAAATTAGTTGATATGGATCAGGTTCAAGTTCATCCAACCGTTCAGCAGGATACACCGCATGCTTTCTTGATTGGTGAAGCTGTTCGAGGTGAGGGAGCAATCTTGGTCAATAACGATGGCCAACGTTTCGTTAATGAATTGAATACTAGAAAGAATGTTACGAAAGCAATTGATGATTTAGGTGGTACTGGTGCGTACTTGATTTTTGACCGTGAGATTAGAAATCGAGTAAAGGCTATTGAGTTTTATGATCACGTTGGTTTAGTAACAACTGGGCAAACAGTTGCCAAATTGGCAGCCGAAATTAATATTGATGCTGACAAATTAGTACAGACTGTGTCAGAGTGGAATCAAGCAGTTAAAAATCATAATGATCCAGCTTTCAATCGTACGACTGGTATGGAAAGAGATATTTCTGACGGACCATTTTATGCAATTCACATAGCACCAGCCGTTCACTATACAATGGGCGGTGTGGCTATCAATCACCAGACTCAAGTTCTTAATGAAGACGGTAATGCTATTGCTGGGTTGTATGCAGCCGGAGAAGTTGTCGGTGGATTACATGGAAATAATCGTATTGGCGGTAATTCAATTGCCGAAACAGTTATTTTTGGCCGTCAGGCTGGGCAACAGGTATTTAAATATTTGAATTCTGAGCATTAAATCTAATACAACACTTTATTTCGGGATAAAAATTCATAATTTTTAAAAATTATGAATTTTTTTATTGATTTTAACTGAACGATGGTTTAGTATAGGGCCATGCGAAAAATAGACGAAGCTAAAAAACAAGCAATTACCAAAGCAGTTTTTCAAATAACGTACGATGAAGGTATCACGAATCTTTCGATTGCTAAGATTGCTCGACAAGTTGGTATCAGTAAGGCGACAATGTATGTTTACTATGTTGACAAGACAGATATGCTTAGCAAAATTTTTTTGGAAGTGAAGCAGTTAATGGATACGGGATTGGATGAAAAGATGAAAAGTTCTTTGCCATTCAATCAACGAGCTTATAATGCTGTTTCTCATTTTGCAGAAGGTTTTGTTGAGTATCCGTATGAGGCCAATTTTATGCGGGCAATTATGTCTAATCCGGCTTTAGTTAATGATGGTGTGATTGAGCAGTCTCAAAAATTGGTGCAGTCATTGTATGATTTATTCG
This sequence comes from Companilactobacillus huachuanensis, assembly GCF_005404815.1. GTDB lineage: Bacteria > Bacillota > Bacilli > Lactobacillales > Lactobacillaceae > Companilactobacillus > Companilactobacillus huachuanensis. Next base: position 3,775 of record NZ_BJDF01000007.1, read on the forward strand.
CCGAAGGTGTGGAAAACGGTCATTGGATCACCAATGATATGGAAATTCTAACTGCCATCATTTTTTCGCCAGTTGTAGAATTTACCGAGAATTACTTTCGAATGGGGCAGCCAGTGCCTAAAGATAAACTGACAGAACTAATTGATATTTTGATAAGTACGAATGTAGTCGAATAAAATCGGCTTTTTATTTAAAAAATAACTGAACGATAGTTCACTAAAGGGAGAATCATTATGACAAAAGTAGCAATTATTACAGGAATTTCATCAGGAATGGGTCACGCAGCCGCATTATATTTCCAAGAACAAGGTTTTGAAGTTTACGGTGGAGCCAGAAGAATGTCACGGATGCAAGATTTAGCTGATAAAGGAATCCATGTCCAAGAATTAGATTTGACTGACAAGTTATCAATTCGTCAATTGGTTGATCATACCGTAAAGGAACAAGGTCAAATTGATGTTTTGATAAATAATGCTGGATATGGAGAATATGGTCCGTTAGAAGAAGTACCAACAGAAAATGCCAAAAAACAATTTGAAGTGAATCTTTTTGGTGCCAATGAAATTACACAATTTGTTTTACCAGTAATGCGTCGTCAAGGATACGGTCGAATCGTGAATGTTTCATCAATCGGTGGAGATCTTTATACGCCATTGGGTGGTTGGTATCATGCAACTAAGGCCGGTATTAATATGTGGTCGGATGTGTTAGATATGGAAGTTAAACCATTTGGAATTCGTTCAGTTATTGTACAACCAGGTGGAACTGATACAGAGTGGGAAACAGTGGCGCTCAGTAATGCCCGTAAGAATTTACAAGAAGATTCACCATATGAACCTTTGGTAAGCCGTGCTGAGAAATTGACGGAGAATATGAATTTTGGTGCTACAGCTGAAGATCTAGCTCACGTATTTTATAAAGCAGCAACGGATGTAAGACCAAAACGACGTTACTTTAATTCAATTACTGATCATGCAACAGTAATCTTTGCACGAACAATGCCTAATGCTTATCGGGCGATTGTTTCTAGAATAATTAACAATTAATGATCTTGAATATTCCAACTGAAAATTTGTATTTATATATCTAAGGCCGAAAGTATGCCGTTTCCAGAGCTGAGAGTATTCAATTGCTGCGCGGAACGGCCCGAGCCTGGGAAGCGGTCTCGAACCTCGGTTGAAGCCTCGCAAAACCCGCGAGTTTTCAACGCGCCCGGTGGTGTAATTGCTGAAGCAATAACGCCACTTTCGCTGCAAATGAATACTCTCAGCTCTTCCAACTAGTTTATTTTTATATGGAAGGAATAATAAATGAAAACGTCTAATTATTTAAATAAATTAACTCTGGGTCTGTAACAACAACGGGTATATTAAATTTTTACATTCCAACGTATAAAAAAGCTGTTTCTCACTTACAGCCTGTATTAACGGCCTTGGTCCAAGTGAAAAGCAACTTTTTTTCAGCACAATTTTAAACTAACTTAATCAAATCAGTTGGGTTCTGCAATAGATAATCAACTTTAGAAAATTCAGGATTATCTTTAGCGCCCCAACTAGCCAAAGCAAATTCTACATTGGCATTTCGAGCACATTGAAAATCGTAAATTGAATCCCCGATATATAAGGTTTCAGCAGGATCGATTTGAAGTGTGTCGATGGCCTTGAGGATGGGTTCTGGATTTGGTTTATGAAGCTTTGTTTTTGACGCAGTGATGAAAGTTGAAAAGTATTTCTCAAGTTCAAAATTGTTCAATACTAAGCGCATTTCTTGATTGGTTCTTGAGGTAACAACACCTAGCTGAACTTTTTTTGCGGTTAATTGTTGCAGCATGGATGTGATACCGTCGAATAATTCGGAATAATGAAACATTTTATGATCATTTTGTTCCCATAACGTCAATAATTCTTTACTCTGTTGTGGACTATTGGAATATTTTTGAACGGCTTTAGTTCCCGGAATACCCAAGACATAGAAAAGTTCTTCAGCCGCTGGTTCAATATTTAAAGTATCTTTTAAAGTTTTTTGCCATGACTTAATGATAGTTTTTTCAGTATCGACAAGGGTTCCATCGACGTCAAACAAAATTGTTTTTGACATAAATAATTTCTCCTTAGACATAAACCATTTGAGTTTTAGATTTTAATAAGCGATTCTCTAACTTTTGAGGCAAGTGACTGTTGGTGATTATGTAGTCAATTTGATCAAGGTTGAGAACTTTAAAATTGTGTTTAACATTAACTTTGCTACTATCCAGAAGTAGAACTAATTTCTTAGATTGTTTGCGAATCTTAGCCTTGTAATCGATATCGTCATCATAAGCGTAGTAAATACCTTCTTCATCAATACCTACGCTACTCAAGAATGCATAGTCGAAAGTATAATTTTCCAAATCTAGACAGGGTCTAGTTCCAGTGACACAGCGTTTTTCAGCATCCAAATTTCCTCCAATAATTCGAGCTCGACAAGGCGAATTACGTATTAATTGATCGGCAATGTCGAGTGAGTTAGTTACAGCAAAGAGATTTTGGTTAGTTAGATATTTCGGCATAAATTCGACTGTTGTAGAAACATCTAAATAAATTTGCGTGGCTTGATTGGCGTAGATGGCAGCTTTTTGAGCAAGCTCTCGTTTGGAATTAACGTAATCGTCGCTTCGTTCTAAATAACCGTCCAACTTTTTGAAAGTGTTGGGCATGCTGATGCCACCATAACTTCGTTCAACCAAATTATTTTCAGTTAACTTGACGATATCGCGGCGGGCAGTGTCACGTGAAGAATTAGTTAAATCAATAATTTCCTTAAGTGTTAGAGTTTGTTTTTCTTGAAGGGCTTTTAAAATTAAATCTAAACGTTCTTTTTGCATAAGTAATCTCCATATACGTGAGGTACTAGTTAAATATGTTGTCTCCAAATCTGATAGTATTTACGTGCTGTTATAGCCTCGATTGGAATACTAAGAATACTTCAATATTAAAACTAACTTTTAACCAGAACCGTGTGCATCATCATATTTAAGCTGCAATAAGTAATTGCCTTAATAGTAGCTTATTATGACTTATAATACAATAACAAAAAAAGAAGGCTTTTTCATTTGGAATCGTAATTAAATTTTACGTGGTCCAAAATGAAAAATGACTTCTTTTTTATTATCAGTAATGTATGAGGCTAGTTGACAATTTATTTAAATAGTCATAAGTCTTAGTTTTATTGTTCCTGTCATAAAAAAGATAAATTAGTTGGAAAAGCTGAGAGTATTCAATTACACCACCGGTCGTACCGCTCAGCATATGAATACTCTCAGCTCTGGAAACGGCGCACCACATGTTATCAATAATTATTAAGCCTCTGCATCTGATGATTCCATCTTGTCATTGTATCCGAAGAGAAATGTCAGAACGAATGCAACTCCAAAGGCAATTAAATGTGAAATGACATAAGCGGTAAAATTACCATCAATACCAGTTTTAGGATTTATAAATGATGGGAAACCAATCAGGCTTCCAGTGAATCCGTAGATAACTAAGTGCATACCTCCAGCTACAGCTCCACCGACTGCGTTACCGATCATGACCATATAGAAGACACGTTTATATTTTAAAAGAATTCCGTATAGTGATGGCTCAGCAATTCCACAGAATGCTGAAACTCCAGCTGAATAACCAAGTGCTTCAAGTTTCTTTTTCTTAGTTTTAATAGCAACAGCGAGGACACCACCTGCGATACCAACAGCTGTGATTGATGTTAAGGCACAGATAACACTTTGACCAGTAACAGCCAAATCATTGATAACGATTGGGATGAGTGGCCAATGCAGGCCAAAGACTACCAAGATAGGGTAGAATGCACCGTAGATAGCGCCACCGATGATACCATTGAACGATAGTAATATTGAAATTCCATCGGCTAGGCCTTTACTCAAAACAGTGATTACTGGAGCAACTAATAATAGTAATGCGAATGAAAGAATAATTATTTCTAAAATAGGGACAAAGATACCTTGTACCATTTCGGGAATGGCCTTTTTCAGATACTTTTCAACGTATTTACCTAACCAGGCAGCAACGATGATTGGAAAAACTGAACCAGAGTAATTCATGACTTTGACGGCGAAACCACTCCATAAACCAACTTCAGGAATTTTGGCTGAAGCGATGCCAATGATATTTGGATGAATCAGGAAGGCACCGATAACTGCTAAAGCAATTGGATCAGAACCTAATTTTTTGGCGGCTGTAAATCCTAGAATAACAGGTAAAAAGTAGAAAATTGTATCAGCCATCGTATTAATTAACATGAAAATACCGGATTTGTCACTTAAAACGTTAGCACTGACTAAGCCAGCAAGAACTCCTTTAGTAATACCCGAACCAGCAAGCACACCGATAATTGGCATCATGGATGCTGTTAGCACACCGATAAATTCATCGTAGCCATGTTTAAATTTAGCTCCGAAACCTCGGGGAACATCCTTTTCATTAGTCGTTGTTGAAGCAACCACCGCTCCATCTTCAGTCGCCAAACGGGGTAGTTGCGATAGGATGGCATCGAAGACGTCGGTGACTTTATTACCAATAACAATTTGGTATTGCCCTTGAGCTTGCATAACTTTAATGACAACATCCATTTTTTCAAGTGCAGCAGCGTTGGCCTTACTCTCATCCTTAAGTGTAAAACGTAGTCGTGTCATACAGTGAATCAATGTGTTGATGTTTTGATCACCACCAACTTCAGCGATGATTTGTTTTGCATCCTTTGAGTAGTCCATGATAAATCCTCCTTTAACATAATCTTTCTTCGGGAATATAGTCGATTGGTAACCATTCCAAAATATTTTCAATAAACTTGTCCCAGTAGTACCAATCATGTTTACCATTGGTAAATTCAGTGTCAACTGAGATATTTAAAGCCTCTAAATTTTTGATAAATTTTTGGTTATCTTGATAAAGGAAATCCTGTCGACCACACCAAGCATAAAGTTTTGGAATTGGTTCATTTAAAGCCAATTTTTGCTTAGCTAAATGGATTAGGTTGTCAGATGAATTTTCGAAATCATTGCGTTGATTGATAACGCCATTCCAATAATTCTTGCTACGAAAACTTTCAAGAGTTTCGTTAGAGCCGCTAGGATTAAATGCTCCAGACAAGGCAGCTGCATAACTAAAATGATTGGTCGATAATGCAATCTTATAGGCTCCATAACCACCCATGGAAGTTCCAACAATGAAGCTTTTTTCACGTTCAGTAGAAATTTGTGGAAAGAGTTCATGAATTATTTTTGGTAATTCAATCGCAATTTCATCATAATAATCCATGCCATAAGTGGTATTAGAATACCAACTCAAATCAGCGTTAGGTAAAATTACTGCAATTGGTAAATGTTTAACCAATCGCTCAAGGCGAGTTTTACGTAACCAAGAAGTGTTGTCATCACTCATACCGTGAAGTAAGTAAATTACGGGTAAATCTTTTAGTGTATCTTTAGTCCAATCAGGATTGTCTGCGGTTCTTTGCGGAAGTAAGACATCCATTTGGCAATCTTTGAGTAGAGTATTTGAAAAGTAATTAACTTGAATATGTGCCATTTTTTGCTCCTTAGTGATTATTTGAGTTATGGGTAATCTTAATATCTCATTGACAAGTTATATTGTATACGCTTACAATTGAACTAATAACCTTTAATGTGTTCAAACAACTACCGTTTATTGTCTTGTGGCAAAGGAGTGCTTAATTATGGCAACACCAATGGAACTACTAGAATTTGATTATATAAATCCCATTAAGTGTATTTATCATCGGCCGATCGGAAAAAAATTTATTGTTCCACATTGGCATGAAGCAATTGAAATTTGTTATGTTGCTAAGGGAAATCCCGGAACAATGTTTATTGAAGATCAGGAATATCAACTGAAGGCTGGGGATGTTTACATAATTAATTCTCGTTTGATTCACAGCTTTAATACTTTTATTACAGATGATCAGCGAATTGTCACGTTGTTGATTAATTATGATTGGTTGAAACATTGTTTACCTCAGACTGTGAAGCAGAAAAGTTTTGATTTGATCAAGCTACCAAATAATGGTAATCAAATTCCGGCCTTTAACGAGTTAATTAATTTGATTAATAATACGAAGGATTTCCAAACTGAAGAACCCTCTGAAGATAATCACCTGAATCAATTGTCTACTTCAATTGAATTGATAAGTGTTTTGGTAAAGAACTTTACTCTAGATAAAGAATTAAAGCATGATATTCCGGAAGTGATTTCACAAATAATCGCCGAATTTCATGAACAATATCAAAATGAGATTCAATTATCAGACATGGCCAAGAAATATAATTATAGTTATGCCTATTTTTCTAAAATGTTTAAAAAATATTTAGGATTATCCCCAAAGAAATATCTAACACATCTCCGAGTACAAAAAGCATCTGAACTAATTGAGAACACTGATAATAGGTTTACAGAAATTGTGACAGAGACTGGATTTCCTGATGAGAAGAGTTTCTATGCTGCATTTAAGGATCGGTATCATCAGACACCATTGGAGTACCGTCGGCAATTGCGGCTGGTCTCTAAAAGGTAAAGGTTGAAAGTTTAATTAAGTATGCCGTTTCCAGAGCTGAGAGTATTCAATTGCTGCGCGGAACGGCCCGAGCCGAGGTCCGGTGGTGTAATTGCTGAAGCAATAACGCCACTTTCGCTGCAAATGAATACTCTCAGCTCTTCCAACTTGTTGTTTTTTTAATAAAAGGAATAATAAAACAAAACTCCTGATTATTTAAATAAATTAGCTCTAGGCCAGTAACAACAATGTTTATATTAGTTTTTCACCTTTCAACCTTCAGTTAAGAGCAAAAAGAAGTTACTTTTCACATAGGACTTGAATTGTCCAATGTGAAAGGTAACTTCTTTTGGTATCTACAATTAAATTACAGTAGCGCCGTTAGTACCTACGTTTAAAAGATGAGTTTCCCAATTAGGAAAGCTCTTTGTGATATTCGAAATAATTTTGTCAGCGGAGTTACTATCTTTGGTGATAGCCATCATAGTGGAACCACTGCCACTGATGTACATTACACTTTCATTAGCCTGACAAATCTCTTTGGCAGCTTGATAATCAGGAATCAATTGTGAGCGAAAGGGCTCGTGCATCTTGTCGACGATGGCTGATTTTATCAACTTAAGATCACCTAGTTCAAAGGCTTTTGATAAGGCAACCGCATGGCCAATTTGATAAATTGCTGTTTGATATGACATCTCTTTTGGTAATATCTGGCGAGCTTTTTCAGTGCTGACTGGATAGTCAGGTATTAAAGAAACGAAATGTAAATCAGAAGCAACTTCGAAATGGACAGTTTGGACGTCATTTCCATCCATAAACGAGGCACCTAGATTTCCATAAATTGCTGGTGCAACATTGTCAGGATGACCTTCAATTTTAGTGGCTAAATCTAACAATTGTTCCTTAGACAAATGACCATTAAACCAAGCATCAGCACCCATCAAACCAGAAACGATACAAAAAGCTGAGCTACCTAGACCGCGAGAGATTGGAATGTGATTATCAATAGTTATTTTGACGTTTGGGACGGTTTGTTTAAGAAACTCACAACCTTTGGTGAAAGCGCGATAAATTAGATTATCGACGGATTGATATTTTTTATCACAACCACTGATTTTTAATTTACTATCGTTTGGTTCAAAGGTGGTTGTTGAATAAAGCGATACGGCAAGGCCTAAACAATCAAAACCGACACCTAGATTGGCACTTGTAGCGGGGACACTAATTTTTATCATTGAAGTTATCCTCTACTTTCTCTAAAACATATTTCTCCATATCATCCTGAGCGATTACATCTTGATGAAGAATTGGCAAGTCCCAAACTTTGGCCAGATTGGAAGGAATTGGTTGATTGGTGAATTCTTGAAGGCGTTTCATAGATAGATGGTCGTCGGCAAAATTTTCGTCCATGATTGATTTCGTAACGACGTGAACAAATTTATAGGGACTAGCAGTACTCAGGAGAATTGATGGTGTATCAGGGTCATTTGCTTGATAGTCGCGCATAACTTTGTAGCCGACAGCTGTGTGAGGATCCATTAAGTAGCCATCTTTTTTGTAAACATCATTAATAGTAGTTTCAATTTCGACATCAGTAGCGAAACCACAGAAAAAATCAGCTTGAATATTCTTTAAAATTTCCGCTGAAACTTGGTAGGAACCTTTGGATTCCAAATCATCCATCAAACTTTTAACGTATTCGGTATCGCCGTTGCTCTTGTAATATAGCAGCCGCTCGAAATTACTGGAGATTTGAATGTCCATACTAGGAGCGTCAGTTTGTAAGAACGGAATATTACGATTGTAAATTCCTGTTTCAAAAAACTTTGTCAAAACATTATTAGCATTGCTGGCAACGATGAATTTATTTACTGGTAGACCCATTTGTTTAGCGTAGTAGCCAGCCAAAACATCACCGAAATTACCTGTTGGAACCGTGAAGTTAACTTTTTCTCCAAGCTTTATTTCTTGTTGCTTGACCAATTGTAAGTAAGCATCGAAGTAGTAGACGACTTGAGGTATTAAACGACCAATATTGATTGAATTGGCACTAGAAAGGCTGATGTTGTCGCCTAATTGCTGTTCCAAATTTTGATTGTTAAAAATCTTTTTAACATTACTCTGGGCATCGTCAAAATTTCCTTTAATGGCAGTAATTTCAGTATTATTACCGTCGGTTGTTTCCATTTGAAGTTGCTGAACTTTACTGACCCCATTGTGGGGATAAAAAACAGTGATAGCAGTTTGATCAAGATTTTTGAATCCTTCCAAAGCAGCTTTACCAGTATCACCACTAGTAGCTGTTAAAATCATGACCTTGTTATCCTTCTTGAGTACGCGTTTCATTAATTGAGGTAACATTTGTAAACCAATATCCTTGAAAGCACTGGTTGGGCCGTGGAATAGTTCGAGAACGTGAAAATTGTTTACTTTGACAAGCGGAGTTATTTTGGCAGTGTCAAAACTATGATCATAAGCGGAGGCAATACTTGTTTCTATCTCGGCTGTGGAAAAGTCCGGTAATAACTTTTCGAGGACAACCTTAGCGATTTGTTGATAACTCATTTCTTCCATAGAATTGAGATCAACATTGAGTCGAGATAATTCGGGGTAGACGAAAAGCCCACCATCATCAGCAAAGCCTTTTTTTATGGCATCCTTGGCTGAGAGCTTGATTTGCTTGTTACGAGTGCTGGTATAGTTTTTATTCATAAGTAATAACTCCTTGCTTTTAAATTATCTATATAGTAAACTGTCTATAAATTAAAAACAAGTGTTTATTATTCATGAACACAATAAAACGAAGAAGCAGGAGGTTAAACCTATGAAAATTGCAATCTTAGGATTTGGAACTGTAGGAAAAGGCGTGTACAAAATAATTAAGAAGGCCAATGTACAAACGCAAGACCTCTCTGTAAGTCATATCTTAATTAGAAAAAATAAGGCTCGTCTGATGCCTGAAATGACTGACGATATGAATGAAATTTTAAATGATTCACAAACAGAAGTTGTAGTAGAAGCTATCGGTGGAATTGAACCAGCCCATGAATATATTTTGGCAGCTTTGAAGCATGGTAAACACGTTATTACAGCTAATAAGGCCGTGATTGCCCGTTATCTCAAAGAGTTTACAGAAGCGGCTGACCAGCATAATGTTAAATTTTATTTTGAAGCTTCAGTTGGTGGTGGAATTCCTTGGATTCAAGGTTTAGAGAAAGCCTTGAGAATAGACAATGTCAATTCGATTTCCGGTATCTTTAATGGAACAAGTAATTTTATTCTTGACCAAATGAGTCGTAATGGTGAATCATTTATTGATGTCTTGAAGAAGGCTCAACAGTTAGGTTACGCGGAGGCTGATCCTAGCGCCGATATTGATGGCATTGATGTGGCAAATAAGCTATGTATCAGCGCTGATATTGCTTATGATATCGACATACATGATCACCAAAACCTACCAATTTTTGGTATTCGTAATATTACATGTGCTGATGTGAAGTATTTTCAGGCCAAAGGGTTAGCTGTTAAATTAATTGGACGAACACATCAAAAAGGTAATAAATTTGACTATGTGGTGGAACCAACTTTATTTTTAGACCGAACTTTGGAGGCTAATACACCAGATAATTACAACTTGATTTCCTTAAATGGTGACACTATTGGCAAACTCGATTTCTTTGGTCAGGGTGCAGGGATGTTTCCTACAGCCAATGCCGTTGTTCAAGATGTTTTGGATATCAAAGAATCCAAGAGCCATTTGAAACGAGATTTTAATAAGAAGTTGGAATATTGCCCAGAATTGACTAAAGGCGATTATCTAGTTCGCAGTAACGTGAATGTCAAAGATTTGTTTGCAGATTTTCAACCATCTGTAGAAGGAAGTTATCTTGCTGTTCATCAAATTCCAGTTGGCAAAATGCATCAATTAATGAGAACGGTTTTACAAAAAGATGCAGCGGCCTTTATGGTTAGTCTGCCCAGTCAGGGGGCTGTCGCATAATGAAAGTTGCAAAATTTGGTGGTAGTTCGGTAGCAGATGCTGGACAGTTTAAAAAGGTCAAACAGATTGTTGAAAGTGATGCCAAGCGTCAAATTGTTGTTGTTAGTGCAGCCGGGAAGAGCGTTACTGAATCAATAAAGGTAACTGACATGTTACTGGATTTGGAGCAAAGATTAGCTGAGGACGAAGATCCGGAACCAATATTTCAAGCTATTAGTTCAAGAATCATTAGTATTCGCGATAACCTAGGATTAGACGTTAATATTGAATCTGATTTGAATATAATTGCAGTTAATTTACATAATTGCTCGCACGATTATTTGATTTCTCGGGGTGAATATTTAACAGCCAAATTAATGGCTGCATATTTAAATTATTATTTTGTTGATGCTAAGGATATTTTGATTTTTAGTGATGATGGAATTGATTACAATCAATCGCAGCAACGTTTGTTAAAAGTTTTAACTCAACATGCTAAATTAGTTGTTCCCGGATTTTATGGAGCCAATGTAGATGGATCGATTCATTTGATGCCTCGTGGTGGCAGTGATATTTCAGGATCGATTTTGGCCAATCTAGTTGATGCCGAATTGTATGAAAACTGGACAGATGTTTCAGGAATATTGATGGCTGATCCAAGAATTGTGGCCCATTCACAAAAAATTGACAGTTTAACTTATGATGAATTGCAAGAATTATCTTATATGGGAATTGACGTCTTTCAAGAAGAGGCCGTTCGTCCAGTCCGTGAAAAAAGAATTCCAACAGCCGTGTTGAATACTAATAATCCTAAAGCCGGTGGAACTATGGTTGTCAGTGCCAATGAAGATAAGATAGATGACCATATCGTTACTGGTATTGCTGGTCGAAAAGATTGTACGGTCATTACTATTCGTAAATATCAGTTAAATAAACATTTGGAAGTTTTACAAAAGGTTTTGTCAGTCTTCCAAAAATTTAATTTAACAATTAGCTCAGTTCCCTCGGGAAACGATGGATTCAGCTTCTTGTGTCAACATGGAGAAATTGCCACACGTTTACCAGCCCTAATTGAAAAATTGAAGCATACCTGTGGGATTGATTCTGTAGAAGTTAATCAAAATATTGCTTTGGTTGCAGCAGTATCTTTACAGTTGAGCAAAAGACCAGCTATTGCAGGTAAGATTATGAATTACTTAGATAATAGTTTGATTCATGTTCGTTTTGTTTTCCAAGAAGGCAGCGATTTGAAAATAGTTTTTGGTGTCAACAACGATGACTATGAAAAGACCATTAAACGCATTTATCGCGAGTCAATGGAACATCATTTGAAGAAAATTTCTGCGTAATCAAAAATTCCAAGGTAGGATTAATCCTATCTTGGAATTTTTTATTTGGCATTATTTTGATTTGTATAGGTAGTTGATTTTTCCAAAAATTCTTCATCATCAGGATCAGCACCAACACGTTGATCACTGTCCAACGTAGCAATTTTAGTCATTTCATCCGCTGTTAAGTCAAAGTGATAATCGAACAAGTCAATATTTTCCTTGATACGATTTTCGTGAGTTGACTTAGGAATAACAATTTCCCCACGTTGAATGTGCCAACGCAAGATAATTTGAGCGGGTGATTTACGATACTTCTCAGCAAGTTCTTTAATAACAGGATTATCCACAACCTTGTTCAAACCGGCACCAAGTGGGCTCCATGATTCGTGGGCAATGTGTTTTTCTTGAAGATATTCATGAAGGTCAGTTTCTTGAAGATAAGGATGTGTTTCAATTTGATCGACCATTGGGGCAATCGTAGCAGTTTTCAACAATTGTTCGATATGGTGAGCCTTGAAATTTGAAACACCAATGGCACGAATTTTACCCGCTTTATAAAGGTCTTCCATTGCACGCCAGTTTTCTTCAAAACCTGCGGCAGGCCAGTGGATCAAGTAGAGGTCTAAGTAATCCAAGCCTAACTTTTGTAAAGAATTATTAAATTGGGCAATTGTTTCATCATAGCCACGAATATTGTTCCAGACCTTGGTTGTGATGAAAAGATATTTACGATCAATGCCGGATTCTTTAATAGCCTTTCCAACAGCCTCTTCATTGTCATAGAAGCTAGCGGTATCAATGTGTCTGTAACCACTTTCGATAGCCCATTTAACACTATTCAAAACTTGTTCGTCATCCATTCGAAAGACTCCCAAACCAACTTGGGGAATCATGACGCCATTTGCTAATTCGATATAAGGAATATTTGTAGCCATAAACCTACCTCCTAGTTATTTTCAATTCCATTATAGCTTACTAAAGGTTGAAAGTTTAGGTAAGTATGCCGTATGCCGTTTCCAGAGCTGAGAGTATTCAATTGCTGCGCGGAACGGCCCGAGCCAAAGAGCGAACTCGTTCCTCGGTTAAAGCCTCGCCAAACCTGCGAGTCTTCAACACGCCCGGTGGTGTAATTGCTGAAGCAATAACGCCACTTTCGCTGCAAATGAATACTCTCGGCTCTTCCAACTAGTTTATTTCTTTAATAACAGGAACAATAAAACAAATAACAAACGCAAATAACAAATATTTCTGATTATGTAAATAAATTGAATGACAATGGTTATATTTTTTTTGTCGTTCAGGATTTAGCTATAACTTACCTAAATGTATATAAAGTGTATAAATCATGTAAAGATTTCAATTAATTATTTTACAGAAAATTAACTGTTAATTTACATAGCTTTATTAATCTTAAGATGTTCAAAAAAATAGAGAGAAAGTTGGGAGTTATTTATGAAAAAAGGGCGATTATTAACCGCTTTTCTAGGGGTATTCTTGCTACTTACTGGGGTTCTAGCTGGTTGTTCATCAAAGAGTTCAGCAGCAGGAAAAACAGGAAGTGCAGATAGTAAAGAAATTACTATGGTTTTCTATCCAAATGAATCAGCAAAGAACTTTACTGCTTCACGTAAAGCCTTGCAAGAAGAATTACACAAGGCAACAGGTAAGAAAGTTAACATTCAAACAACAACAGATTACAACGTAGCTATCGAAGCTATTGCATCAGGTAAGGCACAATTGGCCTTCATGGGCGCTGATGGTTATATTCAAGCTCATGCTCAAAATAGCAAGGTTGAACCATTACTTCTTCAATCAGGTCCAGACGGTACTACTAAGGGTGCTAGTTATCGTTCATACCTAATGGTAAATAAAGATAAAGCCGATCAATACAAGAAAGACGGCAAGTACAATATCGACAAGATCAAGGGTGAAAAGGCTTCATTCGTATCAACAAGTTCTACATCAGGTTTCGCTGTTCCAACAGATGAAATCCAAAAGCATTTCAAGTTGAAGAACAAAGATGATTTGTCTGAGGGTGGCAAGTTCTTTGATAAAGTTCTTTACGGTAGTACTCATCCCGGTTCAGCAATCAACTTATTGAAGGGCGACGCTGACGTTGCTGCATTTGATGATATTGATCTAACACCATTCCTAAAGGTTTCAGAAGGTAGTTATGACAAGGTTGGCTCAACATTCAAAGTTAAAGATGATGCTGATGCTCCATTTACAGAATTTAAGGGTAAGGAATTAGTTAATATTTCAGTTCTACCTGTTCAAAATGGACCTTTCGTAGTTAATACAAAAGCTCTAAGCAAGAAAGATACAGACGCAATTGCCAAACGCTTTACTTCAAAAGATTTTACAGACAACAAAGATTTATTCTCAGATGGTAAAGGCAAGACACCAACACTATGGCAAAAGAAGAGCGACAAGATGGTTCTTCTAAAAGTTACTGATGATTGGTACAAACCAACTCACGAACTAATTGGTAAATAAGAGGTAGTTATCTATGTTAGAGGTTAAAAATTTACAGAAGAGTTACGAGAAAGATAGACCCGCTTTGACTGACATTTCATTTGATATCAAGCCAGGTACATTCGTGGCTATTATTGGACCTTCTGGTGCTGGTAAAACAACTATTTTAAGAAGTTTGAACCAGTTGATTAAAGATGACGATGGTCAGATCCTCTTAGATGGGGATGACATTCGTACCGCTAACAAGACACAATTGAGAAAGTTTCGCCGCCAGATTGGAATGGTTTTTCAAAATTACAATTTGGTAGAACGATTGACAGTGATTGAAAATGTTTTGCACGGTCGACTAGGTTATAAATCAACATTGGCCGGTGTTTTTGGACGATACACTCAAGAAGAAAAAGAAGAAGCAATGTCACTTTTAAAGAAAGTTGGTTTAGAAAACTTTGCTTTAAAGAGATGTTCTGAATTGAGTGGTGGTCAAAAGCAACGTGTTGGGATAGCACGTTCTTTAATTCAACATCCTAAGGTCATCCTATGTGATGAACCAATTGCTTCATTGGATCCAGCTTCTGCCCAAAATGTCATGGAATTATTAAAAGACTTAACCGAAGAATACAACCTAATCTGTATTGCCAATCTTCATCAAATTAATATGGCCAAAAAATATGCTGATCAAATTATCGGAATCAGAAAAGGAAAGCTAGTTTTCGATGAAAGTTCTGATTTATTGTCAGAAGATATTTTACGGACACTTTATGATCAAGATATTACAGAGGAGCTTGAATGATGCAATCTCCTACAAAGTATTTAGCACATAAAGGTTGGCATCAAACGGCAGTTATCGCCATTATCGGTGGTATCTACGTATTCGGTAGTTGGGCACTAGATTTTAATAATTTAAATGGATTAATTGCTGTTCCTAAGGCTTTTGCCTGGTTAGGAATCAATTTCAAGCCAACAGCAAATTCAATGACATATTTGCCAAGAATTTGGCAAAAATTGATACAAACAGTTCTATTAGCTATTTCATCAACCGTTGTAGCTGCATTTGTTGCAATTTTTGTAGCGCTATTAGGATCTAAAGTAACAGGGGTTAATGCCTTCGTTCAAACAATTGTCCGTGGGATTGCTTCTTTCTTTAGAAATATTCCATTAGTTGCTTGGTCGATGATTCTACTCTTTGCATTTAAACAAAGCGATTTTACTGGATTTTTAGCCTTGCTGTTAATGTCAGTTGGTTACTTGATACGCGCTTTTATGGAAATCATTGAGGATGAAGCTAGTGAAACTATGTTGGCCTTGAAGGCGACGGGGGCTAGTTACTTCCAAGTTATTTTCCAAGCTGTTCTTCCACAGATCTTGCCAAGTATTCTCAGTTGGATTCTTTATATGATTGAAAATAATGTTCGTGACGCTACGCTGGTTGGTATTTTGACTGGTACAGGTATTGGATTTATTTTCGATATTTACTACAAGAGCTTCCGATTTGATGCTGCTGGTATGACCGTATTGGCAATTATTATCGTTGTAATTGCTTTGGAGACTATTTCAAATCAAATTAGGAGGGTGATCTTGTGATAAATAGTGAAGAGAAAATTATTCAAAAACCTAAAAATCCAAGATCTCCTCAGATTAAGTTGCATGAAAAATCTCTTTCAAGAACAATGATCTTCGTAGTTTTTATTAGCTTAGTTTTAATTACGGGATATACGTTGACTCATTTAGATACTGCCGGCGTCAAAGTTAACGTTGCTTTTAGAGAATTAGCAATGACTTTGAATCAGATGTTCTTACAACCTAATGCAGGTACCGACGGGGTGCCATTGCTACTTCAAGCTTTGGCAAGTAGTGTAATGCTTTCAATACTAACTACTATTATCGGTGCGGTTTTTGGATTCTTATTTGCTGTTTTGGCTTCTAAAAATTTGACTAATGCATATTTAGGAGCAGGTATTCGAGTTGTAATGGCAATTGTCCGAGCAATCCCCACAATTATCTGGGCTTTGATTTTCTCTATTGTCTGTGGATTAGGATCCACAGCTGCCATCTTGGGGTTGAGTTTTCATAGTATCGCTTATTTAACAAAAGCTTATTCAGAAAGTATTGAAGGAATTGATAAGTCGACAATTGAATCCTTAAAAGTTACTGGCGCAAAATTCTGGGTTATCGTTTTTCAAGCAATTTGGCCAACGATTGTGGCATCCTTTGTTTCTTGGACATTCATCCGTCTAGAAATTAATTTTGCCAATGCGATTGCTGTCGGTGCTGCTGCAGGTGCGGGTGGAATTGGTTATCAACTATTCGTAGTTAGTGGAATGAGTTTTGATTTCCATGAGACAGGGTTTATCGTTTACTTAGTTATTTTAGTAACATTTGTACTTGAGTTTATTGCGGTTAAGATTAGACAGTTTTATTTGAACCGTTAGGTTAGGGAGAGAATTTTATGATTGAAGCAGTAATTTTTGATTGGGCTGGAACAACGGTTGATTATGGTAGTTTGGCTCCAGTTATCGCATTTAAAAAGGCGTTCAAAGATGCCGGTATTGAATTGAGTGATGAAGATATTCGTCAAGATATGGGAATGGCGAAATGGGACCATATTGGTAGAATCTTAGAGCTCAATGATGTTAAACAACAATGGGAACAAAAGTATTCAAAAGAGCCTAATGATGACGACCGCAAGAAAATCTATGCGGATTTTCAAGAAGCATTACTTCGTTATTTGAGAGAATCTACTGAATTAAAATCCGGGGTAATAAAGACTTTTAACTACCTTAAAGAGTACGGAATAAAAGTTGCGACAACTACTGGCTATACTGCAGAGATGATGAAGGTCGTTCAGGATAAGGCTGCTGAAGCAGGTTATACTCCAGACTTAATCATTACATCAGAAAATGTAAATGGATTAGGCCGTCCATCACCAGCAATGATTCAATTTATTATGAAAAAATTCGATATCAGTGATCCTGAGAAGGTCATTAAAGTAGGGGATACTTTGGTTGACATTGAAGAGGGTCAAAATGCTAATGTGAAGACCGTTGGGATAGTTGAAGGAAGCAGTTTGATGGGATTATCACAAGTTGAATTTGATGAATTGAATACTGAAGATCAGATAACTAAACGTAATGAAGTTAAACGTAGTTTTGAAACAGTCAATACTGATTTTGTAATTGATAGTATCTATGACTTAGTTCAAATTATTGAATACTTAAATGAATCGATGGATAAAAAATGGTAGAAAAATACTTACTTCTAACTCCAGGTCCCTTAACAACTAGTGAATCAGTTAAAGCAGCAATGGATTTTGATTACTGTACTTGGGATGATGATTATAAAGAAATTACACAATCATTTCGTCAGTCATTGTTGGATTTAGCACAGGTTAATGCTGATGAATATACAGCTGTTCCTATCCAGGGTAGTGGTACCTATGGTGTGGAGTCAGTTATCAGTTCAACAATTTCAGACGATGATAAATTGTTGATTGCTATTAATGGTGCATACGGCAAACGAATCAGTGAAATGGCTGATATTTATGGTATTGATCACGTTGATTTAGTGGTTGATGAAAGAGAACCGATTACTCTAGAAAAAGTAACAGAGTATCTGGACAAGTATCCTGAAATTTCACATTTTGCCATGATTCATTGTGAGACAACCACAGGTATTTTGAATCCTGTTGAAGATATTATTCCTTACGTTAACGCACAAGGAATTGTTACTATCGTGGATGCCATGAGTAGCTTTGGTGGTGTTCCCATCAATGTTCAGGAAGAGAAAATAGATTATTTGATTAGTAGTTCTAACAAATGTATTCAAGGTGTTCCTGGATTTTCATTTGTAATTGCTAGAAAACAAGTTCTTGAAGCATCGAGAGGTTTATCAAGAACTTTGTCACTTGATTTATTTGATCAGTATGCTGAAATGGAACGCAATCATGGTAAGTGGAGATTTACTTCACCAACCCATGTAGTTCACGCTTTTTATGAGGCCCTTCAAGAACTAGGACAAGAGGGCGGGGTAATTGCTCGACACGAGCGTTATGAAAGCAATCAGAAACATTTAGCTACTGGCATGGAAGATCTTGGATTCAAAGTATTGATCGATGAAAAGTATCAATCACCAATCATCACTTCATTCATTTATCCAAATGACGACTTTGATTTCAATGAGTTTTATCATAAATTAAAAAAAGATGGCTTCGTAATTTATCCAGGTAAAATTTCTCAAGTACCAACTTTTAGGATTGGTAATATTGGGGAAGTTTATGATGAGGATATTACTAAGTTACTTATAGCAATTAAAGATATACTAAACTCTGGAAATGGTTTGCGTAACTAAATTTTCAACCTTTAGATTTTCAGTGAATAAGTAACAAAAAAGACAATCAACTATTATGCTGATTGTCTTTTTTTATTGGTCAGATTTATTTAGTCTTAAAAAATTACCAATTGAATCATAATATTTCAGATATAACATCTCTGAACATTCCCACCAAGCACCGGCTAATAACATGCTACCAGTCACATCACTGAGGAAATGTCCTCTCAAATATACTCTGGAAATTGCAACAACTATCAACCAGATAATTAAAAGAATATTGATAGTATGTCTATTCGATAATGATTTGATCATTGGCAAAACTAAAAATATTAAGGTCATAATAACTAACATAGTTCCAAAAACATGTCCACTGGGAAAACTGAAACCTGATGCAGGGATGATTTTGTCAGTCGGTCTAGTTCTTTTCACAGTTATCTTAATCAAGTATGAAATAATATTGCCACCAATTAAGACAAATCCAATCCAGAAACTTGCGTCTTTCCTACCCATTCGATAGAGCAAGAGCATCATGATGATTAAATAAATAACATCCATGAGGGGACTACCGAGAAAGGTAATAAATGAAAAAATCTTTGTATTGAATGGTGAAGTGATGGCACTAAAGATATTTTGGGTGGCGTGATCAATACCATAAATAAAAGAACTGTTGGTAACAATTAATATTTCTAACAGAAAGAATGCGACCACATAAATTATGGCGAGCCATTTTCTGCGACTATTTTCCTTGAATATCAAAATACGAACTCCTTTGAAATCAGAATGATAAGATTCCCCCTTATCTATTCTTAAGCTTTGATTGTAATATTATTTTCATAATAAATACAGGTATTTACATAAATTCCTAAAATATATTTAATCATACAAATAGATATACCTGCAGAATAATAAAATGGTATAATTTGGTTTACTAAAAAGGAGGCTGAAAATGCTCACATTAATGGCAGCCAGTTCCAGTAGTTCAACGCCACTACTAATCGCTATTGGAGCGGCTATTCTCGTGATTATTTGGTTATTTATCAAAACGGGGATTGCTTTATTACATCATCCAATCATCGGAATAATTCTAATTTTACTAGGAGTCCTTGGATTGTGGAATTACTTGATTATTGGAATAGGGGTAATTGTAGGTGGAATAGTTTTCTTAGTCGTATCACGATTTTTTAATAATTAATAAAAGTGGGACAGGGCGGAGGCCTTGTCCTTTTATATTTTCAAAAACTTTCAACTTTATTAATAAACTAAAGGTTGGAAGTTTAGGCAAGTATGCCATTTCCAGAGCTGAGGGTATTCATTTGCTGTGCGGAACGGCCCGAGCCTGGGAAGCGGTCTCGAACCTTAGGTTGTTTGAAGCCTCGCCAAACTCACGAGTCTTCAACGCCCGGTGGTGTAATTGCTGAAGCAATAACGCCACTTTCGCTGCAAATGAATACTCTCAGTTCTTCCAACTAATTTATTCTTTTAATGGCAGGAATATAAATAATAAAATTAATATTTCTGATTATTTAAATCGGGATTTAAATAAATTATCTCTAGGTCTGTAACTACAACGTCTATATCACTTTTTCAACTTTCAACCTTCAGTAATAAATATTAATCGTGTCACATTATTTGATAACTAATTAAATTATGGTAAAGATTAATTATTTGATTTTTTCTTAAAAGTGTCCGATGATAACGGTTGCAAGCAGTATATAATGTAAGACTTTTTTTATCGAAACTTTGCAGAGGGAAAGTGGAAAAAATGACAAAAATGATTGCTGGACAAGCTTTAGTTAAAGTTCTTGAGAACTGGGATGTTGATCATATTTATGGTGTTCCCGGTGGTTCAATTAATCATACAGTTGAAGGTCTTTATTTAGAAAAAGACAAGATTAAGTATATTCAAGTTCGTCACGAAGAGGTTGGTGCGATTGCCGCTTCCGCGGACGCTAAATTTACTGGTAAAATTGGTGTGACATTTGGTTCAGCTGGGCCCGGTGCTACACATTTGTTCAATGGTTTGTATGATGCAAAGATGGATCACGTTCCGGTTTTGGCATTAGTTGGTCAAGTACCACAAGAGAACATGAATACTAACTATTTCCAAGAAATGGATGAAGGTCCAATGTTTACCGATGTTGCAGTTTTCAATCGGACTGTGACAACTGCTGAACAAATACCTTACGTTATCAATCAAGCTATCCGTGAGGCTTATCGTCAAAATGGTGTTTCTGTAGTTATTTTGCCAGAAAATTTGACTAGTGCTGAGATTGACTATGTTCCAAGCAAGACGCCAAAGACTGTTGAACAAACTTATACTCAAACAATTAATCCTGAGGATATCCAAAATACTTTGAAGATGTTGAAGGATGCCAAGCATCCATTAGTTTATGCTGGTCGTGGTTTGTTAGGCGCTAAGGATGTTTTGACTAAGTTTTCTGAACAATTCAATGTGCCAGTTATGACAACTGTTCCTGCCACTGGTGTTATTAGCAGCGACCATCCTAACTTTATCGGGACCTTTGGCCGTTTGGGTACTAAGTCAGGATTTGAGGCTTTGCAACACACTGATTTGATTCTATTTATCGGTTCAGAATTTCCATTTGCTAGATTTTGGCCAGAAGGTGTCAAAATTATTGATGTAAATAATAACCCTTATGATATTGGTAAGACGGTTGATGTCGATTATGCAGTGATTGCCGATGCTAAGAGTTATTTGCAAGGTTTGATTGATACGAAAGAAACTTTATCAGCTGGAATTTGGTTGAAAGCTAACCAAGAAAATAAAACTAACTGGGACAAATGGCTTGATAGTCGTGCTGCTGATGACAGTCAAGGTTTGAATCCAGAAACAATTACTAAAAAAATGGCTGAAATGGCTGGTCCTAACGATACTTATGGTGTCGATACAGGTAATGTCACAGAATTTGGTGTTCGTGGATTGCCAATGAACCATAACCAACGTTTTGCTTTGTCAGGATTATTTGCCACAATGGGCTTTGGTTTACCCGCAGGACTGGCTGGTGCTTTGAGTGTTCCTGACGCTCAAGCTTGGACATTATCAGGTGATGGTGGATTTTCAATGGTCGCCCCTGATTTAATTACTGAAGCTAGATATGGATTGCCAGTTATCAACGTGATTCTTTCGAACGAAAGATTAGGCTTTATCTATTATGAACAAGTAGCTTCAAAACAACACTTATATGGTGTCGATTTGACCGGAGCTGACTGGGCTAAAGTTGCCGAGGGACTTGGCGGTATTGGTTTCACTGTCAGTTCAATTAAAGAAGCCGACGAGGTCTTTGGTAAAATCAAAAAATTACAGGCTAATGGTAATAAGAAACCAATCGTCGTCAATGCAGTTATTAGACAAGTTGATCCAATTGCAACTGCCTTCATGCCAATGGATGCTAAATTGTATGGTCAAGATGCAGTTGATGAGTATGCTAAAAAGTATGAAATTGATCCTAATACTCAACCTGCTTTGGGTGAATTATTACGTGCACAGGGTGATAATTTGTAATTGATTTTTTTTCAGCCTTTAGATTATTTGATAAACAAGTAAAATAAGAGACGGGTCAAAAAGATGACTCGTCTTTTTTTATTCATAAATGTGAGGTTTGTCTATGTTAATTGATAGTATTGAAGATTTGAAAAAAGCGACAAGTAATAAGGAAAACAATTTTAAAGTTTCTGGGGCCGCATTTGATTTGTGTTATGAAATTCATATGGAGCAGGTTGTTGGCAGTGCTAATGACTGGTCAATTGCGGTTACTCATGGTTGGATGGCAATAATCACGTTGTTCAACCACAAGATTCATCGGGCATTTATGAGTCAGAAAAAGAAAAATCGAGCTGATTTAAAGCATGTGATATTTCGTCACTATATTATTAAGAAGACGGATGATAATAATAAATATGAGCTGGCTCTGCGAAAGCAAGTTTCCGGTGCTGAGGACAGCATAACTAACTAACACAAACGTGTTAAGTTTGATTTTGTTATCTTTAAAATCGCTGCTAAAGCAAATAAAAAAAGAGATAATTCTTAATTGAATTATCTCTTTTTTTATTATCCAAAGTTTCCAGAGACGTAATCGTCTGTGGCTTGCATTTTAGGTTTAGTAAAGACGTTGGCTGTCGAATTGTATTCAACAATATGACCTAAGTGTAAGAAGGCTGTGTAATCACTAATACGTGAGGCTTGTTGTAAATTATGTGTCACGATGATGATTGAATAGTCTTTCTTCAATATTTGCAAGGTCTCTTCAATTTTAGATGTTGAAATCGGATCTAGAGCACTTGCTGGCTCATCTAGTAGAAGTACATCCGGATGCATGGCAATTGATCTGGCAATGCATAGACGTTGTTGTTGACCACCAGAGAGTGCTAGAGCACTTTTGTTTAAGTCATCTTTAACTTCATCCCAAAGGGCGGCTCCACGTAGACTTTGTTCCAAACGTTCTTCCAGTTCATCGTTACTTTTAATACCAGTATTTCTTAGGGGAAAAATGATGTTTTCACGAATAGATTTAGCGAATGGATTGGGTCTTTGAAAAACCATTCCGATATGTTGGCGAACTTCGTAAACATTTATTTTTGGACTATTAATATCAACGTTACGATACATGATATTACCGTCCACACGAGCAACTTTATCATTCATACGATTCAGACAACGAAGAAAGGTCGATTTTCCACAACCAGAAGCACCAATCAGAGCCGTGATTTTGTAACGTGGGAAATCCATATTTGCATCAAAAATGGCATGATTGTCGCCATAGTAAACTTGTAAATTTTTAGTTGAGAGTGCCTTCTTTTCCGGGATATCAGTTATGTATGATTCATTTAAGTTATATTCTTTCAAAAGTTAGGACCTCATTTCGTGGCAGTAATTTTTTTGTATAATTTATTACCCAAGAAACGTGCTCCTAGGTTGAAAATCAAAATAACGATAATCAAAACGGCAGATGATGCACTTGAAATTAGATTGGCATCTGGGGTAACGCTCTCGGTATTAACTTTCCAAATATGAACAGCCAATGTTTCAGCAGGACGCATTGGATTTAAAAAGCTGGTTGCTGAGAAAACATTCCAGTTCGAATAATCCACTGTTGGAGCACTCTGACCGGCTGTGTAAATTAATGCGGCAGCTTCACCGAAAATTCTTCCGGCACTGAGGATCAAACCAGTTAAAATACCGGGTAGAGCTGCTGGCAAAATGATTTTGGTAGTTGTCTTCCAATTAGAAAGGCCAAGTGACATACCAGCTTCTCTTTGTAAATTTGGAACACTACGCAGTGATTCTTCAATGTTTCTCGTTAATAAAGGTAAGTTGAAGAATGTCAACGCAATGGCACCTGAGAGAATTGAGAAACCTAGATTTAATTTAATAACAAATAGTAAATATCCGAACAAACCAACGACTACAGAAGGCAGAGAACTCAACACTTCAACACTGGTTCTGATTAAATCAGTAAACCAATTGTCAGACGCATATTCAGATAAGTAGATTCCGGCACCTAGACCAATTGGTAGTGAGACGATGATTGTTAGGACTAGTAAATAAAGAGAATTGAATAGTTGATCACGAATACCACCACCAGCACTGAATGACTGAGCGGGAGACGTTAGGAAATGCCAAGATATATCTGGTACTCCGTTAAAGAGAATGTAACCTAGAATTGCTACTAATATTAAAATGACGGCTGCTACTAAAGTGTAAATAACACCTGAAGCAACGTGGTCCCATTTTTTTGCATTCATTTAGAATCGACCTCTTTTTCCAATGAATTTAACAAGCATATTGAGGGCTAAGGACATCAATAACAGGATCAATGCCAATGACCAGAGTGCATTGTTAGGCAAAGTGCCCATCACTGTGTTACCGATATCGGTAGTTAATTTACTTGTTAAAGTTGATGCTGGAGAAATTAAGTTTTTAGGCATTAAAGCTGCATTACCAATAACCATTTGAACGGCCAAAGCTTCACCAAAAGCCCGAGCCATTCCGAAAATAATAGCGGTTAAAATTCCTGGTACAGCAGCACGTAAGATGACTTTGTAAATAGTTTGCCATCTGGTAGCACCAAGTGCTAACGATGCTTGACGATAATAGAGTGGTACTGACTTCAAGCTATCGACTGACAGTGAAGTAATTGTAGGTAAAATCATTACGAAGAGAACTAATGTACCTGAGAGAATACCGAATCCTGTGCCACCAAAAATATTTCTAATGAAGGGTACGACAACGGTTAATCCGATAAATCCATAAACAACTGATGGGATACCAACAAGTAACTCAATTACAGGTTGCAAAATTTTGCTACCACGTTTGCTTGAAAATTCCGCCATGAAAATAGCGACACCTAAAGCAAAAGGAGTTGCTATCAAAGCAGCCAAAAGGGTAACACTGAATGAAGTTACGATCATTGGTAATGCACCGACTTCAGGATGTCCTGAGGCATCAGTTGCACCGGGGTTCCAATTAGATTTGGTTAGAAAATCGAGTACTCTAACATGGTCCTTGGTGAAAGTTGCTAATCCTTTGGAAGCAATAAAATAGAGGATACAAGTAACTAGTAAAATGATTAAACCTATACAAAGATAACAAATTCCCTTACCAAAGTAGTCTTGGAAAGTGGCTTTGGACTTCGTTTGTAGTTTTTTTTGAATATCATCCATCGGGAATCACGCTCCTGTATATTAAAAAAAGAACCTCGACCAAGATAGGACAAGGTTGAAGTTCTCTTTATAATTGATTATTTTGAACTAACTGTTCCTTTAGAATCTTTTTGAACTTTCATATTGTGGATACTGATGTAACCCATATCTTTAACTAATGAGTCTTGAACATCTTTAGAATTCATGTAGTCAAGGAACTTAGTTGTAGCACTGTCGGGTTTACCGTTAGTGTACATATGTTCATATGACCAAATCTTCCACTTGTCTGATTCAACATTATCGTCAGTTGGTTTTACATTATCAATTGAGATAGGTTGAATCTTGTCATTAATGTATGAGAATGCAAGGTAACTTACAGCACCTGGTGTACTTTCAACAATCTTTTGAACAGTACCATTTGAATCTTGTTCTTGAGACTTAACAGCTTCGGAACCCTTAAGAACTGCAGCTTCAAAAGTTGCACGAGTACCACTACCTTTAGCACGGTTTACGACAGTGATTGTTTCATCCTTGCCGCCAACTTCTTTCCAGTTTGTGATCTTACCAGTAAAGATTTGTTTTACTTGATCCATAGTAAGGTTCTTAACGTTAGCGTCTTTGTTAACAACTGGTGCCATACCAACAACAGCAACCTTGTGATCAACTAATTTCTTTGAATCAATACCTTGTTTTTCTTCAGCAAAAATATCTGAGTTACCAATTGTAACTGATTTGTCTTGGACTTGGCTCAAACCTGTACCTGAACCACCACCCTGAACAGTGATGTTAACTTTACTATTCTTCTTTTGGAAGTTTGCAGCACCTTTTTCAACAAGTGGTTGTAAGGCAGTTGAACCAACGACAGTAATTTTGCCTGAAGCTTCACTACTTGAGCTCTTTGATGAAGTAGCGCTCTTGCTACTGTTATTTGCACAGCCAGTTAGAACCAACATCAATGCGGCGAAACCTAGCACTAATGAAATAATAGTTTTCTTTTTCATTTCTAAAACCCCTATTCAAATTCGAATTAATAAAATCTTTTACTGAACACTTATAAAGATAACGGTGGCGTGTATATATAATGTTTATTTCATGTAAAGTTTTTGTAAAGTTGTTAAAAAAATATACATTTGGTTTGTAGACTAGGAAACGCAGGGGAATCAAGGAGCAGCCAATTATTATTACATTTGTATTTGTATATATTGAAAGACAATAGGGGATTTGGTCAATATAAATGACCCACAGTATTTACATTGCTATAATCAAATTGTGATGTGGCTGTAGTTAATTTTATTTCAAGAAATCTATTTGCAAGGATGCCTTGAATTTTAATATTGTAATAGTTTCTGCCCTTGCAATATTAAATGACAGGAAGGAAGTAGTGTACATGCAACCGCTAGTATTGCTCAGCAATAAGCTACCACTCTTTATTGAAATCAATGGTTATTTTAATAATCAAGGTTGGTTCATTCGTAATATCACTGATCCAAATGAAGTCGAGAAGTTAGTTGAAAAAGAAGAAATTGCAGGATTGTTATGGGATTTCTCGACGACTGATTTAAATCAATCGTTGAAGATACTCAAAAATGTTCGTAGTAAAATATCTGGTCCAATAATTGTTTTGGCACCAGCTAAAGAGAAAAAACGTAGATCCTTATTTTATAACATCAACATCGACAGCTTCATCACGAAACCTTTTGAATATCCAGAACTAGTCGCAAAAGTTAAACAATTATTCTGGGTTTATGACCAGTTTTCTATCACTAAAGATGTACCTAAAACCGCAAGAAAAGAATTTAAAAATGATACTGTAAAATTTAATGATATCGTAATTGATTTTAAACATTATCGCGTGACCCATAATGGCTATGATTTAGGCCTGACGCCAAAGGAATTCAGCCTTTTTTGGTATTTAGTTCAACATCGTGGCAAAGTACTTAGCAGAGATCAATTATTAGAAGGCGTCTGGGGCTATGATTCAGCAGGTTCTAGTCGAACCATAGATATTCACATCAGTCATTTACGTGATAAATTAGCAGAGAAATCTAAGTCAACGGATTGTATTAAGACAGTTCGTGGCTTCGGATACGTGTTAGATAATGATTATCCACTAGTGTCTGAAAAGTAACAAAGGGCATGATTTTTCCTTTTAAAATCTGAGAATCAAAACAAATAGGCCGCAATCCATAATTTGGATTGCGGCCTATTTGTTTTATTGCTTAAAGGTTGAACCTGATTTGTCTCAAACTTTATTATCGTTTGATTTTGAGACGAATTAACTTATCAATTTCAGTAACCACTAGGACGATAGCACCAGCAGCAATTGCCATTCCCCATTGTGCCCAGCCAATTGAACCTGTTGAGAAGATTCCTTGCATGAATGGCACGTAAGTTAGAAATAGCTGCAAGAGAATCATCAAACCTACGAATAAAAAGGCCTTGGGATTTGAGAATAACTCTTTTGAAAGTGCTAATTTAGGAGTTCTGATATTGAATAGGTAGAAAATTTTACCAATGATCAAAGTGTTGACCATTGTTGTACTGGAGATAACTTCACCGACACCTTGATTATTTAGATAGATATCGATAATTAGACTGACAGCCGCAATCAGAATCGCCACGTAAGTCATTTGGAAAATATCATGACGGCTCATCAACTTGCTACCAGTTTTTCGAGGAGCCCGATTCATGATGCCATCTTCAGCTGGTTCGAATATTAAGGCAAATTGAATCGTAATTGCTGAAACCATGTTGATCCAAAGCAATTGTGTCGGTTGTAGCGGAATTTCTTGTTTGGTCAAGATGGCGTAGGCAACAATCAGACCTTCTGAGAATGAAATTGGCAATAAGTAGAGAATACTTTTCTTGATGTTATCAAAAATTCTACGACCTTCACGAATGGCAGATGACATCGTAGCAAAGTTGTCATCTGTCAGAATCATGTCAGCAGAATCTTTGGCAACGTCAGTTCCCTTGATACCCATGGCAACACCGATATCGGCACGCTTTAGAGCAGGGGCATCGTTGACACCATCACCAGTCATAGCGGTAACTTTGTTATTTTCTTGTAAAGCTTTGATAATTTCTAACTTGTTACTTGGTGTTGTACGAGCGAAAACTTGATTCTTGTCAGCAGCTTTAATTCGTTCGTCTTCAGAAAGCTTATCCCACTCAGGACCGGTAATGGCATGTATTTCTGCAGCTAAACCTAATTTTTCACCAATTGATTTAGCAGTAACAGCATTGTCACCAGTAATCATTTTGACTTCAACACCGGCGTCTCGCATGATTTTCAGAGATTCAATAACTTCTTCACGAGGCGGATCGATGATTGCAACTAAACCTAAGAAGTTCAGGCCATCGACAATCATCTCATGAGTTACTTCATCAGCATCATTAGGTGCCTTTTCGTAACCAACGGCGATGACGCGTTTACCTTCAGCAGAAAATTGTAAAACTTTTTGCAACCAATAATCGTAATTAAAGTTGGCATCTTGTTTCTGGGCCATTTCCAATAATTTATCAGGTGATCCCTTAACAAAAAGGAAACGTTTCTTTTCAGAATCCTCAACGATTTTACCGATATAACGGTAGTCCGAATCAAACGGTAAGATGTCGATTTCTCGATATTTATTTTCTTGACCATAAGGGAAAACCTTGTGATAAAGGGTTAAGAAGGCACCATCGGTTGGTTCACCATTGATTATCCATTGATCATCTTCATGAACTAGGGTAGTGTCATTAGCTTGGTAACCAGCCTCTAAGAATAATTTCAAGCGTTTAGATATTTCGACTGGTTGATTATTTTGAACAATTTCACCAGTTGGTTCATAGCCAGTTCCTGTAACTTGGTACTCTTGGTCATCAATCAAAATATCGGTAACTGTCATTTCGTTCTTAGTTAAGGTACCAGTTTTATCAGTTGCCACAACGTCGACCGAGCCCAATGTTTCAACAGCTGGTAAAGTTTTTACAATGGTGTGTTGACGTTTAGCCATATCGCTAACACCTTTGGCCAAAATAACAGAGGTTGTAGCGGGCATACCTTCGGGAATCGCACCAACCATCATGGCGACGACGGCCAAAGAAAGCACTGGTAATGAATAAGTATCGAAGATTAAACCAATAATGAAGATGATTATTGATGCGGCAACAATGAAGTAAGAAACGTTAGTTCCCAAACTATCAATAATTTGCATTAAAGGTGTCTTACGCTGTTTAACAGAACTAACTTCGTCAGAAATTTTACCAATTTCAGTATCTTTAGCGGTCGCAACTACCAAGCCACTACCACTACCATTAGTTACAGCAGTGGAAGCAAAAGCCATATTTCGTTGCTCAGCTAGTGGAACATCATTTTGTAAAGCGTCTGCAATTTTTTCTACAGAGTTTGATTCACCAGTCAAAGCTGATTCTTGAATTCGCAAATTATCGGAATCAATGATTCGGAGATCGGCGGGGACATTATCACCAGCCTCTAGAAAGACGGTATCACCGACAACCAAATCTTCGGCAGGGATGTCTTTTCTTTGACCATCACGGTAGACAGTCGTTTCAATTGAGAGCATCTGTTTAATCTTATCCAGTGCATCGGAAGCATTAGATTCTTGATAATAACCAATGATGGCATTGATAATAACTACCAAGAAAATAATGATTGAGTCCGAATAGTGTCCCATCAATAGTGTGATCAGCGTGGCTGCAATTAAGACGTAGATAACCATATTGTTGAATTGACGGAAAAATATTTTCCATTTTGGTGTCTTATGGGCCTCTAATTTGTTAGGACCATTTTCACTCAAACGTTTTTGAGCTTCCTTTGTAGAAAGCCCTTTTTTGAAATCATTTGTTTTGTATGTTTCTTTTAAATTTTTAAATCCTATTTGATAGGGTTTAGTTTTCAATTAATATCTCCTCATTCGTTTAAATTAGATAAAAGTTCGATTTTGTTTTCGGCTTTGACAGTGGGAAGTTTGTGATGTAAGAACGAAAAGTTCAATGACTTAACGCACGTTTACTACAGGTTTCTCACTCTTAAAACCTCTGGTTAGTCTGTAGTTATTAAAGATTAAGAATAACTTCGACCTTCAGTTTTATGGTGCAAAAAAAGCGCATTGCTAATTGAAGTAATGTGCCGCCGCTAATGTCTAATTCGATGCAAGAAATATATAAGTTTCGTTTTCAGTTAAAATTTCACTCCTTAAATGCTGTGTAGATATAAATATATCAGGGTATATACATTATGTCAATATTAAAGAAATGATTAGTTTTTTGTAATGGCAATTTCAATATGGAATATACCAATAATGAATCTATCTAGTCCAATAGGCTATTGAAAACGTTTAACTTCCTTACATAATACATAAATTATAATAAAAGTATTGTCACATACAATGTATACCAGTATGATTGAATTTGTTAGAAGAATATTTTAATTTGGGGAGGAAAATGGGAAAATGAAAACCTATCTTCAAAGAATGGGCCGATCTCTTCAATTACCTGTTGCCGTTTTACCGGCCGCAGCATTATTAGAAGGAATTGGTCACTGGTTGCCACAGAGTTGGGGCTTATCACAGTTCTTGCAAGTTGGAGGAACTGCTATCCTCAGTCAGTTAGCTTTATTATTCGCCGTGGGATTGTCAATTGGGATGGCAAAGGTGAAAGATGGGGCCGCTGCTATGGCTGGTGTTGTAGTATATATCGTACCAACTTATGTTTTAGCACCTAATCAAGTGGCATTGTTAAAAGGTATCAAAGTGGGAGAGGTTGATCCTGCTTTTAATGCGATTGCCGGAAATGTTTTTATTGGTATCGTTGCTGGTTTGATTGCGGCAGCCTTGTTTGATCGCTTTCATGAGACCAAATTACCAATGGCGTTGTCATTCTTCAGTGGTAAACGACTTGTACCAATTATGGCAACACTCGTAATGCTACTAGTTTCAGTTATTCTGTTATTTATTTGGCCCGTATTATACGGGGCTTTAATTACTTTTGGTAAATTTATCGTAAATCTAGGTTGGGTCGGTGCGGGACTTTTCGGATTTTTCAATCGTCTGTTGATTCCAACTGGATTACATCAAGCATTGAACCAAGTCTTTGAATTCAATATTGCTGGTATCAATGATATTGGTAATTTCTGGGCTAATAAGGGTACTAAAGGTGTCACTGGAATGTACTTAGCTGGTTATTTCCCTGTAATGATGTTTGGGCTTCCTGCTGGAGCCTTGGCAATTTACAAAAATGCTTTACCAGAGCATAAGAAGACTACGGCCGGCTTGATGTTGGCAGGAGCCTTTGCATCATTCTTTACTGGTGTTACGGAACCATTGGAATTCTCATTCATGTTCGTTGCTTGGCCACTTTATGTTATCCATGCGATCTTTACGGGATTGTCGATGGCCTTTGCGGCATTCATGCATTGGACAGCCGGATTTACATTTAGTGCCGGATTAGTCGATTATATTTTGAGTTTTCACATGCCAATTGCAAATAAGCCTTATATGTTGTTAGTTCAAGGTTTAGTAATGGCGGTTATTTATTACTTCGGATTTGATTTTGCCATTAAGAAATTCAATTTAATGACACCTGGTCGTGAGCCGATCGAAGAAGATTCTGTACCAGTTGAGGAAGTTTCGACGTCTAATACTGATGATAAATACATGGTTATGGCTAAGAAAGTTTACGCTGGTATTGGTGGTCACGATAATATTAGTGTGATCGATAATTGTACAACTCGTTTGCGTTTGCAATTAAAAGATACTGGTAAAATTAATAAATCTCAGATCATGAGTGCTGGCGTTGCTGGTGTGAATGTTTTGGATAAAGTTAATATTCATATAGTTGTCGGAACCGAAGTTCAATTTGTGGCTGACGCTTTGAAGAAACTTTATGATGAAAATGTTTCAATAACAGCTACTGCTGTTCCTTCTGACCAACCAAAAAAGGCTGAACCAGTCAGTGATGTAAAATCTGGTGAAACGGATACTTTTTATAGCATTGCCAATGGTCTTGTCGAGGATATTGAAAAAGTTTCTGATCCAACCTTTGCCCAAAAGATGTTAGGTGATGGATATGCGGTCGTACCAACAGACGGTGAGATTACAGCACCTGTTGACGGAACTATTTCCACGATTTTCCCAACGAAGCACGCATTAGGGATTAAGACTGCCAGTGGACTAGAAGTTTTAGTTCACATGGGTATCGACACTGTTCAATTAAAAGGTGAACCATTTGATCTTAAGGTCAAAGAAGGTCAAGAAGTTAAACATGGTGATCAACTAGCACAAGTTGATTTGAATAAAATTACACAAGCTGGCAAGAAAACTGACATGATGGTTATTATTACCAATATGCCAAGTGTCGCCTATATGAAATATAATGTCCTTGATAGGGATGTTAAGTTAGATGTTGAAGTTGTTAAAGCTACGACTAAGTAAAGAGTCTCACCCTTCATAAATCAAGTAATCCCCCTAGAAATCTTAATTTTTAGGGGGATTTATTTTTGTTTGATCAGACTGAGGGAACATTCAAATCTTGTTGCAAACATGATAAAAAAGAGCAATCCCGTCGGGACTGCCCTTTTGCGATTAACCTAAGAATTCAAAAACATCTTTACGGTTATATAAATGTAAAACTTTTTCTAATAAGAATTGTAATGCTAAGGCAACGATAATTGGAACAACTAACCAACTTATCAATAGCAGAACAACGTTCAATCCAGCTTCCAATGAAGCTAATGGTCCAACTAATCCAACAAGTCCAAACCCAGCTGAGGCAGGTGTTCCCGAAATACTGAATAAAGCTACAGGAATGGCAGAGATGGCAGCAGTGATCAGGCAGGGAATTAAGATGATTGGTTTTCTAAATAGATTTGGCATCATCATCTTCATTGCACCTAGGGCGATTGCAATCGTCACACCGGGTTTGTTGATTTTCCAAGAATTAACTACTAATACGATTGTTGTAGCGGCAACTCCCATAGCGGCAGCACCAGCGGAAATACCGTTCAATTGAATAGCCATACCAATCGCAACGGTTGAAATTGGTGAAATAATCAATGTCGCAAAAGCACAACTGATTAAAATACACATTATAATCGGTTGTAAAGCTGTGAATGAATTGATTCCATCTCCAATAGCCTTAGTAATGTCAGTAACGAAAGGATAGAGGTAAAAACCAATTAATCCGGCTCCGACACCGACAACAATTGGGGTTAAAACAATTGCAACTGAACCGAATTTTTCACCAATCAATAAAATCATACCAACGGCGATTGATGCAGTTAACATAGTATTGATGATATCGCCTGTACCGGCGCCAATGTATGCTTGAGCTTTTTCATTGAACTTGATAACTCCGGAACCGACGAAAGCGGCACCACCGACAACCATCATTGGCATTGGTTTAAAACCGAATTGTAAAGCAATTAAAGCTCCAATCAAAAGTGGCGTTCCAAGTTGGAAAATGATTGCCATTTGTCCAATTGCAACAGCAAACGGGTTGTTCCCAAAGATTTTTAGAATTGCTGCTAACACGGCATTTGGAATCAAACCGATAATAATACCGGTCGCCGTTCCTGACAGAACTTTGTTGAGAAAGACTTTGGGTGTTAGTGTGTTATTCATATGTGAACTCCTGTAATTGGATTATTTGGCTCCAAGTATATCTTCTTTACAATGAATTAATTGCGTTAATAAATCACAGTAAGGGGTAGCGATGTTATATTTTTGACCCTTGCGAGAAACAGCACCGTTGATGTAATCAATTTCTGTCAAACGATGATTATTGATTAAATCTTGATACATTGATGGATAATGTTTACCAATAGTTTCAGGATCAAAACATGATTCAACGTGAGCAACAACCTCTTTAGTATCAAGATCCACACCTTCAGCATGAGCTACGGCGGCAAATTCATTGACGACTGTTACTACTAAATCATGGGCTGGTTTAGTAGCACCCAATTCGGCCATATTGACATCAAGGATTGAGCAAAGACAGTTCATTGTGCCGTTGACACAGGCCTTACGGTAGATTGAATAGTGAATATTGTCAGAATAGTTAGCGTTTAAGCCCGAGTCAGATAATATTTTTGCCAATTGCTTAGCCATATCTTCTTGACCATTGCCAAGGTTTTGCAATTCTACAGAACCATTACCGAAGAGCTTAACTTGTCCAGGACCAACTAAACCAGCTGTCCACATAGTATTACCGATAAAGATATTTTCCATCGGAATGTACTTCTCAATGGTATCTTCGTGTCCGATACCGTTAAGCAAGCAAAGAATCTTTGTATCTTTTGAAATCAATGATTTAACATCTTGCAACATTTTATCCAACTGCATAGATTTAGTGAATAAAATAATTAAATCGGCCTTTTCAGTACTTTTGATTTCTGATTGGAGCATTACGGGGATATTGACTGTGATATCTTCACCATTCAAGTTGGCTTTGAGACCATGTTCTTTAATAGCATTGACATGATCAGGCCAACCATCAACTAGAGTAACGTCGTTGCCACCCTGATGGAGCATGATTCCAAAGCGACTGCCCATAGCACCCGCACCTGCAATAATAATTTTCATAGTATCTCTCCTTAATTTAATTATGTCATTATTATACTTGGTTTATTGTGAAAAAAGCTACAATTAATTAGATAGCTATTGACTAAAACGTTTTCAACTGTTAGATTATGTTTGAAATAAACAATAGTAAACATGGGGGAACAGCATGAGTTCATTAGAAGATTTCCAAAAATTAAATCCAGAATATAAGATCCTCTCAATTGATGATCCAGATTTCAAGAAGTACGGTAAGGTTTATACAAACTATGATATTAGTGAAGTAACTGATTATATGGATAAGAATGTTAAAATTTCTAGTCCTGCTAATTTTTACACACCAACTAATAAGGGCCTTGAAGCAATTCCAGTTATCCAAGAAATGGGTCGAGATATTTATGCTTATATGCCAATTGAAGCTGGCGAATGTACCGGTCAATCAACCAACTTTTCAGCTATCGAATATCACCAAGGTAGTGAAACTAATATTATGTTGACTGATGTCATCATGGTTTTGGGACAACGCTCAACACTTGATACTAAAGGTTCATACAGTCCTGCAGACGATGGTCAAACATTCTTCGTTCCAGCAGGCACAGTCGTTGAATTTTATAGTTCAACTTTACACTATGCTCCAATCAAGGTTCATGATTCAGGATTCTCAATTATTGTAATGTTGATCAAAGGCTCTAATGAAGAGTTGCCTGCAGATTTCAAGAGTACAAACAAGCGTATCGTTAAGCAAAATAAGTTCCAATTAGTTGATCCAAGTCGTAAGGACAAGATTGCTATTGGCGTTCAAGTTGGTTTGACTGGTAAGTTGATTGAAATGAAGCCATTAGATAAATAATGCGTTAAATAGATTACAAAAAAATAGAAGAGTTCCCATCGGTAAAAAAACTGATGAGCTCTTCTATTTTTTTATAATGGCGAGAACAATTCAACTTTCAGTAACATAAGCTAATTCCAATAGTTTTGGAACAATTAATACTCAAAATCCAGAATAATGTATCTTATGAGACACATTGTCTCAAATTGATTCTATAAATAAACTAAATCTCAAGTTATGATATATCTGTAATCAAGATAAATAACTGGAGGTTTTTTTATGTCTGCGAAAATAAAAATACATGTTTTACACACAGGACTAGTCAAAGTTGATAGAGCTTTGCCATACCATGGTTTATATCGTAATCCCATGGCTTTTACTGGGCTATTCAGAAGCGAAGTCAATCAAGTGACTGTGCCAGTTTCCAGTTATTTAATTGAACATCCAAAAGGATTGATTTTGATAGATACTGGTTGGAATAAAACTATTCGACAAAGCAATTGGAAAGAATTAGGACCTCAAATGCAAGTCAATAAAGGTTACTTACCAGCAGGGTGGGCTGTAGATGAAAGATTGGATGCTTTGGGATATCAGCCGACCGACCTGGATTATGTTTTGATGAGTCATCTGCATTGTGATCATGCTAGTGGGATGAAATTAATTAAGGATGCCAAAAAAATTTTGGTTTCTAGTGACGAATGGCAAGCCGCCAATAAATTATCCTTAGTTTATTTGCCTCACGAATGGGCTGGCGTGAATGTGGAGACTTTTGATTTTAATCAAAGTAAAATAGGACCCTTTAATAAATCTTTCGATTTGTTTGGTGATGGCAGTGTTGTACAAATTTATACACCCGGACATTCAAGTGGTTTAACATCAACTTTGATTCGTGGTAAAGATGGAAAATATGTTTTATTAGCAGCTGATACAGGTTATTCAGAAATGTCTTGGGGGAAAATGTTAACGCCGGGAATCTGCGTCAATCGAAATCAAGCAGTGACTTCATTGGGATGGACTAGAGAAATGGCTTATCATCCTGCCTGTGTTGCTGCGATTGCTAATCACGATCCAGAGGTTGAACAGCAAATAATTGAATTAGAGTATTAGTTTTTTTAAAGAATCATTCATAAAAGCGGCTACCTCTTTGGAATAGCCGTTTTTTAATGTCCAAGTAATAGCAGTCAGGGCATTAATTGCATAGATATCGGTTAGAAAATCTATAGGTAAATTTGATGGTAATTTTTCTATTAAATCCAGACTCGCATTTTTTAAAATTTGTTGGATCTGAGTAGCCAGGTCGTTAGTAGTTGATTTGAGGTCTAATAATGTGAGAAAGGTTTGGCGTTGATCGAATAATTCTTTGTATAAATAAATGAGCAGTGAATCATCATTTAGTTGTGTGTTTCTTCTATTAATAAGTTCTTGAAATTTTTGACTAAGATCTGTGATCATTTGATTCAATAATTCGTATTTATCGTCGTAGTGGTGATAAAAGGTACTTCGTCCAATTAGGGATTGTTGACAAAGGTCATTAACAGTAATTTTTTCGAAAGTTTGGGTTTGCAATAAATCAATCAAAGTTATTTGAAGTAACTCATTGGTTTTTTGATATCTCAGATCTTTTTTAGTCATTTTGACTCCTTTAAGAAATTTTAAGATTTTTTTTAACTAAAAATGGACTATACAAATTGGTAACTACCAGTTTCAGTAAATAGTGATTTATTCGACAGTATATTTCTCAAACAAAAAATCCTCGTAAACATAAGTAACAAGCTGTTACATATATGTAACATGTGAAATAAATCTAACATAAATATATCATCTTTTTAAAGTAAATTGAAAATGTTGATATGATGGGGACTAGACCGGCTTTTAAATGAAAACGATGAAAAATAATGATAACTTTCAAACATCACAAAGGGTCAATAATTAAAGGAAAAACAGTTCATTTTGCTTTGACTAAATAATACCTATTTTTCAAACATATTGATATGGAAGCTACTATAGAGGAACCAGAAATCTGAAAAATGAATTAAAATATTTATCTTAAAAGTTTATATTTGTTTTAATTTGGTTCTTTTTGTTAAAAGAGGTGTTTTTTTTCTGAAAAAATGATATTATGTAAGGGTTCACATGAAGGGTGAGCTCTATTAAAGCGGTTTATTTAGAAATTATTCTATTTTTATTGTCAGTATTGACCTGAAATGGGTGGTCAAAGTAAGCGCTTTAATGACATAAAAATAAAGGAGGATTAAACATGGTTGGAATTGTTATTGCAAGCCATGGTGACTTTGCCGATGGCATCAAGATGTCAGGTTCAATGATTTTCGGTGAACAAAAAGATGTTCAGTCCGTTACATTGCAACCTAGCATGGGTCCTGATGACCTAAAGGCAAAATTGGAAGAAGCTGTTTCTTCTCTAGAAGACCAAGAACAAGTATTGTTCCTAGTTGATTTATGGGGTGGAACACCATTTAACCAAGTAAATGGTTTGTTCGAGGCACATAAGGACAAGTGGGCTATTGTTGCTGGACTTAACTTGCCTATGCTGATTGAAGCATATGCTTCACGTCTATCGATGAACTCAGCACACGAAATTGCTGCTCATATTATTGAAACAGCAAAAGATGGTGTGAAGGTTCGTCCAGAATCACTACAACCAAAGGAAGCTCCTAAGGCTGCTGCACCAAAACAAGGACCTGTAGGTGGTCAACCAGGACCAATGAAATATGTATTGGCTCGTGTTGATTCACGTTTATTGCATGGTCAAGTCGCTACTGCATGGAGTAAGTCAACAAATCCTACTCGTATCATTGTTGTTTCAGATAATGTTGCTAAGGATGATTTGCGTAAACAATTGATTATGCAAGCTGCACCAGTTGGTGTTCATGCTCACGTTGTCCCAATCGACCAAATGATCAAGATTGCAAAAGATGACAAGCACTTTGGTGCTGAACGTGCACTATTGCTCTTCGAAACACCACAAGATGTTAAGAAGGCAATTGACGGGGGAGTTCCATTGACAACAATTAATGTTGGTTCAATGGCTCATTCAGTTGGTAAAGTTCAACCAAACAAAGTTTTGGCTTTTGATCAAAACGATATCGATACTTATAAGGCTATGGAAAAAGAAGGCATCAAGTTTGATGTTCGTAAAGTTCCTACAGACTCAGAAGATGATCTCGATAACATTATGAAAAAAGCTCAAGCAGAATTGAACAAAGAAAATTAATTTTATTCACACATATATGTAAGAAATAACACGGAGGATTATAATCATGCAATTGAATGCTATTCAAATGATTTTAGTCGTTATTGTATCTTTCTTAGCTGGTATGGAAGGTATTTTGGATGAATTCCATTTTCACCAACCAGTTATCGCTTGTACATTAATCGGCTTAGTTACAGGTCAATTATTACCTTGTCTTATCTTAGGTGGTTCATTACAAATGATCGCCTTAGGTTGGTCAAATATCGGTGCTGCCGTTGCACCTGATGCTGCTTTGGCAGCTGTTGCTTCAGCTATTATTCTTGTTCTTGGTGGTAAAGGTAAGGCCGGTGTTGGTTCAGCTATTGCTATTGCTGTTCCTTTGGCTGTTGCCGGATTACTACTAACAATTTTGGCACGTACATTAGCAACTGGTATTGTCCACATCATGGATAGAGCTGCCGAAGAAGGTAGTTTTGGAAAGATTGAAATGTGGCAATATATCGCTATTGCAATGCAAGGTATCCGTATTGCTATCCCTGCTGCATTGATCTTAGCAATTGGTGCTGGTCCCGTTAAGGAACTATTGAATGCTATGCCTGCTTGGTTGTCAGATGGTTTGTCAATCGGTGGTGGTATGGTTGTTGCTGTTGGTTACGCTATGGTTATCAATATGATGGCTACTAGAGAAGTATGGCCATTCTTCGCAATTGGTTTCGTACTTGCTACAGTTACACAATTAACACTTATCGGTCTTGGTGCTATCGGTATTTCTATTGCCTTAATCTACTTGAAATTATCTAAATCAGGTGGTAATGGTGGCAACGGTGATGGAGGAAACTCTAACACTGGTGACCCAGTCGGCGATATAATAGATAACTACTAAGAGGGAGGAACACACAAACATGGCAGATCAAGTAAAGATTTCTAAAAAAGATAGAATTTCCGTTTGGTGGCGTTCAACATTCCTTCAAGGTTCATGGAATTACGAACGTATGCAAAATGGTGGCTGGACTTATTCATTGATTCCAGTACTAAAAAGATTATATAAGACAAAAGAAGACCGTGCTGCAGCTTTGAAGCGTCACATGGAATTCTTCAACTGTCACCCATACCTAGCTTCACCTATTCTTGGTGTTACTATGGCTTTGGAAGAAGAACGTGCTAATGGTGCACCTATTGATGATGTAACTATTCAAGGTGTTAAAGTTGGTATGATGGGTCCTTTGGCTGGTATTGGTGATCCTGTGTTCTGGTTCACTGTTAAGCCAATCATTGGTGCTCTAGCTGCTTCACTTGCTATGACAGGTAACATTATGGGACCTATCATTTACTTCGTAGCATGGAATGCCATTCGTATGGCCTTCATGTGGTACACACAAGAACTTGGCTACAAAGCTGGTTCAAAGATTACAGATGACCTATCTGGTGGTATTCTACAAGATATCACAAAGGGTGCTTCAATTCTGGGTATGTTCATCTTGGGTTCATTGATCAACCGTTGGGTTGTTGTTAAGTTCACACCAACAGTTTCATCAGTTAAACTTGATAAAGGTGCCTTTATCGACTGGTCACATATTCCAGCTGGTGCACAAGGAATCAAGGAAGCCTTGATTCAACAACAAGCGGGTCTATCATTGACTACTAATAAAGTAACAACATTGCAAGATAACTTGGATCAATTGATCCCTGGTTTAGCAGCATTGCTACTAACATTGTTCTGTATGTGGTTACTAAAGAAGAAAGTTTCTCCAATTGTTATTATTCTTGGATTGTTCGTTGTCGGTGTTGTACTACACGTACTTCACATTATGTAATTATTCGAAACTTTCACTTATGGGGTGGACTCAAAAGAGTTCCGCCTCTTTTTTGATAGTAAATAAAGACGTATAATACTTTTATAAATAGAGATAAAGGGGTTAGTTTAAATGGTTCAATCATTAAATACGAAGTCGGATTTGGTCATGAATGCAACTTCTCACTTAGGAATGGCAGATTACGGTAAGATCATGGTTGGAGACAAAGGTTTCGAATTTTATGATGACCGTGATGCTAGTAACTATATCCAAATTCCTTGGACTGAAGTTCGTTTGGTGATCGTGTCAATTATTTTCGGTGGTAAGTGGATTCCTCGTTTTGCGATCGAAACAAAGAAGAATGGGACGTTCTCATTTTCAGCAAGAGATCCTAAGAAAGTTTTGCGAGCTATCCGAGTTTATATTAAACCGGACCATATCGTACGTTCACTCGGATTCTTCCAGGTTGTAAAGCGTGCCTTTACTAGAAATCCTAATAAGAAATCTAAAAAGTCTAAAAAGTAAATTGTTTAAAGGTTGAAAGTTTAGTTAAGTAGTGCCGTTTCCAGAGCTGAGAGTATTCAATTGCTGCGCGGAACGGCCCGAGCCAAAGTACGGTCTCGAACGAGGCTGCTGAAAAACTAAATTAGAGAAATTTAATCCACCATTTTCGTTTTATTTGAAGCACCATTTTGGGTAATTCCACCCACTTTTGTACTCAATAATAACTGTTTTATGGGAATTGATTTTTTTAAATTAAAAATTCAGGAGTTTTTCAGCAGCCTCGTCTCGAACCTCGATTGAAGCCTCGCAAAACCCGCGAGTTTTCAACACGCCCGGTGGTGTAAGAGCTAAAGCTCTAACGCCACTTTCGATGCAAATGAATACTCTCAGCTCTTCCAACTAGTTTATTTTTTTAATGGCAGGGATAATAAAGACTTTTGATTATTTAAATAAATTACATTTGGAGTTATAACAGGAGTTGTTTTTCACTTGG
Organism: Companilactobacillus huachuanensis; assembly: GCF_005404815.1. GTDB lineage: Bacteria > Bacillota > Bacilli > Lactobacillales > Lactobacillaceae > Companilactobacillus > Companilactobacillus huachuanensis. Next base: position 45,500 of record NZ_BJDF01000007.1, read on the forward strand.
AAAATTTTCAGGGGAAAAATGACTTCTTTTTTATTTGCGTTTTTTTTGTATTATTGTTAACTATCGTAAACTGTCTTGAAATATTTCATACTTTTGGTGGTAGTAGGATATCTTCAGAATTGAAAATATTAGATTTCTCGAATAAGACATTTAGGATATTTGAGGACTTTATTTTTTGCAAAATGGTCGTTATGTATTATTTTTAGAGTACTCATAGAGCAAAAATAAGGTGATTTAAATGGAAAAAGAATTGAGCTTTGCTAAAAAAATCAATTTTGAACCATTATTGATCAGTATCTTTTTTGGAATAATTTTGGCGACTATTTTCTATTCGATATTTCCAATGTATCCGCTCATTGGAATTGTAATGGGTTTGTTGGGATTTGCGTTTGATAGTTTGCTGATTTATCCGAAGTATCTGACCAAGTATTATGGTTATTGGAAAGTCGATGATCACGGGATTCGCTACTATGACTATGGAACCTGGAATAAGAAGGTTCAAGCAATTTTTTCGCCATCATCAGGTAGGGTTGTTGATGTGCCATATTCGTCTATTAAGGCCTTTGTGGTCGTTGATGGTCAATCTATCATGAATACGCAATCTTCACTTGGAGGAGCGTTAAACAAGCCTTTAACACGAAAGATTCATTATCTGATTATTCAAACGAATCAACGAAATGTTAAATTGAGCTTTGCCTGGAATTCTTCTGGCATTCCGACCACACCTACCGATATTAAAAATGTTGTTGAATTAATTAATTCAAAAATATAATTCATAAATTTAGGAATGAATTCTTTGGAATTTGTTTCTTTTTTTTAGCAAAAAAGCCCATATCATGGGCTTTTAACAAACAAATAAATTATGTGAAATACAATTTGAAGGGTAAACTCGGTAAAAGAGGATCATGCGTGTTATTTACTAAATTCGTATCTCAACAGTAAAAGAATACTTTATCGAACGCGTTTCATGTCAAGAAAATATTTATAAATATTTTTAAAAATACTTAATCAAAAAATACGTTTTCATTAAAGCTAAATGTTCAAATTGGCTTTGATGAAAACGTATCATTCGATATACTTTAACTAGCAAAGACAGTTAAATGAATCTAATTCTTTGTTAACAAAGTAGTTTATTTAGTATTTTCAGCTGAGCAGGTTATTCTTGTTCAGCTCTGGAAATGGCATACTTAACTAAACTTTCAACATTTAGATAGAAAAGGTATTGTTTAATAGGAAAACGTATAGCGTTAGGAAAAGGAGCTTTTATGAATTTATTAAAAAATAATATTACCAAAATTATCATTGCTAGTTTGATTTTTCCATTCGTTATGACTATCATGGGATTTTTGGTTACTAACAAATCTTCCACGAGTATTCTGCAAGCAATCGGTGATCTAGCAGTATTTTTGGTGGCCTATCTGTTGAACGCTAAATATTTTCGACAGAAGATTCATTGGTTCAATAGTCATAAAGCCAGTGCTCAGTTAGCAACAGCTGTACCAGCTATAATTATTGTTGCTCTTTTGGATTCGCCGATGTTGGCTGTGCCTGATTTTAAAGTTAAGTTTGAAGTTATCATTATTTGTTTGTTAGTTGGGTTGGCCGAGGAATACATTTTTCGAGGAGTATTGATTGGATTATTCTTAAAATTAACGCATAATAACGCCTTGGGTGCGGTGATTGGTTCCAGTATTATGTTTGGATTGATTCATATGATGAACTTAAAAGCGTTGCCTATTGGATACGTTTCAGCTCAAGTAATTTTTGCGGCCGCAATTGGAATTCTTTTTGGGACGATTTATATTAAAACACATAATTTGAGTATTGTGATTGCTTTGCATGCTTTACGCGATATGTTTCCAATGTTTTCAGACAAGATGGTTGCACAAATGAGTCATACGACATTTTCAATGGCTTCACTATATGTAACGGTCGTATTTTTATTGATTGCATTGTTCATCGCTAATATTCAATTACGAGACTATACGGTAAAAGAAGCTGAGGAATAAGTATTAAAACTAAAAAAAATAAGTTGTATCACACCTAATTTATTGGATTCCTTAAGTGTGATACAACTTATTTTTTTGTGATTTCAATAACTGAAGATCGAAAGGTGAAAAAGTGATACAAATATTTAATCGAGTTTCAAAGGTTGTGTACTATCGAGCCAATCATTAGTTTGAATATTCTTAAAGTACATTGTGACTTCTGAGGTCGTGCTGTTAACTTTAACTAAAAGTGCACCATCAAAATTCTTTCCTGCTTGAACTTGACCATTGTTACTACTATTAATAATAGCTGCATTGTCGCCTGTAGCAGTTGTAGCAGATAATTGTTTACCATCTTGTTTCAACATAATGGCATTGTTTTGAACTTGTTGAGGTACTTCATTATTGTTAGTTTTATTGGTGTAATTATATTTGACCATCAAAGCAGCATCACCATTGGCATCTTTAATTAACTTAACTTCATTTGAAATTTTGAATGTATACCAATCAGTATCGTAAGTTAAATCACTGTAAGTTCCTGGATTTTTTATTTGTGGAGCTGTTTGTTTTTGCTCAGGTTGTTTTTCAACCTTTTGGGCGGGCTGTTCTTTAGTAACCTTTTGAGCCGCGTTCTTTTTGGCCTTTTTGGTTGTCTTTTTTTTAGTGGATTTTTTAGATGTGACCTTTTCAACCTTGTGAGAAGATTGCGTAGAATTAGTATTATTGGAACTATTGATCTTCCAAAAAGTGAATATACCAATTACTATAATAATGACCAGAATAAGTGGAATGATAAAAGACTTTTTCTTATAAAATGGCGATCTTTTCCGACGGAGTGCTTCACGAGTCATGCGAGATCTACTATTGCCGTTTTGCCTTTTCATAATGTTACTCCCCTGCAAATAATTCGTTAAGACCATAATATCATAATTAGTTAGTCGAAATTAATTAACTAAAAAATGCTTAGTTTTTCTTTAAAAAAGAAATTTCAAATTACGGTGTTGAACTGACTTTAAAAAAGTGGTATAAATATCTGGTCGAAGTTAATGAGATAGTTATTTTTTGTAGAAGGGGGTCCAATGATGTTGTTTTTTGGTAATCATGGCGATTATGAAGTTACTTGTAATTTCTTTAGCAAGGAAGGCCAAACAATTGCTAAGAAGCGCATTTGTCACAACGTTTCTAAGAAAGAAGCCCGTGACGGTATGAGAGATTATGTAACGAACAGATTCTCTGATATCATTGATGTAGCTCATCCCATTAAAGTTGTTGCTAAGCTAACAGCTAAATAAAGGATAAAAATATATCGTTGGAAAAGGATGAAACTTTTTAGTTTCAGTCTTTTTTTTTGACCTTAACTTAAGGTTGAAAGAAGTATGCTCTTTCCAATCTTAAATTGTTAAGAATTTAGGCGGTAGGTTCGAGAAGTGTTGAATCAATTATTTAATCGGTTATCAATTATAAGTGGATTGAGAATTTCTTGAATCTGGAGACGGCACATTTGTAGAAATATTGGTATGATAGACACGAGGTGGCGATGTTATGGATCATGAAAAAGTAACGGGTAAGCGTTTCTTTTACGTAACTGTGCTGAATGTATTGATTACTATTACAGAATTTGTTGGAGGCTTCTTTTCGGGAAGCTTAGGATTGATCTCTGATGCATTCCACAATTTGGAAGATTCACTGTCAATTGTAATTTCATACGCAGCTAACGTTATTGGCAAGCGCAAGAATAATACTAAAAAAACTTTTGGATACAAACGAGCTGAAATTTTAGCAGCATTCGTTAATTCAATTGTTCTAGTCGTGATAACGTTAATGATGGTTTTTGAATCCTTTAGACGATTATCGCAACCGCAACATATCAATGGTAAATTGATGATGATTGTTTCTTTGATCGGACTAGCAGCTAATTTTATTTCAATGCTGATGCTATTGGGCGGATCGAAGCATAATTTAAATATCAAAGCGACTTTTTTACATATGTTGACAGATACATTGTCTTCAGTCGGTGTTTTTATTGCCTCAATCTTTGTAATTCTGTTCAATTGGAATTGGGTCGACCCAATCATAACCATTCTAATCGCTATTTGGCTCTTAAAAGAAGCTTATACGGTTGTTTCTGAAACGATTAATATCCTGATGGAGGCAAGTCCCAAAATTGATTTGGACGCCGTTCAGGCCGCAATTTTGACAATACCTGAAATCGTCAAAGTTCATCACGTACACTTATGGATGATAGATGAAAATCACATCATGTTGGATGCACATATTAATGTTAAGAGAAATTGTAATATGGCCGAATTAGATGGACTTTATGATCAAGTCGATAAGTTGTTAAAAGACAAGTTCAATATAACGCATGTAACTTTGCAGGCTGAGTGTTCAAGAGGATTGGATAATTCGTTGATTGATTAATAAGAATGTAGAATTGTGCTAGTATTAGAAGGTAATTCTATATGAAAGTTGGGAATGTCGTAATATGGTAAAACTTGTCATGGTAAGGCATGGAGAGAGTATTGCTAATGCTTTAAATCAATATACGGGGTGGAATAATGTTGGTTTAACTCAAGAGGGCATCGTCCAAGCACACGTGGCCGCTAAAAAGTTGCAAGGTTTTTATTTTGATCATGTACACACATCTGTTTTGCAAAGGGCTATCATCACAGCTTATATTATTCAAGATGATTTGAATCTTAACTACGTGCCAATCACTAAGTCTTGGCGCTTAAATGAACGTCATTATGGAGCCTTACGAGGTCAAAATAAGGATGCTACTAGACGTGAATTCGGTGTTGAACAAGTTCATCTGTGGCGTAGAAGTTTCTATTCTGTTCCCCCAGAATTGTCCAAACCAGATCCTAATGTTGGTCCTTACAAATATTATGAGTCTAGTATTATGCCGGTTGCTGAAAGTTTATATGAAGCTTATCAACGGATCATTCCGTATTATGTTGATCATGTTGCCCCGGAATTGTTGGACAATAAGAATCAATTAATTGTTGCTCACGGTAGTACTATCAGGGCTTTGATCAAGTATATTGAGGGAATCAGCGACAAGGACATAGACGGAATTGAAGTTGCAAATGGTAAACCATTGATTTACGAATTTGATAAAAATTTTAATATTATTAGCAGTAATCGCACAGAAAAATAATTATTTTTGAAAATAAATGAAAGATGTATTCAAGTCGAAAGAGACTTTGAATGCACTTTCATTTTTTTTACTTTTTTAAAAGAAAATGCTTTCTTTTTGAAAATAATGCGTTAAACTATTTAAATGGTCTAGATAAGTTATGACATTTTTTTAGTGCCAAAAGTACTTATTCAGACAATTTGATTGTAATAATGTTCGTTTAATCATGAGTAGTAGAGATTGAATTATGAGAAACAAGTAGTTCTTTATGCAAATCAGATATACCACATTAAAAAAATAATTATTACTAATATTCAGTTTAAAACAAGAAGGAGTTTCATAATGAATATTTTAATTGCGTTAATTCCAGCGCTTGGTTGGGGCTTCATGCCAATCATTACTGGTAAAGTTGGGGGATCTCCAGTCAACCAAATGTTCGGAATTGGTGCTGGTGCAACCGTTGTTGGTTTGATCTCTTATCTAGTTACACAACCAAGTGTTAGTGCTCAAGCTTTTTGGTTCTCAGTTCTCTGTGGTGCCTTATGGACGATCGGTCAAATCGGTCAGTTCATTTCTTTCAAGCGTATCGGCGTTTCAGGAACAGTTCCACTATCAACAGTTTTTCAATTAGTTGGTAACTCAGTTATCGGAATGTTGATTTTTGGTGATTGGTCCGGAGTACATGCCAAAGTTATTGGTATCATCGCTTTAGCTATCGTTGTTATCGGTGCTTTATTGACGTCAGTTTCAGATAGCACCGATGGACAAAAGATGCAGACTAAGGATGCACTCTTTCTATTATGTACAACAGTTGGATTTTGGATCTATTCTTCATTTCCAAATATGCCAATTGTTAAGGCTGAAAGTCCAACAGGTATCTTTCTACCAGAAATGTTAGGAATTTTACTAGGATCAATCATTTACGCTTTATTTACAGATAAAAATTCATTTAAACAGAAGCAACAATATCAAAATATGATTGCCGGGGTTGCTTGGGGAATTGCGGCATTTGCGTACATCTTCTCAGCCAAAGCCAACGGTAATACATCGGCATTTATCTGGACGCAATTGAACGTAGTGATTGGAACATTTGGTGGGATCTTCGTCCTACATGAACAAAAGAGTAGCCGTGAATTGAAGTTTACTATCTTAGGAATCGTATTAATTGTAGTAGGTAGTGTGGCTACATCATTCGCATAAATATTTAAAGGTTTAAAGGTTGGTTAAGTATGCCGTTTCCAGAGCTGAGAGTATTCAATTGCTGCGCGGAACGGCCCGAGCCAAAGAGCGGTCTCGAACCTCGGTTGAAGCCTCGCAAAAACAGCGAGTCTTCAACACGTCCGGTGGTGTAAGGACTAAAGTCCTAACGCCACTTTCGCTGCAAATGAATACTCTCAGCTCTTCCAACTAGTTTATTTTTGAGGGTCAGGAACAATAAAATTTAGACTTATGATTATTTGAATAAATTAGTCTATGGCTGTAATAACATGGTTATATAAATTTTTCACTTTTCAATCTTCAACATATAGAGAAAAAATGCAGTAATCCCACAAAAAGGATTGCTGCATTTTTTTAGTTAATGTTTGGTAGCGTATCTAAACTGATTGCACGTCCAATAAGCTTGAAGTCAGTATGCAGTGCATGTGGAGTTAGGGCCTTAAATACACCACGTACGACTTTTGAGACTTGGTTTTCCTCATAGCAGACGGACTATATACTATTGATTATCAGAGGCAGCCTCAAGCATATTATCCTTCAAATAATCGAATTCACCATAGCCACTATATAGAAAAATAAAGCGCTTTCCATTATAATTAAATTTGATTCTGTTCCAACCATAATATGAGTCTTCAGTAATATTTTTTATTTCTGAAACAGGAACTGTAATCTTGTCAATGTTGACAACTCCTTTTAGAGATGAGATATAGAGATTGTGATTGGAGAATTTGAAACTAACGTATCCATAACTAATACCTAATTTTTGATCAATAACTTGAATGTATGCAAACATGATTTTCACGTCCTTTTCTTAATTCGCCTCTAGAGTAGGTTATAGAACGCGTTTCATAGCAAGGGTATTGCTTAAGAAAAAGTTAATTTGTATAGAACCAGTTCGACAATTATTAACTAAAATGACACAGAGGATAGCGTATTATGATAAAACACATTTTTTCCGATATGGATGGAACCCTGTTACAAAGTAATTGTAAAATCAGTGAAAAGAACGTTAAGGTAATTAAGGACAGTCAGATTCCTTTTACATTAGTTTCAGCACGATCACCAAGAGAGATGATTGAAACCATTGATAAACTTGATTTACATGAGCCACAAATTGCTTTCAATGGCGGTCTTATTTTTCAAAAAACTGCTCAGGGGAAAAGAATTCTCCAATCAGAGCCAATTAGTGTGGATGGAATAAGCCAAGTATTAACGATATTGAGGCAAGAATTTCCTGATGTTAGCTGCTCGTTGTATGATTTGGACAATTGGTATGTTGAAAAAATCGATAAGGGTATCGAATATGAGGCTCAAACATGTGATTTTGAACCAATTGTTACTGATTTTGTTTCTTTACTGAAACAGGATGGCCTAAAAGTTTTCAAAATCATGTTAATTTCGTTCGATTTACAGGAAATGAAAGCAATGAATGAAAAACTTGAACACTTAAATTCAGGTGATGTGACTGTAACTCAGTCCGCCGAGAATTACCTTGAAATCACTCATAGACTGGCTAAGAAGTCGCGTGGTATCAGATATATACAGGATTTAGAGAATTTGACTAAGGAAGATATGGCAGCGTTTGGAGATGGCTATAATGACCTAGTTATGCTTGAACAAGTAGGGACACCAATTGTTATGGACAATGCCTTGCCCGGAGTAAAAGATTATGCAAAGTTTATTACCAACGACAATGATCACGATGGTGTAGCCTTTGGAATTCAAAAATATTTAAGTTCTGAATCGTCAATATAGATTAATGGTTAAAAAATCACTTGTCAGACAGGATTATTCGATAAGCTAGAGTTGGACGGTCAAATAGATAAAACGAGCTGACAACGCAAATTTTGATAACCTCAAGTGAATTGAGTTAATATCGAATTTAAATTAGGCATAAGGAATAAAGAGTGAGCCAAAATACGGTCGACTTTCGATTGTTAACCTAAATAGACGCTGTAATCCAGCTTTGGATTACAGCGTCTATTTGGTTTAAACTGAAAATTTAAGTTTGTCGCGCGTTTAAGCGACATTTGTAATGATAATAATGTTTAATGTCCAAAATCTATGCCTTCATAGTTTTAAGTAGGTGTTGTTCAAGGTACTGTTCTTCACCATATCCAGTGTAAAGAAAGGAGTACTTTTTACCCTGATATATAAAACTGATACGATCCTCGCCATAGAATTTATTAATCTGTAAGTCAACAATTTTAGAGAATGGGATATTGATACGGTGTAGAGCTTTCATACCTCTAACGATTGTCATTGATAGTTGCTCGTTTTCAATATTATAGAAGACATAACCTTTAAATACTTTAGAATCCTTGTCGATAATTTGAATATAGGTGTACATAAGATTCACACCTTCTTTCCACAAATATCAATCAATAAAAAAATATGTATTATTGATTGATGTGAATTATAAACGCTAATTTATGGAGGAATGAAATCAGACACTTAGAACTGACAAGACGTCTATTATTGAGCCAGATCGTTGCTAAAAGTGTGAATAGAAGCTATTTTTAGTTTAAATCTTATAAAGTTGTTAATAATAAAAATTAGCAACTGAAAAAGTAGGCGATGAAGATGGAAAAGAGCTTTGCAAGAAAGTTAAATTGGAAACCCTTATTTAACAGTTTGGTTCTTGGTGCAGCAATTGGAAGTTTTACGTATATCTTGGCTGATAATGATATAACCGCTGGTATTGTACTGGGAACAGTAGCATTTTTAATTCAAAGTACAATTGTTTATCCACGCTATTTACCAAGCTTGTATGGATGTTGGAAGGTTAACGACGGGGCAGTATCATACTACGATTACAATACGTGGACGAAACGAATAAAGGCTATCTTTTTACCTATTGGAAAAAGCAGGAATCAGTTTCGTTTGAAGATATCATATCCTACTCTTTGGTTGTTAATAAAAAGGCCGATAAGGTGTTACCACATTATATTATTTTGAAATTAGATAACGGGCACGATGTTGCCTTGGACTTATCTTGGAATCTGCTGAAATCAGGTGCTCCTGAAAAGGATGTTGAATGGGTGGTTGACTTCATTACTTCTAAGTTGAATCAGAAAACGGTACAGATTTTGCAGATGTGAATGGTTAGTTTATGTTTAATTTTCGGTTGAGAACTAAAGGTTGAAAGTTTGATGAGTTATGCCGTTTCCAGAGCTGAAAGCATTCATATGCTGCGCGGTACGCTTCGAGCCAAAAAGCGGTCTCGAATCTCGGTTGAAGCCTTACCAAAAAACGGTAAGTCTCCAACACGCCCGGTGGTGTAAGGACTAAAGTCCTTACACCACTTTCGCGGCAAATGAATACTTTCAGCTCTTCCAACTAGTTTTTTAATAATAATAATGTTCAACTGTGATCTCTTGCCATCTAACTAAATCGGTGAATAAATTGAATTTAGGACTGGAACAGCAATGTTTATATCACATTTTCACCTTTCAACCTTCAGGTTGAGAAAATAAAAGAGCAGATAATCAGGGAAAACTGATTATCTGCTCTTATTTTATTTATATATGCAATGGTTCTAAAACGAGTTCCGCAAGCCAATTTCTAATCTTCGTCATCATCATCAATTTCTTCGTCGACTTTAATATCTTTCAAAGCTGAACGATCTTTTCTGACTAAACGTAAACGGTTGAGTGAAACTTTTCCAAGTACTAAAGGTACACGTTCTTCGACTACATCGCTGTAGGAAAGTCCGAACCAGTTAGCAGGAGAGATGAATTTTTGTAAGAAGAAGCGCATGTGAATAACACTCTTCTTTAAACTACTGATCTTAGTGTCCGGTGAAAGGACTTCTTTGATGATAACAAATGAGAAGTCACCAACGTCACGATCAGGAATGGTTGTATATTTCTGTGGCTGTGGCTTGATCTCGCCGTTAGACATCATATCGTTAACGACTTGACGTAAGTAAACATTGACCTTTTGATCAACTCTGAATCCTAAATAAAGTTGAACGCTGACCATGTAGTCAGTATCGAAAGTTTCAACGCTATAAGCAGCTGTATATGGTTCATCAGTAACATTTACAGTTACAAACCAGTAGACTTGAGCACGTTTTGGACGCTTATCAAGAATTGAATAAAGGATATTCTTCTTGATACGGTAGCCATCGTGAATCTTAGTTAGGTAAACCAAGTTAGTTGTATAAAGTGGGTAACTTGGATCTTTTCTCAAATCATTTAGTTGATGTTTGAAAGCTAACAGTGAAACGAAGTGACTCCGGAAGGTATTGTCATCCTTGAGTCTTTCACCATATCTCCAAATGAACATAACAGCAATAAGTAAGGCGGCAATAAACATAGTAATGTAGGCACCGTGAATGAACTTACTACTGTTGGTTACGAAGAAAATACTTTCAATGATAAAGAAGAAACTGATAATAACTGTCGTAAAGAATCGATTAGCACGTTTCATCAACAACCATTGATGGAGCAAGATTGTTGTCATTAACATTGTAATAGTAATTTCTAGACCATAGGCATTTGACATGTTTTCGGAAGTTTTGAAATAGAAGACGATGAACAAACAAACAATCCAGATAATTGAGTTAACTGTTGGAATATAAAGTTGACCTTTGAAATTAGTTGGATAATAAGTTTTCAATCTTGGGAAGATCTTCAATTTGGTAGCTTCAGATACTAATGTGTAAGAACCAGAGATCAAGGCTTGAGAAGCGATGATGGCGGCCATGGCTGACAGGAAGATTCCGAAGAGTCTGAAATCAGCTGGAATAGATTGGTAGAAAGGATTCATTGCTGAACCCATGTTTTGAAGCATGTGATTATCTTTAACGCTTGAAAGCCAGGCTGCTTGTCCTAAATAACTTAGCAATAAGCAAATTTTAACGAATGGCCAACTAGTATAAATATTTGGTCGACCAACGTGGCCCATATCAGAATAGAGGGCTTCAGCACCAGTGGTAGCAAGGAAAATACTACCAAGAATGAAGATACCACGAATATTGATTGGGCTTCTGAGCAATGCAAAAGCATAATATGGGTTCAAAGCACGAAGCATTGACCAATCGGATGATAGATTGATGATTCCCATTAAACCAAGGAATGTGAACCAAACTAACATGATAGGACCAAAGGCTCTACCGATTAATTGAGTACCAAATCTTTGGATAAAGAAGAGGGTCGACAAAATAATCAGTGTAACAATGATTACTTGATTCTGATTTCCAATCAAAACGGTATTGTGAATGGCGATGCCCTTCAGACCTTCGATTGCGGCAGTGACAGTAACAGCAGGTGTCATCATACCGTCGGCTAAGAAAGTTGCCCCACCAACCATAGCCGGAATAATCAGCCACTTAGCACGCTTTCTAACCAAAGTGTAGAGGGCGAAAATACCACCTTCACCACGGTTATCAGCACGTAAAGCAATTAAAACGTACTTAATTGTCGTGACTAAAGTCAGTGTCCAAAATATTAATGAAACACTGCCTAGAATAAAATCAGTGGACATTTTTTCCAGTCCACCGTTCCCAACCATTAAAGAGTGCATAACATATAGAGGCGAAGTACCAATGTCTCCATAAACGATTCCTAAAGCAATTAGGAATCCTGCAACACTCTTCTTTGAATGGGGGTTATTCTTTAATGAATTTAGTTGTGTCTTTTCCATATAAATAATCTCCAAAAATAAACAGTTCAACGGCGATTATAACATTAGAATTGCTAGTATGAAACCACTTAATTTTGGTCTAGTGATTTTCGCTATATATCACAGCAATTAATCGTAGTTGGTATTAATTCGTATGTATTGGAACGACTAATGAAGAATCATTGGCCTGAACTGTATATTTGATATTTTGATTACCACGAACGGTCATGCCAAAATCTGTTGCGTAGACGATCAAACCTAATTGATGTCCCTTTAGTAATTTGTAAAATGTTGGTTGAAGCTCAACATCAATATTATAGAAAATATTTGGTTTTAGTTCATCAATTTTATAGCTGTTTTCACGATTTTGTAAATTAATGTGACCTTTTGTGATCATCTTGAACGGCGTAGGTTGGTCGTATGTGAATTCACGCAGGTCATCCTCACGCCAATCGTAAGTTCCAGCTAAACCATTTTTGGATAATAACGTTGGTGAAACAGTTAAACGTTTGGCCTCGCCGTAATCAATTAATTGGAAACTCAAGAGCCCAATATTTTCACTGGAACTGACCTTGAGTTGTACGTTGACTTTACCATCAATTGTTAAATCATTTGTTAAAGATTCTGTTTTATAAATTAGTTGATTATCGGCAAGCTTTTTATCGGCAGCAATCAAATCATGTTCCCAAGTATCGTTATGCTTAGTGTAGTTATCAAAAATCGATTGTTCTAGTTGATCTTTAAATGATTGAGTTGATTCAGAGACTGATTCAGTAACTAATTTATCAGCTGATAAATTATATTTAATGTGCTCATTTTCAGCACTAGACCAGTCTTTATAGGCGTTCCATTGTTCAACTTTTGTGTTGTCTTGAATGATAACATCAGGGATGATTTCTTTGGCCTGATTGTCGATTCCAAGTAATTCATGGGTCAGCCAGAGGTTGATGATATCGTTATAGTCGATAGAACGAAAGGCGTTGATGTAAATATGTTGTCCCCGATGCAAAATAATCTTTTGCGTAACGCCGTTATGCTTAATGCCGTTCCAGAGACGCTCAACGTTTCGAGGCTTAACATTCCAGTCGTTTAAACCATGGACCATAAAGACATCTGCTTTGATATTTTTGAAATCTTTGTGATAATTACGAGCATCCCAGAAAGTATTGTAATCCCCGGTTGTCCGATCTTCACCTTTTTGAATTTCTTCAATTTGGTTGTTCCATTGTGACTTGATATTGTGGAAATCACCGGGTTGTAAACGACGACTGAAAGTTTCTTCTGCCAAGACATCCGCATCCTCACCAGGGAAGCCTCCAGGAGCGATAACTAGGCCGCCATCACGATAGTAATCATACCAGTTAGAAATGGCAGCTTCACTGATAACAGTCTTTAGACCAGAGACACCGGTAGTTGCGGCTGCAGTTGCCAATGTCCCAAGATATGAACGACCGGTCATAGCAACTTTTTGATTCGACCACCAAGCTTTAATTCTGATATTATCGGTCCGATTAGTAAAAGCAGGCAATTGACCAGTCAGCCACTTAATTATGGCAACTGTTGAAATGGTTTCGTCAGGATCACCGGTAGTTCTGAAACCGTCCGAATCCTTAGTACCGATACCAGCCATGTAGACGACAGCAAAACCACGAGCTAAGAAGTAGTCATTTAAAGTGTAAGAACTTTCTCTGGAGAAGTCCTGCTCAGCTTTCTTAGTTTCGCCATCGATTTTTCTTGGTGCTGGGATAGGCTGCTCATTGTCTTTGTATTCAATGTCTGAATATTGAAGATTATTTGGTTGTTTGTGTGTCAAAGATACGTTGACATTGTGAGTTAGTTTTTCACCGGTTTCATCATTAGTTCCTTGATTGTAAGGACTAGCGGTATAGAGTACTGGGACTTTCAAACCTTTTTCAGTTTCACTAGGACGTAATATTTCAGCCATTAGTAGGTCACGTTTGCCATCATGGTCGCTGTCTTGTGGAGATTCCACATAGACGACTTCACGAATTAATTTATGAGGATTGAAGACAGGTAATGTTTTACCATTGAAGAGCATTGGTTTAGTGATCTTACCGTAAAATTTAGTGAAGTAGCCTTTAGAAGCAAGTGAGTCAAGGTAAGTTTGTCCCATCTTATTGTGAGTTGCCAATAACCAATACCAAGCAGATTTCAACTCATCAATGGTGAATGAATCGCCGTTATGGTCAGCAACCAGCAATTGAATTTTATCCATTGCTGCTAAAGGATCAGTGAATGAAAAGTCCACATCGGGATTAAACCTGAGCAGTTGTAAAGCAACATTATAGAAAGCCGCGACTGAAACATGGGTGGCTGAGTCGATGTATTCACTCAAGTCCTGGTCGTCTGTTGCCATATAAGTCTTTAGAGTCTCTTCAAAAGTTGATGAAGTTTTATCTTCTAAAAAACTCTTGCTTAAAAAGCTGATCCAAAGTTGCAGGGGATTGGTTTCTGTTTCATTATCCTTATCGAGAAAACCGATTTCGGTGAGTTCTATTAATTGATTCTTAAATTCTGTTGGACGAATTGCAAATTGGTTATTTTTCATAGAAACAACTCCCTTATTAGATATTATTATCATTATAGTGCAGTGGTGATTTTTTTGCCTTATTATAAATGCCGTTCCGCGTAGTAATTGAATACTCTTAGATCTTCCGACCAGTTTATTTCTTTGGTGGTAGGAACAATAAAATAGTGACCATAAAATAGTGACTTCTGATTATTTAAATAAATTTTCGCCTTTCGACTTGCAGTTTAGTAAATAGAGTATAGAAAAAGTCACAAATTACCGACCACTGCAGGTTATTGTAATTTGTGACTTTTTGATAATTGTATTTTTAAATAGGAAGTGGCTCGGAAGCTGGCCGTCCTGTCTCCACTCTCTTATTCAAACGAGTTGCACAGGCCAATTTCTTCCGCTTTGCCTAACTTCCCAAACCATCCGCAAAATACGCGGATAATTCGTGGAGTTAAGCAAATGCTCGGAAATTCCCAGGCCTGTCTCCACTCTCTTTTTTAAGCTAATGCTCCCATTGGATCCCATGGTGCCAATACTTTTGGCTCTTTTGATTCTGTTTCAAAGGTATTCTTGAGATCATCTGATAGGTACTTCTTGTTGATAACTAGTTGGTAAACGAATTCGTCGAACCATGAGTCGCTCATTACAAAGTAACCTTTGGTTCCGACTTTTTCACCCCATGAGTTTTCAACTTTCCACTTCAATGGGTTGCCGTTTTCGTCTAAATCAACGCCGGTAATAACCATTGCATGTGTCATCATACTTTCGATGTAGTCAAGGCGTTCTGCTTTTGTCATCTTCAAGTCGGTGTTTAATAGGCCTTCAAGGTCATAGATATTTGTATCCATGATACCAATCTTACGATCTGAACTTTGACCAACATCACTACCGAACCAAACTGTTTCGCCAGCTTGAAGTTGTTTTACAGCTAATTTCTTGAAGTCATTGATTTCAAGGTTCAAGTGACGTACCTGACGTCCGCCAATTACGTTACCAAGCATTTCAACTGTGTAAACGTGGTTGTAAGGCTTGTCAGCTGTTGGAGCATTGATTGTTGAAATATAACTGTCTAAATCCCAGCCGACATATTTTTTGAAGAATTCTTGAGGTGTGATGCCTGTTTCTTTGTGATAGTTCTTATCATCATCACGGTAAGCCCAGTCAAATTTTGTAGGAGGAACGCCAACTGTGTAAACTAAAATTTTATAGATTTCACTTAGTAATTCATTTTTCTTACGTTCGATATCTTCTTCAGATTTATTATCGTTAACCAGGTTGCGCAAGATGATAGCATCCTTACGTAATTTCTTGTTAAGGACATTATTTAGTTCAGATGAGTTTGTACGACTGAATGTATCTGGCATTACGGCCTTAGGAACAACACCATATTTTTGAACAAGTGCCATAACCATATCCCATTGACCACCATCTTGTTGAGGTGTTTCCATTAGGAAGTCGACTTTACGGTCGCCAGTTGGTAGGGCAGCTGTGTTGATAACATTTTCGAAGAAGTAGTTAGATTTTTCTAACTTATCCCAGAAAAGCATGTAACCTTGTGAAAGTTCAAAGCCCTTGATCTTAAAGTTATCTTGAACAGGGTGTCTCATTGTATTTAGAGCTGCGAAAACCCAGCATAATCCAGATTGTTTTTGGTCGGCAACTTTACCAGTATCGATTTCAACTGAGAAGGTAGGGTCCATAGCAACTTTAGATGCAATTGTTTCACTTGATTTGAACAGGCCATTGTTAGCAACAGCGTTTTTAATTGCTGAAGAACCTGGTGTGTTTTCAAAAGCGTTTTTAAAATTATCTAATTCTGATGATGTGATTTCTTTAGTCATACAATTCTCTCCTCTATCTGATATTATCGATTACTTTTGGTCCATCCTCATAACCGACGATAATAGTATTAACTATATCAAGAAATAGTCCGTGTGCAACTATTCCAACTTGATGATCTAACCATTCGGCCAATAGGTGAGGGTGAGTAATTTCCCCCATTTTTAGGTCAATGACGTAATTTTTATTGTGTGTCAAAATGCGTTTGCCATCGTCGTCTAAACGAAATTCAGGATGAAGGTCTTCTCTTTGGAGATCTTCAAAGGTCTTTTCACAACCAAAAGGAATAACTTCAAGTGGCAATGGGAAGCTTCCTAAGGTGTCAGCCAGTTTTGATTGATCGACGATCCAAATATTTTTGGTGGAATTAGTTGCGACCATCTTTTCAAGCAAGTGAGCAGCACCGCCACCTTTGATACCTTGATAGTTCTTGTCGATTTGATCGGCACCATCAATCGTTAAGTCGATATGGTCAACATCATTAAGATCCTTGGTTGGGATTCCGAGTGACTTAGCTTGCTTTTCAGAGCGCGAAGAAGTGGTTACAGCGACGATATTTTTGATCTCGCCAGCCTGATATCTCTTTCCGAGTTCTTCAATCATATAATAAACTGTGGAGCCAGTACCAAGTCCTACAACACTATTACTTTTGATAAAGTCAACAGACTTAATACCAACGGCCTGCTTTAATTCATTTTGATCCAACTATTTTTCCCCCTTTAAAAGCTCTTGGTAATTTTCTGTCAACAAAAATCTGATCTCTGGTTTTCTCTCAAAAGCAGCTTTTGAATATTCGCATACTGGCACAATTTTGAGATTTTTTAAATCCGCAAAATCCAAGGCAGCGTTGAGAAGCTTGCCAGCCAATCCTTGACCACGATAGTCATCACTGACAAAAGTATGGTCGAGTGAAATGACACCATCTTTAACGGTGGAGTATGTAATTTCCCCAATCATTTTATCGTTGTCTTCAAAAAAGAAACGACCGTCTTCATGTTTCATTTCCATAAAATTACCTCCTGCTAGATTAATTTAATATTATACTACTCTATTATAAGAAGAAAGTCAGTGTAATGAATAGTTTTATAGCGGTTAAAATGCTATTATTTTAGTTACTGAAGGTTATTACTCTCAGCTCTTCCAACTAGTTTATTTTTGAATGGCAGGAATAATAAAAGCGAAAACTCCTGATTATTTAAATAAATTAGCTTTAGGTATTAACAACAACGACTATATTAATTTTTCACATTTCAATCTTTAGCTGATATATTCCAATCTATTGTGGATGTTGTTGTATCAGGTTTAGTACCTTAGATTTTCAGTTAGTTTTCAAAGTTATCTGTATCATTTGTTTTGAATGTGTTTTTGATTATATTTCAAAAAGTATTTGAATTTTTTAACCAATTAGTCCGAAGAGACGTAAAATATTTATGGGTAGTGGAGGTGCTGTTATTACAGCGCCAATCCGTACAACCAACGAATATTTTACGAATCTGGAGAACGGCACCCATCTAATATTAAAGGAGTTTTCAATTTGACAAAAAAGCGTGGATTTGAAATTGTGAAGAAGTACGAGGGTAAAGGAATCAATTTACCAATTCGTCAAACTAAAAATGCTGCTGGTTATGATATCGAGAGTTCTGAGGATTTTGTAGTTCCCTCAATTTGGAAATTTGGTGTTCTAAATGTTTTGAAATTTTTGCTGAATAAGGGCAAAATGGAGGACAACAAAATTGCTGAGGTTCAAAAATCAATTAAACCAGTGTTGGTACCAACGGGTGTCAAAGCTTATATGCAAGATGATGAAGTTTTGATTATTGCTAGTCGCTCCAGCAATCCCTTGAAACGTGGCTTATCAATTCCTAATGGTATTGGAGTTGTTGATGCAGATTATTACAATAATGATAGCAACGAGGGCGAACTATTTGTCCAATTGATCAACTTTTTTCCAGTGGATTACACGGTTAAAAAAGGTGAACGTTTGGCCCAAGGAATATTCATCAAATACCTTACAACTGATGACGATGAGGGTGGATTAACAAAACGTCATGGAGGATTTGGTTCTTCAGGAATATAATAAGAAAGGAACTATTTTATTGGCAAAAGCTAAAACAAAATTCGTATGTCAAAATTGTGGATATGTGTCCCCAAAGTATTTGGGACGTTGTCCAAACTGTGGTGTATGGAATCAAATGGTTGAAGAAATTGAACAGCCAGATATTGCTAAAATAAGTAAGGCTAATGCAACACCAAGCCGTCGCGTCAGTGATGTTGAATCTAAGCCGGTCAAGTTGGGTGAGGTTTCATTCGAAAAGGAACCACGTGTTAAAACTGAACTTGGTGAGTTGAATCGTGTGCTTGGTGGCGGTATCGTTCCGGGATCATTAATATTGATTGGTGGAGATCCTGGTATCGGTAAGTCAACGCTTTTGACGCAAGTATCCGGTCAATTGGCAAGGGATGGCAGTAAAGTTTTGTACGTTTCTGGTGAAGAAAGTGCTTCCCAGATTAAAATGCGGGCTGATCGAATCGATGTGACGGGTGATAATTTGTATCTTTATCCACAAACAGATATGAGTTATATTCGTGAAAACATTGATGAAATGCATCCGGATTACTTGATTATTGACTCTGTTCAAACGATGGATGAACCAGAAATAACATCCGCTGTTGGTAGTGTTTCTCAAATTCGTGAAGTTACTGCGGAATTGATGAACATTGCTAAGCAACAAAACATCACTGTCTTCGTCGTAGGACATGTTACTAAAGGTGGTGCTATTGCTGGTCCAAAAATTTTGGAGCATATGGTTGATACTGTTTTATACTTTGAGGGGGACACCCATCACAGTTACCGTATTTTGCGTTCAGTTAAGAACCGTTTTGGTTCAACAAATGAAATCGGTATTTTTGAAATGCGTACTAAAGGGTTGGTCGAAGTGGCTAATCCATCAGAGATTTTCTTGGAAGAACGTTTAGCTGATGCCAATGGTTCTGCGGTCGTTGTTTCAATGGAAGGTACGAGACCAATTTTGGTTGAAATTCAGTCGCTAATTACGCCGACAGTTTTCGGTAATGCTAAGAGAACCGCCACTGGCTTGGACCACAATCGTGTTTCAGTGATCATGGCCGTGTTGGAAAAACGAGGCAACTTGATGCTCCAAAATCAAGATGCTTACTTGAAATCAACAGGTGGCGTAAAATTAGATGAACCGGCAATTGATTTGGCGTTAGCAATGTCGATTGCATCAAGTTACAAGAATATTGGAATACCCGGAACAGATTGTTTCGTTGGTGAAGTTGGTTTGACTGGTGAAGTACGCCGTGTTAATCGAATCGACCAACGTGTCAATGAAGCTGAGAAGTTAGGCTTTAAGCGAATTTTTGTTCCTAAGAATAATCTTGGCGACTGGTCAAAAGACAACAAAATTCAAATAATCGGTGTCAGTACAGTAGCAGATGCAATGAAGAAAATTTTTTAAATGAGGAGGTTTTTATGCGAAAGATCGTAGTAAATATAATTTTTGCACTACTAGGCATTGCTGTAGGGATAACAGCCTTACCTAGCCTGTGGGAAGTATCAGGTTTAACAGGAGTTGCCTTTATCAATAACGGCTATTTTGATGGACTTATTGGATGTATTATATTTTATTTTTTGTCGTTCTTGTTTGTTAAACCAATATTAGATTTGAATCAACAGATTGAAAAATATCTTAATTCGAGATCACCAGGTTGGATCATCTATGGATCAGGATTTTTAATTGGTGGCTTGGTTTTGGCCAACATCATTTCGATTCCTTTTTACATGATGCACAATATGTTTTCAAAAGTCATTCCGGTAATCTTAATGATTGTTTTTGGATGGATCGGTTTTAGAATGGGAACTAGTCGTCGTAACGACTGGAGTAATTTTTCCATTTCAAAACGTAATACAAACAACAATAACAAGGCAGCTGAAAAGGATAATGGAATTGCGTCCGAAGGCGAAGTAACTCGTCGTTCAGCTAAAAAAGACTTTTATCCATACAAAATTTTGGATACATCAGTCGTAATTGATGGTCGAATTCATCAATTAGCACAAACCGGATTTTTGGAAGGTAAGTTGATGATTCCGGACTTTGTCGTCCATGAATTACAATTGATCTCTGATTCCAGTGATAATCAAAAACGTGAACGTGGCCGTCGTGGTTTGGACATTTTGAATGAAATTAAGATGGACCAAACAATTAATTATGAAACAACCACACGCGATTATGATAATATTCCAGAAGTGGATATGAAATTGCTTAAATTAGCTAAAGAAATCGGTGGTGCTGTCATCACAAATGATTATAATTTAAGTAAGGTAAGTGAATTTCAAAATGTTCAAGTGCTTAACATTAACGAATTAGCCAAAGTTTTGAAACCTATGGTTTTGCCAGGAGAAACGATGACTGTTAAAGTTATTAAAGAGGGTACTGAAAGAGAACAAGGTGTCGCATACCTAGAAGATGGTACGATGGTCGTTGTTGAAGAAGGTAAATACTTCATCAGTAAGGACGTCGATGTCGTCGTAACTAGTGCATTGCAAACTGATGCTGGTAAAATGATTTTTGCAAAACCTAAGCATTCAATGCATGGTATCCAGGAAAAGAGTAGTGCCAAGGAGAATACCAACAGCCGTACTAATAGTTCCAATAACAACAGTAGTTCTAACAACAGTAATGGCAACCGGAATTCAAATCGAAACAACTCGAGAAATAAAAGGGGAGAAAACAGAAATGGCAAAAAAGTCAGATAACAAAATTCGTGTAAGATATGCACCAAGTCCAACAGGTCACTTGCACATTGGGAACGCTAGAACAGCTATCTTTAACTACTTATTCGCACGTAGTCACAAGGGAACCTTCGTAATCCGCATCGAGGATACAGATACAAAGCGTAATGTTGAAGGCGGTACCAAAAGCCAACTAGAAAACCTTAAATGGCTTGGCGTTGATTGGGATGAGGGTCCAGATGTCGGTGGAGATTATGGTCCTTACCGTCAATCAGAGAGAAAAGACATTTATCAAAAATATATTGATGAATTACTTGAAAAGGGCTTAGCTTACAAATCATATCTGACTGAAGAACAACTAACAAAAATGCGTGAAGATCAAGAAGCTAATGGTCAAATGCCACACTATGAATACGAATTTGCTGGTATGACTGAAGACGAAAAAGCTGCCAAGATCAAGAAAGCTGAAGATGCCGGTTTACAACCAGTTGTCAGATTCCACGTACCACATGCTAAAAACTACGAATGGGACGATATCGTAAAAGGTACTGTTTCAATCGGTTCTGATACTATCGGTGGCGATTGGGTCATCCAAAAACGTGATGGTATGCCTACATACAACTTTGCCGTTGTTGTCGATGATCACCTAATGGAAATTTCTCATGTCCTTCGTGGTGATGATCACGTAGCTAACACACCTAAGCAATTGATGATTTACGATGCACTTGGCTGGGAAGCACCTAAGTTCGGTCACATGACACTTATCATCAATACTGAAACTGGTAAAAAATTAAGTAAACGTGATGAATCAATTCTCCAATTCATCGAACAATATCGTGATTTAGGATACTTACCAGAAGCTATGTTTAACTTCATTACTTTGCTAGGCTGGTCACCAGTTGGTGAAGATGAATTATTCACACGTAAACAATTTATCAAGATTTTTGATGAAAATCGTTTGAGTAGATCACCTGCTAAGTTTGATCAAAAGAAACTTGAATGGGTAAACAACCAATACGTAAAGGGTGCTGATGTCAGTGAAATTACTGATTTGGTACTTTCAAACTTAATTGAAGCCAAACGTATTCCTGCTGATCCAAGTACAAATGAAATTCAATGGGTTAGACATTTAACAGAGCTTTACATGCCACAAATGAGTTACACACAGCAAATCGTTGAATTGTCAGATGTATTCTTTAATCAACCAGAACATCTAACAGATGATGAACAACAAGAACTTGTTGATGACGATTCGAAGACAGCTATTGAAGATTTGAAGGGTAAGTTGGAAAAACTTGACCGTTTCACAGCAACACAAATTATGGCTGCTATCCAATCAGTTAGAGCTGATACTGGTGTCAAAGGTAGAAAACTTTACATGCCAGCTAGAATTGCTGCAACAAGAACAATGCATGGTCCAGCTATTGCTGAAACAATCGAATTGTTTGGTAAAGAAAAAGTTCTTGCTAATATCGACAAGACTTTGAATGAAATGAAATAATTCATTTCAAATAAAATAAAACAGAAAAAGAGGTTGAAGGAAAACTTAGTTTGCCTCAACCCCTTTTTTATATAGGTGAAGATTATGTTGAAAATTTTTAATACCTTAACGCGTGAAAAAGAAGAATTTAAACCGATAACACCTAAGCAAGTAAATATGTATGTCTGTGGACCAACTGTGTATAACTATATTCATATTGGCAATGCTCGTTCAATCGTCGCCTTCGATACTGTTCGTCGCTATTTGGAATTCTTAGGTTACAATGTTAAATTTGTTTCCAACTTCACCGATGTTGACGATAAGATGATTAAAGAAGCAAACCGCGAGGGTATTACTGTTCTTGAAGTTGCTGACCGTTTCATCAAAGCCTTTTATGAAGATATTGACGAAATTAATGTTGAAAGGGCAACTATCAATCCACGTGCAACTGACAACATTCAAGAAATTATCGATTTTATAAGGGATTTAATTGAAAAAGACTATGCTTACGAATCACAAGGGGATGTTTTCTACCGTGCCCGTAAGTTCAAGCATTACGGAGAATTATCTGATCAAAATATTGACCAGTTAGTTGAAGGGGCTAGTGAACACGTTGGTGATTCTGAATTTGACAAGAAGCAAGATCCAATTGATTTTGCACTCTGGAAGAAAGCCAAGCCCGGTGAGATCAAATGGGATTCACCATGGGGTGAAGGACGTCCAGGTTGGCACATCGAATGTTCGGTAATGTCGACAAAATACTTGGGTGATACTTTTGATATCCATGGTGGCGGTCAAGATTTGGAATTTCCTCACCATGAAAATGAAATTGCTCAAAGTGAAGCTAAAACGGGCAAGAAATTTGTCAATTATTGGATGCATAATGGCTTCGTAACTGTTGAGAATAATGAAAAAATGAGTAAATCACTCGGAAATTTTGTTACAGTTCATGACTTAGTAAAGAAAACCAATCCACAGATTTTAAGATTCTTCTTGTCATCAACGCATTACCGTCGCCCACTCGAATACTCAGAAGCCAATTTGCAAAAGGCCGCCGATAATCTTGATAAGATAAAAACAGCATATAACAACTTGAAGTTTCGTCTTGATGGAGCCGAAGATGCTACTGATATTGCGGATATTCAAGAACAGATTACTGGAATTATGAATGGATTTACCACGGCAATGAATGATGATTTTAACGTTCAAAATGGCTTGACAGAGATTTTTAACTTGGTCGGTGTTGCTAATAACTATGCTGCTCAAGATACAGTTGCTAAAAATGCTGCGAATGTTATCCTAGAAGCTATGGTTAAATTGACTAGCATTTTGGGTGTCAACTTGGATGAAGAGCAACAAGATTTATCTGAAGAAATCCAACAAATGGTCGATGCACGAGATGTCGCTCGAGCAAACAAAGATTTTGCTACCAGCGATAAATTACGTGACCAACTAAAGGATATGGGTGTGATCTTAGAGGATACACCACAAGGAACACGGTGGCATATTAATGACTGATGTTAAGAAATTTAATGGCGTAACTTTGGCATATTTAGGGGATGCTGTTTATGAAGTATTTATTCGTGAACACTTACTCTCAAAAAATATTGTCAAAGTTAACGAATTACAGCACCAAGCGAAACATTACGTTTCCGCAAAAGCACAAGCATCATTGATTACATTGATGATGGATAAAGACGTTTTATCTGAACAAGAGATTCGTATTTACAAGAATGGTCGTAATGCGAAAAAACAAACCAAAGCAAAGAATACAAGTGTCGTCACATATCACATGTCCACTGGTTTTGAAGCAGTTTTTGGCTATTTAGATATTACTGGCAACAAAGAACGCGTGAAAGAACTAGCACAATGGTGCATAAATGAAGTGGAGACAGGTGAAGCAGATGACAGACAATTCAAATAATAGTAATAGTGAAGAAAAAGAATTAATTTATGGTGTTCATTCAGTAATCGAATTATTGAAGTCAGCAACCGCAAATCAAAGGGTTAACAAAGTTTTGGTTCAAAAGGGACTTTCCAGTGAGCATATCGCTGAGGCTATCAAGTTAGCTAAGAGAGACCGCTTGATTGTTCAAGAAGTTCCTAAGAACAAACTAGATGACATCAGTGATGGTGGCAATCACCAAGGGATGGCCGCATATATTGCACCATACCAATACGCTGAATTGGACGATATCTTTAAAAGAGCCGAAGAAAAGGGCGAAGATCCATTCATCCTTATTCTAGACAAAATTGAAGATCCCCATAACTTGGGTTCAATTATGCGTACAGCTGATGCCGTCGGAGTTCATGGGATCATCGTACCAAAGCACAGATCGACTGGTCTAACATCAACCGTAGCGAAGACATCAACTGGTGCTATCGAACATGTACCAGTTGTCCGAGTAACAAATTTAGTTAATACCATCAATGAACTCAAAGAGAAGAACGTTTGGGTCTTTGGAACAGCCATGGAAGGTGAAAACTACCGTAACTGGAATGCTAAGGGAGCAATTGCTCTGATCATCGGTAATGAAGGCAAGGGTATTTCACCTTTAGTATTGAAACAGGCTGATCAAACATTGAATATTCCAATGGTAGGACATGTGCAAAGCTTGAATGCAAGTGTTGCTACGGGTATCTTGTTGTATCAAGCATTTGCATCAAGAAATGCCTAGTAGTTTTTCCAACAGGTTGGAAGTTTAGTTAAGTATGCCGTTTTTAGAGTTGAGATTATTCTCAGCTCTGGAGGCGGCATATTTTAATAGCAACAAATATTATGAACAGAATAATTAAAAATCATTCGCTTTTTTTGTAAACAAATGTTCGCTAGATTATCAAAAATAATTCCTGTAATCTTATAATTGTAAAATTATCGTCTGTAATAAATTTGTCTAATGCTTAGTGAAGAATCATTATTGATTGAACAGGTTAGAAATGACCGCAATTCTCCAGCTTTAATACTACTGGTTAATAAGTACCGTCCAATGATTGATAACTTGGCAAAGCAATATTTCATAACTAGTTATGAACGTGATGACTGGTATCAGGAAGCCTATTTTACTTGTTTTCAATCGTGTCAATTATTTGATGGTTCAAGTGGATCCAAATTTGGTAGTTTTTTTAAAATGAAATTCACACATTGTATTATTGATTTGATTAGATATGAAAATGCAAATAAAAGGAAGGTCAATGGGTTAACAGAATCACTTGATGAAATCGACCAGTCTAAAATGACAACTCCTAGTCACAAAAATGCGGTCGAAGATTTTGATAATATTCGAATTGCAACAACAGAAATGAATCTTAGAGAATTAATTGCTCTAGGATATGTCTATGGTTGCACTCGGTTAGACGAGGCTTGTCGCCAGGCAAACTGTGATGGTAAAGCCCTTAAAGCGGCGGCTCAAAGATGTAAAAGAAAAATCAAAGAACAGCAGGATAATCATTTGTCATGATATTGCAATGGACAAACCATGTTTCAGAGTTTACAATTAATAAGATTAAGTTTAGATTTTGGAGAAAAACATGGGATTAAGAAAAGTTGCCTTAGCTTGTACAGTTTGTGGATCAAGAAATTACACAATCACTGAAAACCCTAGTCGTACAGAAAGACTAGAAGTTAAAAAGTTTTGCAAGCACTGTGGTAAACATACATTGCATAAAGAAACAAGATAATTCTGGAGGAACAAATGAAACTATTTAAATTTTTTGGTAGTGTCAACAAAGAAATGAAATTAGTTGTTTGGCCTACATTTAAAGAAAACAGACGTGATACTTGGATTGTTATCGGAACATCACTAATGTACGCAATCTTCTTTGCTCTAGTTGACTGGGGCTTGATTGCAATTTTGCAACGCTTCGTAATGGGTAAATAGATTGTAAGAGCGTCAAAAATTTGCTATTATGTTTGTAACGAGAAAAACTTCGACATGGTTCGGAGTTTTTTTATTTTGAATTTTGGAGGAAATTATGGCTGAAGCTGGCGAAAAACAATGGTATGTACTACATACCTATTCAGGATATGAAAACAAGGTTAAGGAAAATCTCGAATCACGTGCCCAATCAATGGGTATGGAAGATTTCATTTTCCGTGCAGTTGTTCCTGAAGAAGAAGAAACAAAAGTTAAAAACGGTAAAGAAAAGAAAGAAATGGAAAAAACTTTCCCTGGATATGTTCTAGTAGAAATGGTTATGTCTGATGAATCATGGTTTATCGTTCGTAATACTCCAGGTGTTACCGGTTTTGTCGGCAGTCACGGTTCTGGTAGTAAACCTGCACCTCTATTACCTGAAGAAATTGACAACATTCTTAGTCAATTTGGTATGGATTCACAAAAAGCATCTGACTTTGAAGTTGGCGAAACAGTTAAAATCACTGACGGTGCTTTCACAGATACAACTGGTAAGATTACTGAAATTGATGATGAACACAGAAAACTTAAAGTTGACGTTGATATGTTTGGACGTATGACATCAGCTGAAGTTGACTTTACATCAGTTGAAAAGCAAAACTAATTAATTTTGCCGTCTCCAGAGCTGAGAAATATATTGCTGAAAACCGGAGATGGCAAAAAAAAATATTGTAATGACAAGTAGACCGTGCTACTATAAAACGGTATGTTTTTGAGACATACATGTGGGAGAGAAAATTTAGATTCTCATTATAACCACATCACGGAACAAGGAGGTATGCACCGTGGCTAAACAAGTTGCTAACGTAGTAAAATTACAAATCCCTGCTGGACAGGCTACTCCAGCTCCTCCAGTTGGTCCTGCTTTAGGACAAGCTGGTATTAACATTGTTGCCTTTACAAAGGACTTCAATGCACGTACACAAGATCAAAAGGGTATGATTATCCCTGTTGTTATCTCAGTATATGAAGACCGTTCATTCGATTTCGTTACTAAGACACCACCAGCTGCTGTTCTATTGAAGAAGGCTGCTGGCGTTGAAAAGGGCTCTGGCGAACCTAACACAAATAAGGTTGCCACAGTTACTGAAGACCAAGTTCGCGAAATTGCTGAAACCAAGATGAAAGACCTAAACGCTGCTAGTGTTGAAGCTGCAATGCGTATGGTTGCTGGTACTGCAAGAAGTATGGGCTTTGAAGTAAAGTAAAAGACTAGATTTAAGCAGTTTACAGGAATGTGAAAACATTCTTAACAAGTGGGAGGAGAAAATATTATTCTCCGAAAGACCACAAAGCAAGGAGGAACTTAGCATGGCTAAGCATGGAAAAAAATATACAGAAGCATTAAAACAAGTAGATAAAAACAAAAGCTATACTGCTGAGGAAGCTGTCGAATTATTAAAGAAGGTTGACTTCGCTAAATTTGACGCAACTGTTGAAGTTGCTGTTAACTTGGATGTAGATCCTAAACAAGCTGATCAACAAATTCGTGGTGCTATCGTACTACCTAATGGTACTGGTAAGACACAAAAGGTTATCGTTTTCGCTGAAGGACAACAAGCTAAGGATGCTGAAGCAGCCGGTGCTGATATTGTTGGTTCTGATGACCTTGTTGAAAAAATTCAAGACGGCTGGCTAGACTTTGACGTTGCTGTTGCAACACCACCAATGATGGCTAAAGTAGGTCGTTTGGGTCGTGTTCTTGGACCTAAAGGTTTGATGCCTAACCCTAAGACAGGTACAGTTACAATGGATGTTACAAAGGCTGTTAATAATATTAAAGCCGGACAAGTTACATACCGTGTTGACTCAAATGGTCTTATTCATGCACCAATCGGTAAGATCTCATTTGATACAAACAAGATTACAGAAAACTTTGATACTTTCTATAACGCAATCTTGAAGGCACGCCCAGCATCACTTAAGGGTGCTTATGTAACAAGTGTTAACATGACATCTACATTTGGACCTGGTCTAAAAATCAACGCTTAATTAGAGTTGACTAACAACCAAAATAATGATAGATTAATATAGTTGATTTCTACCGAAGACTCAGGTGATGAAAGTCTTAATATCCTGCCGAGGCCAGAAGATTATTTCACTTAATCTCTGTGTCCCTTGGGCACAGAGATTTTATTTTTTTAAGCCGAAATTTGTAGATAATTAACTAAAAAATTGTGGAGGTGAAACGTAATAATGAAGCAAGATGTATTAGCAGCAAAACAAGCACAAGTTGATGAAATCGCTAAGCAACTTACAGGCGCAAAATCAGTAATCGTTGTTGATTACTTAGGTCTTACAGTTGAACAAGCTACAGAAATGCGTGCAGAATTACGTGAACAAGGCGCTACAATGCAAGTTATTAAGAATACAATCTTAAGACGTGCAGCTGAACAAGCAGGCGTTGAAGGTCTTGAAGAATTCTTCGTTGGACCAACAGCTATTGCTTACTCAGAAACAGATCCAGTTGGACCTGCTAAAGTAGCAGCTAAGTTTGCCAAAGATGTTGAAGCCGTTGAAATTAAAGGTGGAATCATCGAAGGTAAAGCAGCAACTCTTGAACAAATTCAAGAACTTGCAACATTACCAGACAGAGATGGCTTGCTATCTATGTTGGTATCTGTATTACAAGCTCCAGTTCGCGACTTTGCTATGGTTGTTAAGGCCATTGCAGACAAAGATGACGAACCTGCCGCTTAATTAAACAAAACTAAAAACTCATAATATTTGGAGGATACTATAATGGCTTTAGATACACAAAAGATTATCGATGATTTAAAAGATGCTTCAATTCTAGAACTTAACGACCTTGTTAAGGCTATTGAAGAAGAATTTGACGTTAAGGCTGCTGCTCCTGTTGCAGCTGCTGGTGCTGCTGGTGCAGATGCCGCTGCTGAAAAGGACTCATTCGACGTTGAACTTACAGAAGCTGGACAAGAAAAGGTTAAGGTTATCAAGGAAGTTCGTGGTATCACAGGACTTGGCTTGAAAGACTCAAAAGACCTAGTTGATGGCGCTCCTAAGGTTATCAAGGAAGGCGTTGCTAAAGCTGACGCTGATGACATGAAGTCAAAACTTGAAGCCGTTGGTGCTACAGTTACATTGAAGTAATACACTTTAATGATAAAATTAATCCTCGTAAGAGGATTTTTTTTTACCCTTAAAAGGAAAGGTGAAATGTATGGCTAATCAATATTTTGAAAATGATCCAAATTTGGAACACGAAATCAAAAACTTTAATTTTAACCTCCGTAATCATAATTTCGACTTTATGTCCGATAGTGGAGTTTTCTCTCGTCAGACAGTCGATTATGGTTCACGTGTCTTGATTGATGCAATCGATTTTCAAAACATTCCGAGTGGTAATATTTTGGATGTTGGCTGTGGATATGGTCCTATTGGTCTGGCTTTAGCTAAAGATCAACCGAGTCGTCGAGTTACTATGGTTGATGTTAACTTGCGTGCTTTGGATCTAGCTAAGAAGAATGCCAATAACAATCAAGTTAAGAATGTTGAAATTTTCGAATCAGATACTTATAAGAGCGTTGAGAGCAAGTATTCACTGATTGTCTCAAATCCACCCGTACGTGCTGGTAAGAGTGTTGTGACGTCAATTCTGGCCGATTCTAAAGACTATCTGAATGCCAATGGTGAGCTATGGATTGTTTTGCAAAAGAAGCAAGGTGCACCTTCAGCTAAAAAATTGATGGATGAAACTTTTGGCAACGTTGAAGTAGTAACTCGTGATAAAGGATATTATATTTTGAAAAGTAAATTGATTTAAAAATTATCTCAATGTGTTATATTCATGTTGGAGGCGTTTGCAAATGAAAAAGAAAATTTTAATTTTCACTATTTTATCTTTTGTTTCAGCGGGCATGTTTTTGGTAATTTATTCGGTAGTTAAATTTTTGAAGAATAAAAAGATCAATAACGAACGCAAAAAATTGGAAGACTATGTCGAGAAGTATCTTCACGGAAATGAAAAGATAATGCAATTCATTGGAACTTTGTCAGATGACCAAGTTAAAGAATTACTTGATATTCTTGAGAGAATTCAAAAAGAACAAGACCAACTTAAATTAAAATCACCCATTTTTCCAAAATACTTAGAGAAGAAAGTAACTAACTTATTAAGCTAAAATGATATTTACAGAAGATAAAATAAATGAATATATGGACTTGGCGTTAGCGGAAGCTAGAAAAGCTGAAACTAGGCGTGAGGTTCCTATCGGTTGTGTAATTGTCGACAACCAAACAGGTGACGTGATTGCCAGTGGTTCGAATGAACGAGAAGAGACTCAAAATGCCATCAAACATGCGGAAATTATTGCAATTGAAGCCGCTTGTGTCAAAATTGGCAGTTGGCGTTTAGAACATACAAGTTTGTTTGTTACCTTGGAACCATGTCCAATGTGTGCTGGGGCGATTATTAACAGTCGTATCGAAGAAGTTATTTATGGTGCTAAAGATCCGAAAGCTGGTTCAGTCGGTTCTATCAATAATCTCTTGGCTGAAACGCGCTACAATCACCAACCAGAGGTGTTAAGCGAGGTTAAAGCAGATGAATCGGCAGAATTGTTAAGGAATTTCTTTCGAGAAATTAGACGTAAAAA
Organism: Companilactobacillus huachuanensis; assembly: GCF_005404815.1. Taxonomy (GTDB): domain Bacteria; phylum Bacillota; class Bacilli; order Lactobacillales; family Lactobacillaceae; genus Companilactobacillus; species Companilactobacillus huachuanensis. The sequence continues at coordinate 76,614 of NZ_BJDF01000007.1, forward strand.
GTAGCATCTTTTGGCAATTTATAGTATTATAGTTATTGCCGTAAGGCCTTAGGGCAATGGTGCTCTTGTGAATCGTGTCAGGTTCGGAAGAAAGCAGCACTAAGTAAGGTGTACCATGTGCCTTTTGTTATGTATATTAGCCTCCTAATCTGTTCAGGATTAGGAGTTTTTTTGTGTTAAAATTTATAAGAGTCGCTATTTCAAGTTAAGCTTGAAATAACAATGGTTATACTAATTTTTGCTTTTCAACCTTCAGTTGGCAATGACAAAATTACACTAGAGCAGTGTTAAATCGTGATAAAAATGTTGTTGCCGATTTGTTAGATTTAATTTGATTGAAATAAAAAATTCATGGGGCTGGCTAGGTCCTGAAATTGTCATAGTTAGTCAATGTGATTATTCTTTTTGGAAATATCAGAATACTAATTCTTAATGGCAGTAGTTAAATAAAGAAAGGAAATATGTAATCTTTCTAAATGTTGAGGACAATCATGATTCTTGCATTTATATACATTTTACATAGCAGTAAAAATGGCATATCAAGCACTTTATCGAGTTTGGCGTCCCCAAACCTTTTCTGATGTAATCGGTCAAGATGTTATCACTCAGACCTTACGCAATGCTGTGGCAAGTCAAATGACCAGTCATGCTTATTTGTTCAGTGGTCCCCGAGGTACTGGTAAGACATCTTGTGCCAAAATTTTAGCCAAAGCGGTCAATTGTTTGAATCCACATGACGGAGAACCTTGTAATGAATGTGAGATTTGTATCGCTGCTAACGAAAATCGTCTCAATGATGTGATTGAAATCGATGCCGCTTCTAACAATGGTGTTGAAGAAATACGTGACATTCGTGACAAAGTTAAGTACGCACCAACTGAAGCAAAGTTTAAAGTTTATATTATTGATGAAGTCCATATGTTGTCTCAAGGTGCCTTCAATGCTTTACTGAAGACTTTGGAGGAACCACCAGCTAATGTGATGTTTATCTTAGCAACAACTGAACCTCAGAAGATTCCAGCAACAATTATTTCGAGAACCCAAAGTTTCAATTTCCGCCGAATTTCACGTCTTGATATTTTGAAACGAATGAAATTTATTTTAGATGATAAAAAGATTAATTATGATGAAGAAGCATTGAATATTATTGCGGCCTCTGCTGAAGGTGGAATGCGTGATGCGTTAAGTATTCTTGACCAGGCTTTGTCATATGGTGATGATGAGCTGACACTTAAGAACGCCCAAGAAGTTACAGGTGCCTTGAGTAATGAACAAATTGTTTCATATATGACCGCTATTGCAGATGGGAAACCAGCTGAGGCTTTGACGAGCTTATATCAAATTTTGGCCAGTGGTCGTTCAGCTCTCAGATTTACAGAGATGATTATTCGCGTCTGCCGAAATCTGATTCTTTACAACTCAAATTCAGATTTATCAAGTCAGATGGACAAGTCAGTGATGACAGATGAATTGTTGGCAATTGCGGATAAGTTTGACAATAGTCGCTTATTTTATATTGTTGATCAAGTTAGCGCCACACAGAAAAATATCAAGAACTCGAATCAAACTGATATTTATATGGAAATTTTAACTGTTAAGATCAGTGAACCCAAAGTCGCTCAAGAAATTAGTCAGCCAGAAACAACTGATAATACGGTTGATAACGCTGAATTTGACAAGTTGAGAGATGAAATTTCACACTTACAAAATGAAGTGAAAGGTTTATCTAATGGCACAGTTAAAACAGAACCTGCCAAGCCTAAAACACATCGCCGTGGAAATAATAATACCCGCTTGAATAAGACTGCAATTTACAAAGTCTTGGGTAGTGCTACTAAGGGAGATTTGAATGCCGCAAAAGATATTTGGCCCGATTTAATGAGTATGCTTTCTATCTCACAACGTGCTATGATGAAAGTCTCAGATCCAGTTGCAGCTTCGCCCGATGGTGTCGTTGTGGCTTTTGATTATATGTTATGGTTTGAGCAGGCTCAAGACGACAGTGAGTTCTTGCAAGAATTAACTAATAACACTGGTCGCCTCTTGAAGAAGGACTGTCAGATTGTCTTAGTACCAAAGAAGGATTGGCCTAATATTCGTAAAGAATATATTGATAATAATATTGATTCTAATAAGCCAAAGAATGTAAAATCTAAAGAAGAGACTAAAAAAACTGATCCCACCGTTGATGAAGCTTTAAAATTATTTGGTGACGATATAGTTGATGTAAAAGATGACTAGGAGGAATTACAATGAGTAAAGGAATGCCAAATATGGGTGGAATGGGTGGCAATATGGCCAACATTATGCGCCAAGCCCAAAAGATGCAAAAAGAAGTTCAAACAACAACTGAAGAATTGAATAAGACTGAATATACTGGTAGTTCAGTAGACGATTTCGTAACTGTAAAAGTTACTGGTGATAAGAAGATTGCTGATCTAACAATCAGTGAAAAAATTATTGATCCAGATGATCCAGATACTTTGCAAGACATGTTGATTGATGCCTTGAACAATGCTTTTAAAGCTGTTGATGATGATAAACAATCTAAATTAGGGAAATATACGAACGGGTTGATGTAATGAAATATCCAGAACCAATATCCAAATTAATTGATAGTTATATGATGTTGCCAGGTATTGGTCGTAAGACTGCTACCAGGATGGCGTTTTTTACCTTGGGAATGGACAAAGACCAAGTTAAAGAGTTTGCTGACAATTTAGTTTCTGCTAAGACAGATTTGAAATCATGTCGAATTTGCGGAAATATTACAACTGATGAAATTTGTTCAATCTGTAGTGATAAGAACCGTGATCAGTCAGTAATCCTAGTTGTTGAACAGGCCAAAGATATTATGTCACTTGATGATATGAATGGTTATAATGGCTTATATCACGTGCTAGGTGGAGTTTTGTCGCCAGTTGACGGAGTCGGACCAGAAGATTTGAATATTAAGTTGTTGCTAAACCGTTTGAAGGAAAATCAAAACGTTAAAGAATTGATTATCGCGACAAATGCAACTCCAGAAGGAGAAGCAACGGCCCAATATTTAGCCAAATTAGTTAAGCCAGCAGGAATAAAAGTAACTAGACTAGCGCACGGATTAGCAGTCGGATCTGATATTGAATATGCAGATGAGATGACCTTGAAGAGTGCCGTTTTAGGACGCAGGGAGATTTAACATGTTTGGTAAAAGAAAAGTAACTGTTCAAAAAATGGAGGACGATCGCCTCTTAGACAATATTCATCAGATTCAACAACGAATCGGTAATACCCAACGAATGATCAATAATTCAGTGGATGTCGATGATACGACCAGAATTCATTTGAAACTTGATAAAATGAAGTATCAATTTTTATATTTGGAAGCCAGAAGACGAAAAGCAACAGCTAAGGCTACTACTAATATTATTTTTGGTGATGAAGATACATTTTTGAAACAGCCTAGTCGAGCTGAAAAGCATTGGTAGGAGTTCCGTTTTCGGAAGCTAGTGCATTTTTTGTTGATTAGTTGTTGAAAAATTTAGATGATTAAAAATGAAATCAAGTTATTCCTGAATATTTTGGGGATGCTTGTTTTTTTTAGTCTGATTGCGATGTCTACTGCATACACAATTGGAGTTTGGTAGTGTATTGTAAATTAACTAAATGAAGGTTGAAAGTTGGAAAATTAATATAGTCGTGGTTACAAGCCTAGAGTCAATTTATTTAAATGATCATTAGTCTTAGTTTTATTGTTCCAGCCAAAAAAAATAAACTAGTTGGAAGAGCTGAGAGTATTCATTTGCAGCGAAAGTGGCGTTATTGCTTTAGCAATTACACCACCGGGCGCGTTGAAGACTCGCGGGTTTTGCGAGGCTTCAACCGAGGTCCGAGACCGTACTTTGGCTCGGGCAGTTCCGCGCAGCAATTGAATACTCTCAGCTCTGGAAACGGCATACTTAACTAACCTTTCAACTTTCAGTTGACTAATAATGATTAAATTTTTCAGTATTCAAAGATATGTTGCAAATTAACAAGACCTAAAGTTTCATTTCAGGCTGATTTCAAGTAAAATAGTAGTAATCATCTAGGAGAGATTAATCTATGTCAGGAATATTTATATCGTTTGAAGGACCCGATGGGGCAGGTAAAACTACTGCTCTCAAAACACTAATGCCACTTTTGCAAGCAAAGACCAATCAAGAAATTGTTCTTTCACGTGAACCTGGTGGCAGTCCCATTTCCGAAAAAATCAGAAAAATCATTTTAGACATTCATGAAGAAGAAATGGACCCCAGAACTGAGGCTTTGTTGTATGCCGCAGCCAGACGTCAACATTTAATTGATGTTATTTTACCAACCTTACAGGCCAATAAAATCATGTTGAGTGATCGTTTTGTTGACAGTTCTATTGCTTATCAAGGTGGTGGCCGTGAAATTGGGATGAAAGAGGTCGCTAATATCAATGATTTTGCCATTGATGGACATTTTCCAGATTTGACAATTTACTTTGATGTAACCCCTGAGGTTGGTCTATCACGTATCAGAAAAGACCATGAAGGTGAAATGGATCGTCTTGAACGCGAGGCTATTAGTTTTCATAATCGTGTTTACGATTCATATATGAAGATTGTCAAGGATAATCCTGATAGAATAAAAACAATTAATGCAGAACAAGCACCCAAACAAGTTGTTTCGGATGCTTTGGATGCCATAATTAAAAAATTTCCAAATATTTTTAACAAAGGAGAATAAATCATGAAACTCATTGTAGCCATAATTCAATCAAAAGATAGTCAACAATTACAAGCAAGTCTTGTTAAGGGTGGTTTTAGAGCTACACAGTTGTCATCAACTGGTGGTTTTCTGAAGGCCGGTAACTGTACCTTCTTGATTGGTGTTGAAGAGGAAAAAGTCGACGATGCCTTAGCTGTCATTAAGAAAACGTGCCATACTAGAGCTCAGTATGTGACGCCAACTTTTCTCATGCCTGAAGCAGCGTCTAGCTTGAGTGAACCAGTAGAAGTCCAAGTGGGCGGAGCAACATGCTTTATTTTGCCAGTTGATAAATTCGTGAGATTCTAATATATGGAAAGCTTATTAGAAGAACAACCTCGAGTTGTTAATGAATTTAAAAAAATTATTTCGACTAATATGTTGTCGCATGCATATCTAATCGACAATGCCTCATCTAAGATTAGACAGCAGATGGCGATTTGGTTAGCACAAAGTCAGTTTTGTGAAAATTTGCAAAATGGTGCACCTGATCAGACGTGTCAAAAATGTCAGACAATTGCCTTGGGAGATAATCCTGATGTGTTAGAAATTCAGACTGAAAAACAAAGTATCGGTGTTGATGATATTAAGTTTTTCAAAAAAGAAGCTAATATGGCTGCCACACAGGGTAATCGAAGAATCTTGATTATTGATGAGGCCGAGAAGATGACAGTTCAAGCTGCGAATAACCTGTTAAAAACTATTGAAGAGCCAGAGGGCAATTTAATGATTATTTTGTTAGCAGATTCTTCTAAGCAACTTTTACCAACGATTCAATCACGGGTGCAAATTTTTCACTTGTCGAATCAGAGTAATAACGACGAGATTGCTAGTTTGATCGAAGTTGGCTTTAAGAGTGAACAAGCTCAGCGTGCCTTACAGGTTACCGATATTAAATATTTGGAAAGTATTACAGGTGATAAATACCAAGCTTTGAGTACAGCACTCACAAACTGGTTAAAAGAAGTTAATAAACAAAAAATAAATAGTTTTGTCGACATACAGACTGATATCATGCCTTTAGTTGAGAATAAAGATCAACAACATTTGGTTTTCGACATGTTGAATCAAATTTTTAGTGATATATTATCAATTAGGTACAATTTAGAAAAATCAACATTGACGTCGGTGGATATCTTGGATCAAAAAGGCATCAAAAAAATTGTCAGTATGTCAGATGATTTATTCACAGCCGAGCAAATGTGGAAAAGTAATGTATCGTTTCAGGCTATTTTAGAAGATTTATCATTAAAATTTGTGGATTAGTAGGTGAAATCATGGCAGAGAAGGATTTATATGATGAATTTGAGACAATCACAAATCAATTGAATGATATAACTAAAAAGGTTTCTTTGCTTAAAGAGGAACTATCTAAGGCCCTTGAAGAGAAAGAGGAGTTAAAGATAGAGAATCAAAATCTTCGTAAACATTTGGAAAAAATGGGTTATGAGGATAAGGATATTAAGGGCAATGAATTATCTTACTCACGATTGAATCTTGAGAGTTTATATCGTAAAGGATTTCATGTTTGCCAACAATTTTATGGGACTCACCGTAAAGACAAGGAAGAATGCATCTTCTGTACCAATGTTCTTTATGGAAGTAATGACAAAGGTAAGAAAAATAAAGTTAATATTAGATAAGGGGAGCTATTTGAATGAAAGAACAAAGGAGTTTTGTTGATAATTCGAAGGGCTGCCTTTTTTTAGTGCCAACACCAATTGGTAATTTGGAAGATATGACTTTTCGAGCTGTCAACACGTTAAAAGACGCCGATTTAGTTGCAGCTGAGGATACACGTAATACTAAAAATTTATTAAATCATTTTGAAATACCAACAGAATTAATAAGTTTTCATGAACACAACACTGCACAACGTATTCCGGAATTAATAGAAAAAATGAATGCGGGCTTAAAAATTGCCCAAGTCAGTGATGCTGGTGCACCGTCGATCAGTGATCCTGGTAAAGAGCTAGTTAAAGCTGCCATTAAAGCCGATATTCCAGTTGTTCCACTACCAGGAGCTACGGCATCTGTAACAGCATTGATTGCTTCGGGAATCGCCCCACAGCCTTTCTACTTCTATGGATTTTTGCCACGTAAAGGTAAAGAAAGAACTGAAGCTTTGAATGATTTATCACAGCGTGGTGAGACAACGATTGTTTATGAATCACCATATCGTGTTAAAAAGACTATTCAAGACTTGATCGACAATTTTGGAGCTGAACGTCAAATTACTTTAGCTCGTGAATTGACTAAGATCCATGAAGCTTTTTTGCGAGGCAGTTTGGAACAGGTTGCCAAGTATTATCAAGACAATGATCCTAAAGGTGAATATGTTTTGATTATTGCTGGAAAACCAGTGGAAGCCGCTACTCAAGATGAGTCAGATGATGATTTAGTAGTTGCAGTTGATAGTTTAATTAAACAAGGTGAAAAGCCCAACAAAGCAATTAAAGAAGTTGCGGCTCGTAATGGATTGAAGAAACAAGATGTTTACAATCTTTATCACGGAATCGGAGAGGAACAATAGTGACAGAGAAAAGAACTTTTGCAATTGAAATGGAAGTACCATATTATTTCGTCAACTTTTCAGGAGACATGCGTTTGTCAGCTTTGATAGATATTATGTTGTTAACTTCAGAAAAACAACTCCATCAATCTGATCTCGATAGTGCTGAAATGGTGCAGAACGAAGGACTTGGTTGGGTTGTCGTTCAATATCACATGGACATTAAACAGATGCCTAAAATGGGCCAGAAATTGAAGGTTATCACTCAAGCAACCAGCTATAACAAGTATTTCTTCTATCGTGATTTTTGGATAGAAGATGAAAAAGGCGAAACAATTGTTAAAGCGGAGAGTGCCTTCGTTTTGATTGATATTAAGGAACGTAAAATTGTCAGTGCCAGTGATCGGCTAGATGATTTATTTGGTGCTGAAGAAACAACGAAATTAAAACGCTTCAATCGTTTGAAGGAACCAACTGATTTTGATTATTCACAACCGCAACATATTGGTTACTACAATATTGATGTTAATAAACATGTTAATAATTCATATTATTTTGACTGGATGGTCGACACTCTGGATATGGACTTTATTGCTGATCACACTTTAAAGAGTATGGATATTAAATACGACAAAGAATTGAATATCGACAGCGAACCAGTTTCATATGCAAAACTCGATAATACGAATAATAAATCAATTCATTGGATAAAGAATGGTGACGTACTGAACGTTATTGCTCAATTTGAGTGGAAAGATAAATAATTTACAAACAAATTACTTGTTTACAGAAAAAATAGTGTTATTATTGACGAGTACTTAAAAAAATTTGGGGTAGGGTTCAAGGCGTTAAGTGTCGATGGAACGGAATGTGAACATCGAACAAAGAGTTTTCTCGCGATCTTGAATCCGCATTCGCCACTTTATATACGTCTCTTTTGCCTATATCTGGTGGCAGCTCCTTTCGGGAGATGTCGATTATGAACAGTAGAAGTTCAGTAATAAGCGTTCAAGAAGTTACTTGGATGGCCTTGTTGATAGCATTACAAATGGTGCTAGCAAAGTTGTCATTCGGTAGCAATACTTTGAAAGTCGGATTTAGTTTCATTGCAATTGGGTTATTAGGTTATTATTTCGGACCTTTTAAAGCTGCTATTGCCAATGTTTTGGCTGATGTGATCGGTACTTTGATTTTACCTTCTGGTGGAAGTTTCTTCATCGGATTCACTTTTTCAGCCTTAGTGGCAGGTGCAATTTATGGATTCATGCTTTATAACCGCAAAGTATCAGTTTGGAGAACCTTTGTCACTGTCCTATTGATTACAGTGATTGTTAATACCGGATTGAACACTTTGTGGATTCACATGATGACTAATGTGCCTTATGTAGCATTATTAGTTCCAAGGCTTGCTAAAGAGGCGTTCAGTCTAGTTTATCAGACGGGTCTTTTATACATCGTTCTTAAATGGATCGATAATTCGAAATTTAATAAAATCGGCTAATAAGGCCGATTTTTTTTTGTATAAAAATTCTGTGTTAAAATAGGTTTTATGAAGAATGAGGGATAAATATGAAAATATTAGCATTTGATACATCTAATAAGCCGCTATCCGTTGCCGTTGTAGTTGATGGCAAGGTCTTAGCTCATTTGGAGTCGACTGAAAAGAAGACTCATAGCGTCACTATTTTGCCAGATATTAAAAAAGCTTTAACTGAATCCAATTTGACGATCAATGATATTGATTTAATTGCTGTTGCTAAGGGACCTGGTTCTTACACCGGTGTCAGAATTGCTGTTACAGTTGCCAAAACTTTAGCCGATACTTTGCATAAAAATCTAGTTGGAGTTTCCAGCCTTGAATTGCTGGCCGCCGACGGAGACAAAGCACATATTTTGGTTCCATTGATGGATGCGAGAAATGATAATGCCTTTGCCGGCGTGTATCAAAACTCGCGAGATAAATTTGTAAGTATTATTGGGGATCATCACACTTCAATGGAGAAACTTTTTGAGGCTTTGAAGGAATATGATGAAAATCAATTGGAATTTATCAACGCTACACCAAGATTACAAGAGTTAATTCAAAATCAGTTTCCAAACGCCAAAATTATTACCGTTGAAGATTCATTGCCAGATGCAGCCAAACTTGCCAAGTTAGCTGAGTCAAAGAAACCAGTCACAGATATTGATGATTTTATTCCAACATATTTACGTTTGACGCAAGCTGAACACGACTGGTATGCCAAAGGACATAAGGATGATGGCAATGTTTCTTATGTTGAAGAAGTTTAAGGGTTTATTTTTAAATAAAACTGCGAAATTTGATTTTGAAGAACAAATAGTTTCAATTGATGATCGAAAGTTCACTTTAAGAAAAGCTATTCAAAAGGATGCCATTCAGTTTATGGATATTCAGGAGACGATTTATCCGATTCCAGTACCTTGGCCCATCGATATCGTCCGCATGGAGATCGATAATAAGAATGCACTTTATTTATCGTTAGTAGAAAATAATCGGGTGATTGCCTTTATCGGTATTTCGTTAGGTGACAAGACTGAATCGCATATTACTAATTTAGCTGTACATGCTGATTACCAAACTATGGGAATCGGTCATTTACTGTTGAATGAGGCTTTTGATTACTGTCGCAATCGCACCTATCAGAAGATGTCACTAGAAGTGGATGTGACTAATGATTCAGCGTTGGCCCTATATGAGGCCTTTGGTTTTAAAGTTCGAACTGTGCATAAAAAGTATTATTTTAGAAATCATCACGATGCATGGGAAATGATCGTTGATTTGTGAGGAGATTACTGTGGAAAAAGATACATTAATATTATCGTTTGAAAGTAGCTGTGATGAGACATCAGTTGCTGTTATCAAAAACGGTAAGGAAATCTTATCTAATATTATTGCAACACAAATAAAGAGTCACCAGCGTTTTGGTGGCGTCGTACCAGAAGTTGCCAGCCGGCATCACGTTGAAGAAGTTACTAAGTGCATTGATTTAGCTTTGGACAAAGCAAAAGTCAGTTATGAGAATCTTGATGCAGTTGCTGTTACTTATGGCCCTGGATTAGTTGGATCATTATTGATTGGAATTATGGCTGCTAAAACGGTAGCTTTTGCGCATAATTTGCCATTGATCAAAGTAAATCACTTGGCAGGACATATTTATTCCGCTAATTTTGTGACGGAATTACAGTACCCATTCATGTCATTGTTAGTTTCCGGTGGACATACGGAATTAGTTTTGGTCACAGCTCCTGGAGTTTTCCACACCTTGGGCGATACTCGCGATGATGCTGTTGGGGAGGCATATGACAAAATTGGTCGTGTGCTAGGAATCAATTATCCAGCCGGTAAGAAAGTCGATGAAATGGCTGCTGTCGGAAATGATACTTTCAATTTTCCTAGAGCTATGGTTCAAGAAGATAATTTAGACTTCAGTTTCAGTGGTTTGAAGAGTGCCTTCATAAATACCGTTCACCATGCTGATCAAGTTAATGAAGAGCTGAATAAAGATGATTTGGCTGCCAGTTTCCAAGGAGCCGTTTTGGATATTTTGGTAAATAAAACTTTCAAGGCTTTGAAGTTACATCCAGTTAAGCAGTTGATCGTTGGTGGCGGGGTTTCAGCTAACCAAGGCTTGCGTAAACGTCTGGCTGAAGAGATTGAAAAGCGCAATATGGATATGGAATTGGTATTCCCACCATTGCGTTTGTGTGGTGATAATGCGGCTATGATTGGCGCTATGGCTCAGATTCAATATGACAAAGGTGACTTTGCGGAATTGGATTTAAATGCTGATCCTAGTTTGGATTTTGATATGGAATAGGTTTTTCCGCCGGAGGTTGGCAGTAATATAGCCTGCGGTGTGACCGGTTCGAGCCAAGGTCTCTCACCTCGATTTTGAGCTTTGCAAAAACCGCAAATCTCAAAATACGTCAGTGGAGTAAGGGCTAAAGCCCTAACGCCACTTGTACTGCAGGCTATATTACTGCCAACCTCCGGCTCTTGTGTTTGAGGGCTCTAGGTTATTGATATATGACGGTTGATTGGTCTTCAAAGTTTAATATTTAAATGCCAATAAAGTTCATAAATGTAATTATACAGTAGATAAAGATTCGCTTTTGTACCTTAAAAAATTTAGAAATAGTAAAAAAATCCCAGACCTTTACACATATGGTCTAGGATTATTTTTTTATACTCATCTAAAACTCCCTATTGCCCCCACAAACCAAATAATATAAGATTACCTCAAACAATCGAAAGATGAGGGATCACTATGAAAGCTATTCTGACAGTTTTGGGTCACGACCAGGTTGGTATCGTGGCTAAAGTTTCGACTAAGTTGGCCGAACTTGATGTTAATATTATTGATATTTCGCAAACTTTGATGCAAGAAAACTTTACTATGATGATGATGGTTACTTGGGATGATGCCACTAAATTTGATACGATCAAAGATGGTTTGAACGAATTAGGTCAGGCCACGGGGTTGGATATTCACATTCAACGTGAAGAGATCTTTGATGCGATTCAGAAACTTTAGGAGGCTGCCATGGAAACTAATTCGATTTTAGAAACAATTCAGATGATTTCGGAAGAAAAGCTCGATATTCGTACGATCACAATGGGTATTTCACTCTTTGATTGTATTGATAGTGATGGTGAAAAGGCCCGTCAAAAAATTTATAATAAATTGATGACTAAAGCTAAGAATCTTGTGAAAGTAGCTAATCAAATTGAATCGGAATATGGAATTCCAATCGTTAATAAACGAATTTCTGTAACGCCAATTTCTCTGATTGCAGCAGCTTCTGATGATAAGGATTATGTGGCTTACGCAAAAACCATGGATCAAGCCGCAAAGGATTTAGGAGTTGATTTGATTGGTGGTTTTTCAGCACTTGTTCAAAAGGGCTATCAGTCTGGTGATGTTAAACTGATTCAATCGATTCCACAGGCTTTGACGGAAACAAGTCGTGTCTGCGGCTCAGTCAATGTTGGTTCGACTCGTTCAGGTATTAACTTGGATGCAATCGGTCAGATGGGGCAAGTGGTTAAAGATTTGGCAAAAGTTGATCCGGTCAATTGTATGAGTTTGGTGATTTTTGCCAATGCGGTTGAGGATAATCCATTTATGGCGGGTGCCTTTCATGGTGTCGGTGAAGCTGACTGTGTTATAAATGTTGGTATCAGTGGACCTGGAGTTGTTAAGAGTGCCCTTGAACATGTTAAGGGTCAACCAATTGATGTTGTTTCTGAAACCATCAAGAAGACGACGTTCAAAGTAACCAGAATGGGCCAATTCGTTGGTGATTTAGCTTCTAAGGCTTTGGACGTGCCATTTGGTATAGTAGACTTGTCATTAGCCCCAACGCCGAATGAGGGCGATTCTGTAGCTGAGATTCTTGAAGAGATTGGTTTAGAAAGTGTCGGTGCCCCCGGAACAACAGCTGCTTTAGCATTGCTGAATGATGCAGTTAAAAAGGGTGGCGTCATGGCTTGTGAACATGTTGGTGGATTGTCAGGTGCTTTTATCCCGGTATCTGAAGATGCTGAAATGATTCGTGCCGTCAATGCTGGTAACTTGAATATTGAAAAACTTGAGGCGATGACTGCTGTTTGTTCAGTTGGCCTTGATATGATTGCTATTCCTGGTGATACGACTGCTGAAACTATTAGCGGGATGATTGCTGATGAAGCCGCCATTGGTGTGATAAATAATAAGACGACTGCCGTTAGAATTATTCCTGCTACTGGCAAAAAGGTCGGCGATGAAGTTGAATTTGGAGGACTCTTTGGACGTGCACCTGTGATGGCGGTCAATACTAATAGTCCAGCAGCATTCATTCATCGAGGCGGTAGAATTCCTGCGCCTATCCATTCATTTAAAAATTAATTCTCAAAATGCTGATATTCGTATCGGTATTTTTTTATGTTTTTTGACAAAATTGCTTAATTATTTAATCGAATTGTGGTACAAAGTATGAGAGGTGTATTCATGAAAACCAGAACAAAGATTTCATACGTAATTTTAAAGTATGATGATCAAACCGATAATATTTATACAAAAACTTCAAATAATGAAAATCATGTTTATGAAATTCCCGCCTTTGACTACGTTCAAAAACGAGACGCAAAGTTCCATGATGTTAAAACATATATCCTAGAAAAAGTGATTGATTTTCAAACATTTGTCGATGAAAATCATATTTTTATTCCATTAATTAATGTAACCTTTGAGAATAATGTCCGTGTTTATAATTATGTCGCTGTTATTTTTGAATCTACTAAAGACATTTTTTCATCTTTAAACTATGAATCATGGCATCAAGTTAGATATGATCATGATGATAAAACTTGGAATTTGAAGTGGGGTAATGGCCTGACTGATCCAGTTGATTTCAAGTTTGAAAATAGTGCTTTGAGTGAATACGTACCCAATCCACGTGAGAACGATAAATTGACATTTAGCAATGTGATGCATTTCGTAACCGAACAAACGAATGACTTTCCAATATTAGGCTTACTTTCCGGAAATAAGTTTACAATGAAACAAGTTTTCCATTACCAAGATCTATTGGGTATTGAGACGTTGAAAGCTGGTAATAATCAGACTTTTGAGAATCAGTACGCCGACTCGATTCAAGCTATTGAGGATGACCATCTTACAACTTCCTATAAAATTAAAAATGATTATCTAAAAAAATAACGTTGAGAAATTGGATGGTTCTTTCTTAAATTTGGTTATAGAAATATTTCACTAAAGGTTGAAAGTTTAGTTAAGTATGCCGTTTCCAGAGCTGAGAGTATTCAATTGCTGCGCGGAACGGCCCGAGCCAAAAAGCGGTCTCGAACCTCGGTTGAAGCCTTACCAAAGTCCGGTAAGTCTCCAACACGCCCGGTGGTGTAATTGCTGAAGCAATAACGCCACTTTCGCGTCAAATGAATACTCTCAGCTCTTCCAACTAATTTGTTTTTGGGGTTGAAAACTAAGACTAATAATTATTTAAATAAATTAACTCTATGTCTGTAACAATAACGGTTATATTTAGGTATTTCATTAATCTTTTTTCACTAATAATCTTTTTTAAAGTATTTGTGTTAATCAATAAATATTAAAACAAAAAAATGAGTTGTATCACACCTAATTATTTGGTTCTTTAAGTGTGATACAACTCATTTTGCGTAGTTTATCTGTAAGTGAAAAATTGAATTCATCAGAAACTATTCTGTCTAATAAAACAGACAAATTAGTCGGAAGGGCTGAGAATATTCACCCGCTGTGGGTGTGGCGTTACGGCTTTAGCCGTTACACCACCGGGCGAGTTTGGAGACTTTCCGGTCTGTGGAAAGGCTTCAAACCGAGATTCGAGACCGCTTCTCAGGCTCGAATCGGTCCGCATAGCAGGTGAATGTTCTCAGCCCTGGAGACGGCTAACGTTTAACCAAATTAATCTCAACGTTATTTATATTTATCTTCTAAACGACTCATCCAAAGGGCCAAGATAGCTCCCAGAATGAAGAGACCAATGCTCCAAAGCCAATCTGACCCTGTGACATTCTGGTATGAAATACTTTCAGTTGAATATGGATTGGGTATTAAAATCAGAATGGTACTTGCTAAAACAATACCTAGGATGAAGTGATAGACCCTTGAATGATGATGCTTGATTAGACTTTCCATTGCTTTTGAAAATGTTAAAAGTGAGATGATACCACCCAGAGTAATTGGAATAAATACTAAGGGATCAAAGGATTTGAAGCCTTTTAACATCGGGGAGTATAGTCCTAGAATAATTAATAAATTCGATGGGCTAAGTCCGGGAACTAAAACACCCAGAGCAATCAATATTCCAGCAATAAGAAAGCCGAAGAAATTGGCGGGGATAGTACCAAAAATTTCACTCATGAAGAATAGAAAAATTCCTCCACCAATTAACATCGATAAAAACCAGATGACGTCAAATTTGTCACGCTTGGTCTGAGAAGTGGACTCACGAATAAGAGTAGGCATTGTTCCAAGAATCGTACCAGCAAAGCCCCATAGAACAATCATTTGATAATTGGCAAGTAAGTATTCCAATGGTTTGGATAAGACACCGATACCGACGATACCACCAATACCAATGGGTAAGAAATAAAGAAAATCACGTTTGAAATTTTGACGAATATGGGCCATGAAGGTCAACAATCTTTCATAGATACCAAGAATAGCCGCCAAAACACCACCAGAAACTCCTGGAAGAATGAATCCTAAGGCGATGATCACACCTTTGAAAAAGCGGATAAAGATATTATCCCGTTTTATATTCATAAAGGGGGGTTCCTCTCTGAAAAAGATATTTTATTCAGATTAGCAAAATTTATATGTTATGGCAAATATAAACCTAATTTAACAGGTAGTACTAAATTTTATAAAAAAGCATCATGTGTCCCAAATTAGGGCACATGATGCTTTACAATGCTTTTTTGAAAAGTTGAAAGATGGAAACTTTCAATTCTGTAAACATCGTCCTATCAACCTTTAAAATCCTCTAGTTCAATTGATTTTTCGGTCCATTGTTCTTCAAGCGTATCTTGTTGAGCTTTATTTTCATCAAGCTCTTTTTGAAGATCGGCTAACTTACTGTAAGAGGTTAAGTTTTCATCCTTAGTCATTTCCGTTTGGATGGTAGCATTCTTATCTTCTAGGTCAGCAATTTTACTTTCGAGTTCTTCAACTTGACGCTGGATCTTTCGTTCTTGTTTTTGTTGTTCTTTGGACTGTTGATACTCCATCTTTTTTTCACTGACATTAGCAGGTTTTTCATCTTCCTCAGTGACAGGTTGATCGGTAGTTTTTTCTAAGTAGTAATCATAATCACCAAGGTAGATTTTGCTACCTTGAGAACTGATATCTACAATTCTACTGGCAAGCGTGTTCAAGAGGTAACGGTCATGAGAAACGAACAGAACGGTACCAGGGAAACTCTTCAAGGCGTCTTCAAGAACTTCCTTACTGTCGATATCCAAATGGTTAGTTGGTTCATCCATTATGAGAAAATTGTTATTTTCCATAGATAGTTTTGTCAAAGTTAAACGAGCTTTTTCACCACCAGATAAACCTGCAACTGGTTTTAGTACGTCATCACCACTGAATAGGAAAGCCCCTAATTTCTTACGAATGATTTGTTCATCTAGTCGTGGATAGCGGTCCCAAATTTCGTGAAGGACATCTTTTTTAGGATCAAGTCCCTTTAAGTTTTGGTCGTAGTATCCGACTTGAACGTTAGCACCAAATTGACTGGTTCCCTTGATCAGTGGAATACGACCGAGAATCGACTTGAGAAATGTTGACTTACCAATACCGTTTGGCCCAATAATACCAACGCGCTCACCTTTTTTTACATCCAGATTGATTGGTTCAGACATTATTTCATCTTCATAACCGATAGCAGCATCTTTAACTAAGAGGACATCATTGCCACTTTCTTTATCAATTTCAAATGAGAAGTGAACAGAACCTTGGTCACTGCCAGGACGGTCTAAGATATCCATATGTTCCAACTTTTTACGACGACTTTGTGCCATCTTAGTTGTGGAAGCACGGACTATATTTTTTTGAATGTATTCTTCAGTTTTCTTGATTTCTGCTTGTTGTTCTTCGTAATGTTTCCATGCAACAGCTTGATTCTTCTTCTTTTCATCTAAGTAGAAAGTATAGTTTCCAGAGTAGTGAGTCGAGGAATGTTGATTGATTTCAACAATTTCAGTTGTCACTTTATCAAGGAAGTATTGGTCATGGGAAACGATAACTAAAGCGCCACGATAGCCTTTGAGATAACTTTCCAACCATTCGACGGTATTAATATCCAAATGGTTAGTTGGTTCATCCAAAAGCAAGATATCGTGATGTTCCAAAAGCATTTTAGCCATTGCTAAACGAGATCTCTCACCACCGGAAAGGGTTGAAATCTTATGTTCCCAGACATCTTCATCGAAGCCGAATCCCTTGAGGACACTGCGGATTTCTGACTGATAGCCATAACCATTTTCTTGGCGGAAAGTATTCTGCAATTGATCGTATTGTTTGAGGATATCGTCATAGTCGTCAATATTTGGATTAGCAAGTTTTTCTTCCAGAGCATGCATCTTTTTTTCTTGAGCTTTGAGATAATCGAAAACTTTTTCCATTTCCAAAAAGATTTGATTGTCGCTATCAAGCCCAGAGTCTTGTGCTAAATAACCAATATTAGTGTCTTTTTTTAGTGCAATATTGCCACTGTTATAACTCTCTTGATCAGATATAATCTTCAATAAGGTAGATTTTCCAACTCCGTTTCGGCCGACTAAACCAATACGGCTGTTGTCTTGTATCTCGAAACTGACATTGGAGAAGAGTTTCTTAGTACCGAAATTTTTTGTAATGCTTTGTGCTTGTAATAAAATCAAAATATAACTCCTTTATGTATTCACAATTTTATCATTAATTAATAATTTATGTCTTTATAGGATTAACGTATTGCGTTTTTAGTGATTTTTATTTACTATGAATGTTAGTGAAATGACACACATATGGTGGTAAATTATGACAAAAACAACTGTTCCAAACGCAACAATAAAGCGTTTACCAATTTATTATCGTTACTTCCAGTTTCTCAAAGACGAAGGCACAAAAAAAATCTCCTCTGGTGAACTATCAGAAGGGGTCAAGATTGATAGTGCTACAATTAGACGTGACTTCTCATATCTAGGTGCTCTTGGAAAACGTGGATACGGCTACGATGTAAACGATTTAGTAGTATTCTTTAAGAAGCTGTTGAATCAAGATAAGCGGACCAATGTAGCTTTGGTTGGTGTCGGTAATTTAGGTAACGCCTTACTAAATTATAACTTTTCTCGAACGAATAATGTTCGAATTGCGGCAGCTTTTGATATAAATAAAGAAATTGTCGGAACAGTTAAGAGCGGTGTTCCCGTTTATGATATTAGTGAATTAAGGGAACAACTGAACTTACAACAGATTGATGTCTGTATTTTGACAGTCTCATCAAACGCTGCACAAACGACTGCTGACTTGTTGGCAGATGCTGGAGTTCGTGGAATTTTGAACTTTACACCAGTTATTATCAACGTTCCAAACAGCATCCGCGTTCATTATGTCGATTTGGCAAATGAATTGCAGACACTGATTTTTTTCCTAGACCGCGATAAGTCTTTAACAACAGATGAAACAAATTAAATCTTTTGGAGGAATTTTTTTATGAGTGAACCATTATTTTTGAAACCTGTCTTCCACGAAAAAATCTGGGGCGGCAGAAAGCTTGAAACAAAATTTGGATACAATATTCCTGATGGAGCCATTGGTGAATGCTGGGCTATTTCTGGACATCCACATGGTAGATCAGAAGTTGAAAACGGCGAATTTGCTGGACAATTTATTGATGATTTATGGAAAAATCATAGTGAATTATTTGGCAATCCCAAGGGGAAAGTCTTCCCAATGTTGACTAAAATTTTGGATGCCGAAGCTAGTCTTTCAGTTCAAGTTCATCCTGACAATGCCTATGCTGCAAAACATGAGCATGAATTAGGTAAGACAGAATGCTGGTATATCATTGATGCTGAACCAGGCTCATACTTGATTTATGGTCACAATGCGAAGAATAAAGCTGAACTCGACCAAATGATCGAATCAGGCGACTGGGACCATTTGTTAAGAAAAGTTCCAGTAAAGACCGGTGATTTCTACTACGTACCAAGTGGTACTGTACATGCCCTGAATAAAGGTATTATGGCACTTGAAACTCAACAAAGCAGTGATACGACATATCGTTTGTATGACTATGACCGTGTTGAAAAGGAAACAGGCAAGAAACGTGATCTTCACATTAAACAGTCAGAAGATACAATAACAGTTCCTCATAAAGATCCACAATTGAACATTGAATCAAAAGAAGTTGGCAAGAATAAATTCACAACCTTCGTTCAACCACCAGTTTCACCATTCTTCTCAGTTTATCACTGGGAAATCAAAGAACCAGTCGAATTACATCATCAAATCGGTAAGTATACCTTGATTTCAGTTATTAATGGAGAAGGAAAGATTACCGTTGATGGCAAGGATTACGACTTGAAGAAAGGTATCCACTTGATTGTTCCAGCAACAGTTGATGCTTGGACACTAGATGGAGATTTGGATATAATAGCATCAGAATCTGGGGAAGCTTAGAGAGAGTGGAGCAGGCCCGGGAATTTCCGAGCATTTTCGTAACTAAGTGAATTGTACGCCGAACTTAGCGGACGATTCACTTAGTTATGAAAAGCGGAAGAAATTGGCCTGTGGAACTCGTTTTAGAGCCGCTGCCCACCCAACCCAAGTAATAAAATCAAATATTTAAACCCACAGACGGGAAAAACATATTGGAATTAAAATCGATTCTAATATTTCGAATAATCCTATACAAAATTACCAAATTCTAATAAAAAAACAAAAAATCATTCACTAAATACAGAATATCGGAAAAATAAATCCGTATATTCTGTATTTTTTTATCCTAAAAATAAGGAAAAATAGAACAATATCATCGTTACATATAAACAATGTTCGGAACGACTAATAAAATGAAAAAAGTTTTAATTTGAAATCGCTATCACTTTCCTATTTCTTAAAAAATCTTCTATACTTAAAGATATGTTAATTCAAAAGGGGACTTAAAATTGCAAAGACAACGATTTTTTCGAGTTAGTCTAGGGTGGCAAATTATTATTGGTCTGATCCTAGGTATTGTTTTAGGACAGGTATTTTACCAAAATAAGATTGCTATACAGGTAATGCAGAATATTGGTACGATGTTCATTTCAATGATTCAAATGATTGTTTTGCCAATTGTTATTTCATGTTTGACCGTTGGAATCGCTAATATGGGTGATATCAAGAAACTCGGTCGAATCGGATTGAAGACATTAGTTTATTTTGAAATTATGACTACATTAGCGATTATTATTGGTATTGTAGTGGCTAATGTTACCCACCCTGGTACCTATATTGATATTCATAGCCTAAAAGGTTCGGATATTAGTCAATATACAGCAACCGCCAAAACGGCTAAACATTCGGGTATTTGGTCAATTCTAATGGGTATCATTCCAACTAACATCTTTGCTTCCTTGGGCAAGGGTGATATGTTACCAATTATCTTTTTCTCAGTTCTCTTTGGATTAGGGACAGCCTCAATTGGTAAGCAGGGGAAAATCATTACCGATGTATTAAATGCTGTTGCTAATGTAATGTTTAAAGTTACTAACTGGGTCATGCGTTTAGCTCCCATTGGTGTCTGTGCTTTGATTGGAGTTACAGTCGGGGAAATGGGATTCAATTCGCTAAAGCCATTAGCACTGTTTATTCTGATCGCCTATGCAACAATGGCATTCTTTGTATTTGTCGTGATGGCAATTGTGGGACACATATTCCACGTTAGATTTTATGAATTATTTAGAATTATTGAAAATGAAGTTACACTTGCATTTACCACTGCCAGTTCTGAAGCAGCATTGCCAAAAATGATGGAAAAAATGCAAGATTACGGATCATCTAAGGGTATCGTTTCTTTTGTAATTCCAACCGGATATACATTTAACCTCGATGGTTCAGCAATTTATCAATCATTAGCAGCCTTATTCTTGGCTCAAGCCTATAATATTCACTTATCCATAGGGCAACAAATTACCCTTGTTGTGGTATTGATGTTAACATCTAAGGGGATGGCCGGAGTGCCCGGAGCATCGTTTGTTGTACTCTTAGCCACGGTATCAACAATTGGTGTACCAATGCAAGGTTTGACCTTCATTGCAGGTATCGACCGTCTCGTAGATATGGGACGTACAGCCGTTAATGTTGTCGGAAATTCACTAGCTACAGTTATCATTGCTAAGAGTGAAAAGGAATTCGATGAGGAAAAGCGGAAGAAGTACGTTGAATCATATACACGTGGGGACTAATAAGCACTCCATGTAGTCGAAAAACAATTTAAACACACAAGAACAGCTTACCGAAATGGTAGGCTGTTTTTTTTGGGTAGTCATAAATAAAGACAAACAAAAAGATATCCACAATATTTTAAAAATTGTGGATATCTTCTATTTATTTTTCGTAATTTATATATATTAGCGAAGAGTAACATCAAATCCTATAATACATTAGCCGGAGGTTTCGAGGGAGTGAACTTGCCAGCAGTGGTAGTGGTGTTAGGCCGGTGATTTTCCGACCTTACAGCACAGGACGTATTTTGAGACGTGGTTCTCGGCTCAAAATCGAGACTTGAGACCTTGGCTCAAGTCGGTCCCACAGCAGGCAACTTCATCTCCCTCGAAACCGGAGGCGGCAGATAGGAATTACATTATCCCCAGTGTTAAAACAATAGCATTCATAAGAATATGACTGCCGGCACTGACATAAATATTTTCCGATTTGTAATATACGTATGAGAACCAAAGCCCCATAAAGACGTAAACCAAAAATCTTGTATCCTGATGCATAAACGCAAACATAAATGCTGAAATAATCGCAGCTAAGTAAATGTTAGTTGGCTTGATCAGATTGGCAAAGAAGACTCTTCTGAAGATGATTTCTTCCATAATCGGTGCAGCAATCATCACGTAAATGAAGTAGTATGGATATTCTTTAACCATCAACAATAAACTAAGTGTGTTTTGTGAATCGGTGCTGGCGTGGAATAATAATTTATCAGCAAAGCCAATTCCGAATTGAACGACCAATGCTCCCACGGTTCCTAAGATGATCCACTGTAGATCGTGGTTCAAGGTAGTTTTTTTCTCAAATTCTAAAGGACCACTTTCTTTGACCAAATAAATCATTAGACCGGCGACGACGATGGACGCAATAGTGATGGTGATAAAGTAGGCTGAGCCTGTGATAGAGAATGTCGTCAGAATAGTTCCCAACGATAATAACAGGATGTAGGCCAGCAATGTGAAAAACTGATTTGTTCGATAAGACATAATTTCCCCCATATTTTTAAAGGTAAATACTTGCAACTTCACAATATAATGTTAATATAAAACTTGTGATTAGCACAAGAGATAGTTGAGTGCTAAATAAATTAAAAAACATTGAATTAATATTACTGGAGGTATTTAAATTGTTAAAACCACTTGGAGATAGAGTCATTGTAACAGTCGATAAAGAAGAAGAAAAGACAGTTGGTGGCATTGTTTTAGCAAACAACGCTAAAGAAAAGCCCCAAACGGCCGAAGTTGTTGCCGTAGGTGACGGGTTAGTTGCTGATAATGGTACTAAATTACCAATGAGTATTAAAAAAGGTGACAAGATTCTTTTTGATAAATATGCAGGCTCAACAGTTAAGTATGAAGACAATGAATATTTAATCCTTCATGAAAAAGATGTCATGGCAATCGTTGACTAATTAAAAATTAAACAATAAATTTTATTTTAAATTATGGAGTGTGGAAATTAATGGCTAAAGAAATTAAATTTTCAGAAGATGCACGTTCAAAGATGCTAGATGGTGTTAACAAACTAGCTGACACAGTTAAGACAACAATCGGACCTAAGGGCAGAAATGTTGTTCTTGAAAAGAGTTACGGTTCACCTGAGATCACAAATGATGGTGTCACAATTGCTAAGAGCATTGAATTAGAAGATCATTTCGAAAATATGGGTGCTAAACTTGTTTCTGAAGTAGCTTCAAAAACAAATGATATTGCCGGTGATGGTACTACTACTGCTACCGTTTTGACACAAGCAATTGTTAAAGAAGGTATGAAGAACGTTACTGCTGGTGCTAACCCTGTTGGAATCAGAAGTGGTATCGAAATGGCTACTAAGGCTGCCGTTGATGAACTTCACAAGATTTCTCACAAGGTTTCTGGAAAAAATGATATTGCTCAAGTAGCTTCAGTTTCATCAGCTAGTGAAGAAACTGGTAAATTGATTGCTGACGCTATGGAAAAAGTTGGTAACGATGGTGTTATCACAATTGAAGAATCAAAGGGTATCGATACAACTTTAGACGTTGTTGAAGGTATGCAATTCGACCGTGGCTACATTTCACAATACATGGTTACCGATAATGACAAGATGGAAGCCGACCTCGACAATCCTTACATTTTGATTACTGACAAGAAGATTTCAAATATCCAAGATATTTTGCCATTACTACAAAAAATCGTTCAACAAGGTAAGTCACTATTGATCATTGCTGATGATATTGACGGTGAAGCATTGCCAACACTTGTTTTGAATAAGATCCGTGGTACATTCAACGTTGTTGCTGTTAAAGCTCCTGGCTTTGGTGACCGTCGTAAGGCTCAACTTGAAGATATTGCCACATTGACTGGTGCTACAGTAATTACTTCAGATCTTGGACTTGAACTAAAAGACACAACAATGGATCAATTAGGTCAAGCTGGTAAAGTTACTGTTACAAAGGACAACACAACTATTGTTGAAGGTTCTGGTGACAAGGCTGCTATCAACGAACGTGTTGATTTACTTAAGAAGCAAATCAGTGACTCAACATCAGACTTTGACAAAGAGAAGTTACAAGAACGCCTAGCTAAATTAGCTGGTGGTGTTGCTGTTGTTAAAGTTGGTGCTGCTACAGAAACTGAGTTGAAAGAACGTAAGTACAGAATTGAAGATGCTCTAAACGCCACACGTGCTGCTGTTGAAGAAGGTTACGTTGCTGGTGGTGGTACAGCCTTCATGAACGTTCTTGGCAAAGTCACAGCTCTTAAAGCTGAAGGCGATGCTCAAACAGGTATCAATATCGTTGCCCGTGCTCTTGAAGAACCACTCCGTCAAATTGCTGAAAATGCTGGTATGGAAGGTTCAGTTATCGTTGAACACATTAAGAACGAAAAGAATGAAGTTGGTTACAATGCTGCAACTAACAAGTGGGAAAACATGGTTGACGCCGGAATCATCGACCCAACTAAGGTAACACGTTCAGCCTTGCAAAATGCTGCATCAGTTGCTTCATTGTTGTTGACAACTGAAGCCGTTGTTGCTGACAAGCCTGATAAGAATGCTCCTGCTGCACCAGCTGCTAACCCAGCTGCCGGTGGTATGGGCGGAATGATGTAATCCATTAAAATTAAACAATTATAAACGTCGGTAGATTAATTCTATTGACGTTTTTTTGTTTTGAACTAAAGGTTACAAGTTTAGTTAAGTATGCCGTTTCCAGAGCTGAGAGTATTCAATTGCTGCGCGGAACGGCCCGAGCCTGGGGAGCGGTCTCGAACCTCGGTTGAAGCCTCGCAAAACCCGCGAGTCTCCAACTCGCCCGGTGGTGTAATTGCTGAAGCAATAACGCTACTTTCGCTGCAAATGAATACTCTCAGCTCTTCCAACTAGTTTTTCAATAATAAGAATGTACAATTGTGATCTTTTAATATTTAAATAAATTGAATTTAGAACTGTCACAGCAATGTTTATATTACTGTCGTCCGGAGGCGGAAAATCAGGTAATATTTCCTATCTGCCATATAAAAGTATAAAATGAGTTATTGTCGAATAGAAAATAGAAGAGAGAATCATAATGGATAGTATTGAATTTGGTCGTAAGATCAACTATGTCCCTATGACGGTGAGTTTGGTTGTCGGGTTATTAGTGGGAATATTGATATTTGTATTTACAAAAATTACTTTGTTAGCGGTACTTCTAGGCGTTACAGCCTTGGTTATTGCAGCTTTACTCTATGCACGTTCAATGGATGATTTTTATGGTTATTGGGAAATCAATGACGAGGGTATCAAAAGCTACGATTATTTAAATTTCAGCATTAGATTGCAGTCAGTTATGTTTCCGTTTAGCGAAAGTCAACTGGCGTTAAAATTTAACGATATAAAAGGTTTAACAGTAGTTGTTGGTAAAGAGATGAATGCTCCTAGTAACATTCTAGGAGGCTCATTTAATGCTCCTAAGAAGATTATGTTTCACTTGCCAACGCCCTACTATTTGGAGTTGAAATTGAACGACGGTCGTCAGGTCAATTTGGATTTGTCAGCCGATTGGGATGATACAGAAACAATTGAATATGTCATTGCTTTGATTTGTTCGGAAGCTGATATTCCGGCTGAAATCATTAAGCAAGAAAATTAACTAAAAATTTAAAATAGGAAAAAGCATCTGACACAAAATATTATACAAAAAAGCGGGACCAATAATCATTTCTGATTGTTGATTCCGTTTTTTTGTATAATATTGAACTAATGGTTGAAAGGTGAGAAATTAATCTAACCATTATTATTACAGGCTTAGAGATAATTTATTTAAATAAACATAAGTCTTTATTTACTGTTCCTGCTATTAAAGAAATTGAATACTCTCAGCTCTGGAAACGGCATACTTAAATAAACTTTTAACCTTCAGTTATTGAATACTATCATTCATAGACCAAGTTACTTGACCACTATAAGCTCCAGCTTTGCTATCGGCAGGAACACGTAATTTCCATTTATTAGCTCCGACATAGTTGGATAGGTCGTAATTGGTAAGTGATCCACTGAATCCATCGCTTTTAATAGGAACTGGATCTGGTGTAAGGGGATACCAATTATTGTCAGTATCACTATTTGCTTGATTGAATAGTAATGATTCACCGTTATCTTGAATTAATTTTGTACCATTGCTTGCAATAGGGTGATCACCATTATTATCATAACTAACGTTTACTTGAAAAGGAGTGTCAGCGGTGTGAGTGATAATTAATTTACCAGTTGTACTGACGTTAGAAAGAGTACGTTCAAGTGCAGCACTGTTGACACTACCAAAGTCGATGGTTGTTGGTACTTCTACGAATGAAGTTGTCAATGGAGCAGCCTCAATATCGACGTCAGCAGGAGCTTCAGTGGCGATACTACTGTATTGTTGTCCAGTATTAGTTAAAACATTGTTTAGATAGGCAGTATTGGAAGCTGTGGATGCCTCTATGCCAGTAACTTTAGCTTTGAACGAAATTACGTGAGTAGAATTATTAGATAATGATCCAACTGAGAAATTCAAACTATCTTTAGCTGTACCGTCTAATGTTATACTGCCAGGAACTAACTCTAGTCCGTCAGGTAAACTATCGGCAAAGTTAGCCCCACTTAAAGTGCTAGTACCATTGCTGGTAAAGTTGACGTTGTATTCAATTATGTCATCTTTTTTACCAGTAGTTTTGCTTGAGAAGGTACCATTAGGATCTGTTGTGTCATTTCTGACTTGTTTAGTGAAACGATATTTGAAAGTAGGTGTTTCAACTGGGACATCAATGCTTGCCTTATACGTTTTAGAATCACTTTGATTAACATTGTTACCTGTAAAATAGGCGGTATTAGTCAAATTACCATTCGTCAAATAATATGGGGCTTGATTATTTATTGTTGCATCGAAAGTGTAGGAAGCACTCGTAACCCCAGAGTCACTGTTGATATTAGTATTAGGATTAAAGTCAATTGCATCACCATTTATTAATGTGCTTTGTGTTGTACTTTTATCTATTGTCAAACCTTCAGGCATATTATCAAGAATTTTGGTCAAAGTCCATGCTGATTGATAACCTTCATTTTTAACATTCAAACTAAATCTTAATTTATCTCCGACATGATTTACTGTACTGTTGGGTGACGTTAAATTGGTGTATGTTTTACTTACCATAGGGACAGCATAACCTGCAACAGTTGCACCGATAGTAGACGAGAATTCTGCTACTTGACCAGGGGATAGGTTAGTTTGCGGCCATCTGAGAGTATAAGCTGAATCTTGAAGGCCAGCAGAATTTACAACGTTATAACCATTAGAGATTAGAAGATTGGTACCGGCAGCGTCATTCGTGTCACCATCTTGATCACTAGTAGGATTTGATGCCCAAGGGAGTTTAGGCGCTGTAATGTCAGAAGTACTTTTATTTTGTTTACCTTTAACGCTCCAATCAGTTGGGTTAGAGAGAATCCTACCCATGAAATCTTGGAAACCACCATTAATATTGTTAGTAACAAATAATTTTGAAGCTGGTTGATAATTTGAACCACTCATCAAGTATAATCCCTGTCCATTACCAATTGCGTACATTGGGACGTTATCAACAGTGGTATCACCATTATTAGGATTCAATCCAGTATCTTCACCATAGAATGTCTGAAATTGTGTTGATGAGGTACTTGAAGATGGATTATAGACATATAATTCACGTTGAACAATGGGGGCACCTGTTATTGAAGCTTTGAGAACTATTTCAACAAAGACACTTCTTTTAGAGTAATATCCCAAAAGTTTAAACGCAGCTACACCATTAGCATCTGTACCTGTGTAATATTGCTTGTAAGTTTTAGCGGAAGAGTCAATCTCGCTTAGGTTAGTGAGTACATTCATACCTGAATAGTAATTAGAAGTTCCATTACCAGTGAGTAGGGCATAATCAATTGAAGAGTCAGAGGCATTTTGTGGTGAACCTCCAGTTCCATTATATGAATCAGTTCCCTGATGTAATATTCCATAATATTTTCCATTGTAATTTAAAAAAATGTTTATTTTACCATTAGAGACATTGGGCACACTGTTATTCATAGTGTAGGCGCTCTGCTTAGTAATAGTGTTGTCACCAGCTACAATCTTACCAGTAGAGTCACGAGCAGCACCAAAAGTATAACCGAGTGAAACATCACCACCGATAGGTATATTTCCGATATTATTAGATGGAGAGTTGCTTTGCAATTTCCAGTTCGTGATACCATCATAATTTTCGAAAACCTTTTCAGCAGCCGAATAGTCACCGGTACTCAAAGCTTTAACGTTTAAAGCTGTTTGATTAAGAACTAAAATCATCATCAATGCTGTAAATAAAATAAATAATAATTTAGTGACTAATTTATTCCTTTTCATTTTTATTCCCCCGAAAACGCCATCAAAAATATAATAGTTATAAAATTTAGCCTAATTTGTCCCAAATCCATTCAAATTTATTATAATACATAATAAATAATTTAATAGTTCATATATCAATGTTATTTTTTTCACAGAATGAAATAAACTACCATTAAGAAAAGGAAGAAAAAATGAATCAATTTTTTTCAATTGGTCAACTTGCTGAACTCTTTAATATCAAGATATCCACGTTGCGTTATTACGATGAAGTTGGTCTGTTAAAACCTGCTAAAGTCAATGCTAAGACGAACTATCGATACTATTCGACACAGGAATTCGAACGCCTAAATGTTATTGGTTATTTGCGTGCTTTAGACTTATCGGTTGAATCCATTAAGAATTTTTTTGACGCCAGAGATATTGATAAATTGGAAGAAATGTTAAAGAAACAAAAGTCACAAGTTCAAATTCAAATCAAGGTTTTACAAAATATTGAACAAAGAATTGATACTCGAATCAGACAAGTTGAGGATGCGACACATAGTAAGTTGGATACGATTGAATTAATTGATTTACCAGAAATCCCCGTTATTTATTTAGATGAGGATTATCGTCCTAGTGATGATATTGAGTTTCCTATCGTAACTTTGCGACAGAAGTATGGTGTTGATAAGAATATTTTTTTAGGAAAAATTGCTTTGAGGATTTCTGTAGAACAATTACGGCAACAAAATTTTTCTGATTACAATGGTTTGTTACTAATATTGGAACCGGGGGATGATACCGATGCCACTGGCTCATTAGCTGCAGGAAAGTATTTACGATTAAGATTTCATGGCACGCATAATAATGCTACAGAGCAATATCAAAAATTGTTGAACTACTGTAAGAAACATGATTATCAAATTATTGGCCCAGCGGTAGAAACGGCCTTGATTGATTATGGTATTACTAACGAATATTCGAAATACGTGACGGAAATCAGGATTCCTATTAAAGATTAAGGAAAATTGTTGACCCTCTAGTCACTAGAGAGTTTATAATTTTGAATTAACATCTTCATTGAGGGGGGATCTTATGATAGGAACAATTTTTAACGTCTGTATGATTTTAGTAGGAAGCTTTGTCGGGAGCTATTTTAAAAAAGGAATCAAACCGGCGTATAATGAGATCCTGACACAGGCTTTGGGCTTGGCTGCAATTGCCATTGGACTCAATGCCGTTGTGCAGAACATGTCTAAGAGTCACTATCCAGTTTTATTTATCGTCAGTCTGGCTGTTGGGGGTCTGATTGGACAAGCGTTTGATTTGGAAAAACACTTTGATAATTT
Organism: Companilactobacillus huachuanensis; assembly: GCF_005404815.1. Classification (GTDB taxonomy): domain Bacteria; phylum Bacillota; class Bacilli; order Lactobacillales; family Lactobacillaceae; genus Companilactobacillus; species Companilactobacillus huachuanensis. The sequence goes on from NZ_BJDF01000007.1 coordinate 106,101, forward strand.
AGTCGCTAAGTTTTCCAAGCCTAAAGAAAATGGTGGGAACAATTTGGCCGAAGGGTTAGCAACTGGTATTTTGTTATACTGTATCGGTTCGTTATCAATTCTGGGACCAATTCAGGCGGCTTTGAACAAGGATTATACTTTCCTATTTACTAACGGGATGCTTGATGGAATTACATCGATTGTTTTAGCATCAACGTTTGGAATCGGGATGGCCTTGGCAGCAATCGCTGTTTTCACATGGCAAGGTAGTATTTATTTAATTGCAATGTTGTTGCAAAATTCGATCAATCACAATATGATTACAGAACTGACGATTGTCGGGGGAATTTTGATCATGGCGTCGGGCTTAGGATTACTGAATATTAAAAAAATAAAAGTTTTGAATTTATTGCCGTCATTAGTAGTACCAATCGTGGTTATTGCAGTGATGCAACTATTTTAAAAAGATACGACCAGACGTTCGTCTGGTCTTTTTAATTCTCGTCAAAATTGATACAATATCAAAGGTAAAGATTGGGGATAAAATATTATGAAAATACTCTTCGTTGGCGATGTCGTTGGTAGTATCGGCATTAAGGCTATAGAAACATATCTACCCGAGATCAAAAAGAAGGTCAAACCACAGTTAACCATTGTAAATGGTGAAAATGCTGCAAGTGGAAAAGGTACGAAGGAACCTGATTATCAAAAAATAACTCGTGCTGGAGCTGACGTGGTAACAGGAGGAAATCATACTTGGGATAAGCGTGAAATCTTAGATTTTATCGACGATCCAAAGAAAAATATTTTACGCCCATATAATTTCTCTGGAGAACATGTTCCTGGTCGTGGTTTTCTAAAAATAAAAGTTAACACTAAAGAAGTTTACGTAATTAATATGCAAGGAACTGCTTTGATGCAGCCACTTGATAATCCTTTCATTGCGGCTGATAAATTAGTTGCAAGTTTAGATAAAGATGCTATTAAATTTGTTGATTTTCATGCGGAGACAACTAGTGAAAAAATTGCTTTTGCCAACTATATGGTTGGTCGAGTCTCTGCTGTCTGTGGCACACACACCCATGTTCAAACGAATGATGCACAAGTTATTAACAAGCAAACAGCCTATTTAACAGACGTCGGGATGACAGGATCATACGATGGTATCTTGGGCGATAAAAAAGAACCAATTATTAATCGCTTCTTAACACAGAGACCAAATAAGTTTGATGTTGATGAAGATGGTCGCATGCAAATTGGCTTTGCGGTTATTGATATCAACGATGAAACCAATAATGCTCGCAGTATTAAGAACTACGTTATTACACCAAATAATCAATCATTTTTAAATTAAACGGAGGGAATTCATGCCTCAAAAAACTAAAGAAACACCAATGATGGAGCAATATCTGGAATATAAAAAACAGTATCCAGATGCTTTTTTGCTATATCGTGTTGGTGACTTTTATGAAATGTTTTACGATGATGCCGTTAAAGGTTCACAGATTCTGGAATTGACATTGACATCCCGTAATAAAAAAGCTGATGAAGGTATTCCAATGTGTGGGGTACCTCACCATGCTATCGAAGGCTACATTGATACACTTGTGGATAAAGGTTACAAAGTAGCAGTCTGTGATCAATTGGAAAATCCAGCTGACGCTCAGGGCATGGTTAAACGCGGTGTGACCCGAGTAGTTACACCCGGTACGATCATGGATAAGTCTGATCAAGCCAAGGATAATAACTACATTACAGCAATTACTGCTCATCAAAATACCTTCGGCCTAGCGTATGCTGACCTTTCAACAGGTGAAGTTAAAGTTACATCAGTTGAGAGTCAATTAGATTTAACTAATGAATTGCAAAATTTGGATACCAAAGAAACGGTTGTTTCTGGAAGTTTTCCACAAAAGTATCTCGACCAATTGCGTAAATTCGGGATCTTGATTTCTAAATTAGATGATTTAGAGGATAACTATTCTTTTGATTTCTCAAAAATCACTGCTGATACGGAAGTTAATACCGTCAAGCTGTTGATAAGTTATTTGATCAAGACTCAGATGCGTTCGTTGGATCATTTGAAACCAGCCGAATCTTATGAAACTTCTTCCTATTTATTGATGGATCACTCTGCTCAAAGAAATTTGGAACTGTTCAAAAATATTCGGACGAACAAAAAATCAGGGACGCTCTTATGGCTTTTGGATGAAACCAAAACTGCTATGGGTAGCCGTTTATTAAAGCAATGGTTAGCACGTCCCTTAATCAGCGTTGACAAGTTGAAAGCTCGTCAACATTTTGTGCAAGTCTTTTTGGACAATTATTTCCAAAGATCATCCTTCCAAGATTACTTGACGAAAGTTTATGATTTGGAACGTTTAGCTGGTCGAGTAGCTTATGGAACAGTCAATGGGCGTGACTTGATTCAATTGAAAACCTCTTTGGAACAAGTTCCTGAGATTAAATCAATTCTTTTAGATATCGGTGACGATGAATTAACAGCCTATGTGGAAAAGATTGATGAAGTTTCAGATATTCGTGATTTGATTGATAAGGCCATTGTTGAAGAAGCCCCAATTTCAGTTACAGGTGGCGGATTGATCAAAGAAGGCTACAATGAGCAACTTGATAAGTATCTTGATGCTTCTAAAAATGGTAAGCAGTGGTTGGCTACTTTAAAAGCTAAAGAACAAGAAATGACTGGAATTAATAATTTGAAGATTGGCTACAACAAGGTCTTTGGTTACTATATTGAGGTCAGTCATGCTAATATCGACAAGGTACCAGAAGATCGTTATCAAAGAAAACAAACGCTCGTCAATGCCGAAAGATATATCACACCAGAATTAAAGGATAAAGAAAGTTTAATTCTAGAGGCTGAAGAAAAATCTAAAGGCTTGCAGTATCACCTGTTCGATCAAATTAGGAAGCAAGTTAAGGATCAAATTAGACGGATTCAAGCGTTAGCAAATGTTTTATCACGCTTAGATGCGTTGCAAAGTTTTGCTGTTGTCAGTGAAGAGTATCACTACGTGGCACCAGAATTTGTCGAAAAACACGAGTTGCAAATTACTAATGGTCGTCATCCGGTTGTGGAAAAGGTGTTGAGTAATAACAGCTATATTCCCAATGATGTTAATTTTGACGATAAAACTGACATCCTGTTGATAACTGGACCTAATATGTCTGGTAAGAGTACGTATATGAGACAAATGGCCTTGACGGTAATCATGGCTCAAATTGGTTGTTTCGTGCCTGCAGAGTCAGCTAAGTTACCAATTTTTGATCACATTTTTACCAGAATTGGAGCAGCAGATGATTTGATTTCTGGTGATTCAACGTTCATGGTAGAAATGCGTGAGGCTAACGATGCTTTGAAGAATGCTACAGCCAACAGTTTGATAATTTTCGACGAAATTGGCCGTGGTACTGCAACCTATGACGGAATGGCTTTGGCACAAGCAATTATCGAGTATATCGATAAACATGTGAATGCAATGACATTATTCTCGACTCACTATCATGAATTGACGGAACTCGAAAGTCAGTTACCAGGTTTAAGAAATGTCCACGTTGATGCATCAGAAGAAAACGGTGACCTAGTATTTTTGCATAAAGTTTTACCAGGTCCAGCAGATAAATCATATGGTATCCATGTTGCTAAATTAGCAGGCTTACCAAACGACGTATTGACTCGCGCAAGTAAAATACTAAGTAGTTTGGAAGAGACATCAGTTCATACAACGACTTCCGAAAGCATTAAGGAACCCGTAGCAACTCCTATTGTGGAATCTAAACCAGTGGTTGAAGTGGTCAAAGAAGAAGTTGATAATTCGTCAGATGAAGAAACACAATTATCGCTTTTCCCAGAAACAACGACAAAAGTTAAAAAGTTATCCACCAAAGAATCACAAGTTATCAAAGAATTGGATAGCCAAGATTTAATGGGGATAACTCCAATCGAGGCCATTAATTTACTTTATAAATGGCAAAAGAAGTTAAAATAAATATTATCAAGAATAATGAATAATTTTAAATAGCTGGAAGTTTAGAGGCACAAAAAGCAGCATATTTAAATTACAAAATTGAAGAAGGTGGAAAAAGTGGGTATTATTCATGAACTACCAGTAGAATTAAGTAACCAGATTGCAGCTGGGGAGGTTATTGAACGCCCGGCATCAGTTGTTAAAGAGCTGGTGGAAAATTCCATCGATGCGCAGGCTACGCAAATTTTAATTACGGTTAAACAAGCGGGTTTAAAATCAATCGAAGTTAATGACAATGGAAAGGGGATTTCAGCGGACGATGTTGAAGTCGCCTTTTTACCGCACACGACTAGTAAAATCTCTACAGATCACGATTTGTTTAATGTCAGAACGCTCGGTTTTCGTGGGGAGGCGTTGGCAAGTATTGCCTCTGTTTCTAAGTTAACCGTTGTCACAAGTCAAGATGGCAAGTCGGCAGTACGAGCTAAGTTTTCTGGAAACGAGTTAATTAAAAAGGAAACTTTTGCCCGGTCGAAAGGCACAACTCAGACGGTTGAGGATTTGTTCTTCAATACGCCGGCCCGGTTGAAATACGTCAAGTCATTGCATACGGAATTGAATAAGATTGTCGATATTGTTGACCGTTTAGCGATGGGATATCCACAGATTTCCTTTCGTTTGATTCATGAAGGCAAAGATCTCGTTTGGACATCGGGAAACGATAATTTACAACAGACGATTGCCGGTATTTATGGACGAACAATTGCCAGTCACATGTTAGATTTTGAAAATTCTGACCCTGATTATGAAATCAAAGGTTACTTTTCAAAGCCTGATACGACACGTTCCAATCGCTCATATATTTCTTTAATTCTCAATGGTCGTTACATTAAGAACTTCCAACTAGCTAATGCAGTTGTCCGAGGATATGGGTCTAAACTGATGGTGGCACGTTTTCCAATTGCAGTTATTGATATCACGATGGATCCAGGATTGGTGGATATCAACGTTCATCCAACTAAACAGGAAGTCCGATTATCTAATGAGGGTCATATCAGCGATTTAATCAGTGAGGGCATCAGAAAGCGTCTGTCTAATCAGAATTTAATTCCCGACGCTATGAAAAATTTGGGTCGTAAAGATACCACACAAACGGTCGATACCTATAAACCAGAACAAATAAGCTTTGACGATATAAAATCAATTGACAAAATTAATGAACCATTAGGAAATACTGCTACAATTGCACCTGAGTCAGTTGATAATTCGACTTCTAAACGAGTCGAAACTCCAATGACAGGGATGCCTATTTTTGAGGATCCTGAGCATTTACAAGTTTGGGATCAACGAATGCAACAAGAAACAGCTAAGAATGTTCATGTAATTGATTCTGAAGATTCAGAAAATCCTGATTCACAGCCAATCACGGAGTCAGATTTCCCTGATTTACGTTATATTGGTCAAATTCACGGAACCTATTTAGTGGCCGAAAGTCAGGACGGATTTTATTTAATTGATCAACATGCTGCTCAAGAGCGTGTTAATTATGAGTATTATCGCCGAGAAATTGGGAAGGTTTCCAATGACCAGCAAAAATTGCTTGTTCCAATCGTCTTGGAATATCCGAATTCAGAAAGTATTTTGATTCGAGAAAAGAAACCGATTTTGGAAAATATCGGCTTATATCTGGAGGACTTTGGTCAGAATAGTTTTGTAGTCAATACACATCCGACATGGTTTGTTGAGGGTCAAGAGGAATCAACGATTAAAGAAATGGTGGATTATGTTTTAAATGATTCTAAAATCAGTGTGGCAGCATTCCGTGAAAAAAATGCTATCATGATGAGCTGTAAACGAGCTATTAAGGCTAATCACCATATAACTAGTCAGGAAGCCGCTCAGTTGCTTTACAATTTAACAAAGGCTGAGAATCCATATAATTGTCCCCATGGACGTCCTGTTTTAGTAGAATTCAGTAATAAGGATCTCGAAAAAATGTTTAAGCGAATTCAAGATTCACATGATACCAGAGAAAGCGAGTAAATTATGTTTGAATATTTAAACGGTTTAATAACAATAGTTACCCCTTCATATATTGTGGTGGACGTCAAAGGTGTGGGCTACAAGGTTCAAGTTGCCAATCCTTATCGTTATGAAGAAAATCAAGAAACCCGCGTTTATGTTGAACAAGTAGTTCGTGATAATGAACAGGCCTTGTATGGTTTCTATGATTCGAATGAAAAAAATATTTTTCTACATTTGATCAGCGTATCTGGAATTGGTCCCAAGAGTGCTTTAGCAATTTTAGCTGGTCAAGACTTGCAAGGATTGATCCATGCCATCGAAAATGATGATGTTAAATACTTAACTAAGTTTCCTAAAATTGGCCGAAAAACAGCACAACAAATTATCTTGGATCTATCAGGCAAATTTACAGCTGAAGGTCAAATGACATTAGGCGAAGAGCCAGCACAATTAACATCAGGAAATCAAGAATTAGAAGATGGATTAGCGGCTTTAGAGTCATTGGGATATTCACCAAAAGAAATCAGCCGAATCAAACCACAATTAGAGAAAGAAAATCTCAAGAGTGCGGATGAATATTTACGTGCGGGATTGAAATTGATCAAATAAAAGTTGCCGCTTCCGGTTTTGAGGGAGAGAAGCAGCCTGCTGTGGGAACGGCTCGAGCCAAAGAGCGGTCTCGACCCTCGATTTTGAGCCGAAGACCGCGTCTCAAAATACGTCCTGTTTTGTAAGAGCTAAAGCTCTAACAAAACTATCACTGCGGGCTACTCCTCTCCCTCAATACCTCCAGCTAATGTGTCCTGTAGTTGGTTGGTTAAAGTACAGCAATCATTTATAAATAAATAGAATTTATAGTTATAAAAGTTATAATTCTCATGGTAGATTATTTAAATCGAGCGAAAAGTTAGAATAGATTAATTAGTCGGAAGAGATGAGAGTATTCACCGGCTGTGAGTGTGGCGTTATGGCTTTAGCCATTACACCACCGGGCGCGTTTGGATACTTGCGTTTTGTGCAAGGATTCAAACCGAGGTTCGAGACCGTTTCTCAGGCTCGATCCGGTCCGCATAGCAGGTAAATACTCTCATCTCTGGAGACGGTCACATATATTCCAAGAAGGGAGTGTTAAAAAAATCGAACATAATGAAAATGAAGACGAGCGGCTTACTGATGCCGACTCACTTGATAATATCGAAGATATAGTAGAGCAGACGTTACGTCCCCAAAGCTTTGACCAATACTTAGGTCAAGAAAAGGCTAAAAAGGAATTAGATGTTTACATCAAAGCTGCTAAGCAACGTCAGCAAACATTAGATCATGTCCTACTATATGGACCTCCTGGGTTAGGTAAAACAACACTAGCGATGATCATTGCTAACGAAATGGGCGTTAAAATTCACACAACTACTGGTCCTTCAATTGAAAAGTCAGGGGATTTGGTGGCTGTTTTGGATGAATTGGAACCGGGTGACGTCTTGTTTATTGATGAAATTCACCGAATGCCACGAGCAGTTGAAGAAGTTTTATATTCGGCAATGGAAGATTTCTATATCGATATTATTGTTGGTCAAGGTAGCGAATCTCGTTCGTTGCATCACCAATTAGTGCCTTATACTTTGATTGGTGCAACAACCGCTGCCGGTAAGCTTTCAGCACCTTTAAGAGATCGGTTTGGAATTGTCGAAAGAATGGAGTACTATACCATAGATGAATTGTCTAAGATTGTTTTTCGTTCAGCGAATGTCTTGAATATTAACGTCGACGAAGATGGTGCTCATGAGATTGCCAGAAGATCTCGTGGAACTCCAAGAATTGCCAACCGACTGTTAAAACGAGTGCGTGATTTTGCCCAAGTTGCCAATAAAGATACGATTGATTATGATATGGCGGAATCGGCTTTGGACCAATTACAAGTCGATGATGCCGGTTTAGATCATATCGACAGACGTATTATGGAAATGATTATTGAACTTTATAATGGTGGTCCTGTTGGTCTAAAAGTTATTGCCGCTAATATCGGTGAAGAACAAGAAACAATTGAAGAAGTTTATGAGCCATATCTTATGCAAATGGGATTCTTAAAGAGAACTGCTAAGGGTCGTGTTGTAACGAGAAAAGGTTATGAACACTTGGGTATGCCATACCCTGAAAAAAACGAGTAAAGTGATTTACTCGTTTTGGCGTATCTGAAGAATTCCGTTAAACCAGCTATCAAAGGAGAATTTTTATGTCACTATCAACAGAAGATTTTGATTATGATTTACCAGAAGAACTCATTGCTCAAACACCAATTAAGGATCGCGACCAATCAAGACTCTTAGTTCTTGATCATGAAACAGGAGAGTATCAAGACAAGCATTTTTATGATATTTTGGACTATTTGAATCCCGGAGATGCCTTGGTAATGAATAACTCTCGAGTTCTTCCGGCTCGTTTGTATGGTAGTAAAGAAGATACTGATGGCCATGAAGAAGTATTGTTGCTGAATAATATTGAGGGCGACAAGTGGGAAGTGTTGATGAAGCCTGCTAAACGTGCCAAGGTTGGGACTAAGGTTCAATTTGGTGAGGATGGTCAACTTGAAGCTGAAGTACTTGAAAACTTGGAACATGGTGGCAAAATTATCGAATTCCATTATCAAGGTATTTTCATGGAGATTTTGGAGAAATTGGGCGAAATGCCTTTACCTCCATATATCAAGGAAAAACTCGATGACCCTGACCGCTATCAAACTGTTTATGCTAAAGAAAATGGTTCTGCTGCTGCCCCAACTGCCGGTTTGCATTGGACGAAAGAATTGTTGCAAAAGGTTGAGGATAAAGGTGTTAAATTAGTTTACGTCACCTTACATGTTGGCCTGGGAACATTCAGACCGGTTACTGAAACTGACGTTGACAAGCACGTGATGCATTCAGAATTTTATCGTTTGGATGAAGATTCGGCCAAAACCCTGAATGACGTTAAGAAGAACGGTGGCAAAATTGTCGCAACCGGAACAACCTCAATTAGAACTTTGGAAACAATTGGAACAAAGTTTGATGGTGAAATTAAGGCTGACTCTGGCTGGACTGACATCTTTATCAAACCAGGATATCAATGGAAAGTTGTTGATGAATTTATCACGAATTTCCACTTGCCAAAATCAACGTTAGTTATGCTTGTAGCAGCATTTACAGGTCGAGAAAATATTTTGAACGCATACCAACATGCTGTTGAAGAAAAGTATCGTTTCTTCAGTTTCGGTGATGCAATGTTCATTAAGTAGAGGAAATTTATGGAACCAGCTGTTAAATACACACTGTTAAAGAAAGAGAAACACACTGGTGCAAGATTAGGATTATTGGAAACTCCGCATGGAACTTTCGAAACGCCAATCTTTATGCCCGTCGGAACGGAAGCATCAGTTAAAAATATGGCACCTGAGGATCTTGAGAAAATCGGCGCAACTATTGTTTTAGCTAACACTTATCATCTCTGGTTACGTCCGGGTGAGGATATCGTTCAAGAAGCTGGTGGCTTGCACAAGTTTATGAATTGGGACAAAGGTATTTTGACTGATTCTGGTGGTTTCCAAGTTTTCTCACTAGCCAATACACGTGATATTACGGAAGCCGGGGTACACTTCAAGAATCATTTGAATGGTCGCCGTGAATTCTTGTCTCCTGAAAAGGCTATCAAAATTGAAAACTATCTAGGACCAGACATCATGATGAGTTTGGATGAATGCCCACCATTTTTTGAAAGTTACGATTACATCAAGAAGTCAGTTGCTAGAACAAGCCGTTGGGCTGAAAGAGGACTGGCAGCACATCGTAATCCCGATTGGCAAGCTCTCTTTGGAATCGTCCAAGGTGCTGGTTTTGAGGACTTACGTAAACAAAGTGCGCAAGATCTTGTTAGCATGGATTTTCCGGGGTATTCAATTGGAGGACTTTCAGTTGGGGAATCAAAAGACGAAATGAATCGTGTCTTAGATTTTACAACGCCAATGTTGCCTGAGAATAAACCACGATATCTAATGGGCGTTGGTACAGCGGACTCCTTGATCGACGGGGTTATTCGTGGAATCGACATGTTTGACTGTGTGTTACCAACAAGAATTGCTAGAAATGGTACATGTATGACAACTCATGGTCGTTTGGTTGTTAAAAATGCCAAGTATGCTCGTGATTTTGGCCCAATTGATGCCGACTGTGATTGTTATGTTTGTCGAAATTATTCACGAGCTTACATTCGACATTTGATCAACGCTAATGAATTATTTGGAACTCATTTGACGAGTTACCATAATTTATATTTCTTGTTAAACTTGATGAAGGGTGTTCGTCAAGCTATCAGAGATGATAATTTATTAGAATTTAGAGAACATGTTTTTGAAGATTATGGCTTTAATCAAGAGAATGCTAAGAAATTTTAGAATATTTTGATAAGAAAAACCTACTAGTATGGAAACAATTTAAAATCTTTGTTACTCTATACTTATGCAAATTATTAAGAGGTGGAAAATTTGAATATGCTTACATTAGGTGCCAGTGGCGCCGGTGGCTCGATGACACTTTTGATTTTCGTTGTTATTATGTTCGTTGGTATGTACTTCCTATCCATTCGTCCACAAAAGAAACAACAACAAAAACGTCAAGAAATGCTTAAAGAAATGAACAAGGGTGACAAAGTTGTTACTCTTGGTGGTATCAAAGGTAAAGTCGCATCAATCGACCGTGAAAACAAAGAAGTTGTCGTTGACTGTGATGGAATCTATCTAACATTTGATTTGAACTTTATTCGTCGTTCAAGTCCTGCTGATGTTGCAACTACTGATGCCGTTAAAGACGGTAAGTCAGCAGCTGAGGAAAACGCAGCAACAGAATCAAAAGATGATGCTAAAGAAGTAGAAGCACCTGCAGATGATGCAGCCGCTAAAACTGAAGAAGCACCAGAATCTGACGACGCTGCTAAGGATGAAACAAAAGAAGAAACAAAATAGTTTTAAATAAAAAAGATTGAAACCAATTAAAGGTTCAGTCTTTTTTTATTATCTGAAGGTTGAAAGTTTGATGCATTGTGCCGTTTCCAGAGCTGAAAGTATTCATATGCTGCGCGGAACGGCCCGAGCCTGGGGAGCGGTCTCGAACCTCGGTTGAAGCCTCGCAAAATCAGCGAGTCTCCAACACGCCCGGTGGTGTAATTGCTGAAGCAATAACGCCACTTTCGCGGCAAATGAATACTTTCAGCTCTTCCAACTAGTTTTTTAATAATACGAATGTCCAATTGTGCTCTTTTGCTATTTAAATAAATTGGTAAATAAATTGAATTTAGGACTGTCACAGCAATTTTTATATCACTTTTTCACTTTTCAACCTTCATTTGAAAAACGCATATAATCATATTAGTTGCTTTAGCATTTGAGAATGTTATAACTGATTGATTGAATGAATTTGGAGATTAAACTGATGAGTGATAAGGACAAAAGTTCAAAACTGATAAAGGTTTCAAATTTAAGTAAAAAGTCTCAAGCTAAGCTTGAAGAAATTAAAAAAAAGCAAGGATTGAAGACCGATGAAGAAGCAATTGAATATTTAACTAGTTTTTTTGCTAAGAAGTAAACGTGAAATAAAGAAGATGCCGACATCCAAAGTGAAGGCCATCTTCTTTTTATTTGTTTTATCCGAAATATGCTTTACTTTGAGAGTATGAAGCAATAAATATTTGCCTTAAAGTATACTCTAAGGTCTAATATAAATAACTGAAGTTTGAAAGAAGTAAAATTGTAAATAATAAGTCATTAATGCAGATGTTTAATAATTCATGATGTAAAATGTAAGTACATGATACTGTCAAAAGGAGCTTAAAATGGTTAAAGAGAGAGCAGCAATTTTTATTATTTTTGGGGGTTCTGGTGACTTGGCTCACCGTAAACTTTATCCTTCGCTATTCCGTTTGTATAAATCAGGATTCTTAAAGGATCATTTCGCAGTTATTGGAACGGCTCGTCGTCCTTGGAGTGATGATTATTTCCGTGAAACTGTTGTCACTTCTTTGAAGGAATCATTTGATGATGATGAAGCAATCATGAGGGAATTTTCACAGCACTTCTTCTATCAATCACATGATGTTAATGATTCCGAACATTATATTGCTTTGAAAAACTTAGCAGCCAAACTGGATGACCAATTCGATGCTGGTCACAACCGTGTTTATTACATGGCAATTGCTCCAAGATTCTTTGGAACTGTCGCTGAACACATCAATTCTGAAGGTTTGAAAGCTGAAGGGTATAATCGTCTAGTTATTGAAAAACCATTTGGTCGTGATCTTGATTCTGCATGTGAATTGAATGGTAATATTTCTAAGGCTTTCCCAGAAGATGATATTTATCGTATTGATCATTATTTGGGTAAGGAAATGATTCAAGATATTCCAAATATTAGATCTCACAATGACAAATTTGAAGCGGTTTTAAATAACAAATACGTTTCAAATATTCAAGTTACTTTGGCTGAATCACTTGGAGTTGAGGATCGTGGTGGCTATTATGAAACAGCTGGTGTGTTGCGTGATATGGTGCAAAATCACATTATGCAAATTATCGGTGCGGTTGCCAGTGATGAACCAGAAGCAACTCAAGCAAAAGTTATTCACAAGAATAGAACTGAACTGTTCAATAGTTTGAAAGTTTTGGAACCTGAAGAAGTTGACAATGATTTTGTCCGTGGTCAATATGACACTGATGAACTTGCTGAAAATAAGGCTTATCGTCAAGAAGATAACGTGGCAGAGGATTCACAAATTGAAACTTTTACAGCTGGTAAGATTCAATTTGACTCTGACCGTTGGAGTGGGGTGCCATTTTACGTTCGTTCTGGTAAGAGAATGCCTGCAAAGTCTTCACGAATCGATATTGTTTTCAATGAAAAGGTTGATGAATTCGGTATTAGACCGAATACCGTCGTTACCTTGTTGATTGAAGAAGTTAACGGACACAGAGTTTTGATCAATGGAATTGATTATAGGGATTCTAAACAAGATTTTATCAAACTACCTGATACAACTAAGACTGATAAAGCTCGTGAAGCTTATGAAAGTTTGATCATCGACATTTTAGCAGGTAATAGAATTCACTTTACCCTTTGGGATGAGTTGAGAAGTACCTGGAAGTATATTGATGCCATCAGACAACGTTGGGATAGCCAAACAGCTGATTTCCCTAATTATATTAGTGGTACGATGGGTCCAGATGCAGCCGAAATGCTTTTGGAACGTGATGGCAATTCATGGATCTGGGATTAAAGGCGGTGTTGTCTCATCTTTTTAAAGATTCCAATTAAAATTGAAGAAAATCGAAAAGTCATCCATGTTGACATGGATGCTTTTTTCGCTTCTGTGGAAGAACGAGAGCATCCCGAGTACAAGAAAAAATGTTTAATTGTTGCTCAAGATCCCCGAAAACACAATCACCATGGGGTCGTAACGACAGCTAATTACAATGCACGCAAGTATGGAGCTCACTCAGCCATGCCAGCTCAGCAAGCAGTTGACTTGATTCCCAAAGATAAATTAGTCATTACACCGCCAAATTTTGAGCTTTACCGTAGTGTTTCCAACCAAATTCATGATATTTTTGGCGATGTAACGGACAATTATCAAACGGTAGCTCTAGATGAAGCGTACTTGGATGTGACCCATAATAAATTGGGTGAAGTAAATACCATCAAACTGGCAAATTACATTCAGCAGCGAATCGTTAAAGAAACCGGTTTAACGTGTTCTGTTGGTATTTCTTACAATAAATTTTTGGCTAAGATGGCCTCTGACTATCGCAAGCCATTTGGCCGGACGATTATTTTGGGTAAGTATGCTAAAGAATTTCTCAAACCAATTCCAATTGAAAAATTCAATGGTATTGGTAAAGCAATGCAGCAGAAGCTCCACGACATGGATGTTTATACTGGCGAGGATTTACAAAATATTGATCAAGATGATTTTTTGAAAAAATTTGGCAAAATGGGTTACGTAATTTATAAACGTGTTCATGGCATTGATGATTCACCGATCGAGGGACACCGACTGCGAAAGTCGATTGGTCGGGAACGGACTTATAATCGTAATTTAGTTACAGATGATCAAATTGATCAAGAGCTCCACTTTTTGGCAGAATTGGTCAGTAAAGATTTAAAGAAACAACGTCAACATGGTAAAACAGTTGTCCTGAAATTGCGTAATTCAGAGTTTGAAACCATTACGAAACGGATGAGTTTTCAAGATTATGTCGGAACAAAAACGGATATTTATCGTGTTGCTAGGGATATTTATGATAAATTAAAGGTGACAGATCAAAAAATTCGTTTATTAGGGATCACGATTACTAATTTAGATCCATTATCGTATGAAGAGGTTTCTTTAAACTTGTCTTACAAGGGGGACAATATTAATGAATAGCTTTGCCGAAATAATTGCAACAATCAAAAAATATGATAGAATTATCATTCTACGTCATCAAAATCCAGATCCTGATGCATTGGGGTCACAAGCTGGTTTAGCAACGACTCTTCGTCAAGCATTTCCAGAGAAGAAAATTTTAATTGGTGGTAACGACACTGAAGGTCTCAAATGGTTATCGACTGCTGAAACTGTAACTGATGCAGATTACCAAGGAGCACTGGTTATTGTCACTGATACTGCTAATCAACCAAGAATTGACGATCAACGTTTTGATGATGGGGATTTCTTAATTAAGATCGATCACCATCCGAATGATGATGGTTATGGAGATCAACTTTTCGTTAACACTAAGGCTAGTTCTAGTTCAGAAATCATCGCTGATTTGATTGCAAGCTGTGATGAACTACAATTGACCAAAGAAGTTGCGTATTATTTGTATGCTGGAATTGTCGGTGATACAGGTAGATTTCTATATCCATCAACAACACAGCATACGATGGAAGTCGGTGGTCAGTTTATCGCTTTGGGTGTAGATACAGCTGCCATCAACAACAAGATGAATGAAATTACATTGCAACAAGCTAAACTTCAAGGTATTCTATTTGATAATCTACGAATTGATGCTTCAGGTGCAGCCTATGCAGTTATTGATCTCGACTTAATGAAGAAATTGGGTATCAATCAAGAACAAGCCAATTCTGTTGTTTCGACACCAGGCCGTTTAAAAGAAGTTTGTACATGGATGGAGGCTATTCAAAAAGATGATGGTACTTTTAGGATGCACTTGCGTTCTCAAGGACCAATTATCAATGAACTAGCTAAGAGACATGACGGTGGAGGTCACCCATTAGCAAGTGGTGCCACTGCCCAAAACGCTGCCGAAGTGGAACAGATGTTTGAAGAGCTTAAAGAGATAGTTACTGAATATAACCAGAAGGGTGAATAGATGACTAAATTTTCGCAATACAACTTTAATGACTCAATCAATAAGTCGTTGAAAGAAATACATTTTGAGGAACCAACCGAGGTTCAAGAGGCCGTAATTTCTTTAGTTAATAAGAAAAAAGATATTATCGTTCAATCAGAAACGGGTTCCGGTAAGACACATGCTTTCTTGTTGCCATCAATGAATGCGTTGACTGACAAACAAGAGGTTCAACTTTTGATTGCTACTCCTAGTCGTGAGTTAGCCTATCAAATCTACGAAGACACACAACAAATTTTGAAGAATTACCCAGAAGAATACAACGCTTTCATCTTCGTTGGTGGTTCTGATCGTGAACGTCAAAAGAGAAAGCTTGATGCTCACCAACCACAAATTGCTATCGGAACTCCCGGAAGACTCTGGGATTTGATACGTGAAAATGACTTGCACATTGAAAATGTCGAACGTTTCGTTGTCGATGAAGCTGATATGACTTTGGATATGGGCTTTCTAGATGATGTTGATCATATTACTAGCAAATTGCCAGATAACCGCGAAATGATGGTTTTCTCAGCCACGATTCCACAAAAATTGGAACCATTCTTGAACAAGTATATGCATGGTCCTCAACGAGTAGAAATCAAAAATGGAACAATCATTCCTAGAAACGTTAATAATTGGTTGATGTCGAGTCACGGACGTGATAAGAAACAAATGATTTACCAATTGATTACTTTAGGGGAACCATACCTAGTTTTGATTTTTGCTAATACTAAGAAATCAGTTGATGAAATTTACAACTATCTTCGTAGTCAAGGATTAAAGGTAGCTCGTATTCATGGTGGTCTGACGCCTCGTGAAAGAAAACGTGCTATGAAACAAGTTGAAAATATGGAATACCAATTCGTTGTAGCAACTGATTTAGCTGCCCGTGGTATTGATATCAACGGAGTTTCTCACGTTATCAATGCTGAAATTCCAGATGACTTGGACTTCTTCATTCACCGTGTGGGTAGAACTGGACGTAACAAGATGTCCGGTACAGCCATTACAATTTATGAACCTGGTGAAGAAAATAAAATTGATGATATCGAACATATGGGTATCAAGTTCGAAAATAAGGACATCAAGAATGGTGAAATCGTTGACATTGTTGAACGAGATCGCCGTGTTCATCGTCGTGCCACTCAAGAAAAACTTGATACTAAGCTAGTTGGTTTTGTTAAGAAACAAAAGACCAAGAGAAAACCTGGTTACAAGAATAAAATCAAAAAAGCAATTAATGAAGAACATCGTCAACAAAGAAAGATTCAAAATAGACAGAATAAGAAACAAGAACGTGAAGCTAGAAAAAATAGTCATAAGTAGGGTTCTTAGCTATTGATTTTTGTCGACCGAAGGTTGAAAGTTTAAAGAAGTATGCCGTTTCCAGAGCTGAGAGTATTCATCTGCTGCGCGGAACGGCCCGAGCCAAAAAGCGGTCTCGAGCCTCGGTTGAAGCCTTACCAAAGTCCGGTAAGTCTCCAACACGCCCGGTGGTGTAAGAGCTGAAGCTATAACGCCACTTTCGCGGCAAATGAATACTCTCAGCTCTTCCAACTAATTTATTTTATGAATTATTAAGCCAATGTAGATTTTTGGTTATTCAATAAATTACTATTAGTCTTGATAGAACAATGGTTATATCAAACCGTCATATTTAAATTTTTAGCTGTTTATATAAAGAAAGTAAATGAGGAAGAAAATTTTTCTGTTTAGGAGAAATTGTTTTCTTCATTTTTTAATCTTTTGATTTGCCCGATTTATGTACTTAGTTAACAAAATATTTTAAATTGTCAATCATACTTAAGAAGCAAAGAGTCGGAGGGGATGAGAAATATTTACCAGCTGTGGATGTGGCGTTAGGACTTTAGTCCTTACACCACCGGGCGAGTTTGGAGACTTACCGGACTTTGGTAAGGCTTCAAACCGAGATTCGAGACCGCACCTCAGGCTCGAATCGGTCCGCATAGCAGGTAAATATTTCTCATCCCCGGAGACGGAAAACAACTTTAACATTGACAATTTTTGACTTGATGGTTAATATTTTCCTTGGATATATCTTGTGCTAAATATTTCAAGAGAAGGCTAGTTGGTGAGAATGCCTAAGTATTTAGTGTATAGATGCTGCCAAATTAAATTGTATATAAAAATGTTGAGAGGCTAACGAAAAATCGTTGCAAACAAGGTGGTACCGCGCAGTGGCGTCCTTGGAGTTGCAGCGATTTTTCGCTTTTTTTAGGGAGATATAATGAAAAATTTATCAAGTGCTGAAATAAGAAAAATGTTTTTAGACTTTTTCCAAACAAAAGGTCACATGATTGAACCTAGTGCTTCACTTGTTCCTCACGATGACCCAACTTTATTGTGGATCAACTCTGGTGTTGCTACGATGAAGAAATATTTCGATGGAACAGTTGTACCTAACAATCCTCGTATTACTAGTGCTCAAAAATGTATCAGAACTAACGATATTGAAAATGTTGGTAAGACAGCCCGTCACCAAACTTTCTTTGAAATGATGGGAAACTTCTCTGTTGGGGATTATTTCAAGGAAGAGGTTATTCCTTGGGCCTTTGAATTTTTAACAAGTCCTGAATGGATCGGTATGGAAAAGGATCGTTTGTACATCACCACTTATCCTAAAGATACCGATACACAAAAACTTTGGGCAAAAGCTGGTATCGCTCAAGATCATATTTTAAAAGATGAAGATAACTTCTGGGATATTGGTGAGGGTCCTTGTGGTCCCGATTCAGAGATTTTCTATGACCGTGGTCAATCATTCAATAACTTATCGGAAGACAATCCTGAAAACTATCCTGGTGGCGAAAATGAACGTTACCTTGAAGTATGGAATATCGTATTTTCAGAATTGAATCATTTGCCAAATGGTCAATATGTTGAACAACCACATAAGAACATTGATACGGGCTTAGGCCTCGAACGTTTAGTTTCAGTTGTTCAAGGAACAAAGACTAACTTTGAAACTGACTTATTCATGCCTTTGATCGAAGATGTTGGCTCACTTTGTGACAAGAAGTATGGCGAAAATGCTGAAGATGATGTGTCATTTAAGATCATTGCTGACCATGCTCGTTCAGTATCGTTTGCCATTGGTGATGGAGCTTTACCTTCAAACGAAGGCCGTGGCTATGTTATCAGACGATTGATCAGACGTGCTGTTTTAAATGGTAAAAAATTAGGTGTTAATGGACCTTTCTTATATAGATTGGTTCCAATCGTTGGTCGCATTATGGAAAGTTATTATCCAGAAGTTAGCCAACAACAAGACTTTATTGCTCAAACAATTAAGCAAGAGGAAAAACGTTTCTCTGAAACACTTGATGCTGGTTTAGCTCTATTGAACGGTGTTATTGCTGATCTTCGTAAGAAGAATGAAACTGTTATTGATGGTGCCAATGCTTTCAAGCTTTACGATACTTATGGTTTCCCAATGGAACTTACTCGTGAATATGCAAATGATGAAGGCTTAAGCGTTGATGAAGCTGGTTTCAAGCAAAACATGGAAGAACAAAAACAACGTGCCCGTGATGCCCGAGGAAACTTACAATCAATGGGTATGCAAGATGAGACTTTGATGGAAATCAAGACACCTAGTGAATTCGTTGGTTATGATAACAATGAAACTGAAAGTATCTTGAAGGATATCGTTGTTGATGATAAAGAAGTTAAGACCATCGCTGAGGGTCAGGCAAGATTGATTTTTGATACAACACCTTTCTATGCAGAAATGGGTGGTCAGGTTGCTGATGTTGGTAATATTTATGACATGTTAGGTAATCAAGTTGCCGAAGTTATTGATGTTCAGCATGCTCCTAATGGTCAAAATATTCATCTAGTAAATGTCATGTCAGCAATTTCAGCTGATACACAATACAAACTAGAAATTGATGTTGATTTCCGTGAGAAAGTTCGTCATAATCACACTGCTACCCATTTATTGGATCAAGCCTTACGTGATGTTGTTAGTGCTAGAACTCACCAAGCGGGATCATTAGTTGAACCAGATTACTTACGCTTTGATTTCAACAGCAATACCGCTCTGACAGATCAACAAATTGCTGACCTTGAAAAAATCGTTAACGAAAAAATATGGGCTGCTATTCCAGTTAAGACGGAAGTATTGCCAATTGAAGAGGCTAAGCAAAAGAAGGGTGCAATTGCCTTATTTAGTGAAAAATATGGGGACCTTGTTCGTGTTGTTGAAATTGATGATTTCTCAACTGAATTCTGTGGTGGTACTCATGCCAGAAATACTTCTGAATTAGGTTTATTCAAGATTACGTCTGAGTCAGCTATTGGTTCAGGTACTAGAAGAATCGAAGCTGTTACAGGTGAGGAAGCTTTCGAATACTTCAACGACCAATTACAGACATTACAAGAAACAGCTAAAAATATTAAAGTTAACCAATTAAAAGATGTACCAAGTCGTGCTGCACAAATGGCCGATGAGATTAAAGCCCTCAAGCGTGACAATCAAAACTTGAAAGCACAATTAACAAGTCAAAAGTCAGCTGAAGTCTTTGATAACGTTGAAGAAATTAATGGTTTCAAAGTTATTTCAAATATTGTTCCTGCTGATATGTCAGCTCTTAGACAACTTGCCGATGACTGGAAGAATGACAATAAGTCAGATATCTTAGTTCTTGGTGCTAGTGGCGATGACAAAGCTAGTCTAGTTGTAGCAGTCAACAAGGATGCTCAAGCTAAGGGTGTTAAGGCTGGAGATTTAATTAAGAAAATATCTAAGGAAATTCAAGGTGGCGGCGGTGGTCGTCCAGATATGGCGCAAGCTGGCGGTAAGAATCCTGCTGGTCTTACAAATGCGTTACAATTAGCCAAAGATGTTATTAAATCTTATTAAAGTGGGCTATAATTGAAATGAAGCTTTTCGGTCACTTAAATTTTAGTTATATGGAGGTTTGCCATGAGTTCACTTGATAAAACTATGAGTTTTGATTTTAATGAAAATAAAGGCAAAGATGTCAAAGAAACATTGCAAAGTGTCTATCAATCACTAGAAGAAAAGGGATATAACCCAATTAACCAAATTGTCGGATATCTACTTTCTGGTGACCCAGCATACATTCCCAGACATAATGATGCCCGTAATTTGATTTTGAAACATGAAAGAGACGAGATAATTGAAGAGTTAGTTAAGAGTTATCTCAATCAAGGTAAATAAATGAGATTATTAGGTTTAGATGTTGGTTCACGAACTGTCGGAGTTGCTTGCAGCGATTTACTAGGCTGGACAGCGCAGGGAGTTGAAATTATTCGTATCAATGAGGATAAAGAGCAATTCGGTTTAGATCGATTAGGCGAAATCATTCAAGAAAAGCAACCTACTGGTGTAGTCCTAGGTTTGCCCAAAAATATGAATAACACTGAAGGACCCAGAGTAGATAAATCTCGTGAGTATGGCAAAATGGTCGAAGATAAGTTTCATTTGCCAATCGATTTTATTGATGAACGGTTAACAACTGTTCAAGCCGAAAGAATGTTGATTGATGAGGCTGATGTGTCTCGTAAAAAACGTAAGAAAGTTATCGATAAGATTGCCGCAGAGATGATTCTTCAGAACTATCTCGATGCTAAAGGCAAACTAACAAGAAATTAAGGTGATAATTATGAGTGAAGAACAACCACCAAAAGATTTAGACGAAGTTATTTTAAGTGATGAACAAGGTAATGAAGAGACTTATTTGATTCTCTTTACCTTCGATTCAGAAGATTATGGTAAATCATACGTATTCTTATATCCCAAGGCTGATGAGGATGCCGAAGAGATTGCTATTCAAGCATACTCATTTACACCAGACGAAAATGGTGACGTTGACGCTGGTGATTTAGAACCAATCGATGATCCAGAAGAATGGGATATGGTTCAAGAAGTTTTGAACACCTTCACGAGTGACGATGATGACAATTATGAAGAATAAGCTCTAAACAAGTAACGATTGGCGCAAGCCAATCGTTTGGTTGTTTATAGTCTTATATAAGGTTATCGTTATAAATGTTTCCGTAGGAATATTCCTAATATATATATTAGGATGGAAAATGTTTATATAAATAAGCTTTTCAGCTCTGTAGAGGCAATGAAAAATATGGTTTATAAATTCGCTTTTTTTAGCATGATTGAAGTAAGGGGAAATAATGCTTAGTCTGTTACTTATTTTACTTTTGATTTATGGTTTTTATATTGGTGCTCGCCGTGGATTAGCCATGGAGGCATTTTATGCAGTTGGATATGCACTATTTTTTTGCTTGGCACTGGTGTCTTTTCGAGGCTTAGGACCAAAGTTTGAAATGATCGTGCCATATCCTTCCGCCAATTTGGGCAGTGAATTTGCCTTTTTCTCAACAAAAGTTGGTATGGAACTAGACAACGCATTTTACCGTGCCTTTGCTTTTATATTTATTTGCTTCATTGGTTGGATTATCGTGAGATTCGTAGGTTTGTATTTCAAACGTTTAACGTATTTTCCAATGTACAATGATGTAAATCTTTTAAGTGGAGGAATTATTGGCTTTGTCGTTACATATATCACCATTTTTATGGTGATGTTGTTGTTAGCGATGATTCCTGTACCTGGTATACAACATGCTTTGCAACATTCATTCGTAGCTTCATCGATGATTAGAAGTACACCGGTATTGACGGCTGCTTTAAGTAATCTTTGGATTGGAGCTATTTAAACTTTAAGGCTGAGACGATATGTTTCAGTCTTATTTTGTAATAGGAGACAATATGAATAATAAAGCTTTGAAGGTATTAGAATTTGACAAGATCAAAGCCGCAATTGCCAAGTATCTAATCACAACTCGTGGGAAAACACTCTTAAAAAAATTAATGCCGATGTCAGTTGAATCAATTGTTCAAAGATTGATTGATCAAACCAAAGATGGTGCTGATATTGTTCGTATTAAGGGTGAGATTCCAGTTAGAAAATTAGCTGATCTACATGACCAAGCTAACCGTTTGAAAAAAGACGGAAATTTAAATGGAACGGAATTGGCTGCAATTGGTCAAGTTCTCCAGAATACTAGTGAATTAAAAGAATTCTTTGAAGATTTGAAAGATAACCAAATTGAATTACGTCAACTTTATGATTTGAATGATAATTTGATCAATAATCCAGAATTGACACGTCGTATCGCACGTTCCTTGGATGAGTCTGGTCGAGTTTTGGATACTGCTTCGGAAGATTTGAAGTATATTCGTAGCCATATCAATAAGTTGAATGATGAAATTCGTCAGACAATGGCACAATTTACACGTGGCAAGAATACTAAGTATTTGACTGAGGCTTTAGTAACTTTGCGAGATGATCGGTTTGTTATTCCGGTTAAAGCTGAATATAAATCTAAATTTGGTGGTGTTGTTCACGATCAAAGTGCCAGTGGACAAACTTTTTATATCGAACCACAGGCTGTCGTGGGAATGAATAATCAATTGCACGAAGCAAAGCTATCTGAAAAATCGGAAGAGATTCGAATTTTGAATAATTTGTCAGATATGGTTCGTCCAGAGATTGATGAAATTGTTAAAAACAACGAAGTTTTGGCACAATTCGATTTAATCAATGCTAAAGCTAAGTATGCAAAGGAAATTAAGGCGACAGAGCCAATTATTTCCGATAACAATGTAGTTGACCTAGAACAAGCAAAACACCCGCTAATCGACCCAGAAATGGTTGTAGCGAATGATATTAAGTTGGGCGACGGTTATAAAACAATGTTGATCACTGGTCCTAATACCGGTGGTAAAACTATCACAATGAAAACTTTGGGATTGATTCAATTGATGGCACAATCAGGTTTATTCATTCCCGCTCGTGAAGCTAGTGAGATAGCCGTTTTTGACGAGGTCTTCGTTGATATTGGTGATGAGCAGTCAATCGAACAAAACTTGAGTACCTTCTCATCACACATGGATAACATTATTAATATCATCCACAAGGTTTCCGAACACAGCTTAGTTTTGATTGATGAGCTTGGTGCCGGAACAGATCCTCAAGAAGGTGCTGCAATTGCGATTGCAGTTTTGGAAAAATTGTCGGAATCAAAAGCTGATATTATGGCAACGACTCACTATCCAGAGTTGAAAATTTTTGCCTACAATACACCGGAAACTATTAATGCTAGTATGGAATTTGATGAGAAGTCATTGCGACCAACATATCGCTTGCTGATTGGTATCCCTGGTGCAAGTAATGCTTTCAACATTGCTGCTCGTTTAGGAATGGACAAGAGTGTTGTTGACCGTGGACAATCTTTGATGGATGGAGAAAGCCAAGACCTCAACAATATGATTGCGGATCTTGAAAACCGTCGTAAAGAATTTGAACAAAAGAATGAACAATTGAAGGTTCAATTATCAAAGAACAAAGATATTCAAACTGACTTTGAGAAGAAGAGTGATGACCTAGATAAGTCAAAGAACTCGGAAATTCAAGCAGCTAAGGTACGGGCTAATCAAATTGTTGCCAAGGCTAAGAAAGAATCAGATAAAATCATTGAAAAACTTCATAAGATGGAGCAAGATGGCGTAGCAGTCAAAGAGGACCAAATTATTTCTGCAAAAACTAACCTGAAAAACTTGCATCAAGACGAAGCGGTCAAGAAGAATCGAGTTTTACGTCGTAACAAACGTCGTCAAGAATTAAAAGTTGGGGATGACGTTAAAGCGTTGACCTATGACCAAGTCGGTACGATTGTTCGTAAGGATAAGAACAATGATTATGAGGTTCAACTTGGTATTCTAAAAATGAAGTTTAGTGCTGATGAGCTTGAAAAAGTTCAAAATGCTGAGCCGGAACCAGATAAGAAGCCAACAATGGTTCGTCGCACAAAGAGTACAGGACTTTCAAGCAAGTTGGATCTACGTGGTAAACGTTACGAAGAGGCAATGACTGAGTTAGATCAATATATTGATTCAGCCTTGTTGGCTGGCTATAATCAAGTCACAATCGTCCATGGCTTTGGGACTGGTGTTATTAGAAAAGGTGTTACCAATTATCTCCAGAGAAATCCTCGAGTTAAGTCATTTGGGTATGCTCCTGCAAGCTCTGGTGGATCAGGTGCCACAATTGTTGATCTCTAACGAGAGCAATGCTTTCTATAGACTAGACAATAATGATAATATTTAATTTGTTAAAAGGAGTGAATGAAATGGTTGATGAAGTAACAGATAAAGAATTTAATGAAGAAACAAAAGATGGCGTTGTATTAGTTGATTTTTGGGCAACTTGGTGTGGTCCATGTCGTATGCAATCACCTGTAATTGAAGACTTGTCAGAGAATGATGATTCCGTTAAATTTTTGAAAATGGATGTTGATGCTAATCCAGATACACCTAAAGAATTTGGAATCATGGCAATTCCTACGTTAGTTATCAAAAAAGATGGCGAAGTTGTAGAGAAGCTTACAGGTTTCCACAACAAAGCTCAACTATCCAAGATCCTTGATGGATATTCTGACTAATTAAATAATATTGACTAAAGGTTGAAAGTTTAGTTAAGTATGCCGTTTCCAGAACTGAGAATATTCAATTGTTGCGCGGAACGGCCCGAGCCAAAGAGCGAACTCGTTCCTCGGTTGAAGCCTCGCAAAACCTGCGAGTCTTCAACACGCCCGGTGGTGTAAGGACTAAAGTCCTAACGCCACTTTCGCTGCAAATGAATACTCTCAGCTCTTCCAACTAGTTTATTTTTTATGGCGAGAGTAATAAAACGAAGACTGCTGTTTATTTAATTAAACTAGCTCTAAGATTGTAATACCAATGGTTAGATTAATTTTTCAACTTGCAACCTTCAGATATTGTTTTATATAAAGATTGAATTTCCTTGTAATTAGGGATTCAATCTTTTTTTGTTCAAATAAATGCTGTCATCTCGGGAAAGAGAGGACAAAAAGAAGAGGGTCCACAAACTTTGATAAATCAGGTTTGTAGACTCTCTTCTTCTTTTGTTGTTATCAATTTTAGGCAATAAACGCAGTCACATTGATCGTTTTTTGGTGTATACTTTAGTTTCGATCAATTTGTATTTTAATTGTTACGCTTTTGGCTTTGCTGTTTACAGTGTATGTTCCTAAACAGTATGCTTCGATTGTTTTTTCAACGGTTTCAGCGATTATTCCGGTTTCCAATGAAAACTCGGGATCATCATTATTCGTATCAAAACGTTGTTCAACTTCAGGACCAGTTAACTTATATGTATAGCTGTTCGGTGTTTGCTTAGCGACTACCAAATTTCCAAAGCCGGCTTTGGCGAATAGGTCAGGTAAGCTTTCCATATCAAGAATCAATTGGCGGCTGAGATTTTTACCGGCCCAATACAATAATTCTACGGTATCTTTATCAAGCAAGTCAGGGAGAATAAAATCACGGAGTACTGAAACTGCAAAGTAGTTTTCAGTTAACGCATCTGCACTCTCACCATCTTCACTTTTCTTTAGAGCATCAGTTAACGTTGATTTGTTAAGATCTTTTGATTTTGCGGCCATTGCTATAACTCCTTTTTTCAGACAATTCATTATATCATTAGAATAATTGCTTTTTAAGTAATTGTAAAAGATAGCGCAGAAATATTTTTATAAAAAGTGTGAAGAATTCCGTTTCCAGAGCTGAGAGTATTCATGCGCTGTGCGGAACGGCCCAGTCTCAATCCTTGATTGAAGACTGTTGGGGGATATCAAAGTAAGAAATTAATATAACTATTGTTTTTACAGAACTAGAACTAGTTTAATTTATTAGTCCTACCATTAAAAAATTGAATACTTTCAGCTCTGTAAACGGCATACTTAAATAGTAAGTTAAAATACAGAGAATTCACTTAAATGAAAGCGGGGGTAACACTATGAGTGATCATAGACCAATTGGAGTACTAGATTCTGGATTAGGCGGGTTAACTGTCGTTAAAGAAGTGATTCGTCAATTGCCTAATGAAAATATTATTTTTATTGGTGATGAAGCACGTATGCCTTATGGAGTAAAAACTCGTGAACAAATTATATCTTATACACGTGAGATGGTACAGTATTTAATCAGTCAGGATGTCAAACTGATTATTTATGGTTGCAACACTGCTACTGCCAACGCTTTGGCGCAATTGAGAACGGAATTTACTGTTCCAATGATAGGTGTAATTAAACCTGGTGCACAAGCCGCAGTCAAGGTTTCTAAAACAGGAAGTATCGGTATTATCGGAACTGAATCAACGATTAATTCCAAGAGTTATAGTCAAACAATCGCTGCAATTGACTCAAAGGTCAATGTTTTAGGCATTGCTGCACAAAAGTTTGTCTCGATTGTTGAGGCTGATAAGATTAACAGTCAAGAGGCCGAGGATAATATTTCAGAAACATTATTGCCATTTAAAGATAGCGATTATGATACTTTGATTTTGGGATGTACGCATTTTCCAATGTTGAAGACACAAATAAATAAATATCTCCCCAAAATAACTTTAATTGATCCTGCGGTAAGTACTGTGGAGATAACCAAAGGGTATTTAACAGATAATAAACTTTTAACAGATCAAGATAATCGAACAATCAAACTTTATACAACAGGCAGCATTTCGGAGTTTTCCAAACTTGCTAAACGTTGGTTGCAAACTGATATTGCAGAAATCAGCTTAGTAAATATTGGAGGTAGCAATGAAAGAAATAATCATAGCAACTAAGAATCCTGGTAAAGCTCGTGAATTTAAAAGTATTTTCAATGATGAAGACTTTACTTTGAAGACCTTGTTAGATCTACCACAGTTTCCAGAGATTAGAGAAACCGGCAAAACATTTGAAGAGAATGCTAAGCTCAAGGCTCATGCAGTGATGGAGCGCTTTAATTTACCAACAATTGCTGATGATTCAGGTTTACAAGTCGATGCCTTATACGGTCAACCAGGGGTTTATTCAGCTCGCTACGCTGGTGATCACAATGATGCCGCTAATAATGCTAAACTCTTGAGTGAGCTAGGTGGAATTCCTCGCGAAAAGAGAACGGCTCGTTTTGTTTCAACATTAGTGTTTGCTAATCCTAAAAACGATGAGGATTTAATCGTTGAAGGGGAAGTTAAAGGCTTGATTGGATTATTCCCGGCAGGTGACGATGGTTTTGGATATGATCCACTATTTTATCTTCCTGAACTAGATAAGACGATGGCACAATTGAGTGTTGATGAAAAAAATGCTATCAGTCATCGTGGCCATGCGATTCAGAAATTAGAAAAACAATGGCAGAATTGGATTAATTGGTAATTAATTGCCGATGAATTGATATAATGCTAGTATGAAAGTGCTATTAAAATACAGGAGGGTAAGATTATGACTGGTGGACAAATTGCAGGCTTAATCGCGGCAGTTGCTTTTGTAGTATTGGTTGTATATTTAGCCAGAACATTGGTCCAGACTGCTAAATTGCTTCAAGAACTACAGGAAACTATGAAGGAAACAACTAAAATGGTTGAAGTCCTTTCTAAAAACACTGAACAGATTATGGATCAGAGTACTAAGTTAGTTGATAAGACTAACACCTTGATGGATGATGTTAACAGTAAGTCCAGCAAGTTGAACCCACTATTTGATACAGTTGAGAACCTCGGTAAGAAATCTGCTAAAGCAACCGAGGAGAAACCAAATACCGGCTTTAATTTCCAAAATTTGATGACAGTAGGAAACATAGCTACAGTTGCTAAGACGGCTGCTAAGTTCTGGCCAAGAAAGAAGAATAAATAATTATGAAAAATAATCATTTTGTACTGGGCCTACTCTTAGGCTGTGCTTCAGGATATGCTGCTTCCAAGTATTTAACAAGTGAATCCGGTCAAAAGCTAATAGAAAATATCATGACAATTCGTGGAGATTTCAATAACGGTGGAGTTGGCTTGAACACAAATAGTGATCTTGTTGATTCATTCAATGAAAAAACTGATGCTTTGAAGGACCATATTTCAAAAATCAAAGAGGACGAAGATACATCTGATATTGTCTTTAGTGAAGACGATCTCAATGATGAAAATTCACTTAATAGCAATAAAATTTAATTTTTCCGTCACAGGATGGTTAGTTGTTTCTTTGTTTGATGAGTATGTAAATTTTAAAATATTCGACTATAAAAAAGGCAAAACATTGTAATAATGTTTTGCCTTTTTATTTGTGTACCTAAAGGTTGAAAGTTTAATTAAGTATGCCGTCTCCAGAGCTGAGAGTATTCAATTGCTGCGCGGAACGGCCCGAGCCAAAGTACGGTCTCGGATCTCGGTTGAAGCCTCGCAAAACCCGCGAGTCTCCACACGCCCGGTGGTGTAATTGCTGAAGCAATAATGCCACTTTCGCTGCAAATGAATACTCTTATCTCTGGAGACGCCCCCACTAATCGATATATTTCAATTCTTTACTTGTGTGTGTAAATGGTTCGCAACCATCTTCAGTAATGTAAACGCAATCTTCAATTCTAACTCCGGCAACATTTGGAATGTAGATTCCGGGTTCAATGGAGAAGCACATGCCTGGTTTCAATTCCATATCGTTGCCTTCCATGATTGATGGGAATTCGTGTTCTGATGTTCCCATACCATGTCCGAGACGGTGGATGAAGTATTCGCCATAGCCAGCCTTGGTAATGATATCACGAGCAACTTTATCTAGTTCAGCAGCTGTGATGCCAGGTTTTGCGGCGTCCATAGCAGCATATTGAGCCTCTAAGTCTACTTTATAGATATCAAGGGCTTTATCGTCTGGTTGACCAAAGGCTACAGTTCTCGATGAATCACTGATGTAACCATTGTGAACTGTTCCAAGATCAAAGAGAATCAGTTCATCTTTTTTAATTGGTGTCTTTTCAGGGCCACCATGTGGATTGGCAGCATTGGCTCCAGCTTGAACGATAGTGTCAAAACTCATGTGCATGACACCTTTTTTCATCATGGCATATTCAATTTCAGCCACGACTTCTTGTTCAGTACGACCTTCTTTAATTGCTTTGAAAGCAACAGAGAAAGCATAGTCAGCTTCATCACCAGCGGCCTTTAATTCAGCAATTTCTTCTGGTGTTTTGATGAGTTTGGCGTTTTCCATGTAACGTGAAAGATTATTTGGAAACTTAGCATCAGGGAATTGTTGGCTCAAGGCTTCAAGCTTTTGAACAGACATGTCATCCTTTTCAATACCCCAGTTAACAGGTGAGCCAGCAATATCTTTGATATGACCGGCCATCAAAGCAAATGGATCTTCATGATCGAGATAGCCAAAGACATCTTTATCCCAGCCGGCATCCTTTGCAGCTTCAACTTCAAGCTGAGGTGCGAACATAAATGGGTCTTTGTCTGGGAAAACAAGTAGAGCAAGAATACGTTCTACGGGATCGCTGTAGAATCCAGTAAAATAGTTGATATCAGTTGGATTTGAAATATATGCAGCATCAAGTCCATTTTGTGCTAAATACTCTTGTAGGGCGATTAATTGTTTCTTCATGAAAATTCTCCTTTACGACGATATTTATTAGTAGTATATCACTGAAAATGATTTTCTTTTTGAAAAAATGTGAAAACATATACCAATGATACAGAAACCGCTTGCAAAATGTAAAAATGTTTGATAAATTAGAGATAATTAATGAAAATATTGTTTGAGAGAGTGAATATTAATGGAGAAAAAAGTAGTAACAATTTATGACGTAGCCGAAGCTGCCAACGTTTCTATGGCAACTATTTCTCGTGTAGTCAATGGTAACGCCAATGTAAAGGAAGAAACTAGAAAACGTGTTTTGGAAGTAATTGATCGTTTAAACTATCGTCCAAATGCGGTTGCTCGTGGCTTAGCAAGTAAAAAGAGTACAACAATTGGTGTAATTTTACCTGATATCACTAACTTGTACTACGCATCATTGGCCAAAGGTATCGATGATGTCGCTTCAATGTACAAATACAATATCATTCTAACTAGTTTGCAGGAATCAGTTGGTGATGAAGAACAAATCTTGAATAATTTGCTATCAAAGCAAGTTGATGGACTTATTTACATGGGCAAGCAATTGTCTAAGAAACTGAAACGTATCCTAGCAAACTCAAAGACACCAATCGTTTTAGCTGGTTCAGTCGACAAAAACAATGAAAGTGCTAGTGTAAATATTGATTTCACCGATGCAGTTGCTAGTGTTGTTAGTCAATTAGCACAAAATGGTCACAAGAAGATTGCTTTTGTTGGTGGTAGTCTTGAAAATCCTATTGATGGCAAATATAGACTTGATGGTTACAAGAAGGCTTTGAAGAAGTCACACTTGAACTTCTCATCTAACTTAGTTTTCGAAGCAGAGTATTCAGTACGTGCCGGAGAAGCTATCTGGGATGCTGTTCACAGTAGTGGTGCCACAGCTGCTTATGTTACAGATGATCTTTTGGCCTCAGGTATTTTGAACTCAGCCGTTAAAGCAGGGGTTAAGGTTCCTGATGATTTCGAACTTGTAACAAGTAATGACACGATTCTTTGTGAAGTAACTCGTCCAAAAATGAGTTCAATCGAAGAACCATTGTACGATATCGGTGCCGTAGCTATGCGTCTTTTGACAAAGATGATGAACCAAGAACAAATTGATGAAAACACGATCAAGTTGCCATATAGCATTGTTAAGCGTGGTTCAACTAAGTAGTTTTTGATATTTATTTCGATGAATGAAATTAAATTGTGACTTTCAATTTTAAATTCAAAAAACGAGTCTGGGACAAAACTCCAAACTCTGAAAAAAAAAGAACCATCGTGAGAAATTGAAAGATTTCTCATGATGGTTCTTTTTGTTACACATGTACTGTCTACCCTGCTATTCTTTACGCGACTAAACTTCAGAACAAAGGAAGTCAGACATCAT
>NZ_BJDF01000008.1 GCF_005404815.1 Companilactobacillus huachuanensis
ATCAAAACAGATTTAGGTGGAATGTCGCCTGTTCAATATCGAGAATCAACAGAATTAAAAGCTGCATAAAAAAGTGTCCAAACTTCGGGGTTCAGATCAGCGTTGAAGACTCGCGGGTTTTGCGAGGCTTCAACCGAGGCTCGAGCCGTTCCGCGCAGCAATTGAATACTCTCAGCTCTGGAAACGGCATACTTCAAAAAATTTCAATTATTTATTAATTGTTGACTTGCTATAGCCCTTACCGACTGTTAAATCATATTGAACTAACTTGTAGTCGTGAAGTAATTTTCTCTGTGATGATGTTAAATTCTTCGTTGAGATTTGTTTGCCATTTGAATCAACATACAGGTTTTCATTCTTTCCAACACTATTCTTTGCCATTGCTGGTATCTCTTCTTGTACCTTGGTTAACAATGCATAATACGGTGTCACTTGCTGTTGCATCTGTTTCAAAGCCAACGGAATGAAACCATTTGGATCAGTAACTTCAGTTGAATCGGTCAACTTTCTAGTTCCGTAGCCATGTTCGATTGCGTATTTATTACTATAAATAAAGTAGTCTGTTTCATGCTGAACGACGTTATATTTCTGCATAGAGTTCTTGGCATACAAACCTGGTAAATGGTCGCCATACCAAACAACTGTGATTGGTTTCTGGATCGTATCTAACTTGTCCAAAAAATCTTGGGTTGAATTATCAGTGAAATTAATACTTTTAGCGTAATTTGAAACCTGTTGTGGAATCTCCGCTGCTTTCCCATTAGTAACGTTAAATTGATTATTGTCATACATAACGTTATAAGGCATGTGATTTTGCATTGTAACTAAACTAATAAATTGGCCACCTTTATTTTGATTAATTTGCCACAAAGTATTTTTGTAAGAGGATTCATCGCTAACATAAGGATTATTGCCGATTGTATCGGTATACTTTAATGCCAGCTTTCCAGTCGAATCAATATTTCGGAAACTTTGAAAGCCAAGTTTTGGATATACTGTCTGTCGATCATAAAAATTGCCATGAAACGGATGAATCGCAGCCGATTTCTGGAAACTATTGACGATATTGACTGGATGGTCCTGCTTCGTAACCAATTGCGTGTATGGTGACTGTAGTGACTTTGAGAATTGATTATAAGCTAAACCAGTGAACGTCATATATTCCATATTGGCAGTTCCACCACCATAGCCAGAACTGAGCATCAATCCAGATGTGTTTTCCTTTTTGATATTCATAATTTTGGGGGCAACTTCTTGATTAATTTTAATATTAGGAACTCGACTAGGGTCAGCAAAACTCTCACTCAAGACGAAAATCAACGTCTGATCACTCAAATTATTATTAGGCCGCTTTTCATTAATATTGTCGGCAACATTACGATACTTTGTTACCAGATTAGCCATCTTAGTTTTATTGTAGCCACTTGGCTGATCCATAATATCGACATGCATGTTTCCTAAAAACGTCAGTAACGGACCATTTGTAGTAGCAGTCATACTAATATTCGGTGTGAAATTAGAATAGCCGGCCTTTGTCATTAATTTGTTAATGGTCGAGCCTTCCTTATTAACGTTATAAAAGGCACCGATACTAGAGACCGCCAAAGCGATCAAAATAATGCGTGTAACGATATTAAAACGCCATAACTTCTTCGAATACATTTTCTCCAAAATAATACATGAGATAACAACCAACAAAATAACGATCACAACAATCAGAACAATTTTTCCACTAATCATCGTAAGCATTTCTTTAGCATTAGATAGAAAGCTTAAATCACTTGGCAAAACGGGTTCCGAACGATAGATAACCTTTAACTTATTAGCCACGATATAAATTGCAAAAAATACGTAAAATACGGCAGTTGCATAAAAGAACCGGTTGAATAAACCGTAAG
Source organism: Companilactobacillus huachuanensis (assembly GCF_005404815.1). Classification (GTDB taxonomy): domain Bacteria; phylum Bacillota; class Bacilli; order Lactobacillales; family Lactobacillaceae; genus Companilactobacillus; species Companilactobacillus huachuanensis. Next base: position 1,899 of record NZ_BJDF01000008.1, read on the forward strand.
CTCCTAAATACAGCAATGTCAAAATTAACGTCGTAATTAGATATGGTACGACATTAGTTTTGAACAGAATACTATTAGTGGTTTGAAGTAACCCCGTTTGAGAATAGTTCAGCAAATATCCGACAATGAACGCAGATAAAATTATAAAAACTATTTGCAAACAATATAAAATATTAAATTTCTTTTTATTCATAATAGAAACACCCTTATTTGATAGTTCACACATAGTAATAGCCGGAAAACCTGGAGACGTCAGGTTTCCTTATATTTTCAAGCTTTAGTTAATAACTAAAGCTTAAAAGACGAAAAATTGATATAACCGTTGTTGTTAAATACCTAGAGTTAATTTATTTAAACAATCCGGAGTTTTCATTTTATTATTCCTTCAATTAAAAAAACAAACTAGTTGGAAGAGCTGAGAGTATTCATTTGCAGCGAAAGTGGCGTTAGGACTTTAGTCCTTACACCACCGGACGCGTTGGAGACTCGCGGGTTTTGCGAGGCTTCAACCGAGGTCCGAGACCGCTCTCTGGCTCAGGCCGTTCCGCGCAGCAATTGAATACTCTCAGCTCTGGAAACAGCATATTTAACTAAACTTTCAATCTTTAGTTAATAACTTATATACTAACTCATTTTTATTAATATTCAGATATTATGTAATAAAAAAATGTGAATTTCTATAAATGAAATTCACATTATTAATTTTTTCCTAACTTTATATAGCCGTTACTATCAAGACCCTAGGGGCAAATTATTTAAACAAATCAGAAGCCCTTCGTTTTATTGTTACTGCCACAAAAACTAGTTGGAAGGGCTGAGACTTTCAATTTTAAAAATTATATAAGTCTGAAGCTAAAAAGCCAGTTACTTATTTATGGTGTTCTTAGAATAATTCTTCCCAGCCGTTAAATCGTATTGAACCAATTCATAATCATGAATCAATTTCTTCTGCTTAGCCGTCATATCTTTGGTTGTAACTTCCTTGCTATCCTTGTTGACATACAATGAATTACTACTTTCAGCAATATTCTTAGACATAGCGGGGATTTCTTCTTGGACCTTTGTCAATAAAGCATAATATGGTGTTACTTTTTGATTCATTTGCTTCAATGCTAATGGAATAAAACCATTAGGATCTGTAACTTGCGTGGAATCAGTTAACTTGGTCGTTCCATAATTATGATCTCGTGCATACTTGTTACTGTATATGAAGTAATCTGTTTCATGTTCTGGAATATTATATTTGTACATATCGTCATTATCATAAATACCTGGCAAATGATCGCCATACCAAACAATTGTAATGGGTTTTTCAATCGCATCCAATTTACTCAAGAAATCTTTGGTTTCCGTATCAGTAATACTCATACCTTTAGCATAATTGTTAACTTGGTCACGGGTTTTATTCAAAACACCTGAACCGGTATTCTCAAATTGATTCTTAGAATATTCATTCATATATGGCATATGATTTTGCATCGTAACTAAATTGATAAACTGACCACCACTAGTCTGATTTATCTGCCATAGAGCGTCGTTATAGGCAGACTCATCGCTAATATACTCCATACCAGGCAACGTATTCGTATATTTTAAAGCTAAACTTCCAGTTGTATCGATATTTCTAAATGATTGAATACCAAAACTGCGATAAACAGAATTACGATTATAAAAATTACCGTGATATGGATGAATGGCAGCAGAAGTCTTAAAGCTATTAGCAATGTTAATAGGGTCCTCCTGCTTATTAACAACCTGTGTATAAGGCGATTGCAAAGTATCAGAGAACTGGTTCATTGCTAACCCAGTCAGTGTCATATATTCCATATTTGCAGTCCCACCGCCATAACCAGAACTCATCATTAAACCTGACGTAGTATTATTCTTAATATTTCTAATATTTGGCATTGGATCTTGGTTCATTTTAATATTCGGTACTCGCGTTGGATCCGAATAACTTTCGCTGAGAACAAAAATCAACGTTTGTTTGCTCAAATCAGAGTTATCACGGCTTTTATTAATATCAGTTGCTTCCCGTTGATATTCTTTAACAATATCATCCATGGCCTTTTTGCTGTAACCACTTGGTTTGTCCATAATATCAACATACATATTGCCTAAAAATGTCAACATAGGACCATTACTATTGGCAGAGCGATTAATATTGGAATCCGAGTTGGTATAACCCGAAGCAGCTAATAGTTTATAGGTAGTCGAATTAGTGTCGCTTGCTGTATAAAAGATTCCGATGCTAAACGCTGTAAGAGCAATAAAAATCAGTCTAGTAACTGGTCTAAAACGTAACGTATTCTTTCCATAAAAGTGTTCTAATGTGATAGATGCCACTACCGCGACGATTAAAATAGCAATCACAGCTACAATTAATTTTGTCGTTACCATCGACATCAAACTTTTAGTATTCTTCAATAATAGAAGATCACTTGGCAAAATTGGTTCTGAACGATAATTGACTTTTAAGCGGTCAGCTACGGCATAAATCAAAAAGAAAATGAAATAAAATGCTGAAGCGTAAAAGAAGCGATTAAATATTCCATACAACCCCAAATAAATTACAAATAGAATTAAAACCGTAAGTAAATAAGTGTTAATATTCGTTCCAAAAACAATTTGTGTGGTGAAAATCCAGTCATTAGTTTGTGCGTAATTTAAAATAATTCCAACAGCAAAAGCTGACAATATCATGAATAATATCTGTAAAGCCCCAATTATATTACTTTTTTTATGCATTAATAAAACGTCCTCATTTTATACTCATAATATGTATTCTAACTCTAAATTCTTTTATATCTAGGAAAATATTATAACGCCCACCAAACAATAGCAAATTTGATGGGCGTTATATATTTTTTAACTAAAGTGAAGACCTCTGATTTTTTATTGTTCCTGCCATTAAAAGAATAAATTAGTTGGAAGAGCTGAGAGTATTCATTCGTAGCGAAAGTGGCGTTAGGACTTTAGTCCTTACACCACCGGGCGTGTTGAAGACTCGCGGGTTTTTGCGAGGCTTCAACCGAGGTTCGAGACCGCTTTCTGGCTCGGGCCGTTCCGCGCAGCAAATGAATACCCTCAGCTCTGGAAACGGCATACTTAACTAAACTTTCACCCGTTATCTTTTTCAAGGTAAAGCGTTATGTTAGTTAAATTTGCATCTACTTTTCATAGAGCCTCGGTAATTCATTTAAAAATTTTTCACGTTTCTCATCAGTCGTTGTATTTACTTGGCCAAAATGAATCCATTTGACACTTTGGGGATCAATACCTACATCCGCCAAGGTTCGATTAATAAAAATCTCTTGAATCGGATTCCCGCAGTCTTTTTCCAAGTATGCCTTAGTTACGGTCGACGTCGTTATAACGGTGACTTTTCTAATATACGTCAGTAGTCCTTTCCAACCGTTGTCTTCATTATAAGCAAAACCATTTAACATCACTTTATCGAAAAATCCTTTCAACATTGCCGGCATTCCTTGCCACCAAATTGGAAAAATAAAAATCAATTCATCCGACGCAGCGATTCGACGCTGATATCTTTTGACCAGTTCATCATCTGTCTTACCCTGACCGTGAAGTTTCAACTGTGCTTCAGTTAAAATCGGATTAAAGTTGTCCGCATATGGATCGATTATTTCAAACTCTTCATCATTTTTACAAAAAGAATTCGACAATCTATTTAAAAGTTCGTGATTAAAACTACCCGCGTAAGGATGAGTATAAATAATTGTTTTCATATTCAAAATCTCCTTGTCACTTCATACTATCCAGTATATTATCTTTTGGGTCATTACCCGACCCAATAAAGAGTGATTTTTATGGTCTAATTTGACTTTTGTATGCCATCTCCAGGGCTAATTTGTATGTATTATTAGACAGATTGATTTCTGATGAATTCAGTTTTTAAATCATAGGTAAATCAAATAAAAAATGAGTTGTATCACTTAAAGAACCAAATAATTAGGTGTGATACAACTCATTTTTATTAGCTGAAGATTGAAAGGTGAAAAAGTGATATAAACGTTGCTGTGACAGTTCTAAATTCAATTAATTTAAACAGCAAAAGAGCACAATTGGACATTCTTATTATTAAAAAACTAGTTGGAGGAACTGAATAATGTATCAAACTTTTAGAAATTAATTATCATTGAATTTTCCAGAAATAGACATTGTTGGTTGAATATTAATAAATGCCTCTGGATCCACATTCATAATGATCTTTTTAGCAAAGAATAATTGATACTTTGTTAAAACGGTTGTAATTGAACCGATTTCTTCGCCTGAATAAGCACCTTGTAGATGGTAATCCAACGTTAATCCACGATTTAACGACTTTAATAATTCCTTTGAAATTTCATCGATTTTATGTGAATAAATCGTAACGGTAATTTTTTGTTGCTGAATATACATTTTATCAATAACCACATTAGTAATGTAGATTGAAATAATTGTATACAATGCTAATTCCCAGCCGAATGCAAAGCCGGCAATTATGATAATGACCGCATTAATGGCAAAACTCACTTGCCCAACTGAACGGCCAGTATTTTTCTGCACGATCAATGCAATAATATCGGTCCCCCCGGTTGAAAATCCATAACGGAAACAGAGTCCAATTCCTGATCCTGCAAGAATCCCACCAAAGACAGCTGATAATAGTGGATCTTTGGTAATTGGATATAATGGCACTAATAAAATACAAATTGATGCTGAAACGACGGAGATAATTGATAAAATTGTAAACTTTCTCCCCAATTTGAACCATGCCAATAATATCAATGGTAAGTTCAATAACGCATACCACAAATACACAGGCGTACTTAAATGGGCAAATTCATTTAGCAAGTTGACAATCAACTGTGAAGCACCAGTGACACCACTGGTATAAAGCTTGGCCGGCTGTAGTAGTAACTGAATACCTAAAGCCGAGGTTATTCCATAAAATAAAGCTGCTAAAATACTTTTATAATAGGTTTTTACAAATGTCATGAAATACCCTCCCGCATCTATTAAATTTGATTACACATCACCTGAATTATAGCAAATAAGCCGCCTTAAAAAATACATTAAGCAGATTATTGTTGATAAGTTTTTTTATGACTATAATTATTGTCTGAAGGTTGGATGTATACTATCGGCTTCGGAAACGGAACAACTCACTAAACTTTCAATCTTTAGTTATTATCTGAAGGTTGAAAGGTGAAAAAGTGATATAAACAGTGCTCTGATAGTCCTAAAGTAAATTTATTTATCAATTTATTTAAATAGCAAAAGATAACAATTAGACATTCGTATTATTAAAAAACTAGTTGGAAGAGCTGAAAGTATTCATTTGCCGCGAAAGTGGCGTTATTGCTTCAGCAATTACACCACCGGGCGTGTTGGAGACTTACCGTTTTTTGGTAAGGCTTCAACCGAGATTCGAGACCGCTTTTTGGCTCGAATCGTACCGCGCAGCATATGAATACTTTCAGCTCTGGAAACGGCATAACTCATCAAACTTTCAATCTTTAGTTATTATAAAGATGCCGTCTTCAAATCTAGAGACAGTGAATTTAATTAATGGAGGAAATATCATGCAAAAAATTGGTTTCATTGGTACAGGCGTTATGGGTAGCGGTATTATTAATAATTTACTTAAAGCCCATTATGACGTGGATATTTATACGAGAACAAAATCTCGAGCCGAACCATTAATAAATGAAGGAGCTCAATGGTTGGCTGCTCCTAAGGATGTTGCGGAAGATGCGGACATTATCTTTTCTATGGTCGGCTTTCCAAAAGATGTCGAAGATGTTTACTTCAAGGAAAACGGTATCATTGCTGGTTTGAGTGCTGGCAAAATTGTTGTTGATATGACAACAAGTACGCCCACTTTGGCCAAAAAAATTGGTGAAAAAGTCGAACCCATTGGCGTCGAATGTATCGATGCCCCAGTTTCCGGTGGAGACGTCGGCGCTCGTGATGGTAAATTAACGATTATGGTCGGTGGTTCCAAAAAAGCTTTCGACACGCTTCAACCAATTTTTAATATTATCGGCAAAACAAATCACTACTTCGGCTCTTACGGAGCGGGACAACATGCGAAGATGGCCAATCAAATTATGATTGCTGGGACCATGACCGGTCTAACTGAAATGTTTGTGTACGCTAAAGCAGCAGGATTGGATCTCTCAGCCGTCTTAGAAACTGTTGAAGGTGGCGGTGGTGATAACTGGAGTTTGGAAAATTACGGACCTAGAATTTTGAATAATGATTTCAAACCTGGATTCTACTCCAAACATTTCTTAAAAGATCTACGCATTGCACTCGATGAAAGTGAAAAAATGCATCTTGATCTTCCAGCAACAAAACAAGCCAAGAAACTTTATGAAACATTAGTTGACGAGCAAAAGCTTGGTGATGATGGTACGCAAGCATTAATTAAATTATGGTGGTAAAAATACTCAACAAAAAGAAGTTGTTTTTCACTTGGGACTGAAATGAATGGCCCAGATGAAAAGCAACTTTTTATTATCACTAATTAATTAAAGGTTGAAAGGTGAAAAACTCATATAATCATTGTTATTACCAGCCTAGAGTTAATTTATTTAAATAATCAGAAGTTTTCGTTCTATTATTCCTGCCATGAAAAAACAAACTAGTTGGAAGAGCTGAGAGTATTCAATTGCAGCGAAAGTGGCGTTATTGCTTCAGCAATTACACCACCGGGCGTGTTGAAGACTCGCGGGTTTTGCGAGGCTTCAACCGAGGTCCGAGACCGCTTTTTGGCTCGGGCCGTTCCGCGCAGCAATTGAATACTCTCAGCTCTGGAAACGGCATACTTAACTATACTCTCACCTCTAAAGATGGTAGTTCAACAAACGATTCATCAATTCGAAATGATGCATTAATGATAGTTTTTTGACCATGCCCAAACCGGGAAACTTATCTCCCTGACCATAGCTTAATAATTCCTTCAAGGCTGGTGTATCATTAATTCCTTGAATATTCTCACTACACCAATTAATCATTTTACGTAACGCTTCAAAGAATTTATCCTTCTGTCCGCTCATTTTTTCATTACTATCAGAAACAAAATGATGAATACGTAACGTTCCGTCCTTAGTCACATAGATCAAATGCAACGCAATGGCACGTGCTGGCATCCCTTTATCAAAATAAACATGTCCCACCATGGAGTAATCACCGAAACCATCATAATTTCCCACTTGATGATACCAATCAGCCGGTTGGAAAAATTCATCCTCCAAATCAGCATAATCTTCCACGTGTCGAACAAACGTCAATGGATCGGTCAATAATGCCGCCTTATGATCCACTAATTTATGCATTCGTGCTACATCAGGAATTAACACCTTGTCCACAGCTTGTAAAACTGCCGTATCTTTATAAGCCTTCAAAAGTTCATAATTTTTAGATATTAACAATGACTGTTGATTTTTTACTGTTTCCACAAAATCACTACTGAAATCAGCTGCCAAAATTGCACTGGGATAGTAGAATCCCAAGTTATTAACTGCTGGCAGTGGATAAAGTTTCGTATCGTTTAATCCATAAACACTTACCTGTGGATTAGCTATGACACTAAATGGCTGTCGATGATCGATAAAAGTCTGGACGGTCTGCTGCAATTCTTTGGAATCACGGACTGGCTCAATAATTGGTACAATTTTGGAACTCAATTGTTCTTGCTCACAGAGCTCCTTCAACGCCAATAAATCATACATTCGACCGCGCAAATATGGAAAATAAATCATATTCTATCCTCCAAATTAGGCTGTTGTAACTGCTGCAATTGTAATTTCAGTTCCTGATATTCAGCATTACGTGCGTCCAATTCTTCTTGTAACGCCGTTACAGCATCGCTTTGTAAATCTTCAACAAAACGGTCATAAATATTGTTGTCCGGAGTATACACATCATACCCTGCCTTGGCACGTTTCTTTAATTCCTTAAATAATTGATCATCATTATACAGTTGCAAACCTTTTTCCACACGTTTAGCCTTATCGACTTCACGAGATAAGGACGCTACAAAATGACTGGTCAATTGTTTTTCATCAACCTGTAATTCTTGGTACTGAGCCTTTTTGGCGACCGTTAAGAATCCAGGGGCACGCAATGTTTGTGGCGAGGCCTCTATGGCCTTTTTATCAAATGCACGATAAATTAAAACACCGATACGACTGGGAATCTCATTTTCAACTTCGTCATATAATTTCTGTGGTAAAACAAAATAATTGTAGTTTCCAATAAATGACAACTTTGCCTTCGAATGGAAATCTGATTTAGTGACCTTCAATTCATAACAACGCCATTCAATCTGATCATCGGCCAGCTGTTGATAACTCAAGGTATCAACGATACCTTTTTTATCAGGCATGGAAACTTCCTCAACCACATACGACCCTTGTTCAAAACAATATTGATAGAGTGTACTTTCTAGTTCCTTCGTTAACTTAGTTTTCATCTTGTCTTTCCTTCCAAAAGTTATGCACAGCGTCATTTAATTGTGGCAATGAATTGATTCGTCGATAGTTTCGCCAATGCTGTGGAAAAAGTTTGGTATATCTGGAACTGCCAAATCGTTGATCCAATAATAAAATTATCCCTGCATCGTGACTACTTCGAATCAAACGACCTGCCGCTTGTAAAACGTTATTCAAACCAGGCATCTGATACGCATATTCAAAACCATGACCATTGTCTTCGTCATAATAATCACGAATCAAATTATTCTCGGCACTCAATCCAGGCAATCCAACACTGACAACTGCTACTCCTATCAACCTATCACCGCGTAGATCAATTCCTTCTGAGAAAATGCCACCCAGCACACAAAAGGCAACTAATGTATATTGAGGGTTTTCAGTAAATTGGTCCAAAAAATCTTGTCGAGCTTGATTATCCATTTCACCTTTCTGAGTAATTATATCTACTTCTGGGTAGGCAATTTCAAAGGCTTTTTTGACCTGTTTTAAATAACTGTATGATGGGAAAAAAATCAAATAATTTCCTGTTTTATTACTGATCATGGCATTCAAACTTCGCACAATACTATCTTGACTAAATTCCCGTTGACGATATGTGGTTTGAATATACTGCGTTATTAAAATTTCTTGGTTTTCCACCGGAAATGGCGATGGCAGTTGATAAGCTAAACTATTCTCAATCCCGCCCAAAACGCTACGATAATAATCCATTGGTGATAAGGTGGCTGAAAACAGCACTGCCCCTATGCCTAAATTAAGCGACTCATTAATGAAGTGGCTTGGATCAAGACATAATTCTTTCACCACCAGACTCTTGCCATCTAAAACAATTCTAGTCTTATAGCTGTCATCAAATAGCGCACCAATCTTCACAAATGTCAGCGAGTTGAAGAAATAATCTTTTGCCTCATCCAAAAAATCCGACGGCTTTTGTTCTGCCATCCAATCGCCCATAAAATCATTGAATTTACTCAAGGTATTAATCAATTTATCTGGAACATCAGCAGTGATTTTTTCTTCCTGATTGTCCTCTCTTAGAACTTTTTTCATTTGAGTGAAAACTCGGCGAACCTTTTTTAGTTGTTTCTGAAAATCTTCACTAGCCTTGGTATCGATAGTCTTAGCTTTTTTCAACAAATTAGGAATCGATGTCTCTGTAATTTCGGCCGAATACATGTCCCGTGAACGGCTGACCAAATTATGAACCTCATCGATCAAAAAGAAATTATCTGTATCTTTTTCCACAAAGAAGCGTTGTAAATATACTAATGGATCAAATAAATAATTGTAATCACAAATAATTAAGTCACAAAATAATGAGGTATCAAGTGAAAATTCAAATGGATCCACCATGTGTTTTTTAGCGTACTTTTCAATGACCGACCGTGTAATTGCATCCTCATTTGTCAATAAATCGGACAACGCTGGCTTAAGTCGATCATAATAACCAATCATGTAGGGATTTTCTTCAGGCGGAATATCTTGTTCTTCTGGAAAGCGAATTTTATCTTTGGCTGTTAAAGTAATACTTTTCAATTTCAAACCCTTGCTAGCCATCAATTTAACTGTCTCTTCAGCCACATGACGCGTGCTCTGCTTGGCAGTTAGATAAAACAAACGTTGAACTTTTTCCTCACCCATCGCTTTAATTGCTGGAAAGAGTGTGGAAATAGTCTTTCCCGTTCCAGTCGGTGCCTCAACAAAAAGCCGCTTCTCTAATAAAATCGATTTATACACGGCCGCAGCCATCTCATGCTGCCCGGTTCGAAATTTATCAAATGGAAAAGGCAGCTTTTTAATAGAATCATTTCTACTTTTGCGTAATTTAGCACGTAACGTTATCCAATATTCGTATTCAGTAATTAAGTCTTCAAAGAACTTCTCTAATTCAGCCTGTCCCAGCGTTTTCTCATCAGTGGTCACTACTTCATTGCTAACTTGAAAATACGTCAGCTGTAACGTTACATGCTTTAATTCAGGGTGCTCTTGTAACAGGATGTAGCCATAAACCTTCACCTGACCCCAATATAATTCCAACGTATTGTCACTCAATTCTTCATAAGGCTGGTCAGATGTCTTAATTTCCTCGATCAAAGCTTTATCTTTGGTTAATGTTATCCCATCTGCTCGACCAGAAATAACATATTGATTTTCATTCATCGTGACGTCAGTTTTTAAATAGACTTCACTTTCATAATCCGTATCTTTTGAACGTTCTTTTTGGAGTCGGCGATGGATCCGTGCGCCATTAAGAGCAGTGTTTTGACTATTTTTCGTTTCAACCAAATCACCACTGCGTAAAACAAACTCTACCAACTGGCGAATCCCAATCTTAGTCGTCATATGCTTTCTCCTTACGTTTACTATAGAGTTGGCGTTTTGTCTACAGAGCCCAGCCAATATTTCTCGACCCGACCGACTAGCGTCATGTACTCAACAACTAAATTACATTGTAAAACATGTGTTCGTTTTTGTCTTTAAACATTTTTGGCAATGACGTTTTCATGAAAAAAATATATAATATAAGACACTGATCTATCTGGGGGGATTAAATTCAATGTCATCTGATACTAAAAACGTCTTACGTGCTTCTCTTTGCGCCGCTCTTCATCATACGCCTATTGATAAAATCACAATTAAAGACGTTGTCGGAGAATGTAATTTAACCCGACAAACCTTCTACAATCATTTTTCAGATATTTACGATCTGGTTGAATATTCTGCTAGTCTAATTGCCAAAGAAGTTTTAGAAAACAAGGCTGACTATGACAATTGGCAGGAAGGATTTTATCAGGTCATGGTTCTGATCAAAGATAACCATCGTTTGGCAAAAAATGTTTACCTCTCTGTTTATCGCGACGTTATGCACAAGTATATCTATGAAGTTATCTACAAATACATTATCAACATTGTGGAAAAACAGGCCGTCGGTATGAACGTTGATTCAAAACACAAACATTTCATCGCTCACTTCTACAGCCTCGCTTTCATCTCACTTATCTTTGAATGGGTCGAAAATGATATGAAAGAAGACCCTCAAGAACTTGTCAATGAACTGGCAGTTTTAGTTCAAGGGGATTTCCAGAAAGCTTTAACAAAATATGCAGTATAAACGCGTGATAAAACGTAATTTTTCTAACTAAAACAATAAATCCCTAATCATCTTCTTTTTCGTCTTGGTTATAATGCAAAACAAGTCACTGTCATGGTTCATCAAAAAAAGAAGTCAATTTTCAAATGAAAATTGACTTCTTTTTTCCTCCTGAGTTACGCTTTTGTCTTTCCAACCAATATCGTTGATCCAACAGTAATTTGCTTAACCATATTCCAATCAATCAAACTATTATCAACATTGAATAATAACGGTGTCATATTAATAAAAGCGGTTCGCTCTTCTTCTGAAACATCATACGTCTTAGTTGCATCAATTTGATCGATCAAGTCATAATGCTCTTCAAAATAATCTAAAACTTTTTTATTAGAATACTTCTCTTGTTGTAACTGACTCTTCGCTTGTTCACGTAATTCCTGAACATGAAATTCATTAGGAATCACTTTCAGAACATAACCATCTGGTTGTAAAATACGATTAAATTCTTGATAATTAGCTGGTGAAAAAATATCAACTATTCCATCGATTGATTGCTTTTGAATCGGCAAGTGGGCTAAATCGCCAATAAACCATTCAACGGAGGTATTGGGACCCTTGGCAGCCAATTGAATGGAATCCTTCGAAATATCGAATGCTAAGACAGTTCGATCTGCTGATTCAGCAATCTTTTTGGAATAATATCCCTCGCCACAACCGACATCCAAAATACTCTTTAAATCTAACTTTGCAATCAAATCAAGCATCTTCTCAGCAATATGATCATACATGCCATGCTCCAAAATAAGATGACGATTCTCAAACGAAGCTAAATCATAATTCTTTTGTTGTTTATTATTCAAAACCAGGTCAACAAACCCTTTTTTGGAAATATCAAAAGTATGATTTTGTTCACAGGTTAAACTACTTCCTACAAGAACTAATCTTTCTCCACAGATAGGACATTGAAAATATTCATTACTATTATTAAATTTTTGAATTTTATCGTTCATAAAACACCTATTCTTCCACTTGTGATAGCAACCGTGGCATTGCGCTGTTTAAGAAATCCTTTGCAAAATCATCGTTATATATCCAAGCATTAATTTGATTTTTCGCCAATATCAGGGGCATCCGGTCATGAATTTCAATCATCGACTCATTAGGCTGCGTTGTAAATAAAATACTCTGCGGCACATCATCAAAATAATTATAACAACCCGCAATGAATAAAGTCTGCGGATCATTACTAAAATTAAATTTATATTTTTGTTTAGACTTGTTCCATTCAAAAAATCCCGTTGTTGGATAAACACAACGGCGTTTTAAAAATGAGTCCGCAAACATTGATTTCTGTTGAACCGTTTCTGAACGGGCATTGATAATTGATTGTCCTGTTTTAAAACCTGGAAAGCCCCATTTCATAGCGATAACCTTAACTTGTCGTTCTCCAGCAACAATTAATGCCGTATCATCAGTTGGAAATATCTCGCCCGTTTTAGGACTGTAGCCAGCGTCAACAGCCAATTGATAAATACGTTTAATTTCAGGATTCTTATCAGGTTGAAACATATAACGTCCACACATCGCCATCACCTCATTAAAAGTATTGCATAATTTTACCTTAAAATGAATTCGATCAATAGCATAATATTGAATTTGCCGTCTCCAGAGGTGAGGGTATTAACCTGCTATGCGGACCGGCCCGAGCCTGGGAAGCGGTCTCGGACCTCGGTTTGAATACTTGCACAAACCGCAAGTATCCAAACTCGCCCGGTGGTGTAACGGCTGAAGCCGTAACGCCACACCCACAGCTGGTTAATACCCTCACCTCTTCCGACTAATTTATTTCTCAATGGAAAATAATTCAATGAACATTTTAGATATATTAACAAATTCAAAATTTCAACTTTTATATAATGGCTTTTTATATAATTAGTGATAAGAGAATAAAAGTCATTTTCTACTTTAAAATTTCTAAAGTAAAAAATGACTTCTTTTTTGTGGTTCATAATGAAAAAGGACCCAACACAAATCTTTGATTTTATAACTGAAGATTGAAAGGCAAAAAATTAATATAGTCAATGTTGTTACGGCTTAGAGATAATTACCTTAAATAATCAGAAGTCTTTATTGCTCCTGCCATAAAAAAATAAACTAGTTGGAAGAGCTGAGAGTATTCATTTGCAGCGAAAGTGGCGTTATTGCTTCAGCAATTACACCACCGGACGTGTTGAAGACTCGCGGTTTTTGCGAGGCTTCAACCGAGGCTCGAGACCGCTTTCTGGCTCGGGCAGTTCCGCGCAGCAATTGAATACTCTCAGCTCTGGAAACGGCCTATCAAAATTGAATTAATAACCATATTATGTGCCAGTCTCTATATTTGCTTTGGCCATCTATTTCCAAAATCATGCTGTGGAAGACAAAGCAATACTATTAATGCGATTTCACCAATAAATGGTACCAATCCTAATAATATCCACCAACCACGTAATTTACGATCGTGCAACCTTCTGATCATAGCTGTAAAAATCGAAATCCAATAGTAACCTTGAGTAATTGCTAAAGCTACGCCAACTATCGAACTCCAATAAAAGTCATCTACTGGCATTTTGGTAATTGCCCATGCTAATAAGCTAACTATGACACCAGCCACAATGGTCATTCCTAATAAGCCCCACCAGAAATCCTTGCGACTCATTCTTTTTGCGCCAACGAACAAATCTTGAAAATACAATCTTGTTGAAGAAATTATTCCTGGGCGAAAACTTTCATTCCATACTGATTCTCTCATTTGCATTTTTAATTTCTCCTAAATGTGGATACCAACGATGAATCCCAAAATTCCAAATATGTACGTTAAAGTAAAGTACCAAAAGCAGCGCCAACCTTGATGTTGAAACCATAATTGACTTAGCTCCATATTGAAAGTTCCATACGTGGTAAATCCTCCACAGAATCCAGTTCCTAGCAATAATAATATCGCACCATTCTGAATTTGTGCAGTAAAAATACCCAAGGCAATCGCTCCCATAATATTTATTAATAGCGTTATGACGGGAAAATCAATTTTTATCTTGGATTGAATCAGCGTCATCTCATTGCGTAAGAAGGCTCCAACCGTGGCTCCACAACCAACAATTAAAAAATTTATCATTTGCGTGCCCCTTTTTCTTTCACGTAATCATTAAACGCACTCGACGCTGCCCAATAATTTCCAAGAACAGCTACCAGAAAGCCCCCGACCATCGTTATAGTCATATAAATTAACAACGACCACCACTGACCGTTACTATACAAGCGATATGCGTCAGACGTAAAAGTGGAAAAAGTTGTATATGATCCCAGCATTCCCGTACTTAATGTCAAAATCATTCTAGAAGATAAGTTGAAACGATCTTGTAAATAGTGAATTAAAAATGGCAAGAACAGTGCTCCACTTAAATTAGCAATCAGTGTTCCCAAGGGAAATCCGTGACTTGTTTTAAAAACTAAGCTTTCCAAGTAACGTAGGTCACTCCCAATAAAAGCACCCACGAATAAACATAAAAATACTTCGCTTCTTTTTCGCATTCTCCATTCTCCCATAAAATAAAAAAACTTGCCAACCGACAAGTTTTTTATAATTTAATTTTTACTATCAACCGCATGTCCGCCGAACTCATTTCTTAGAGCCGCAACGACTTTTCCGGTAAAGGTATCATCTTCCAGTGAACGGTAACGCATCATCAATGAAGCGGCAATAACGGGTGTTGGAACTTGAAGTTTCAAGGCTTCATCCAATGTCCACTTACCTTCACCTGATGAATGCATAACGCCCTTGATCTCATCCAATTTAGGATCCTTAGAAAATGCTGATTGAGTCAATTCCATCAACCATCCCCGGATAACGGAACCATGTTCCCAAACATTAGCTACGGCCTCATTATCATAATAGAATTGGCTGTGTTCCAAAACGTCGAATCCTTCAGCAATAGCTTGCATCATTCCGTATTCGATACCGTTATGGACCATCTTCAAGTAGTGACCACTACCGGCCTTTCCCGTATACAAGTAACCATCAGTTTGTGCGATTCCTTTGAAAATTGGTTCAATATATTCAAAAGCTTTTTCATCGTCGCCACCAATCATGAAGTTACCATCACGATTAGCACCACTCATACCGCCTGATGTACCAACATCGAAGAACTTAATATTTTTGGCTGTCAAAATTTTGTTGTGTTGCAATGAATCTTTGTAAAATGAATTTCCACCGTCAATAACGATATCATTTTCATCAAGAATTTCACTCAAGGTATCAATTGTTTGATTAGTTGGATCGCCTGCTGGCAACATTACCCAAACAATACGTGGTGCACTTAAAGTCTCAACTGCTTCTTGCAAGCTATCTTTAACTTGCGCCCCCAGTGTTGAAGCATCATTTCTAGCGCCGTCACTCAAATCAAAAGCAACCACTTTATTACCGTTGCGAATCAAATTCTCGGTCAAATTGATTCCCATCTTACCGAGCCCAATCATTGCTAATTTCAAAATTAATCCTCCTAATTTGTCCTATCACAAGTTCTAATTATACATAAAAAAGCCGCACCAAAACTAACATTTTGGTACGACCCGATTACATAAGAGGTTGATATCATAGGATTAATTGGCTGACTAGCCTTTGAATCTATTCCACCAATGTTCCTTTTTGTCGTCATTAACTTTTTCATTTACACGTTCTTTGATATTTTCATCAATTTTGACGTCAGTACTTTCAGCCTTTTCAGTAGCTTGTTGTTTCAAAGTATCCAATTCAGCTTGAAGTTGTTCTTTTGCTTTTTCTGCATCAGAAAGCTCTTCTTGAAGTTCTTTGATAGTCAATTCACGTTTCTTATTTTCAGATTCCAACTTGGCAACAGTTGTTTGTAATTCCGAAAGTTCCCCGTTTTGCTTGGCATCAGTATCAGCTTTAACGTCAGCTGTCGGATAAATTTGAACGGCAGCTGTTTCAAGGGTCATCTTTGGACCGTGACTCAACTTAACCATTTCTTTGAAATCTTCGATATTTTTCTGAGTATATAGACGGTTATTTTGAGTATTACGCTCAAAGTATTGGCCGTTCTCAGTTGTTCTTTCTACTATCAAAGAATATTTACGTAGCGTTGCAACGCTGATTCCTAAGTCCTTAGCAGCTTGTGCAGGAGTTAATAAATTATTTGTTTTTACTTTACTCAAAAGGATTCCCCCAAGGTTGTTTCATTCTCTTCATTATAAAAATAATGATTGGTAAGTTCAACTACAAAATTGTAACGTTACCAAATTAAAAACGTCATAACTACATTTTACCCATAAAATTGGATATACTAAAGGTGTAAAAATAAAATATTTACTCTTAGCCGACGCAGTCGGTTTTTCTTTGGTGTATAATTCGTCTTACAAGAATAGAAGGGGAAATCATATATTGTCTAGTTCTGTAATTACAACTAATTTTATCATCATCCTGATAACCTTTATCTTTGCCTTCTTCTTTGTGGCTGCTGAATTTGCCCTCGTGCAAACTAGGTCCAGTCAATTGGAAGATGCAATTCAAAAAGGTACTGGTAATACCAAGAAGTTAAAACGAGCCCTCATGATGGTCAATAACCTGAATGAGTACTTATCAACAACACAAGTTGGTACTAGTATCGCTGGTATCATTTTAGGTTGGATCGGTGAAAGTACTATCGAATATCTTTTAGTAGAGGTCTTCGGAGTAGTTCATCTTTCTGCCGGCGGTAGTAGCGGTTTACACGCTTTAAGTTCCATTATTGGTGTTCTTCTTCTAACTTACTTAGAAGTTGTTATAACGGAAATTGTTCCTAAGAATATTGCGATTGACATGCCTATGACTACATTGATGTTAGTCGTTACACCATTACGCTTCTTCCATCTAGCAGTTTATCCATTCGTTTGGCTGTTAAATGTTTCAGCGTCCGGAATCGTTCGTCTTTTAGGAATAAAACCAGCTGACTCTGAAAACGAAGTGTTCTCTCAATCAGAAATCCTCAGACTTTCCAAATCGTCCATTAAAGGTGGCGATATGGAACCCGACGACGTAATCTTCATGCAACGTGCCTTCGAATTAAACGATAAAGTTGCAAAAGATATCATGGTCGATCGAACAAGTCTTTACGTAGTTGATATCACTGACAAAGTAAAAGATGTTATCAAAGATTACTTACAACAAGGTTTCTCAAGATTCCCTGTTGTCGCTGATAATGATAAAGATAAAGTTTTAGGTTACGTCTATGCCTACGATATCGTTCGCCAAAACCAAGTTGACGGTGACGTTGGTATTAGCCGGATTTTAAGATCAGTCAACACCGTTCCCGAAACAATGCCCATCCAAGATATCTTGGATAAAATGATTAAGAAACAAACACCTATCGTTGTAGTCGTCGATGAATACGGTGGGACAAGTGGTATCGTTACGGATAAAGATATTTACGAAGAATTATTCGGTACCGTTAAAGATGAGATCGATGACGTTTCCGATGAGTATATCGTTAAAAACGACGATGGTTCATATAATATCTCAGGTAAAACGACGTTATATGACTTTGAACGTTACTTCAGAACCGACGTCAAGGAATTCCAAAAATCAGATATTATCACCGTTGGTGGCTATTTGATTGAAAAGTACCCTGACCTACATAAAGATTCTGAAATAATGATGGGAAATTTTAAGTTTGTAGTAGCAGAATTCGATCATGGATTTGTTAATTGGTTTAAAGTTTCAATTGATAAAACGGCCGTTACGAAACAGGATAATTTAGCATCATTGACAGACGTTGATGATTTAAAGGAATAGAAAGTGGAAGAGAGTGGAACTCGTTTTAGAGCCACTGCACATATAAAAAAAGGGAGTTGTTTCTCACTTGATATAAGGTTCTTTCTCAACTTTGTTTATACAAGGATTTCGTATGCGTATTTAATTTAGAAATTTGTCAAAAAGAGACTGTCTTTCACTTGAAATAATTCCAAGTGAGAAACAGCCTCTTTTTCTCATAACCAAAGTTGAGAAAGAACCATTTTATTTGTCGTGGCTTTTCTTCTTATTTTACTCATGAATAAAGATTGCGGTTAGTCATGTCCTTTTAGAATGAAGGCATCAATCATGAGAAGGATTATGAATATTAATGATCCCCAATTTGAAATTGAGTAAATATGCTTAAAAAATATGTCCTTAATTATTTCAGGAGCAAACAGAATACCTACCCAAAAAGATATGGTTTTATAAAATTTATAATTGATTTCCATTTTTTTTAATTTCATCACAATTAACACTTCATTCTCTAATAGATTTAATTATGTAGGGATACTATCTAAAATCTTTGTATAAATGATTATAATACGATTGTCTTTTTGTCATTTTTTTTAAAATATCGCCTGAATTAGAAAAAAGATATTCATAAGCAGCAGATACGATGCCTGATCCTTTTACTCCTCTTAATTGATTGTCTGTTATTTCTGAAAAGTTCATTTTTTTCATTATGATTACATCCTTTCATTTGTAACTCTATGGTTAGTTATTGATTGGTGAAGGCTTCATATGTTGATAGTGAACCATATTGGAATATGCATCGATTGCATCCGCAATGATCCAATTTGCTATACGATTTCCCCCATAAACTTTAAGTAATTGATTCTTATCAAGTTCTTCAAAAGAGTTTGTACATTTCATTAAAATTACCCCTTATAGAATATTTGTATTAGGATACCTGATCAGTAATCACTGTAAATACAAGTAATACTATAAACCTGTATATTAATTATAAGTATTGTGAAATATTAACGTACGTTATTTGAATATTAACGTTTATTTTTTGATGGACAGGCGTTTGTCAAAAAATAACGTTTTTGTACATGTTTGATAAATTTAAGAAAGATTTCAGATTTCGGAGTATATGGTTCTTTCTCAAGTTTGGTTGTAAAAGGATTCGTATGCGTATTTAATTTAGAAATTTGTCAAAAAAGAGACTGTCTTCCACTTGAAATAATTCCAAGTGAGAAACAGCCTCTTTTTTTCATAACCAAAGTTGAGAAAGAACCTATATAAGTGAGAAACAACTCCCTTTTCCTTACGGCTAATATTTAAACATTCAATCTAAAAATGGCCTCCAGAATACTATTGAATAAATTCCACCAAACTAATCGGAAGAACTGTGAGTAATAATCAACTATGGACGGCATTAGGCCTTTACTATTACGCATAGCAAGTTAATACTCTCAGCTCTGGATTCAGAATAACTTCAAAACCTTTATTTTTTAACAACATAACTAGCCCAAAATGTAGGGATATTAAAATCGTGCAACTTACCTTCACTATTAGTATCCTCATACAAATCAACAATCTGAAAACCAGCTTTAATCTGTCCGCGAAGCTGTTCATTCAAAGTATGTGAGAACTGTACACCTTCCTCTTCAGGTGGAAATTCAGCATTAACTGAAGAATCCTTCAAAGGATTATATGGCAAACTGTGAAAAAGTTTTGTTTCAGATTTATCAAAGATATAGTTAACACCGTTATCAAGACCTGCAATCAAACGGCCACCCGGTTTCAAAATTCGATAAGATTCATTCCAAACGGGTCGAACATCTTCAATATAGCAGTTAGCAACTGGTTGAATAATCATATCAAAACTATTGTCTGCAAATGGCAATGGCTTAGTCATATCGCCACGAACAATATCAATATTGTAGCCTTCTCTTTCAGCAACCATTTTTTCAGCATCTAATTGTTTTTGTGAGTAATCAAAGACTGTACAGACTCCACCTAAGGCTGTCAAAATAGGCATTTGTTGCCCACCGCCAGAAGCCAATCCCAGAATTTTCTTACCTTTAATAGGATCCGGATACCAGTCATTTGGAATCGCAACATTAGGTGTTAAAACCAACTTAAAGTCACCTTTTGTAGCGGCAATATATTCCTCATGACTAACAGGTTTGCCCCATTCCCAGCCTTCTTCAACCCAACCATCCACGATTTTTGCGTTGTAATCCGTATAGTCTTCCATCAGAAATCCTCTTTTCATTTTAAAATTATTCATTCAAAAACTAATGTCATCCATCAAATAATCCAGAGGCGACAATTTTTAATAATTATACTACTAATGATTGAAAGTTTAGTTAAGTATTCCGTTTCCAGATCTAAGAGTATTTTTTTATGGCAGGAATAATAAAATGAAAACGTTAAATAATCAGAAATCTCCATTTTACTGTTCCTGCTATAAAAAAAATAAACTAGTTGGAAGAACTGAGAGTATTCATTTGCAGCGAAAGTGGCGTTATTGCTTTAGCAATTACACCACCGGGCGTGTTGAAGACTCGCGATTCTTGCGAGGCTTCAACCGAGGTCCGAGACCGCTCTTTGGCTCGGGCCGTTCCGCGCAGCAATTGAATACTCTCAGTTCTGGAAACGGCATACTTAAACTTTCAACCTTTAGTTAAAATCAAAAAAATGAGTTGTATCACACTTAAAGAATCTGATGATTAGTGTGATACAACTCATTTTTATATAATTTGTCTATACTTAAAAATCTAAATTTCAAAAAAATTATTTTGTTTAAAAAACCATTTAGTCGTAAGGTCCGAGAATATTCTCACCCCTAGAGACGGCCAACTTCTAACGTGATTTACTATTTCTTAAACCTTCAATTTTATTAAAATCAACCAGATTTAATTTATTGATAAAACTAATTGCGATAATAACCAACAACGTCAAGAACGAGATCCGACGACTGGCCTTTTGTAACATTGTTTCAAAGTAATCGACCGTTACTTTACCGCTACCATTGATGGTAACTTGTGCCAAATTATTATTATCTTTATCCATCGTCAACTTAGAAACTTTCCCTGTAGACTGTTTTGACTGGAATCCATAATAAGCAATAATCGGTAAATCGACTTTTGCATTTTTGGCGTTCTTGAAGTTAAAACTCAAACGAGTTCCATACTGCTTAAAGTTACTTATCTTGGCCTTACCACTCTCAATTTCGGGCTTATGAGCCGTTCGTTGCAATTCCCCGACACTTGTACCAACTGGCAGATATTCTTGTCCTGCGCCTATACTGAAGGGCTCCTGTTGATTATATGTCTCATAGGTATTGAGTTGTAACGGCGAACCATTTACCAAACGGTAACTGCCTGAAATTGCGAATAAGAAAATTAAACTCATCAGGCCAATTTTGGCATATTTACTAGAAAGAAATCCCAATGGATCTGCCGCTATAACGATGGCCAATAAAATCGTAGCAATCATGTCAAAGCGCCATGGATATTGAATCATCTTGAGTGGTGTGTGATTGAAAATGACCCAAGGCATAACCTTTGTAGTACACAATATCATCAAAATCCCGATAACGGAAAACTGCTTTAATATCGGATTTTTAACTTTCGTGATCGAAACTAACAGAATAAACGCCGCCACTATCAATACCAAACCAATACTTGGTTGACCGATACCGTTATTCAAACTGAAAGTTACCATATCTGCAAAGTCAGTTGCCCCATTTGGCAAGAGACTCTTCGTTTGCGTCAAAATGAACTGGGTATGATGCATTTGCTCCATCATTGGAACAAAGTATGCCAAACTCAAAAGCCCAGAACATAACGTAGCCCACAACAATGACAACAGGCGTTTGGGATCAGCTTTCAACTCAGGAATTTGTGCTATTGCAATCATAATAATCAAGATTGCGACCAGCATTGGTGAAATGGCATGCGAATATATAATGCCTGTCATACCAAAAGTTAGATACAACCATTGTCTACGTTCTCCATAGAAAATTTCGTAAATTCCCAGCATTGCTAGTGGTAGAAAAATGAACGCTCCCACCTCACCGATATCTTGACGAAAGAGCATGTCATGTAAGCGATAGGTTGACAGTGTATAAACGAAACTGAACACTAAACTATTAAGATATTTGGGACTAACTTTGTAATAGCAGAGAAAAGCTACGCCAAAAGTTAAGAAGTTCAACAACCAGAAGTAACTTACAACTGCTTGTGCACTCGAAAAGCCTAACAAACGTAAGAATGCTGCTGGATAGAGCAAGAAATCTGAATAGAAAATATTAACTATATAACCAAATCCGTTCATAAATGACATGTTGATAAACGGAAATAATTGGTGTCGTTGTAACGAATGGTATAATCCTTCAATTCTCATCATATGGAAACGATTGTCGCTGCTTCCTAAATAAGCCCAGATTTTACCGTGAGAGACCTCAGTTTGATAAATTGCTAAAAAACTAACGAGAGCAAATAGTGCAATGGTGAAGATGACTGTGGCAATTTTCTTTGTTTTTTTATTTTTCAAAAAAGTTAATTGCATAAATTTTGATACCTTCCTTTGTAACATGCAATAGACTTTATTATACTAACTAATTCTTAAATAAAGATACTCTATTTCGCAATCTTTTCTGAAAAATAATAACGACCAATAAAATTATTAAACTAAAAATCGAGAATAAACTGCTGACTTTTTGAATCGTAGTCTTGTAATAATTAATTCGAACAGTCCCGGTACCATTGACTGTAACTTGTCCTAAGCCATTGTTCTTTAGATCCATTTTTAATGGCGAGACTTTACCCGTTGAGTTTTTTGCAGAGAATCCATAATAACTAATAATCGGAACGTCGATCTTAGCATTTTTAGCATTCTTAAAATTAAATTGAACTTTCGTTCCCTGTTGAGAAAAGCTACTGATTGAGGCTGTTCCACTCTTTAATTGTGGAATATGTGGTGTCGAGATCAGTTGATTCAAACTTGCATCCTTAGGCAAATACTCCTCGCCCCCACCAATACTGTAAATATCAAGATCATTGAACGAATCATAAACGTTATATTCTTTAGGATGATCAGTAATCAAAGCTTGTTCGGCACCAACAACCAAACCAAACGATAAACCGACCAATAAAACTTTTTTCCAACTGGTATTGAACCAATTCAAAGGGTCACTGGCTAGAAAAATTGCAAATAAAATTGAAACCAACATATCGAATCGCCAAGGAAATTGAATCGTATTCAGTGGTGTTTTAACAAAATATTTCCAAGGAAATAATGAAGTTGTCATGAATAATAATATTTCACCGATAATTGTGAAATCTCTGATTGCCTTATTTTTCACGAACCAGATGACAAATGGAATAATCAATGACACTATCAACATTATCAAGCCGATATTTTGAATGTATAAATTATTAACTAAACTCCAATTAAATAAATTTTTTAAATTCATCCCATTTTGTGAAACATCAATAAGTCGAGAATGTGTGAGTTTAAATTGGGTATGTTGCAATTGCTCGATCATCGGTAAGAAATACGCCACAGTCAGTGCTAACGCAACCGCACCTGCCTTTATTAATGACAAAATCCGTTTAGGTTCTTTAATAAGTGCTTTTAGACGAAATATGACCACCCAGAAAATGAAAACAGCAATAAGAATTGGTGATAATGCATGTGAATAAATTACCGCTACCATTCCTAATGTAAGATAGATCCATTGTTTATGATCCCCATAAAACACCTCGTACACGCCTAAAATAACGAGTGGCAGAAATGTTAAAGTTAACACTTCGCCCAAATCAAATCGACGAACCATATCGAAAATTCGATAAATTGATAAAGTATAAATTAGACTGAAAACTAAACTTTTATCATACTTATGACTGGCATGGTAAAAAGAACCAAAAGATATCAACAACGTGCAGAAATTCAGAAATACATAAAATAGCATGAATGCTTCAACCGTTGTAAATCCCATCATTCTCAAAAAAGCCGCCGGATAAAGCCACATATTTGAATAAAACACATTGGAAATATAACCGAATCCACCCATAAAGGACATGTTTACGATTGGAAAATATATGCCATGTTTCATTGACTCATATAATCCTTCAACACGCATAACATGAAAACGACCATCGTTATTCATACCTAAGAACGACCAAATATGACCACTCAAACTGGTTAGATAAATTGAAAAGATGCTAACAAAGATAAACAAAGCTAACGTTAATAAAACTTTATGTTTAACAATGAATTTTTTTATCATTTTTCTTCCTTGACAGAAAAAGGGAACTCAAAGACTAATGTCTTTAAGTTCCCTCAATATTTTTATTAAATTTCTATAGATTGGAAATTAATTACGGCCGATTGATGCTCTCAACACCCTCGACTAATTTTCATTAATTCTGATGCCTATAAGGCACAAAAATTTGTAGCAATCCCTAAAAATATCTAAAAATAATTATATTATTCAATGATATTAACACTCTTATCAATTATCTCTTTCGTATTCGCAAAAATCAACAATTGAGTCTTTGGATCAACGCGCAAGGACATTCCATCATCCAGAAAGTCCTTAGCACTATCTTTGAAATAGATGGTTCCAATAGGACTTTCAAGCTGAACCGAATAGTCACTCAAATCAGCATCTTTATCAAGTACGATAATTCTAAATTTCGTCAACAAAGCACAAGTACCCTCATCAGAATATTTGCCAAAACCATCGTCAAGGTCCAATAGAATTTTCTTACCATCCTTAACATATGGTTCCAATTTAGCTTGTGCTTCTTCTGTAATTTCAATTTTCATAATTTCTACTTCAACTTTTATTAAATATTATTACGCATAGTAGTAGTTGATAACTAAAGGTTGAAGGTTTAGTTAAGTATGCCGTTTCCAGAGCTGAGAGTATTCAATTGCTGCGCGGAACGGCTTGAGCCAAAGAGCGGTCTCAAACCTCGGTTGAAGCCTCGCAAAAACCGCGAGTCTTCAACACGCCCGGTGGTGTAAGGACTAAAGTCCTAACGCCAATTTCGCTGCAAATGAATACTCTCAGCCCTTCCAACTAATTTATTTTTTAATAACAGAATAATAAAACAAATATTTCTGATTATTTAAATAAATTAGCTCTATTCTTGTAACAACAATAGCGATATTAATTCTTCATCTTTCAACCTTTAGTTGATAATTAATTACAAATATTCACACCAATTATATTTTGGAATTTAAAATAGGCTAGGTATAAAATCAATTGAATATTTTCACATTCAAATAATAACAATTAACTAGTCGGAAGAGCTGGGAAATATTTATGTGCCGTGGAAGTGTTGTTATGGCTTTAGCCATTACAACACCGGGCGTGTTTGGAGACTTGACGAACTATGTCAAGGCTTCGAACTGAGGTTCGAGACCGCTTCACAGGCTCGGACCGGTCCGCACAGCTAGTGAATATTTCCCAGCTCTGGAGACGGCATATTTAACTAGCACATATCAGGCCATCGAGTATGACAGAATCAATACTTATACTTGGTAGTACTACCCCAATCCAACAAACTGACAATAAAGACCATGAAAATAATTGAGATATAACTAAGTAAAATACCATTTAACACGTTATATAACACGTCACGGATATTGTAATCAATGTTGCTTACAATCAAATCCTGCAGTGGATAGTAAAAGCACATCAATAACATTGCCAAAAGAATTGATGTACAAATGCCAACTGTTCCCAAATGATGGAAAAATAACATACTTGATCCGACTTTGACTCGCAAACGAATCGCCAACAGTACAAACATCACCGCTGCTATGATCATCGCCGTTTTAATTAAACGTTTAATAGTCTGAACTTGCTCAATGACCTTCTCAATTTGGCCCAAATCATTATCAACAATTTGATTCATGATGGTTTCATTACTCTGAATCACGGTATCAATTTCACCATCAATATTCAAACCATTTTGCTTGGCTTCTTTTTTTAACTTAGAACTGATCGTAGCCAAAATAGCACTACCAACAGTTAATTTCGAGTCGTCACTGTATACTTCATCCACAGATGTATTAATAATCTTCTTAACATCATTATTAGTCAGCGTTACTGATGAAAGATTGGATGATGCGGAGTAACTATTAACTAAGCGTCCCAACCTTTGGTTAGTATAATTTCTGATCAATGTGACGTTTGTTTCACTACTGACAACTTTTTTGACATAATTGCTATTCAAAACAGTTGAAAGCGTGATTCCTAAAAATACGATTACCATCAAACAAATTGATAACAAAACTAATGTGAATCCGTGTCTGTTGTATGACATTGACTTGCTCATAATTTCTAATTCTCCATAGCTAGTTTAGCAATCTCCTGTGGACTTTTTACGATCCATTCAGAGTTAGCGGCTTTTAATTCGTCGTAATCACCAAAGCCATATGTCACCCCGATGGCCTTGAGATTATTCTTATGTGCCCCCACGATATCACTGCTACGATCCCCAACCATAACAAGATTCTTTGTATCTAATTCAACTGAAGTCTTTTCAATTCCGTAAGAAATGACATCTTCTTTTAATGAACGAATCGATTCATCATCAGCGGCTCCAAAAACGTGTCTAACATAGTCTTTCATATTTAACTGATCGATAATTTTTTTTGCAAAAACTTCTGGTTTCGAAGTTGCGATAAAAATCTCTTTATCAGCATGTTTTAAGGATTCCATCATATCATAAATACCATCAAAAACCGTGTATTCTTCCCAACCTTCAGCTTGATAATACTCACGAAAGGCATTTATACTTTGGTTAATAAATGGATCATCTGGTGCAACGTGATCATATTTTTCAATCGAAGCTCCAATAGTTGGTCCAATGAAGGTATGTAACGTTGCATCATCGTGTGGGACATAGCCTAAAGTTTGCTTGTACATGTATTTCAGACTTTTCATAATTCCAATTTCAGAATTAATAATCGTCCCATCCAAATCAAAAAATAAATTGTTCAAATTAAATTCATCCTTTTATGTTAAATTTAAGTTATGTAGCGTGGGTTCCGTCTCCAGAGCTGAGAAGTATTTCGCCTGCTGTGCGGAACGGCTTGAGCCAAAATACGGTCTCAAGCCTCGGTTTGAAGCCTTTCCAAAGACCGGAAAGTCTCCAAACTCGTCCGGTGGGGTAATGGCTAAAGCCATAACGCCACCCCCACTGCTGGTGAATACTTCTCAGCTCTTCCGACTAATTTTTTATAAATTGAATATATGACTTTGAAAAAAAGTCCCAAACTAAGGTTTAATATATGTATTCAGACATAATTAAGATTAAACATCTGAAGGTTGAAAGGTGAAAAATTAATCTAATCATTATTATTACAGGCTTAGAGCTAATTTATTTAAATAAGCAGAAGTCTTTATTCTACTATTCCGCCATTAAAAAAATAAACTAGTTGGAAGAGCTGAGAGTATTCATTTGCAGCGAAAGTGGCGTTAGGACTTTAGTCCTTACACCACCGGGCGTGTTGAAGACTCGCGGGTTTTGCGAGGCTTCAACCGAGGTCCGAGACCGCTCTTTGGCTCGGGCCGTTCCGCGCAGCAACTGAATACTCTCAGCTCTGGAAACGGCATACTTAACTAAACTTTCAACCTTTAGTTAAACATCCATCTTAGTTACAGCCACTTAATAACTATTTTTCAGCTCTGAAGACAGCAACAAAAAATGTTTATGTAAAGAGTATATAGCATTCGATAGAAAATAACTAACAGGCATAGGTAGAGTATGGTAAAAATTAAAAAGCCTAATGAATACACCGACATAAAGACCGGTTTAACTACTGCTCAAGTTGATGCAAAGGTCAAAGCAGGACTAACAAATGTCCAAATCAAAAAGCTATCACGACCCATTCCTAAAATTCTGTCCGATAACTTATTTACACTGTTTAACTTTCTAAATTTAGTCATTGCTATTCTAATTTTCTTAACTGGATCATACCGTAACCTGTTCTTCTTGGGTCCTGTTGTGGCTAACATTATTATCGGAAGTTATCAGGAAATTCGGGCCAAACTCACAATTGATAAAATTAGTTTGGTTCATTCAGCTACTTTCACGGTCACTCGAAATGGTACTGATCAAGAAGTTGACATTGCCGATCTTGTTGAAGATGACATTGTGTCTATTAAACGTGGCGATACGATTCCTGCTGATGGGATTGTTCGTTATTCTAACGGATTACAGACCAATGAATCAAGCATTACGGGTGAAGCTGACACAATTAGTAAAAAAACTGACGATGAAGTTTTCTCTGGTAGTTTTGCGATTGCCGGTCAGGCTAAAGTTCAATTGACTCAAGTCGGAACTGAAAGTTTTGTTTCTTCAATTTCAGCGGCCGTTGGCAAAGAGAAACGTTCGGTCAGTGTTCTAATGAAAATTGTCAATAATATCATAAAGATTTTAACATATACGATTATTCCTGTTGGATTAATCTTGTTCTTCCGTTCATTTTTAAAGAGTGGTGATTTTTCTAAAGCTATTCTTGGCACTTCGGCCTCCGTTATCGGTATGATTCCTGAAGGTTTAGTTCTATTAACCTCAGTTGCCTTAGCTACCGGTGCTTATAATTTAACCAAACGCCGCATTCTTGTCCGTTCCCTCAGTGCCATCGAAACTTTGGCCCGAGTTGACGTCTTATGCCTTGATAAAACTGGAACTATCACAACCGGTAAACTAACAGTTAAAAAGACTCAGACTTATGGCGTTAGTGAGCAGCAAGTTCACGCGATTGCTCAAAAAATCGTGGATGCCACTCAAGAAACCAACGCCACCGCAATGGCGGTCACAGCACTACATGAAGCACCGTTACAACAAGATGTTAAAGAAGTTATTCCTTTCTCATCTGAAACCAAATATTCGGGATTCATATCAAATGATAATGTTCGTTACATCATGGGTGCTCCTGAATTCATCATTAAAAATCCCACCCCAGAAACTACCAAGACAGTCGAAGAAGCTGCTGAACGTGGTTTTCGGGTCATCGCTATTTTAAAGGAATCCCCTGAACAGACACTATTAGGACTGCTAATGATTTCTGATGAAGTTAGAAAACAAGCGCCCGACACCTTCAATTATTTACACAATCAAGGTATCGATCTTAAAATTATTTCCGGTGATAATCCAGTCACAGTTGCCAACGTTGCCGCTCAAGCCGGAATTTCTTCTGGAAAAGATTATATCGACATGAGTAGTGTCACTGAAACTGATGACTATCACGACCTAGTCAAAAAATATAAAATTTTTGGTCGTGTGCGGCCAAAACAAAAAGCTGACCTGATCAAAGCCATGCAAGATAACGGACTGACCGTTGGTATGACTGGTGATGGTGTCAACGATGTTTTAGCAATGCGTCAATCAGATTGTAGCGTCGCCATTGCTGGAGAAAGTGATGCTGCCGAAGCCTCAGCCGATTTCGTACTATTAAATCGTAATTTTGATTCAATGATCTTTATGCTCAATGAAGGACGTCGAGTTATCAATAACGTCGAACGAGTTGCTTCACTATTTTTGATAAAAACAATTTATTCAGTTGTTTTATCAATTATCTTTATCGTATTAGGAACTGGCTATCCATTTCAACCTTCACAATTAACACCAATCAACGCTTTAACAGTCGGAATTCCAACCTTCATCCTAGCTTTGGAACCCAACTACACCCCACCAGCTGGCCGATTCATGCGAAATGTTATGGAAATAGCTTTACCATCTGCTATTTGTAATATTTTACTTATCATGACAATTTCAGTTTTAGGGAATCATTTCAATTTCAGTTATGAAACCACTTCAACCATGGCCGTCTTCACCATTGGATTGATTGGATATTGTGCATTGATATCCATCAGCAATCCGCTGTATACCAGAAAAAAAGTCATGATAGGAATCTCATTTGCCCTGTTCATAATTTCATTCATCTTCAGTGGCAATGCTTTCGGCTTACAGAGCATTTTGACTTGGCAATACACATATATTTACATCGCCCTATTCTTGATCTCATGGCCATTATTTATGTTTATGAGGGAAGTATTAGGGAGAAGAATATTTTCTAAGATAAACTGGAAATAGAGAGTGGAGCAGGCCCGGGAATTTCCGAGCATTTTCGTATCTTTATGAATTGCACGCCGTACTTTGCGGGCGATTTATAAAGATATGAAAAGCGGAAGAAATTGGCCTGCGGAACTCGTTTTAGAGCCACCGCATTTATAACCCCCCCTGTCTAATTAATCAATTCTTCCCAAAATTAAATTATATAACTGAAGGTTGAAAGGTGAAAAATTAATCTAACGATTGCTATTACAAACCTAGAGCTAATTCATTTAAATAAGCAGAAGTCTTTATTCTAATATTCCGCCATTAAAAAAATAAACTAGTTGGAAGAGCTGAGAGTATTCATTTGCAGCGAAAGTGGCGTTAGGACTTTAGTCCTTACACCACCGGGCGCGTTGAAGACTCGCGGGTTTTGCGAGGCTTCAACCGAGGTCCGAGACCGCTCTTTGGCTCGCCGCGCAGCAATTGAATACTCTCAGCTCTGGAAACGGCATACTTAACTAAACTTTCAACCTTAAGTTATATAAGTATCCCAATAATTATTTTTAAAGCCTTTGTATCAATCAAAAAAAAGAGTCGTATCACACCTAATTATTTGGTTCTTTAAGTGTGATACAACTCTTTTTTCAATTCATTTTTTTATTTAGACTTCATTCTTCTCAAAATAATCGTACTAATAATCAAGATAATCAGTAAAGCAGCTCCAATTACCGTTTGACTGACATGAAACATACTCAAGCCAAAGATAACTATAAAAGCAACAAAGCCCAAAACCATCCCTTGCGTTAATCTATCCATGGTTTTCCCCCTATTTGTGTATTCTCATAATCAAGGCGATTGCATAGATGACTAACCCAACTAAAACGGCATAGATAATGCTTTGTAAAATTCCATTCATATGTAAAGTCGAAACAATAGCAACAACTAACCCTGCAACCAACGCTACAACTAACATTTCAATCATCTGACGCATCCAATCAACCCCTTCATTTTAATACCAAGTGTACTCTTTTGTGAAAGCGTAGACAAAAAAATACACTAATCTTTAAATTAGTGTATTTTCAAAAATTATTTCAATGTTGAATCGGAGGCCCTGATCCATTCATCAGTAGCAACACGATACATCTTCTGTCCCTTGATAGTTGCAGAACGATCTGTGTACCAAGGAGTATTTGTATCCAAAGCACGATCAATAATTACTTGACCACGACTGTTGTATACAGGTGTCAAATTCTCACTATTAGTTGTAGCAACAGTTTGTAATGGTGTGTACTTGTAAACATCACTAGCCTTTACGTATTCATTTGTAGCGACACGATAGTATTCCGCACCATTGATAGTCAATGACTTGTCAATGATCCAACTTGAACCTTCTGACAAGACAACATCATTATTCAACTTACCCTTTTCGTTGTAAATCTTGATGTACCCATTCTTTGGATAACCTGAAACGATGTTATCTTCAGTTTGATCAGATTTTTGAACGTAGACAGTTGATGTTGGTGTGTCTTTGTCAATCGTATAGTTAACGTCATCAGCGCTAACAAAAGCATAGCCTGTTGGAGCCTTTAGAACGATTGTTGAGCCATCAGCACCCTTACCAGCTTCAGTTCCAACCTCTTTGCCAGTATCTTGGTCAACGTAAGAAATGCTGTATGGTGTGTCTGCAGCAATTACGTACTTAGTTACATTTTGGTTGTTCTTGAGTAATAAGAATCCATTGTCAACAATTGAAGCAAAAGCATAACCATCTGGAGCAGTTAGTCCGATATAATCGCCTAAAGCACCTTCACTCTTAACAGGAGTTCCAACTACTTTGCCAGTGGTCTTATCTCTGTAAGTAACAGTATATGAAAGGTTGCCTACTGTACTTTGAATTGGTTTAACATAGATATCTTTCGTTGGTTGATCAGCATTCAATGTTTGCATGAAGTCACCCAAGTTAACTAATTGATAGCCAGTTGGAATGCTCTTCAAAATAGTTGATGATCCATTGTTACCAGTTAATGTTTCTGTACCTGCTGATTTTCCTGTAATTGAATCAATATAGTTTACGGTAGTTTTGGCAGCCTTTGTAACGGTAAAGTCAGCTTCCGTAGTAGTTTGAGCTAAAGTTGTTGATGATTGATCACCACTTAAACTATAATCTGTACCCGTAAGTGCTGTAGTTGCAGCAGCGCTATCAATAGTATCTCCAACTTTTCCAGTTGCGTCTTTAGTAAACACGACGTTACCAGTCTTGGCATCTTTGAAGACCATCGTGTAATTGACTGCAGTATCAGTGCTTGCTGTTAAAGTAGCTTGTCCTGTTACTCCGGTAAAGGTAATTGCATTACCAGTAGCTGAATCATTTACTGGATTACCTGCAGAATCAATTGCAGCAACAGTATACTTAATTGCCGTAAGATCAGTTGTATCAGTTGGTGTTGCCAAGAATTTTTGACCATTAGCAGTAAAAGCAATTGGACTCTTTGCGGCGTCCTCTGTTGATACTACACGACTAGGTACAGTTGGAGCACTATATAGATTTACAGTTCCAGTAGCCGGAATACCACTTCCATAAATATCACTTGGTGTAAATACGACCGCACCACTAGCAGTAACTGAAGTAGGATTTGAACTTAAAGTGGCTGCATTAACATTACCTTTAGCATCATTACCATTCGTTGTTTTAGCAGTAACTAACTTGCTTAAACTAGCATTAGCTTCATCAGCCGATGTATAATTCATCGTTGTTCCTTGGCTAAATGATACGGTGGGCTTAGCAAGACTGTAACTAACGCTGGCTTTCTTTGTTGTACCATCCAATGTATAACTAACTTCGGTTACAAAGCCAGTCTTTGAATCTGTAGTAACAGCTGTTATAGGAACCAGTTGCCCGTTTTCATCAACAACATTCAATTCACCTTGCAAAGTACTCAAGAATGAAGATGCAGTTTTTTCACCGAAAATTGGTGTAGCAGTTAAAGTACTACCATCTACCAAGTCAGTAAATTGAGTTTGTGCATTGACCTTATTTGCTGTTGACTTTGAACCTAACAAATCATTAATAACTTGAATGACATTATTAGTAATTGAACTAGTATCAACCTTCAATGGATTACTACTTGCAGCTTGAACGACTGAAGTACTTGCCCCTAATACAGTACTAGAAAGCAAAACTCCTGCCAGTACCATTTTTGTATATTTTTTCATAAACACATATCTCCCTGATAAATTAATATATATCTACACACCCTTAGCATATCAGTTATGCCAAAAAAAAGAAGTCATTTTTTGTCGAAAATGTCTTCTTTTTTCAATATTCTTAAATAAAATTTAAAGTTTCTTACGAAATTTAGAAATTCGATCATTACGACGATGACGCATGAACTTATCGTGATTTTTTTCCATGCCACCCAAATAAATAACCGAAAGTACAATTACTGCAAATAGTGCCAATAACGCATTTGGTTGATTAAATGAATAGAGTCCTATCGCAATTAAAACCAGTACAATAATGGATACTCTCAGCGTAACCCTAGGTACTTTGTCCTTCATAATTAATTACCTCTTTGCTTTGAGATTGTACTTATATTATGAAAGATTTTAACTCATCAAGCAATCAAGACGCTTACAAATTCTACAATACGTCACCATTGGATTCGATAACTTTCTTATACCAGTAATAACTTTTCTTTGGTGTTCGGCCGAAATCACCCTTTCCATCATCATCACGATCAACATATACGAAACCGTAACGTTTGGCCATTTGACCAGTACCTGCTGAAACTAGATCAATACAGCCCCAAGGTGTATAGCCAATCAAGTCAACGCCATCTTTGATAGCTTCTTTCATTTGTTCAACGTGGCCTTTAAGATAGTCGATACGATAGTCATCATTGATTGAACCATCTTTTTCGACAGTATCTCGAGCTCCTAGTCCATTTTCAACAACCATGATAGGAATTCCGTAGCGGCCATAAACATCATTAAGATACCAACGCAAGCCTTTAGGATCCATGCTCCAACCCCATTCACTATATTTCAAGTAAGGGTTCTTGACGCCAACGGAGAAGTTTCCAGCGGCTTCACCTTTACTAGGATCAGTCGTCAAAGTATTGGATGAGTAATAACTGAAACTGTAATAGTCAACGGTACCTTCCTTTAAAACTTCAGTATCTTCAGCTGTGATGTTTAATTTAACATTGTGTTCATTCCAAAAACGTTTAGCAAAGTGTGGATAAGCACCACGAACTTGAACATCACCACAATAATAATTATTAATTTCATTAGCTAATTGGGCCTTCAAAACGTCATCAGGATTAGATGTTAAAGGATAATTGACATTCCCAGCAATCATACAACCAATCATATTGTCAGAATTTATCTTGTGACCGATTTTAACAGCTAAAGCACTGGCAACGAATTGATGGTGTAAGCCTTGAAGATTGTTCTGGACATCTTCATCAGACATCTTAGGATTGAATGGTGCTTGTCCATCTTTAACTGGCAAGCCAAGTGACATGTAACCACCAAACAACATTCCAATATTGATTTCATTAAAAGTTAACCAATATTTAACGAGCCCCTTGTATTCCTTGAATAATGTTTCAGCATATTTAACATAAAAGTCAATAACCTTGCGATTTCCCCAACCACCGTATGCTTCGGTCAAATGATAAGGCATCTCGTAGTGAGAAATAGTTACCAATGGTTCGATTCCATATTTGTGGCATTCTTCAAAAACATTACGATAAAAGTCTAGCCCCTTTTGGTTTGGCGTAGCATCATCGCCATTAGGAAAAATTCTTGTCCAAGCGACTGACATCCGATATGTTTTATAACCCATACCAGCTAATAATTTAATATCTTCTTTATAATGATGATAAAAATCACTACCTTGATGAGATGGATAATAAGCTCCAGCTTGAATATTTTTTGTAAAAGTACGAGGTTTTTCGTAAGTTCCACCTAACAAAAGATCGGCAGTGCTGATACCTTTACCATCAACATCCCAGGCACCTTCGTATTGATTGGCAGCAGTGGCGCCACCCCATAAAAAGTTCTTTGGAAATACACTCATATGAATTACTCCTTCTTTTTAAACTATGTATATATGGTAACGCTTTCCATACTTTAAAATAAACATTTAATTTTCATTTATATTGATTTTCGATATTTTTATATTGTTTATCGATATGAAATGACGTAAAATACATTTAACAAATGACAGGAGTCCTAAATATGCAAATCAAAACGACGCTTCTTAAAATAGTCACAGCAGGAATCGATGCCTTTCTGCTATTATTCTGTTTCATGTTAACTCTGGGTCTGTTTTCTTCAATTCAGTCTCATTCAATGGTGCACTTTCAATTATTGACAATAATTTCACTGTACGTAACTTGCTTGGTAGTTTTCGTAATCAGCTTTTATTTATTCAGAATTTTCCGTCTGATTGACAAACATGATTTCTTTACCAAAAAAGCACTACATTTTGTTAGAATCGTCCGTTACTTGTTCACTGCCGCTTCAGTCACCCTTGCAGGAATTCTCCCTTTCATTGTAATAACGGCCCATCAGGGAGGAGCCCCTGGGATAATTCTTCTAGCCTTAGCTTTCGTCTTATTTCCTCTAGCCATTTCAGCCTTCGTCTCTGTGATGGAAAAAATTTTGATCAATTCAATCAAATTCAAGCAAGAAAATGAACTGACAATTTAGGTGACCTATGATAAAAATAAATTTGGATTTACTACTATTGCAACACAAAATGACTGTAACTGAATTGGCTGAAAAAGTTGGTATTACTCAAGCAAATATCTCCATTCTAAAAAATGGTAAGGCCAAAGCCATCCGTTTCTCGACACTGGAAAAGATTTGTGAAGTATTATCGTGTCAACCAGGCGATATCCTCGAATATGTACCCGACGAATCGTCTAACTGATTCAATTCATTTAACTTCACAAATTAGTCACGCTTTCATTAAAATAAATGAAAATACCTGTGATATGATGAACTTAAAGCTAAATGAAAGGAGTCTTAACTATGTCGAAACGAGTTGTCGCTGTAGCGATTAATATCAAAAAGATTCCCTATGTTAATGACACAGAAGTTATTTTTACACCCGGGAAACAAAAGATTTGGTACACTGCCAATACTGTACCAATCGAAATCCCCAAAGTTGTTCAATTTGGAGATGTAATAATAAATAAGTTTATAAAGAAGTTTTTGAAGAAGTCGAAGAAACATGATATTTTGAAATTAAGGTATTTCACTATGCAAGTTGCCAAACGCCTCAAGAAATCCGATTATAACGAAATTATTTTTGAGAATGACGAATTAAAAAATCGGATTTCTTCCAAGTTAACTAAAGAATATGTTATTAGAGATGCAAAAGGAGCTTTATCCACGGAAGGATAAGCTCCTTTTTTTGCCGCTTCCAATCGTCAGTAATGCAGTCTGCTTTGTGACCGGTGCGAGCCAAAGTACGGTCTCGCGCCTCGATTTTGAGCTTCGAATAGACCGCGAATCTCAAAATACGTCAGTGGAGTAAGAGCTAAAGCTCTAACACCACTCCCACAGCTGTCTGCATAACTGACGATTGGAAGCTAATTTTTTGTATACCTGCTAATTAATTTGTATATCTAGTTTCTTAATTAAATACTAAAGGTTGAAAGGCAAAAAAATAATATACCCCCAAAGTTGTTCTAACTTTGGAGGTATAAGTCATGTTATTAAAGGTCTAAAGTCAATTTATTTAAATAAGCAGAAGTCCTTATTTCACTGTTACGCAATTAAAAAAAATAAACTAGTTGGAAGAGCTGAGAGTATTCAATTGCAGCGAAAGTGGCGTTATTGCTTTAGCAATTACACCACCGGGCGTGTTGAAGACTCGCGGCTTTTGCGAGGTTTCAACCGAGGTCCGAGACCGCACTTTGGCTCGGATCGTTCCGCGCAGCAATTGAATACTCTCAGCTCTGGAAACGGCATACATAACTAAACATTCAATTTAAAGTGCAGTGATAAATGTTAATATTCCTAAGACAATTCCCGGTAGATTGGCTATTATAACTGGCCAGTCTTTTTTACGTTTCAGCAATCCATAAGAGACCCACAATGTACTATTCAACGCCGCACACAATGGCTGTAAAGGATTCCCCTTGCTGCCCGCTAAATTATTCATTATTTGAGGAATGTAGGAAACGTACATCAAAATTGAGAATAATGTTGCTAAACGGCTGACATAAAATAGTAGGTCCTTATCTACTTTTTGAATTTTTGGTTGATTCATTTCAATTTCCTCAATATTTTAAATTGTCGCTGGTTAGAACGCGACCATTGGTACTAATTACTTGTTTGTACCATTCGAACGACTTTTTCTTCTTACGTGACAAAGTTCCTTGTCCATTGTCGTCTAAGTCGACATAAATCATGCCGTATCGTTTCGACATTTCACCAGTTGAAGCACTGACTAAATCAATGCATCCCCAAGGTGTGTAACCCATAACTTTGGCACCATCCACAATTGCTTCCCCAATAGCCTCGATGTGAGCCTTTAAATAATTAATTCGATAATCATCATAAATTTTGCCATTAGCTTCTACTTTATCCTTTGCTCCTAGCCCATTTTCGACTACAAAAATCGGTTTTTGGTAACGGTCATATAATTCATCTAATGCAATTCTCAAACCAGTCGGATCAATCTGCCAATCCCAATCGCTGACTTCTAAAAACGGATTCTTCACGCCGCCCATTAGATTTCCAGCTACCTGCTCATTAGTGATACCAGTAGTCTCAATGGCTGTAGACATGTAATAGCTGATGGAAATGAAGTCGACTGGGTAAGCTTTCAACTCTTGTAGATCTTCCTTAGTAATATCCAAGTCTGCTTTAGTGAATCCATATTTGGCAAATAAGCGTTTTGTGTATGCTGGATATTGTCCACGAATTTGAACGTCTCCACAGAAATAATTAAAGTCCTGATTGTTCTGCAAGTTAGCAATTTGATTCTTGGGGTCAGAATTATAGGCGTATGAAGTGGCATACAACAACATGCAGCCTACTTTAATATTAGGATTAAAATCATGTGCAATTTTAACTGCTTTAGAACTGGCAACAAACTGATTATGCCAAGCTTGAAAGACGTTTTTCTTGTCATTGCCACCGTTACTTGGAATCAAACCTTGTCCCATAATTGGATGCTGTGAAGCCGAATTAATTTCGTTGAAAGTCAAAAAATAATGAACCTTGTTACCAAAGCTCTCGATGACCGTCTTAGTGTATCTGGCAAAAAATTCGATTAACTGACGATTCTTCCAGCCACCATATTCTTTTGCCAAAATCAGTGGCATCTCATAATGAGATAACGTGATGACTGGTTCAATTTTATATTTCAAACATTCATCAATAATTTTCTCGTAGAAATCTAACCCAGCTTGATTGGGTTCTTGTTCATCCCCACGAGGATAAATTCGACTCCACGAGATAGAAAAACGATAAGTTTTGAATCCCATTTCCGCAAATAAACCGATATCTTCCTTATAGTGATGATAATAATCAATCCCTAAATGATTTGGATACTGATACTTATTTTCGTCAATTTTCCATTCAAAATCCGGAGTTTGGACAATTTCAAATCTTTTTTTACCACTCGGAAGTGCATCAGCAATTGAAAGGCCACGTCCATCGCAATCAAATCCACCTTCCAGTTGATTGGCAGCAGTGGCCCCACCCCATAAGAAGTTTTCCGGAAATTCTAAGTTATTTTCCATTACATATTACCTACACTTTTCAATTCATTAGTACCTTCTGTTACCATTTCAAATCTCGAAATTGATCCATAGAGATTAGCTGCGTTATATAATTTAGAGCTGACAATTTGTGGTTTAGTCAAAGTATTATTAACAAACTTATTCTCAGCACGTAATTCATCAAAGGCTTTATTGATACCCTCAGCTACGATTGCTTGATGTGAAATTCCACCACCAATAACGTATTGATCAACATCCAAAACAGTCTGCATATTATGAATCAAGAGTGCCACATTGCGACAGAATTTTTGAAATCTTTCTTTGGCATAAGTATCGTTACTTTTAATCAATTCAAATACTTTAGGTCCATCATTGATATCCTCCAGCTCGTAATGACTGGCAATATCTTGAATAAGCCCTACAGCTGAGCTACGACCTCCCATTAAATCATCCATATCAAATTTTCCACAACTCATAAAACTAACCTCACCAGCTTGTTGATGACTTCCATAAACTAGTTGGTGATTCAAAACTATGCCTGACCCAATTGCAGTCCCCAACACCAACATGACTCCGTTTTTAACCTCTTTCAAGGACCCTTGCCATATTTCGGCCAAGGTTGCTGCTTTGGCATCATTTTCAACAAAAATCGACAGTTTAGTATCAAGCGATTTGCTAAAGGAAACTCCATCCAAAAACGGCAGTGACCCACCAAAACTAATGCTCTGGTCTGTTACATTAACCTTCCCAGGTACACTGATTCCAATACCTGAAATTTGTGATTGAAACTTTTGAATAATTTCGTTAAACCTTTTTAAAAATTCTGCTTGCGAGGTTTTTATTGTATTCTCAGAATATGTCTTTAAAAGTTGACCTTGATCATTGATCAAAGCATATTTAAGCTTGGTGCCTCCGATATCAAAAGCTAAATAGGTTTTCATCTTTTTTCTCCTAATCTGCTTGCCATACGTTATTAATATATTTTTATTATCGCAATTCTGTTATCATTAATTTGTTGATTATCACTTTTTTTTAACTAATAAAGCTTTTTAATCGAGGTATAACCATGAATTTTAAAACGGTTACAGATTTCTTCCACACTGCTACCAATCTATCAGTCTTCATCTTTAATCCTAAAAATGAACAAA
The DNA here is from genome assembly GCF_005404815.1 of Companilactobacillus huachuanensis. GTDB lineage: Bacteria > Bacillota > Bacilli > Lactobacillales > Lactobacillaceae > Companilactobacillus > Companilactobacillus huachuanensis. The sequence continues at coordinate 42,259 of NZ_BJDF01000008.1, forward strand.
CTTATTTGGCAAAAATGACTGTTGCACCAATGTTACCAACTGGTCTACAGGAAAAGATGTTGAATAATATCAATCAGAATATTACAATTTCCATCTTCTCAAGAATTGGTTCCATCGCCACATTCAGGTTGGACGATTCCAAATTTATCATTTGGGCAGCCTCAAGCGCCATCACTGGCAATGGTAAATATGCCGATAAAATTCCCTTGATTGACTTCAATACATTCAAGGCTCAATTGAATCTGTTTTATATATCCTTGACTCAAACCGTGCCCAATTTTTCCAGTAATCAGTTGGACCTGACGGATTATGACATTATTGATCGTCCCAACCAACAACTTGAATCTTTCAATGAAAATAAACCATCGCACAATGGTTATTTAGCTGAGCAGAAAATGCTACTTGGTGTTGAACACGGCAATCTCAAGGAGTTCAATGACAATTATGTAACTTTCATGGATCAAGGTAATTTTGGTATTCTTGCTCCTGATGATCTCCGAAGTAAGAAAAATATTACCGTAGCGGCAACGACCCTCTTCACTCGAGCAGCAATTCGTGGTGGCATGTTTGCTGAGGATGCTTATAATCTGAGTGATGAATGTATCAAAAAGACTGAGGCAATCCGAAACATCACAAATATTTACGAATATACCCGAACGATTGGGGAAAGGTTCGTTAAGAATGTGGCTCAAATAAAACGTCAAAACATTCCTTCAATCATTTATCGTGCTCAAGAATATATTTATGATAATCTGGCTAACGTTGAAGACGTTTCCGAAATTTCCCAAAATGTCGGTTGTAGCAAATCATATTTGATGCATCTCTTCAAAGATACGACCGGAATCAGCGTTGTTGAATTTCTAACAGTTCAAAAGGTCTTGTCTGCCAAACAGTTGTTATTGTTCACCCAATTGCCAATCAGTGAAATTGCTACATTAATTGGCTATAAAAACCAATCGCAATTATCCAGAACATTTAAAAAAATGACCGGATTATCACCGTTAGCTTTTAGAAAGAATCAACATATTTAAAAAAAATAGTGGAACAAAATATGTTCAACTTTCAAGTATTAAATTGAATAGGGACTGTAATCCGATCTTGGATTACAGTCCCTATTCGATTCGAACGGAAAAAGTTATGCTTTGTCGCACCCTTATGTTCCGCGTCTAAAGGTTGAAAGGTGAAAAAATCAGATAACCATTATTTAAGGAATTTAGAAATCTTATTCAATGCTTGGTCCGTCTCAGGCATATCGAAAAGTACAAACACATGGAATAAGTCTTGCCAAACATCCCAAGTGACATCAACTCCGGCTTTTTGACAAAGATAATTCAAAACTTTCGAATCATCGTACTTAACTTCCTCACTACCACAATTGATCATCAATGGTGGGAAACCAGCAAAGTCACCATAAATTGGCGAAACTAACGGATCTTTAGCATACGGATCATCGAAGTATGGTACTGGATCTCCAGCTCCTAACAACATCGGATCTCTTTCTTGTATCAAAAACTCCGAAGCCATGATATTAATTTGAGTGATCACTGGTGAAAAGACAGCAATTTTTTCAGGTAGTTCTTCCTGCTCTGCTTTTAATTGCAATGTCATCGTCAGTGCTAAGGTAGCACCCGCAGATTCTCCAAAAACAAAAACATGAGTATACTTTTGCTTCAAAAATTTATAAGCTGCAATGACATCCTCTTGAGCAGCAGGATGTCTTGCTTCAGGCCATTGACGATAATCAACTGAAAAGCCATCATAATTCATAACTTTCATTAAGCTAAAACAAAGATTGCGACGTGACTTAACTGATCCAGTAGCATAAGCACCACCGTGAATAAACATTAGAACAGTATCGTATCTACTATGTTGTAATTCATAAAGCTCACCTTTAACTGAATCGTCGTATTCCGTAAGCTTGATATTATCTGGAATTGAGACTCCGTTATGTTCATCCGCGTCTTTCCTCAAAAAGACAGCTGTTTCAGGTTTTAACTCATCGGATTGTTGTTGCTTAATACTTTTTGCAATTTTTATTGCTTGTTTTGCTTGTTCACTTAACATATTAATACCCCTATTTTTAAGCCTTAACATTATTTGGTAACTTATCAGATTCAGTATGCTCTAGTTTTGAATAATTGGCCCCAGCAAAAGCAGCGATAACGAATAATACTGCGAAGATCACTAATCCGGCTTCAAAAGTAAAACCAGGTTCAAGATTATTAAATAATGACGAGATGCCTTTAGCTAAGTAAGGTGAAAGCAGTGTTCCCACATTGGCGCAAGTCATAACGACTGAAGTTGAGAAAGCGACTTGACTCGCAGAGGTCATTCGATTGATATTGGCAATCATTGATGCCATAAAGATTGAAACCGAAATTCCAACTAGGATAACTCCGATGGCGCTCAAGATAAGCGAATGAGAAATTGTTAACATTAAAAAGGCTACTGCAGCAAATCCCAATCCAATGGCCGTCGTGTACTGGAACCAATTTTTTTGAACATACATGAAGATAAATCCACCAGCAGCCATAGCGAAAGCCATCAAACCTAATAAAGTACTGGCATCAGAAGCAGTTCCGTAATTACGTGAGACAACTAGAAGTGCAAACTTAATTGAAATAAAAGCGAAGGTTGCATTAAACATGAAAGCAAAGAGTGCTAACAACCAAATTTTGCCATCAACTTTTTTACTATCGTTGGCTTTATTTTGATTTGCATCTGCTTCGGAAATCATGCCCACTGTCTTGGGTACATAAATGCCAACCAAAAGGATGATTGGTAAAACAATCAGATAGATCCAATATGACATTTGCCATCCGCTGTTCAATAAAATTCCAGCTGAATAAGTCATAACAAACATCCCTAACCCTTGAAAAACACTGGATAGTCCAAGCATTTTTTGTTGATCACGACCATCATATAATTGAATGATAAGAGATTGTGAGAAGGACATTAACAAACCAGTTCCGAGTCCTAAAACAATTCTTGATATTAAAATCAATGAAAAGTTCATCGTAATGGCAGGAATAACTCCACCAATAAAAATTAAAGCTAAACCAGTCATAATAGTTCTCTTAACACCGATGAGATCAGCGACGAGATTACTGATTGGGGTAAAAATAATAATTCCAAGGGATGGAATCGTCATCAACAATTCAATAGTTGTGGCACTAATATTAGGAAAACTCTTCATCATCAAAGGTAAAGTTGCGGCTGTGGCCCCAGCACTTACCGTAAAGACAGACAATATTAAAATTGCAAATCGCGTCATTATTTTTTTCATAATTAATTATCCTTTTTTATTTGTTCTGATTCATAATCCATAAACATTTGATTAATCTGAGCTACTTGTTCTTTAGTCAACGGTGAAAATCCAATGCCTTTCATTTCTTGACTCAATTGCAATATCGAATAATCTTTGAAGTGATCCATATTTCCAGGTAAATTCAAGAAACCCCAGAATGGAACTAATTGATTGAGTTTGTTAGTAATAGCTTTATCATCAATAAATTTGACTAACGCCGTGTGAACATCAAAGTTATTTACAAATGGTCTCATAGGACGATAAACAATTTCATGATGACCAGCTGGTAAAATGTCACCATTTTGATGTTTAATACCATCGGCTATCCAATCATTGGTTCTTGGTAAATCAACTTTAGCTGGTTGGTTGTACGGTAAATCCAAGCTCACATGTACTTCATTCCCGGCTTTACCAACTATCTGCCACGAAACTTTCACTTGTCCTGTAACTAACTGTGTATGACCTTCCATCGAATGAAACTTAGGGCTGATGGCAGGTTTGATTTGTAACTGTTGACCTTGCTTGATACCCAATAGATATTCATAGGCCCACTGCATAACTGCACCAGCTGAGTAATGATTCAATGAATTCATACCGTTATCATTAATTTTTCCATCCGGTTTAACAGAATCCCATCGTTCCCAAATAGTTGTCGCACCCAATTTAACTTGGTAAAGCCAACTTGGATAATCCTCATTCAAGAACATTTGAACAGCCAATTCATTCTGACCATTCTGTGATAAGGCTGGCAATAAGGCTGGTGTTCCGACAAATCCAGTTGTTAAATGATTGCGGTCCTTTTCAATTCTTGCCACCAGTTTATCGGTTAAACTTTCTTGATCATCTTTTGGATAAAGTTTCAACTTTAGACACAATGCTAAAGCAGTCTGTGTATCTGTTATCAAACGACCACTAGCCGTAAAGAATTCAGCAACAAAAGCTTCTTTGATTTTCGCAGCTAATAATTGGTAGTAGTCATGTTCCCTTTTGGCATTCAACACCTCGGCGCTGGCGGCAACTATTCTAGCTGATTGGTAGTAGTAAGCACTGGCAATTAATTCATCAGGTGTCTTACCTTTCAAATGCATAATATCCTCGGTATCAAGTGCCAACCAATCTCCTAATTGATCTGCATCCAACCATAGGAATTCATTGCGTGTTGTTTTAGCATAATCGTGAACCCAATCGACCCAAGACATCATGGCGCCAAAATTCTGACGCAAAGTCGAAGCATCTTTGGTTCTGGTGTAATTTGTCCAAGGAATAATTGTTGCAACATCACTCCAGACAGCCTTACCACCGTCATCGCCATCAACTGCAGGTACGTATAAAGGTACTTTCCCCTTGTTAATACTCTGTTCAACGGCTACATCGTAAGCAAATTTCCGATTGAATTGATAAGTGTCCATATTGTAACTGGCAGTTTTTGCAAAAATGGCCGCATCTCCAGTCCAACCTAGACGTTCATCACGTTGTGGGCAATCAGTTGGAACATCCATAAAGTTACTGCGCTGTCCCCATTGAATATTGCTGAATAATTGGTTAACTAATTTATTATCTGAATGAACATTACCGATATTTTCCATATCTGAATAAAGTGCTTGAGCCTGGAAATTATTAATATCGTAATCATTAGGAAAACCAATCAGTTTGACATATCTAAAGCCAAAATATGTGAAATGTGGTCTAACAAAATGTTGCTTGCCATCACTGACATAAGTGAACGATGCTCGTGCTGAACGTAAGTTACCACGATATAACTCTCCATTTTGGATGATTTCGCCGTACTCTAGTTCAACCTTGGTTCCTTTGGGAAGATTGTTTTTAAAATCTACCCATCCGGCCATATTCTGTCCAAAATCGAGTACGATTCCATCGCTTGGTGTACTGATTTTTTCTTTAACATTGAAAACTTCATGCGTCTTGATCGGCAAGCTCAAACGATCCTTTAAATGTTTCGTAGGTTGCTCAAATTGTTTAAGTGGCAAATCAACTGTGGCAATAGTTTCATCGAAATCTTCACCATAATAAATTCCAGAATGGCTAATTTGGGAAGTTTTAGTTTGCCATGAATCATCAGTTCCAATTGTGTGGCTAATTCCGATATTATCGACATAATCAATTTCTGCGTTGGCCATTAAGGCATTACCATATTGGTTTTCTTTACCGCCATGTTCTTTGATACCAAGTTTGCCACGATACCAACCGTCACCTAAACTGATGCGGATCGTGTGAACACCAGGAGTCTGAATAAATTTGGTAATATCATGTGTGGCAATTTGGATGTAGTAATTATAGTTTGTAAAACCAGGTGCTAAATATTCGTCACCCACTTTTACATCATCGATATATACTTCATAAAGTCCTAATCCACTGATATACAATCTGCCTTGTTTAATTTCTTTAGGAAAATTGATTTGCTTAATCAAATCCAAACCATGAACACTGGCATCATCAGTTCCAATCCACTTGCTCTTGTTAAAACCAGTCATAAGGCCAGTTTCAAAGAATGCCATTTGACTCAAAATCTTTTGATTGGTTCGTAATTCGAAGTTCACATTGTATCTAGTTTTACTTTGTAATTTAAAAACTGGCTTAAAACTCAAATTTTCGGCAGCTTGCCATTTTGTTTCAAAAACAGTCTCATTATTTGTTGTAATTATTAATTTTTTTTCTAAATCTTTAGGATATTTATTATCTTGAATCGTACAGTTAATGAATAAATCATTTAACTCAAATCCAATGGGATTATTCATATGGTTTATCTTTACTTGTTTAATTTCCAAATCACGTTCCCCCATTTTTCTTTAGTAATCGCTTTCAATATGTATAATATGCGTTATTCTTGTTATGAATTCACATATCGTGCTATTTTTTTACAAAATAAGCTGTTCTTTACAAAAAAAAATAACCCCAACCAAATTAATGATTGAAATTATTCTTCGAATTATTTAATTTCTGTATAGCTATCACGTACTTCAAACAATGAATCGATTGATTCATTCATTTCTGTCATACGAATGGCATCTCCAACTAGATCTGTCACTGATAAAATCTTAAGTTTATCAAATTGACAGTCATCTGGAATAACGATTGAGTCAGAAACCAAAACTTCCATCAAGATAGAATTTTCTAGTCTCTTAGCGGCATTTTTAGAAAAGATTGGGTGTGTTGCGGCAGCTGAAATAGTTTTGGCACCAGCAGTTTCAACGGCTTTGGCACTGTTAACCATTCTTGTACCGGTATCAATCAAATCATCAACGATGACACATTGTTTACCTTCAACATCACCAATAATATCAGGAACAACCTCTTCATCTTCTGTCGATCTTTGATCAACAATTGCAATTTGTGAGCCAAAGACTTCAGCCAATGAACGAGCACGTTTTGTTGAATTGTGATCAGGAGCTACAAAGACGAAATCGTCTGGGTTCTTGATTTTCTTTTCGAAATAGCTAGCAAAAATTGGCATAGCACGCAAGTGATCAACTGGGATATCAAAGAATCCTTGAATTTGATCGGCATGCATATCAAGTGCCATAACACGATCAACGCTACCTAATTCCAACATATTAGCAAATAACTTAGCGGAGATAGGCTCTCTTGAACGAGACTTTCTATCTGAACGAGTATATGCAAAATATGGCAAGACACAAGTGATTGTTGCGGCACTAGCACGTCTCAATGCATCAACAGCAATCATCAATTCCATAAAGTTATCATTTACAGGATCTGAAACTGAATGAATAATGTAAACGTCTCTTCCACGAATACTTTCATTGATTTGAATGTTAATTTCGCCATCACTAAAATGTGAAACAGAAGCATCCAACAATGGAACTCCCATGTAATCAGAAATTCTCTTAGCTAATGGTTTATTACCATTTAAAGAAAGTAAAGCAATTTTATCTAATGCATTATTAGACATATTGTCCTCCAAAATTATATAAGCACTGGTCTATCAACAGGTTTACCCTCGTTAGCGATAACCAAGCCCATGTCATTGTCAGTCAATTGACGGTCTCGATTTCGCATTCCCGATTGTGAAACTATTGTAAACTTATACTTTAATTTTACACTCAAACGGAGGTAATTATCCAGTATATATGAATCTATTTTTCCATTTAAATAAAGATGATACTCTGGATATTTATTCATAACGCTTTCAACTGTCTTCTGATTATCCTCATTTTTCAGCTGTGCAACCGTTAAAGCGATTGCAACACGTTCGGCAAAATTACCTAAGAATTTATTCTTCTCATCAGGCTTTAATTGCGGTTTTCCAAAAATATTATCTTTGATGTAATCTTCAACGTTAGTCATATTTGCCCTCCATATGCCATAGTATAGCTAAAATGTTGTTGTATTAAAAGAAAACTGTTGTTGGTACTGCCGCCTCCGGGTGTGAGAAATTCAGCCTGCTGTGGGGACCAGTTCGAGCCAAAATACGGTCTCGAGCCTCGCTTTTGAGCCGAAAACCGTGTCTCAAAAGTCGTCCCGTGATATAAGGACTCACGTCCTTATGTCACCTTCACTGCAGGCTGATTTCTCACACCCGGAGGCTAAATATTTTTTAATTCAAAAAATTTGGCTATTGCTCTCATTTAATTACCTCTGAATCTCTATACTAAAAAATACGATAACTCTTCTTAAGTACCAAAAGTAAATCTTTTATACCATACTTAAAGCATTATGCCAGTTAATAATTTATCTGAAGGTTGAAAGGTGAAAAATCAATCTAACCATTGTTACTACAGTCTTTGAGCTAATCTATTTAAGTAACTCAAACATCTTTATTTTATTATACCGACCATAAGAAAATAAACTAGTTGGAAGAGCTGAGAGTATTCATTTGCAGCGAAAGTGGCGTTATTGCTTCAGCAATTACACCACCGGGCGTGTGTTGGAGACTCGCGGGTTTTGCGAGGCTTCAACCGAGGTCCGAGACCGCTTTCTGGCTCGGGCCGTTCCGCGCAGCAATTGAATACTCTCAACTCTGGAAACGGCATACTTAAATAAACTTTCAACCTTTAGATAATCTATTTTTAAAAGTTCATTTAATGAATTTCTAGGTGCCAAGGAAAAAAGTAATCAAATGTCATTTGAAGTAATTTCTATAATCTGTTTACTAAAGATCCACTAGTCGGAAGGACTGAGAATATTGACCTGCTGTGGATGTGGCGTTAGGACGGCGGTTTTTGCCGTTCTTACACCACCGGGCGTGTTTGGAGACTTTCCGCTTTATGGAAAGGCTTCAAACCGAGATTCGATACCGCCTCTCAGGCTCGGATTGGTCCGCATAGCAGGTGAATATTCTCAGTTCTGGAGGCGGCATAATTGTAACGCTTTGTATGTCCTAAGCCTTTAGCTGTATAATAATAGCAAAGAGAAAGGATGTGTTACTTATGGACGAAATGGTATTTTTTAATCCCGGCGATGCGATTGCCAACTCAAAAGACTATGGCGAAGCTGTCCGTGGAGCACAAATTTACAAAGCAAAGGATCCTTATGAATCATCCCTTATTATTGCTGAGGATGTTAGCGATAATAAGAGTTTTGCTGTTTACTTTGCTAAAGATGAGAAGTCTCACCTTAAAGATTCTGATTCTAGTATCGTTCAATATCACTTGAAGAAAAAAATTTAGCTTATTAACGTAAAAACTCCAAATCTGTATGATTTGGAGTTTTTTTATTTCTCGTCTGAATAGTATTCCAAGGTTTTCTTCAATTCCTTACGCAACTGTTCAATTAAAGATTGTGGCCCGAGAACTTTAACTTGTGCACCCTGACTTAAAACCCACAACAGGGCTCCTTGTGAGAATAAATCTCCTTCAACAATTGTGACATCAGAATTTTCAGGATCGTCGTCACTGGAAAGATATGAATTGGGTACATTTTCCAATGTCACCTGCTCATTACCTTCATAACTAAATTTATAATGGACATGATTTCCACCACTTAGCAAAAAGGTTTTATTAATCATACGACCAATATCTGGGCGTTTATCAGCTGGAACATTAACTGCCTTGCCTTTTGGAAAAATTTTATCGAATTGATCCAAACGATAAAGAAAAGTTTTATCATCATCAATTAAATACATCATTATATAGAAATGATGATTATCATAATACATGCTCAACGGTACTCCAGTTTGCATCCCCAAGACATTAGCACCATTCGCAATTCCACTGTATTTAAAAGTAATAGATTTCTTAGCAATGATCCAATCTGAAAATTGCTTCACTCTGGGAAAAATAAGTCCATCCACAGCCGGGATATAGCTTTCACTCGTAGTTGTTAAGAGGGTTCTAATATTCGGTTGATCTTCGGTTGCAACAAATTCCAATAATTGCTTGGTTACATCGTTCAATTCTTTCTTACTTAAAGCCCGGCTACCAATCAAAATTTTTAGAATAGCTAAAACTTCCGCCGAATTTATAATTCCAATATTAGTCACATAATATTTTCTCTGGACAGTACTGTAGTGCAACACGTACCTTTCCGCGAAATCCTCATTATTTCGAATCGCCTCTAAGTCACGCTGAAAAGTTCGTCCCGACTTTCCATAAATAGCCTGATAATTATCAAAATCAATTTTTCCACCACATAGCATTCTCATTAATATATTAACAATTCGTTCACTACTATTCATTTGTTCATCCCCATTTTTCGATACTCAGGATTTCTCAAATGGCTTGTTGATTAATCCTTGTAACAAAATTCAGATTATCATCTGGGTGTGTCACATTATGGCTATACATGAGGATGAACAAAATTTCTTAAAAAAATATTACTTTAATTTGAAAGTGATTAGCAGAAATATATTAAATAAAGCAAATAAGAGCGATAATCCTTAAAATTGGGATTATCGCTCTTATTTGCTGTAAGCGGGAGAAACTAACCTCTGCCGCATATTAATCACTGATATAATCCAGCAATTTATAAAGTGTCTGTTTATTATCATCAGAAATCTTAGTTTGTAAAATTTCTTTACTTGTTTGTTTAAAAACTGAATCTTTTAGATAAGGAAAATCATTTACAACCATCTCGCGAACATTATCAGCCTTTGGTTCCAAATGGAACTGTAAACCAACAATCCGGTGATTCAAGATGAATCCTTGATTTTCCAACTGATCACTTGAGAATAACAATTGGGCTTGAGCAGGAATTTCAAACATTTCCTCATGCCAATGTAAAACGTTTAACTCTTCCGGAATATTAAGAAACTTTACATCCCGTCGATAAACTGGCGCAAAGCCAACTTCTTTAGCTGGAGCTTTGGTAACATCATAACCTAAGGTCTTAACAATCTGTTGTGCTCCGTAACAAACGCCAAAGATAGGCTTTTCCTGATCCATCAATTCTTGAATCAATTCACGTTCTTGTTCGATCCAAGGTAAGTCATCATTGGGACTCATGGGACCACCTAAAATAACAAGCATGTCTGTTTCATCAGCAGTTGGTAAATATCCGAATTGATAAGGATGATAAATATACATTTCATGACCATTCTTTTGTGACCAATCTTGAATCATCCCTGGTCCTTCATTTGGAGTATGTTGTAAAACGTTTATTCTCATAAGAATCCTTTCACGTCAACGGCAATGTTTAATTTGGGTATCGCCTGCAACAACCTAAGATGAAACAATTATATCACGACGTTGCAATTAAATATTCCAAAAGCACAAACTTGGTCCCACCGCAACACAATATCTTTAATCTTCGATAACTCATCAATTTTAGAACCAATACTTGCTTGGACATCCAATACTTTGTTGACCCCATAGCTTTATCAATCTTTGTTATCTTCAGAGCCTTTTTTCAATTTATCAGTATCTTTCAATTCATCATATTTCAAATTCTTACCATAACTCTGATCAACAGGATATTTAGCACTATCCTTATTCAACTTCTCATCCATAATTTCGTCAATATCCAGTCCCAAATTATCGGCCATCATATAAGAATAAATCAGTACATCAGCCAACTCTTCTTTTAATTCAGTTGATTTTTTTGATACAACTTCATTGGACTTTTTCCATTGAAATAACTCTAACAATTCTGAAGCCTCTAAAGAAATTGAAATAGCCAAATCTTTTTCATTATGATATTGACGCCAATTTCTATCATCACGAAATTTGTTTACTTTATCCATGGTCTCTTTTGTCATATTTACAATCTCCCTTTCTGTGCTTCTAATAATTTATTCTGTAACTGTTCATCCACAGCATATATGTACAAGCCATGCACTCCACGAGTTAATAAAACATTTAACTCATTCTTCAACAAAGTTTCTGATGCATCAATTTTTTGTCCTTCATAAGTTCTTCTCTGCTTTGCCTTGGTATTTTGACTAGCACTTTTATCAAAGATGATTTTTCCATCTCGATACTTTACAGACGGACCAATTATTACACCAGCATAGTTAAGATCAAAACCTTGAATCGTAAATGTTGAGCCAACTTCTCCAATAGTTTGTTCTTGTTCTGCCCAGGCCAATCCCTTATTACGACGTTTCTGTTCCTTAGTTTGTGGTAATTGTAAATTCCATGGCATTGAAAAATCACCCACAGTCACATTCCAATATTTGTAACCATTATCCGGTTTTTTCTGATCGATATATTTCCAATCGAAAGTTGCTAATAATCTTGAAATACCGGATTCTTCATTCAATGATTTTTTACTTAACCGGTAATATAGTTCTTCTGGTGAATTAAAAACTTTTAAATCATACTTATTATCCATTGGAATATTAGTAATTTGTTGCTCATCTGTAATCCGTCTGATCCACTCAACAGTATTTTTATTACCATCAATCCGCATTTGATTGTGCAATTCGACTAATTTACCTTCACTTAATGCATCAAGAGTCATACGGTTCAGTTTATCTAATCCCCAATATTGCTCTCTGGATAAAATCTGATTAGGATCGAAAACTGCGACAACAACTCGAGCACATTTCAAAAGATCATCCAGTTGGTTTTCTCCTTGATAGGATTGCTTACCCTGAGTCCACAACAAATGTGCTTCATCAACTAAAACCACATCAACCATTTTTTTGCCTAAATGGTCATTAATAAACTTAGTTGGTTTTTCAACAATTTCCGAATTATTCTTAGATCTAATACCTAATTTATCAGCTATTTGTGCATAAACTTTTAGTTGTTGATCATGATTAACTAAAAGCGTTTGCGTTCTGCCTCTTAAAATACTATTATCACCATTCTCGGCTGCCATCTGTGTCAAATCATAAAAAAGATTGCTTAAAAGAACGGTCTTTCCTGCTCCAGCTTCACCCTTTACCAAAATCAACTGACCAACTTTATCTCTATTCAAGGCCTCCTCAATTTTCATAACAATAGTATCTTTAGCAACTAGCTGTTCTGAGGTCAACCTGTGAAACGGTGAGGCTTTAAAAATGGCCGAATCACGAATTACACTTAATACCGGAAACAGATTTTTATCTATTCGTCTTAGTTGTCTCCAAATTTTATAGAAAATAGGGTCCAGTTCATCAGATGTATAGTATTCGTCTTGTTGATTGGAACGACCATTGTGCACAATTTCAACAGCATCAACGCCAGTCATATAATGCATTAACTTATTTTCAATATCTAAAGTTAACGATTTATTGAAATGATCATGCCCAATCAAAAACATTTTTGCATCATCAGATTCGTCAATACTTTTCCAAAAGGTATCCATTCTGGAATCATCTTGTAGATGTTCTGATGTTCTTCGCTTAATATTATTTGTCTCACCAACATAAACCGAATATTTATTAGGCTTTACTTCATCATTAACAATATAAATAGTCGGATATCTTAATAAATATTTTGAATTTTTTTCGTCTCTGATTTCATTTTCAAAATCATCAATTGCAGAACTATTATATGAAATTTCCCGAATAATTGGCGTAGATATTTTTTTCAAGGCTCTGACCTCACTGTTTTAATCTCTTTATTCATAATACCTTCTGCTTTCAATAAGTAAAAGTGTTTATGCGTAACAAAGAACAACGATGAATCCATCAAAAATCATTATCAAAATATTATTATCTGTTTTCATTTGATAATAATCATATGCCTCATTATGTCATATAAACTTGTTATAATTAATTTATAAACAAAAGCATGGGGGCTAATTATGAAAACAATTAATGTTCAATCCGACCGCGAATTCTTCAATGCTATCAATACTGCTGACAATTGTGACACAATCGTCTTAAAATCTGGCGAATATTTTTCATCAGAAACTATGTTTCTATCAATTAAAAAAAGTCTGACTATCAAAGGCCAATACGCCAATGCTAAAGCCACAAAAATAAATTGTGGTTTATTCTTTGGCGAAAATACAACTGTAATCCTTGAAAACTTATTACTGACTTATGATAACGAAAAGGGCAATACCCTTGCACTATATGATGGCGCCAAACTTTATTGCAACAATGTTATCGTCAATCGCACAAACGAATCTAGCTGGGACACAATCTATTCTTCAAATTCATTCATTTCTCTAAAAAATTCCGATATTCAAGCTGATCGTCAACGAAATATTTCTAGTCTATCCCTTGAAAATAGTCAGCTTATGTCAGTCAAATCCAACATACACCTACCTCTTCTGGTCAACTCCACGGCCTATTTGAAAGATTCCTTCATTTCCTACTCAATTGTTTTGAAAAAAAACTCTAATTTATCATTTATTAATCTCGCCATTGATTCAACTCAAAATAATGAATCCAGTGATTTCTATGTTGAAGGTGAATCAACCGTTAATGGCGATAACCTTGATTTTTCTAAAAACGAACCTTTCATTGACGTCCTAAATAGTAATTTTGAAGGCAATGATTTCTTCGCTGGCCTTGATAAAGTCCGTTGGCGTTACGATACTAATTCGAATGTTATCATTGATGGCACTGAACCATTCAATAACAATTTATAAAATTAAAAAAAATGAGCTGTGTCACACCTAATAAACTATTTAAGTGTGATACAACTCATTTTTAGATTATTAAAAATCTAAATCCATAAAAGAACAAACTAGTCAGAGAGACTGAAAAGATTTAATCTGTTGTAACAATAACCTGTCCCATTGGACGGTCATGTTTCATGATGTACTCTTGTGCTGCTTGAATCTCATCGAGTTTAAATACCTTTGAAACTGGGATTGTTAAGTGATTGTCATTGATCAACTTAAACATTTCAGTGACAATTTCATCATTGATATCCACACCATCAAATGCAGTAGCGTACTTGCCACCAAGGCTTTCGAATGGATCAAAGTTTTCCCAAATCCACTTGCCTGCTAACAATCCAACGGTTGTAAAGTAACCGCCACGTTTAACATGTGACAATGAATCTCCAACAACTGAAGCGCCAACCATATCCAACAATCCGTCATATGATTTATCAGTTTGCAGTTTACCATCTTGATCAATAACGACGTCATCTGCACCCATATCTGACAACATCCGACGGCGTTCTTCACGCCTTGTAGTTGATGTAACCTTTAATCCCATTGCTTTCGCCAAAACCAAAGCTGCCATGCCGACACCAGTCGTCCCACCACGAACCAACAATGTTTGTCCAGCGTGCAACTTAGTAGTCTTCAATGCACCGAAAGCTGTGTAAAATGTTTCAGGATAGTTGGCAAATTCAGCCCATGAACCATCGAAGTCAACTGGATAAATAATTTTATCAGGAACCAAGGCATATTCTTCTTCACTGCCATCAAAAGCCCGACCAAAGCCACCATTAACAACCATAATCTTTTGACCTTTGGTTAATTTACTACTCTTAGAAGGCTCTGAAATCTCACCAACGGCTTCAACTCCAATAACTCTAGGAAACTTAACCGATGGCGAGCCACCCTCACGTGTCAAAACTTCATAACGATGTACAGCAAAAGCTTTGATATTGATAACCGATTGGTCATCCGTTGCCTGAGGCATTGGACGTTCTTCAATCTTCAATACTTCTGGTCCACCAGCTTTACTAATTACAACTGCTCTCATAATTGTCTCCTCCACAATCGATATATTCCTTAACTATTGAATAGTATAAACTTTTCATCTCAATGACCTGCATTTTTTGACTATTATATTTTTTTATTAATAAATCTATATATAAACTCCTCATCTCAAGCTATACTAAAAATCGTGTGAGAATTATCAATTTTTAAAAACGAGGAGTCCTTTATTACTATGAAAACGATATCTACCACTACAAACGATTCACTACCCAAAAATCTGATTAACAAATTCCATCTATCTGAACAGCTTAATATCATCCGTGCCGGGGTGTTAGGAGCAAATGATGGAATTGTTTCTGTTGCCGGAATTGTTATTGGTGTTGCTGGTGCTCAACAGAGTCAAACCGCCCTCTTTATTGCCGGAATCTCAGGTATGTTTGCCGGAGCATTATCAATGGGTGGTGGAGAGTTTGTTTCCGTCAGCACTCAACGCGATACACAAAAAACAATGACCAAATTACAAAATCAAAGTATCGAAAATGATTATCAGGGTGAACTGGAAAATTTGACACGTCATTATGAAAACGAAGGTTTAACAACTGAACTTGCCCAAAAAGTGGCCAGCCAATTAATGAAAAATGATGCTTTGAATGTCACTTTAAAATCTAAATGTAATATTGAAGTACAACATTATTTTAACCCTTGGAATGCCGCGATTTCTTCCTTCTGTTCATTCATCTTAGGATCACTATTGCCACTCTTATCAATAACCTTTATTCCCTATCCTTATAAAGTCACTGGAACCATCGGTGCCGTCATTCTGGCATTAACATGTACTGGATATGCTAGTGCCACCTTAGGAAATTCCAATCGCTTTAAGGGCATCTTGAGAAACCTTTTAGTCGGCATTGCTACCATGTCTATTACATATTTAATTGGTGGTTCTTTAGGATAGTTCTTTGGGATAGTTTTTCAAAATTTTCTTGCAAGCATAACTCCGTATTGAATGCTATTCTTAGTTTGATTTAACTAAACTTTATCCATTGGTTCACATTTTATTATATGAACTAAAGGTTGAAGGTTTAGTTACGTATGCCGTTTCCAGAGCTGAGAGTATTCAATTGCTGCGCGGAACGGCACGAGCCAGAAAGCGGTCTCGAGCCTCGGTTGAAGCCTCGCAAAAACCGCGAGTCTTCCACACGCCCGGTGGTGTAATTGCTAAAGCAATAACGCCACTTTCGCTGCAAATGAATACTCTCAGCTCTTCCAACTAGTTTATTTTTTAATGCAGGGAACAACAATTCTGCATATTTAAATAAATTAGCTTTAGACTTGTGACAACAATGATTATATTAACTTTTAACCTTTAGTTAGGAACTAAAAATCATAAGTAATAAAATGGATTTTCCCGTTAACGCAAAAAAAGCCAAGCACTCTGCTCAGCTTACCCACTATTTATATATTTTTGAAAACTCAAAATAATTTATAACTCTAGTCCACCATTCTGTTGGAACAGTGAGCCTAAATCTGGTCCTTCTCATTTCGAGTGCTATCCCGAATAGCTTTATAAACCTTCATTCTAGCTACTCCGACATCGCGGACATTTTCTACAGCAAACTTTTGTGTAATACTGCCTTTACGAGAAATGTAATGATACAACGGAACATTGTCCAGATAAAATTTTCTAGCAACCGTCGCATATTCAACATTGAATACTTGGTCTTCCATCAAATCTAAATCAGTTTGAAATGAGAGATTATTTTCTGCAATAATTGAGCGAATATACGCCTTATTCCATGTATAGCCCATTACGGTTCCAGTCATTTTGATTATCTGCTTGATAACCTCATCACGACCGACAATATTTGTTTGACGTTTAGCAATTTTATTTTTGATCTTGCCATTTTCATTCTGATTGAAAAAACCGCAAGTGACCATATCGACATCTTCATCATTGAAGATTCTCAAAAAATGGTCCACATAATCGGGTTCGACCCAATCATCGCCATCAATAAATGTTACCAACTCACCGTCTGCTTTCGAAAGTCCGGTATTTCTCGCTGCAGAGACTCCGGAATTTTCGGTATGGCAAACAACAGATATCCAATCGTATTTTTTTTCGTAAACTTGGATTATCTTCTGAGTTTGATCTGTTGAGCAATCGTCCACAATAATTAAATTGAAATTCTGATTAGTCTGAGCAACTACTGAATCAATCGAGCTAGAAATATAATTAGCCACATTATAAGCTGTCATAATAATTGAAAGTTTATTCTTCACCATAAATCACCTTAGTATTTATTTTACTTCTAATGACCTAAAATACGCAACGACTCGGGGAGGAGAAAAAAATGAAACGCATATTAAATCTTGAAGGTGCCATAAATTTACGTGAACTTGGTGGATATCCCACTAAAGATGGTACGACAATTAAATATAATAAACTCTTACGTTCAGGGGATATAAGTAATTTAACAGGAAAATCTTTAGCCTACCTTAAAAATTACGGTTTAAAGTATGTTGTTGATTTCCGTTCCAACGATGAACAACGTAACTGGGCAGACACCACTTCTGATTTTTACAAAATTTATTCGGATCCAGTTTACCCACTCAAGGGTAATGGCGACAAGTTGGCCGGCATTATTAATCAAGGGAATTATAGCTATTTGGGCATGATTTATCAAAGCGTTGTTCTCGATACCCACGGTCAACAAGCATATAAATTATTTTTTGATTTAATGTTGCATAATAATCAACCTGAACAATCATTACTTTTCCACTGTGCTGCCGGTAAGGACAGAACCGGCATCGGAGCCCTCTTGATTCTCAAAGCCCTTGGCGTCGACGATGAAATTATCACCAAAGATTACTTAATGACCAATTTAATGTACGAAAATGACCAGACGATTGATAACATTTTGAATGATAAAGATGGTAATCAAGACGTCAATCAAATGAATATGACCAAAGGTGATCTCGAAAGTATCACATCAGTTTTTCAAGCTATCGAACATTATTACGGCAGTTTCGAGAACTATTTGGATAAAGCATTGGATATTGATGCCGATAAATTAGCCCAATTAAAGGCCATTTATACTGAATAATCAGTAGCTTAATATCTCGTTATATCAAACTAGGTTGGTAATGTTAAATTCGAATTAGTTATAATTAGCTTGCAGGGGAGACGAACCTCACCTCTTACAAATCCAGCCTGTTCTCCCCTGTCATTTCCAGTGTGTAACATTTCCATACCTTAAAGTTTGACTAATACAAAACCAACAATCGTTTTCCTCATACATCTTCCCAAATGTATGAGGTTTTTTTGCGCCCTTAAAAATAGTATCCTGTAACTAACCATCTTCCAAATTAAAACTTCTGATTATTTAAACAAATTATTAACCACAAAGGAAAATTAAGATGAAATTTAAAACACATGCTGGTTTTTACCTGCGATTCCTCATTTTATTGATTGTTATCGCCGAAATCTCCATCAGAAATTTCAACCCACCCACGAAAATTTTCTATTTAAGTATTCTAACTTTTGCCATCTTTTCAGAATTTATATTTTTTAGCCCTTTCAATAGACATCTCAACGAGAAATACTTTGAATATTTTAGCTACCTTAATTTTATTTTATTAGGATTAATTCAACTTGCTGACCCTAAAACCGCACTCGTTGTCTACTATTACTTTCTCATCGTTACGGTAGCCGAATATACCGTTAAACAAAATCCCAGGCCCAAACACATCATTATCCTGCTTTTTATAATATTCTTTGGATTTATCACGATTCCAACTTCACTAAACTTGAATTATAGTTCATGGACTGGCTATGTCCAATTGATTCTCTCGCCATACACCGTTCAATTCTGGAGTACTTATCTGATTTCCTATCTATATTTAAATTTGATTGAAAAAAATCGAGCTATTGATACTCTGAATAAAGAATTAATGACCAAAGTTGACCAATTGCAGGACTACTCTAGTAAAATCAAAGAATTAACTTTGATCGAAGAGCGCCAACGAATTTCGCAAAATTTACACGATATGTTGGGACATTCATTGATTGGACTGCGACTACATTTGGATGCCTTAAATCAAGTCATCGATAAGGATCCCGAAAAATCACATCAAATTCTCGATAAATCCAAAGAGATAATTGATCACAGTTTGGTCGAATTACGAGAAACCGTCAACGAACTAAATGAGACCAAAGAGCTAGCTGATCTTACGACAGCATTGCAGGAATTACAGAGTTCTATTTCAGTGACCGATGAGGTCAAAGTTGACCTTCAGATGTATTTTAACGTCAATAATTTAGATATTTCTGTTAAAGATTTGATTTACAAAACATGTCAGGAATTCATCACCAACAGCATCAAGCATGGTCACAGTTCCCTAATTACAATTAAATTACGTAAAATTGATGATACTTTGACGCTGACTCTTAAAAATAATGGTTTAGATGCTCAAAGTATCGTTGCCTCAAATGGTATCAACGGCATCAAAGAACGTGTTAAAAAACTGAATGGTCAAGTTAAATTTGGAACCAATAAGCCAAGTGGTTTCACGACTGACATCACCATTCCAATTGGAGAAAAAACTAATGATTAAAATGATTATTGCGGATGATCAAGCCATCGTTCGAGAAGGATTGAGCCTTGTTTTAGGATTTGACGACGATATCGAAATTGCTTTTCAGGCCAAAAATGGTCAAGAAGCCGTTGACTACTTAAAAAATAACGACTGTGATGTTGTGCTGATGGATATTAAAATGCCAATCCTAAATGGTGTTGAAGCAACTAAAATCATCCATCGAGATTATCCCAACGTCAAAATTCTGATTCTGACAACATTCAACGACTACGAATATATTTTCCAAGGTTTAAAAAACGGTGCCAATGGTTACCTTCTCAAAGATACCGATAGCAAAGAATTAATTGCTGACATCAAAAAAGTCTACAACAACGAATCAATCATCGGCAGTCAACTCAGTGATAGCTTAGTAGCAGGTTTACAAAATAATTCCCAGCAGGACATGATCGAATCACTAACATCTAGAGAATTAGAAATTGCTAAGGCAATTGCTGATGGAAAGAGTAACAAAGAAATAAGCACCATATTGTTTTTATCAGAAGGAACAGTCAAAAATTATGTCACGAATATATTTGAAAAACTTCAATTAAGCAATCGTACTGAAGTGGCTTTGTTTATGAAAAAGTATGAATAGGGGTTCCCGTCTCCAGAGCTGAGAGTATTAACCTGCTATGCGGACCGGCCCGAGCCAAAATGCGGTCTCGGACCTCGGTTTGAAGGCTTTCCATAAACCGGAAAGTCTCCAAACTCGCCCGGTGGTGTAACGGCTAAAGCCGTAACGCCACACCCACAGCTGGTTAATACTCTCAGCTCTTCCGTCTCTTTTATTTCTTTACTGAATATTTTAGATACACTAACGCTTAGTGCTATTCGCATCAATTACATTTTAAAATACGCTGGATATAAAGAATTCGCATATTTTTACATTCAATCTAAAGGTTGAAAGGTGAAAAACTAATATAACCATTGTTGTTACAGGCTTAGAACAAATTTATTTAAATACGCAGAAGTTTTCATTTTATTTGTTACTGCCATGAAAAAATAAATTAGTTGGAAGAGCTGGCAGTATTCATTTGCAGCGAAAGTGGTGTAATTGCTTCAACCGAGGCTCGAACCGTTCCGCGCAGCATATGAATACTGCCAGCTCTGGAAACGGCATACCTAACTAAACTTTCAACCTTCAGATTCAATTAATAACCGCAAATTGCAAGAACAATTAATTAGTCGGAAGGCTCTATCCACCGCCGAAAACAGTAACCAATCATCCTCCCCAATAATAGAGCCGGATGGTGACAGGAATTTTACACGCTCTGAAGGTGGCGTTATGGCTTTAGCCATTACACCACGGGACTTTTGAGACTTGCCGAACTTGCAAGGCTCAAAAGCGAGGTTCGAGACCGCTCCTCAGGCTCGGGCCGGTCCCCATAGCGTGTAAAAATTCCTGTCACCATCCGGCGGCAAGCCGCCATATGACTAAAGTCATAATAAACTTATGACCATTCTCAATTACCCCAAAAAAGAAATAATTATATACTTTTAACTGTTGAAAAATAAACAAACATATTTAGCACAAGCAATAAATTTCTAAAAAAATAGAAATAAATTTACAATAAAATGTGTATGTATTACAATGCTTGCTAATATGACAGAAGAGGGGTAACTAAATGACCTTACTTGAGTTGAAGAACGTAAAGAAATCATTTATGTTAAATAAACAAGAGTTTCCAGTTTTAAAGGGTATTGATCTAAAGCTTGACCGTGGCGAATTCGTTTCGATTCTTGGTGAATCAGGTGGTGGTAAAACTACCTTACTAAACACTATCGGTGGCCTAGATTCTCAATTCCAAGGTGATATTTTTGTTAATGGTCAATCATTAAAGAAGGGCTCTGACAAGGCGCTAGATAACTATCGTAGTCACACTGTTGGCTTTGTTTTCCAAAGTTTCCACTTGATAAGTCACTTGACGATTTTAGAGAATGTTATGGTGCCATTGGAAATGTCTTCATTGAACAAAGCACAACGTACTGACCGTGCTAAATCACTCTTAGCTAAAGTTGGGCTTTCTGAACATCTTGACAAGCATCCCAATCAATTATCTGGTGGTCAAAAACAACGTGTTGCTATTGCTCGTGCTTTAGCCAATGATCCTGAAATTATTATTGCTGATGAACCTACTGGTGCCTTGGATTCTGAAAATACTGAAGAAGTATTGAAGATTTTGGATGAAATTGCCAAAGAAGGCAAATTAGTTATTGCCGTTACCCACTCGCAAATCGTTGCTGACTACGGAACTCGAGTAGTTCACTTACAAGATGGTAAAGTCGACTCTGATAAGAAATTACGTGATTCATACTCTATTCCTAATGAAACTCCAGCCGAAAAGAAAATCACTCACTTGAGTTTTGGCGATACTTTCCGTTTGGCTTGGGAACACATGCGTTATACCAAAGGGCGAAATATCCTAATCATTATTGGTGCCGCCATCGGTATTTTCTCAGTTATCTTTATGCTCGGTCTCGGTTCTGGTATCACTGGTTATATCAATGGCGAAATGACTAAACAAGTCAATCCCAATGCTATTCAAGTAACCAAAACAGTTTCACGTGACAATACTGATTCTAACAGTATTAATATGAGTAGTTCTGATATTAATCGGTTCAAAAAAATCAAAAATGTTAAAAAAGTTGAAAAAGCTTATTTTGCACAATCACCAAAGGTTAACTTCAATAATAAGAATGTCTCAGTCCAATTTTTCCAAACTTGGAACGCGACTGAAAAGCCCGATGACATTACTAAAGGTTCGAAACCGGGCAGTAATCAGATTATATTATTAAAGTCTGACGCACAAAAACTAGATAAGAATAATTACAAGAATATGGTCGGCAAGACAGTCAAGATGTACGTTACAAGTCTTGATAAGAATAATCATCCAACTCAAATCACAATGAACTTGAAAGTTTCCGGTATCATCAAATCTGGTTCATCAGCTGTAACTTATAACACTTTGGAATCAGCTGCTAAGGACGCCAATGTTGCCATAAAGCCTAATTTCACAACATTGACTGTCAACAACACATTGAATGTTAAAGCCGTTCAAGAAAAAGTTAAGTCATACAAGACAACTATCGATAAGAAGAAACAAAACAGGTATACCATTACCGGTGTCGGCGCTATTATCGATTCATTGAATACTTACTTGAGATTAGCCTTTGACGTGCTAGCAGCTATTGCCGGTATTTCTCTACTTGTCTCAGCTATCATGATCATCGTAGTTCTTTACATCAGTGTTTCCGAACGTACTCAAGAAATTGGTATCCTCCGTGCTATCGGTGCCAGAAAGAAAGATATCAGGAATATGTTCATTTCCGAGTCGTTCTTGATTGGACTCTTGTCAGGTGTCTTCGCTTCGATAATTGCTTGGCTAGCTCAGATGGGAACCAATTCCATTGCTCAAAGTGCCTTTAAGGCAACAATCGTGTCAATCTCCCCAGGTAACTTTATCTTCGGTATTGTTATCAGTATTGTCATCAGTTTGTTGGCCGCTCTAGCACCTTCAAGACGTGCTGCTAAATTGGATCCTCGTGATTCATTGACAGATGAATAACAAAGAATTAATCCTCTAACTACAGTTAGGGGATTTTTTTTATTGTTATTATGGTTGAAAGGTGAAAAACTCATATAACCATTGTTGTTACAGGCTTAGAACAAATTTATTTAAATACGCAGAAATTTTCATTTTATTTGTTACTGCCATGAAAAATAAATTAGTTGGAAGAGCTGGCAGTATTCATTTGCAGCGAAAGTGGCGTTAGGACTTTAGTCCTTACACCACCGGGCGTGTTGGAGACTTACCGTTTTTTGGTAAGGCTTCAAACAACCTAAGATTCGAGACCGCTTTTTGGCTCGAATCGTACCGCGCAGCATATGAATACTGCCAGCTCTGGAAACGGCACAACTCATCAACCTTTAGATAATTTATTTAAATAATCAGAAGTCTTCGTTTTATTGTTCCTACAATTAAAAAAATAAACTAGTTTCCAGAACTCAACAAAAGAAATTTAAGCAAAGTTTAGGAAAATTTTGTATAATTGAGTTTCGGATATACAACATGTGACCTTTCTGTGAACTTTCACCTAATGTCTTCCTATAGAAAGAGTTGTCTTGTATACTTATTTTGTCAACATACTGGAGGAATGCGTATATGTTTTGTCCAAATTGTGGCCACAAAGTAGAACCGAATCAAAAATTCTGTGATAACTGTGGTTGGGCTCTTAAAAAGAAAAACACTGAAGATACAACTAATGAAAAGGATGATGACTCAGTTAGATCATTATCTGAAATTGAAAATGAATTGAATCAAGAAGAACCAGCTGAAAAGCCTCACCTACAACAAGCACCTGCTCAAGAACGTGAATATGGATCTGCTAATCAACCTAAACAGGCTCCTGTCGCAGAACGAAAACCCGAACCAGTTCGTCCTGATCCAGAACCTGCCATGAAGACTTTTGAAAGTTCAAATCGTTCATCTTTCAGCAAGTCGAGTGCTTCTGAACCTGTTGATGATAAGACGCAAGTTTATAGTAAAAACGACTTCAATCCTATCTCCCAAAAGCCTTATAAGAGCGTTGAACATGAGGATAACTTTAAAAAGACCTTTGACGACCCTATTAAAGATCCAATTGGCAATCCCTTTGGACCAACTGAGACTGAAAAACGGGCTGCTGATGCTAAACGTCAGGCTGAAGCTGTCGATCCTAATGATGGTTTCGTGCACAATATGATGAAATTTGCGAAGAATAATGCCTATGTCAGTATCTTTGCAATCATAATTGCAGCCATCCTTTTAGTCTTTAAAAGAAATTACGGTTATATTGCCTTAGCCATCGTAATTATTTTGTGGTTCTTGCTTTCACAATTGCGTCACGGCAATGAATTAGGGGCTAATAAAGCTCTGAAACGTGAGACATCTTTGAAGAAAGATTCTAATAGTAATTCCAATCCAAAGACAGAAACTTATAATGAACGTCCTGCTAAGCAAAAGAAGGACCGTCGTGATAAATTTGAAAATCCGGCTGATCGTCTCAAACCAAACCATAAAACGACAACTCAAAAAATCATTATTTTCTCATCAATTATCGGATTTATCGCTTCTGTTGCGGGACCATTCTTAGATGGACTTTCACTTTCTGGGACCATCGCCAATGCTGCTAACTACACTGCCAATAACTTGGGTGCACAGCCAACTTGGATCACCAATGGTTTTTCAGCTATTCGTTTGATTTGTTTTCTTTCACCAGTCATCGCTTTGATAGCTGGTTGCTTCAGATCACGTGGTAGCATCCGTTTGGTTAGAATCTTTACCTTCTTACCAACAATTCTCTATGCAGCTCTCTATGCGGCTTTAAATGCAGGCTTAGTTAATTCGTCAGCCATCACTGGTCAAGTAGTTGTTAACGCTAGTCGTTCATTCGGAATGAGCTTCTACGTTCTACTAATCACCTCAGTTGTTTCATTGATTATGGCTTATACTTTACGTCCACGAGTTAAATAAGACGATTGAAGTTCAAACAGTAATACTTATGAATTATTCATTAACTTACATTTTCTAAAAAAGATGGTCACAAATCGAATTTTTACGATTTATGACCATCTTTTTTTGTCTTTGACTGAAGGTTGAAAGGTGAAAAATGAAAAATTAATCTAACGATTGCTATTACAGACCTAGAAAAAATTTATTTAAATACTCAGAAATCTACGTTTTATTGTTCCAGCTATTAAATAAACTAGTTTCCAGAGCTGAGAGTATTCATTTGCAGCGAAAGTGGCGTTATTGCTTTAGCAATTACACCACCGGGCGTGTTGGAGACTCGCGGTTTTTGCGAGGCTTCAACCGAGGTTCGAGACCGCTTCCCAGGCTCGGGCCGTTCCGCGCAGCAATTGAATACTCTCAGCTCTGGAAACGGCATACTTAACTAAACCTTTAGTTTTTATTAATTAATTGTTCCGCTTCCAGAAGTATTTTACTCAAAATACAATAAATAATTTTACAAATAATTCACTATTTGTTTAAACATTATCCGATATAATTATATTGCACAGTATATTGGAGGTGCTCCTATGCAACATCACAAATATACCCAAACAATTATAAAATCACTGCTACTTATACTATTCCCTATCACTCTGCTAATGGTGGTAACAGCCTCCACTGATCACAAAATCAAGGCTGATGATGAAGAAATCGTTGTTAAGCCTAATTTCAAACCGACCAAAACTCCTAAAAAGTTTATCGGTATTTGGCTGACCAGTGGTTACGATTTACAGCCTCAGGCGGACTACTACACCCTTGTTGATGATCCAGTAACAATTCGTACAAATACTGGACGTTCAGTTTGGTCGGCTATTACCGGTGCTTTTGACGGTATCCACTTTCGCTGGTGGAAAACGACTGACGGTTTGATTTGGACCGAAGTTGATAAAAATGACAATGGTCAAAAAAAGAATTTCACTGTTACTCCGACTGAACCGGGAACAACCTGGTATCAACTGGATACACAGTACTATAAATACATCACTTGGTATCTGAAAACACACCTTTATTCTCAAGTGACTGCTGTTCATGCGCTCTCCGAACCAGTGGATGCACTATCGATTGATGTCATAGTTGATGATGATTACCTCTACAATACAAGTGACGAATTATCAAATACCACCTTTGCTCACGCCAAGCCAAACCCAGCTAATGCTACGGGAAAGCTTACTTGGTCAATTGATGATTCAAGTTTAGCCACTATTGACGAAGATGGTCAGATTGTGGCCAATAACAAGGGTAATTCGGGTATTGTCACAGCAACTGCGACTATCGTTAACAATGATGGAAAATCAGTTTCTGGTTCAACTACAGTAGAAATCGGTGGTGGACTTGACGATCAAACAGTTAAATCCGGTCAAAGCGCTACATACACCCTAAAAGGAAATACTGGTGGCGATGGCGATGAAGATGATGACGATACTGGTACAATTACGATCGACTGGTACAAGTATTTGCCCGGTTCTAATAAGAAAGTCAAGGTGGCTAGCGGTGATAGTACGACTTATGTTACTGAAGTTGCCAGTATGGACGATGATGAATCATATTATCAGGCAGTTATCACTTTAAAGTCAGGTAAAATTACCAAAACAATTACCTCAAATAAAGCCAAATTAACGGTTATTCCGTCCGGAGAACCAGATATCGACATTGATAATACTTTGAATAACGAAACATATACGGACTCTGATGACACCGATCTACTGCTTAATAATGTAGTTAACGAAGACAATATTACGTACAATAACACCTTAACTAATCAAAGTTCTGAAGGATTATTGAAAAATGGGTACTATGTAATTCCGATGCGACAAGGTACCAAAGTTAATCAGATTCTTATGAATGGTGAAGAATTAGCTGAGGACCAATATGAAATCATCCCTGAAGATGACGATAATTCCGATAATTTAGTCATGAGTATTGGCAATATAAATACCAACGCTGATGTAAAAATTGAAGTTAACACAACGGTTCAAAATATCACTCAGCAAGACACCTTTAAATCAACACCTTACGTTTATGGAACTGATAATGACGGTAATCTTTATCGAAGAGAAGCACGCAACGAAGTCATAAATTATATTTCCAATCAAATCGAAACTAACATTAAAAATATTGATTACGGAACGCTCATTGCTTACAAAAAAAATATTCTTAAATATCGTCCCGACGAAATCAATAATCCCAATAACATCGTTGATATTTCCGATAATCGACGTACTAAAGATGCCATGAATGTCTATGTTTCACAGCAAGATGAATTCACTCATGAAACCTCCGGAGCCGTGCTACCCGTGAGTCTACGCTATTACCAAAATGGCTCATTCCAAAATATTATCAATGATAAAATACCAGTTTCATCTTCTCAAGCTGGAGATGAATTAGCGTCAATTGGTTGGAATAAGGCCGACGGATTGTTACTGCATGTTGATGACAGCCCTCTCTTTGCTGGGAAATACACTACTTCGATTATTTGGCATTTTGAAAATAGTCTATAAAGACTAACAATACGGAGAACGCGACAGAACATCGTCAGATTTTGAGTAAAAACATTTCGATAATTAGTGATAATAAAAAAGGAAGTCGTTTTTCACTTTGGACACCAGACACTCATTTGGGTCCATGCGCTAGGTGAAAAACAACTTCTTTTTATTGTTCTTAACTGAAGGTTAAAAAGTGAAAAATTAATCTAAACATTGTTATTACAGGCCTAGAACAAATTTATTTAAATAAGCAGAGGTTTTAATTTTTTTAATTTTATTTGTTTCTGCCATAAAAAAACAACCTGGTTGGAAGAGCTGAGAGTATTCATTTGCAGCGAAAGTGACGTTAGTGCTTTAAATTACACCACCGGGCGTGTTGAAGTCTCGAGACCGCTCTTTGGCTCGGGCCGTTCCGCGCAGCAAATGAATACTCTCAGCTCTGGAAACGGCATACTTACCTAAACCTTCAATCTTTTGTCCTTATAGGTAAACTAAAGGTTGAAAGGTAAAAAAATAATAAAACTATTGTTGTTACAAGACTAGAACAAATTTATTTAAATAAGCAGAAATTTTCATTTTATTTGTTACTGCCATGAAAAAGTAACTTAGTTGGAAGAGCTGAGAGTATTTATTTGCAGCGAAAGTGGCGTTAGGACTTTAGTCCTTACGCCACCGGGCGTGTTGAAGACTCGCGGGTTTTGCGAGGCTTCAACCGAGATTCGAGACCGCCATTTGGCTCGAATCGTACCGCGCAGCATATGAATACTTTCAGCTCTGGAAACGGCATAAAGCATCAAACTTTCAACCTTTAGATAGGTAAATCTGAAATTAAAAGTTAACTTGTAATATTTACTTTCCCCATTTTTGATTTTCCTATATTATTGATATTGGTATAGATTTTATTATAGGAGAAAATATTATGCTTTCATCTGCTGGTCTGAAACGGGGAATAAAAATAGCTCTATTACTTTCATTTTTGCCAATTTTAATGGCTTTATCAGTCAACGACTTCACTACTAAGACTGCCCCTACATATATCACCGATGCACCAGATGGATACGGAGTACCTTCACCTATGTCTAAAAGAATGGGCCTCTTGGTCACTAGTACTGGAATAATAAAACAGGTTAATGACAATTATAATATTACATTGGGTGATTCAGTTAATATATCTGCCGATGGTGAAAGATCTTTGGGTGACGTAAGCGCTGGTTTCGGTTCTCCCCTCCGCTATCAATGGTTTGAGGCTTCCGAAACTGATAAGTGGCAATCAATTGACCCTAAAAAATCTAATTCAAAGCATCTCTCGTTCAGACCCACAGAAAAAGGAATTTATTGGTTTCAACTACGAATGAGTTACTCCACTTTTTGGTTAAACCATTATATTTACACCAAAGTAGCTAAAGTGACTGTCACACCTAACAGAATTAAGGTTGACACCATCACTCTCGATACTAATTCCGATTACATATACAATAAAAAGAATTTTTTCAATAATAACTCTACTTATGCCCTTGCCCTAGTCAATCCAGACAATTCCACTGAACAAGTAAAATGGTCACTAAACCAAAATGATGGGGATTTGGCAAAGATTGATGACGATGGAAAAGTTACTGCCAATCTAGTTTCAGATCAAAATAATAAATCGGGAGAGATTGAAATACATGCCGCCGCCAATCATAACCTACCTGAAACAGAGCTTGCTCACGCAACAAAAAAAATCAAAATAGGTGGCGGTTTATTAGATACCCACGTTTCTTTCGGAAAATCAGCTCTATTTGAACTTCAAGGGATGGAGAATTCCAATAGAGGAATAGATACTGACAATATTGATATTATCTGGCAACGTAAGAAAAAAGGTGCCGATAAATTTAAAGATATTTCTTCTTTAAATAAATCCGATAGTAAATTTAGTTTTGAAACTTCAGATGTTTCCTTTTCCGATGATGGCGACTTATATCAAGCAACTGTTAAAACATCAATTAATAATAAAGAACAAAGCTATACGACTAACCCGGCAAAATTAATTGTTAATCCAACTAAAGATTATAATGTCGATTTCTCAGTTACTGTTGAAGATTATTTTTCCAAGGACCCACAAAATACAAACCACTTAAATAACATTAAATCAGGAGACCAAATAGCTTATCATATCGTACTTAGCAATCATGGTAAAAAAACCATTGGTAGTTCAGAGTTAACTCTTTTGGTACCCCAGAATACTGAAACAGATTCTAGTCATATTTTAATGCCCAACAAAGGTACTGAAATCAAAGATTCTCCGACTCAATTAGATGGAGACGTTAAAAAACTTAACTTTGAAATACTATCCTTAAAACCACAAGAAACCAGAACCTTTGATATAAGCATTCATGCTCCAATTATTGATAAAAAACAAACATTGATATTTAATCCAACTTATTCATATACAAATATGGGTGAAAAGACCATCATTAAAAGTTCTGAATTGAGTTTCACGTTTGTTACCAACCGGATTGAACTTCACCCTCAAAGTATTATATTTGAACCTATAACTCTTTTCGAAAAAGATGTTATAAAACATCGAACATCCTCTGGTACACCAATTACAGTTGATGACCAACGAATAGATACTTCAAAAGCTGTCACACTATATCTGCAACAAACCTCAAATTTCTTGGATAGAGATAAAAAGATTCTGCCGTTCCATCTGTTTATCTATGATTCTGATGGTAGTGTTAAAAATATAAAGGATAAAACTTTAATTGCTACTTCTAGACCACTTTTCCCACTTGATTCCATTCACTGGGATAGAGACCACGGACTGCTTTTACATGTTGATAACGCCACAAATCTGATTCCTGGAAACTATTCGGCCGATATCACATGGACAGTCAAACAAGCGCCCTAATTGCATTGTACAAACGGTATGATACATACGTATTAGATTGGATAACACCAAAAAATGTTTATACTTAATAGTAAGAAGAAAAGAAACGAACTAGAGTAATTCCTCTTCTTCGGAGTCTCACGAAAATGAGCTTACATCTACCAAAACATTCGCGACTTAAAAAGGTCGCAGTCAAGGTGGTTGTAATGAATGGGATTAGTTTTACAAACTAAATTGAATCGAGATGAGGCAAAATCAAAAACAATTTTGAGTTTTGCAATATCGATCCATGTTAATTCATAAATATTGTATTTGGAGTAAACTTCTGCCCCTTTTAAAAACCAGTAAGCTATTAATTTTCATAATGAATCCTCCGAAAAGACAACTTAGTCTAGACAAAAAGGCCTCGGGATAAAATTCAGTCTGTGCACTGAATCCCGAGGTCATTTTGTATTTATTTTTCTAAGAAACTCATTCTATCAGCAATGTTTGTAATTACTCCATCGACACCCCAACTCAATAATTGTTGTGCACGATTGATGTCATCGACTGTCCAAACATTGATTTCATACCCATAAGCTTTCATTTGTTTTACTTTATCTTCAGTTAAACCTGAACTATCTGGATGAACAATTTTAGCGTGGCAAGCTTGCATAACTAAATTCCAGTCATCACCCAAAGTTACTCGACTAAACAAAACAGCATATTTCAATTCAGGTCTTAATTTATACATCTTCTCAAGCATAATTGGATTGAAACTAGAGATAATCAATTCGACATGATCGTCCAATCTTTCCAAAGCTTTCGAAAACTTTTCAACTAATCTGTCGGCCAAATAATTGGCGTTGTCCCCTACAACACCCTTTAGCTCGATATTAGCATTTATTTTGTGGATATTAAGAAAATCAATCAATTGATCTAGTGTTGGAACCTTTTCTCCACGATACTTTTCGGCAAACCAATATCCGGCGTCAGCAGTTTCAACTGTAGTGCTATTAACCGTTTCGATCGATCCCGATTGGTTAGTTGTACGATTCAATTTGTCATCGTGAATCACAAATACCTTTTCATCTTTAGTAATACTTAAATCAGTTTCGATCCATTTAACATCATGGTTTACGACCTCATTAAAAGCAGCCATCGTATTTTCTGGAGCCAAGGTTGGTATTCCTCTATGAGCAATAATTTTTTTATCCATAGTAATCCTCCAATAAGTAGAGTATACAACAATATACAAGGTACAAAAAAACCGAGAGTACAATATGTATCCTCGGTTTCATGGGATTCTTGTGATTATTTTATCGGTTTGTTTAGTTTTATATGGGCAGTGGATCTAAAACGAGTTACACGGGCCAATTTCTTCCGCTTTTCATATCTTTGTAAACTGCCCGCAAAGTTCAGCGTGCAATTCACAAAGATACGAAAATGCTCGAAATCTAAGCGGTCGTCCTCCACTCTCTAACTACGCTTGGTATCTAGAAACTCCATCAAGATAAGTTTCTGACAATGTCATATCATCATCAAGAACGATGAAATCTGCATCTCTACCGTCAGCGATAATACCACACTTGTCAGCAACTTTAGAACTCTTAGCAGCTGTATAACTGGCCATTTCAACGGCTTCTTCATCTGTAGCAATGTTCCAGTCAACAACGTTCTTAATAGCGTCTTTAAGCAAGAGAATCGAACCGGCAAGGTTATGTGTCTCATCTGTTAATCTTGCTGTTCCGTTAGCAACTACAACTGGTAATTCACCCAATACATAGTTACCATCTGGCATCAAACCGGCACGCATACAGTCAGTGATTAGGGCAACATGTTCTGCACCCTTCTTTTCAATAACAATTCTAGCAGCAAATGGGTTAACGTGATGTCCATCACAGATTAATTCATCGTCAACTAAGTGCATTGAAAGTGCAGCGCCAACCATACCAGGTAGGCGATGGTTCAAACCACTCATACCGTTATATGTATGTGTAAATCCAGTAGCACCAGCTTCAACACAGGCTTTAGCTTGTTCAAATGTAGCATCACTGTGACCTAGGTAAACAGCAACATCATCTGAAGCAACGGCCTTAACGAATTCTGGAGCACCTTTTCTTTCAGGAGCAATAGAAATTTTCTTAATCATACCGTGAGCGGCATCTTGCCAATCTTTGAATTCTTCGGCATCAGGATCTCTGAAGTACTTAGGATTTTGGGCACCCTTGTGTTTCTCTGTGTAGAAAGGTCCTTCGAAGTGAATACCTTGAATCTTAGCACCAGTGGCCTTCTTATAATTGTCACCGATTGTTTGACAGATATGTTTTAGTTGATCATGTGAAGCTGTCAAAGTTGTAGGTAACCATGAAGTTACACCAGCTTTAAGCAAGCCTTCTGACATTTCGTTCAACTTTTCAAAGTCGTCATCCATAACATCATGGCCAACAAAACCGTGAATATGTGTATCAACAAGACCTGGGGCAATAAATTTGTCTGAGTAATCAACAATCTTGCCTTCTGGCTTCTTTTCGTCAGCAGTAAAGAATTTACCAAACTTACCGTCATCAGTAACCTCTAGATAGCCACCGTTTTCAGTTGTGTTTTTTAAAAAGAACTTCTTAGCATGAATATAATATGACATTTTCTAGTCTCCTTACTAATTTTAACAACTCCATTATAGCATTAGATAATGGTCTATACCAAGTTTAATTATGAATTTTCGTGCAAAAAATCATTGATTGCTATCCCATTTCCAAATCTGAGAAATATTTGTACTTTAATGACTGAACTATAGAATTTTCCATAAAAATTAGTGACTGCTTTATCTTTCAAAGTTTTACCAAGAATTGGAAGTATACTTCCATTTTTCAGATTTTTACCAAGAATTGGAAGTATACTTCCATTTTCTATTTATCACATTATTAGTTTAAGATCATCCAAAGTATCCAGTGAAGAATACTATATGTCATGTGAAAATTATATCAATACAAACAAAAGGACATTGAAGACTTATTTGCCTTCAATATCCCTTATTTAATTTCCGTTATATAGGCAGTGGCTCTCAAACGAGTTACACAGGCCAATTTCTTCTGCTTTTCATATCTTTGTAAACCGCCCGCAAAGTTCAGCGTGCAATTCACAAAGATACGAAAATGCTCGGAAATTCCCAGGCCTGCTCCACTCTCTATTTAAAACGAGTTACGACAGGGCAACTCCTTCCGCTTTTCACAACTAAGTAAATCGCCCGCAAAAGCAGCGTGCAATTCACTTAGTTATGAAAATGCTCGGGAGCTAACCGCCCTGTCTCCACTCTCTAACTATGCTTGGTATCTAGAAACTCCATCAAGATAAGTCTCTGACAATGTCATATCATCATCAAGAACAATAAAGTCAGCATCTCTACCATCGGCAATAATTCCACATTCATCAAGAACTTTTGAACTCTTAGCTGCTGTATAGCTGGCCATTTCAACGGCTTCTTCGTCTGTAGCAATATTCCAGTCAACAACGTTCTTAATAGCATCTTTCAATAACAAAATCGAACCTGCTAAACTGTGTGGTTCTGCTTTCAACTTGGCTGTTCCATTAGCAACTACAACTGGTAATTCACCCAATACATAGTCACCATCTGGCATCAAACCGGCACGCATACAGTCAGTGATCAAAGCAACGTGTTCTGGTGTCTTCTTTTCAATTACGATTCTAGCAGCATATGGATTAACATGATGTCCATCACAAATCAATTCGTCATCAACTAGGTGCATTGAAAGTGCAGCGCCAACCATACCTGGAAGTCTGTGATTCAAGCCGCTCATACCGTTATATGTATGTGTAAATCCAGTGGCACCAGCTTCAACACAGGCTTTAGCTTGTTCAAATGTAGCATCACTGTGTCCTAAGTAAACGGCAACTTTGTCAGAAGCAATGGCCTTAGTAAATTCAGGAGCACCTTTTCTTTCAGGAGCGATAGAAATTTTTCTGATCATACCGTGAGCAGCATCTTGCCAATCTTTGAATTCCTCAGCGTCAGGATCACGGAAGTACTTAGGATTTTGAGCACCTTTGTGTTTTTCAGTATAGAAAGGTCCTTCAAAATGAATACCTTGAATCTTGGCACCAGTGACTTTCTTGTAATTATCACCAATCGTGTGGCAAATACTCAATAATTGTTCGTGTGAAGCTGTCAAAGTAGTTGGCAACCATGAAGTTACACCAGCTTGTAACAAGCCTTCTGACATTTCATTGAGTTTGTCAAAATCATCATCCATAACATCGTGACCACAAAGGCCATGAATATGTGTATCAACTAAACCTGGAGCGATAAACTTATCTGAATAATCAACAATCTTACCAGCAGGTTTCTCTTCATCAGCAGTATAAAACTTACCGAATTTACCATCATCAGTGACTTCTAGATAACCACCGTTTTCAGTAGTATTTTTCAAAAAGAACTTCTTAGCATGAATATAATATGACATTCTCAAATCTCCTTTAATATTTTTAATTAAATATGCCGTCTCCAGAGCCGATAGCATTCACCTGCTATGCGGAACGGCCCGAGCCTGAGAAGCGGTCTCGCGCCTCGGTTTGGAGCCTTTCCACAGACCGGCAAGGCTCCAAACACGTCCGATGGTAATATGGCTAACGCCATATCACCACTATCACAGCCGGTGAATGCTCTCGCTCTTCCGACTAATTACATCGTTATAATTATTATCCAATAGAAAATAGATAATAACTCATCCAGTTTCAGAAATATTGATACTGAATTTGATTCTCTCAAAATTTAGAACACTTCAGTATTCCAAACAATCAAAAGCCATAATAAATTCCGATATTTAATAACCCTAGCCGGAGGGGGTGAGTGATGGGACACACTGTGAAGGTGGTGTTAGAACGGTGATTTTCCGTTCTTACAGCACGGACGTATTTTGAGATTCGCGCACTATGCGAAGCTTAAAATCGAGGGGCGAGACCTTGGCTCGCGCCGGTCCTCACAGTGGGTCCCAATCACTCGCCCCCTCTGGCGGCATCATATCAAATACATAAAAGGCTGAAACAAATTAATGTTCCAACCTTTTAGTTTCATTAATTACTATTCGTAATCGTGAATTGTTACACCTTTAACAACACGGTTAACTGTACCGCTTGCTGATGGTGTATCAGGTGTGTTATTAACCTTGATTGAATTCATCAAAGCAAATGTTTGTGCGAACACTACGTCTGGCAATGCTTGATATAATTCTGGAAGATCTTTGTCCCCGGATTTAATAAAGAAATTATCACCTGAGAAGTCGTTGTCATCTGATGTACCAACACCAACAACCTTCTCACAAATTTCATCACCCTTGATTTCTTCCAAGATATCTACATCGTATTGACGAGTATATTTATCATTGCTCATGAAATCAAAGACAACTGTCTTACTATTTACATATGACTTAGGACCGTGACGGAATCCCATTGATGAATCAAAGATTGTTGTCAATGCTCCGGCAGTTAATTCTAGTACCTTCAATTGGGCTTCACGAGTAAGTCCTGATAGTGAACCACTGCCTAAGTATGTAATACGGTCGTAGTCCAAATCAGCGTAGGCTTGAATCTCATCTTCACGACTAATAACTTCTTGACCCATCTTAATCATTGTATCAACCCAAGCTGTTTTCTTATCTTCAGCACTTGTATCAAAAATCAATGCCGCCGTTAAGGTCATACAAGAGAAGCTTCCGGTCATGGCGAATCCCTTATCATTTGAAAGTGCTGGTTGAAGAAGTAGAAGATTACCGTCTTCGTTTTCAGCTTTCGTAGCTAAATGTCCTTCTGGAGCACAAGTGATAGTGATTTGATACAAATTCTTGATAAGCTTTTCAGCAAGTTCTACAGTAGCAACACTTTCAGGAGAGTTACCACTTCTAGCGAATGATACTAAGATTGTTGGATCATCACTTCTTAAATTATCTAATGGAGCAGAAACAATATCAGTTGTTGGAATGCTTTCGAAAACAAAGTGTGAAGTGTCGCCAACACGGTTCAAATATGGTCTAAGCGTATCCCCTACATAAGCTGAAGTACCAGCACCTGTGAAGATAACTCTGATTTTTTGGTTTGGATATGTCGAAGTTATTTTATCTAAAAAGCTATCTATTTCAGATTTTTTAGCTGTGTAGTTTTGGAAAGCTTCTTTCCATAAGTCTGGTTGTTGTTGAATTTCACGGGTTGTTATCTTAGCACCCATTTTTTCTAGTTCTTGATCTGTTTTTGTAAACATGATATTGGATCCCTTCTCTAAATAATTTTTAACCTAAGAATTTTATGTGAAGTACTGCCAATTCCTTAACAGTAAAGTCAACGTGGTAGATTCCATCAGAATCTAAGATCACATCTAAGACTTTATTTTGGACTGAATTGTCCACATCACGATATGTAATAGAAACTTGTTTAACATTTCGATCTTTTAAGAAGAAATTAATACCATCAACATCATCAATTGACCAATTGCTGATAATCATCTGTGATTGATTTTCATCAATGACCATCTTGCAATTATACATGTTGACCAAATGTGGAACGCTTAACTGTTCTTCAAAGAATTGTTTCAAATCGCCTTCACGAATGTCAGTATATTGAGCTTGCCAACCATACTTTGGAGAATCCGTCATTGGTAGGACGTAGAACTTATCGTCGCTGACAGTTACTGGTCCTAACTCGTTCTCAAAGCGGTCGTAAGCTGAAGAATGTACCGTAACATGTGACTTATAATCAATTTTCACATAGTCACCCGTGTGCGTTAGCATGGTCAATCTTGGATTATTGATACCAGAAATTGTTTCCCCATCAAATTGTTCAAATGATTGGTGTCCTGAACGATTCTTAATAACTTCAATGTCTGTTGCATTTATCAAACTCAAGAGATGACGATCATCCAAAATAATTACAGCATCCCCATCCAAAAGAATGAAGTTACGAGTAAATAGCTGTTTGATCTGTTCATCAGACAAGGTATTTAAGAAGTTTCCAGTAATCGCGACACACTTATTTTTGATTTCCTGACCATTATAATTAAGTGGTTTGGTTGCAATGCCAAGTGTGGATAGCAACTCCAACCATTGTGTCTGTGATGCCATCAAGCCTTCAAGTGTACCCTCGTTGTCGATTTTCGTCTGTGCAACATCTTGATTCATTGGAACGATAACGCCGCTTCGTTGTTCAATAGCAATGCCATTTTCATACAAGAAGTCTAAATAATCTTTATCGTTTTTAAGCAGGGAGGCATAACGATATGTTGTATTAATGCCATCACCCATCATGCTGAACATGTTAAGTAGTACACCGTCCGCATGAACCAAACTTGTTGTATCTAATTGAAATTGCGTAAATTTATTTGATTTAGCATATGGCGAATACAAGAAACTTTCCATTTCTGGATAAATCTTGTGTTTATCACCGATTTCAGTTCTAGTAGCAACTGTATACTTCTCAAAATCACGGGCATATTGTTGAGGACTGACCTCATTGTATGCGGGCAAATGTGGACGTGATACAGCTGGTGTTTCTACTCCACTCAATTCATCCAAGAGTTTTTGCCAATCACGACCTTCAAGTGCGTGAACTTCTGGCCAAGAACTCATTAGACCTAATCTCGTTGTAGGAGAAACAGCATGAACCTTTTGTTCAATCAAATGCGCAACGTGTAAAATTTCGGCACGTGCAACTTGTAAATAGGCATTACGATATTTATTTTCTCCACCAGTGAACATTTTAGTCACGAAATCTTCGCGAGATAAACCTGTTCCCAAAATTTCGTTGTATTGCTTCATGTGATCTTCACAGAAACATCCTAGAGCAAATGGGGCATTCTTATAATGTCTGAAATCATCTTCCAGCCACAGTTCATTGGGTTGAATGCTTGCCCAGATTGCATAGATATCACTGATATAATCAGCCCATCCTTTATACCCGGGGCAAGCCATCGAAATACTTTTGACGCCTTGATAATTAACCATTGGCTTAATATCAAGTTCTGGTTTGATATGAATACCACGATCAGAATGATTCATGGTTGTCCAAGGATTCAAACTTACCGTGATACCAAGTTCTTTTAATGGTTGACTAATTTCGTCAACGTTTGAAATTAATTCTTTAGCTTTTTCTAGAGTTATATGAGCATCTGATAATTCTTCTTGATTGATGAAAAAGGCAACATCTGAAATATGAGCTTGTTTGACAAAATCAATCAATCGCTGTTTTTTATCAGCATCATAAACGTTCTTATCTATTGCTAGGCGCAGGGTATAACGATAAGGATTATTCATCCTCTTCATCATCCTCATCAGAGTCAGCATTTATAAAGGCGTTTACGTCAACGATACCATCCTTGGCTTCCTTCATAAGATCTGCAACTTTGATATCTGAGCCGATAAATTTTTGATTAGCGTAATTAATAACCATTGGTAGATTCAAGCCAGAAATAACATGCATGTCAGGGTAAGTTTGTGTCAAATTAACGGCGACGTTACCTGGTGTACCACCAAGTAAATCAACGATTAAGAAAACTGGTTCCTTGCCGTAATATTTTTTGATTTCTGTTTCAGCTTTTGCCTTCAAGTCTTCAGGACCATCTGATTTTTCTAGTCCTAAAGCACTTGTTTCAGGTAATTCACCGATAATTAATTCTGCTGATTTTAATGTTTCGATTGCCATATTTCCATGACTCATCAAGATTAATGCCATAATTTAAATCCTCCTAGATTTTGCCAAGAACGCCGATAGCTGATAATGCGATTGCAAAGATGATAACAATGAAGATAACCTTTGTTGATGTCATACCTTTTTTACCTAATAACCAGTAAACAAGACCTACGATACATGCTGGAACTAGCTTAGGAAGAATCATATCAATGTTAGTTTGAACAGATAATGAAACCTTACCCATGTGAGCAACAAGTGGAACTTGAACGTTGATCATAGTAGCAACCAAAGCACCAACAATGAAGACACCAAGCAGTGTAGCGGCATCAGTTAAAGCATTCAATTGACCTTGCATTTCTGAAACAAGTTTTGTACCAGTCTTGTAAGCAAAGTGAAGTTGTTTCCAACGGAAGACCATGATAGCAATGTTGACTGCTAACCAAAGGAATAGTCCAAGTGGGTTACCTTGTGAAGCCATAGTAGCAGCAATAGCACCCATGATAGTTGGTACCAAAGCAGCGAACAATGAATCACCAATAGCAGCGAATGGTCCCATAAGACCTGTCTTAATACCAGCAACAGTGTCTAATGAATCTGCACCTTCCTTACCTTCAATGGCAAGATCGATACCAGTAACGATTGTGTTAAAGAAATTACTTGTGTTAAAGAATTGGTTTTGTGTCTTCATAGCTTCTTTAAGCTCTGGAGTACCATCACCATAAATTTTTCTTAGTTGTGGCAAGATTGTATAAAGGTAACCTGAACCTTGCATTCTTTCGTAGTTCCAGCCCATTTGGAAACCAAACAAACTACGTTTGTTAATTTGAGTGAAATCTTTTTTAGTTAATTCGTATTCGTTATTCTTCTTCATCACCGTCTACCTCCCCATTAGCGTCTTCAATTTCATCGTCTTCATCTTCATCTTCATCATCTGAAGTAGCTTTTGGACCAGCTGCTGAAGTTGTTATTTTAGCCATTGATTTCTTGTATTCAAGAATAGCAAAGGCACCACCGATAAGGGCAATAGCTAACATTGGAAGAGCGTTGAATGTTGTTGTAAATGCTTTGTTTGCAACTGTAATACCTGCAGCAAGTGTTTGGATGCTTGTGAATACTGTTGATAGTAAAGCTGTAATTGTGAAACCAAGAATCAAGTAAGCGATGTGTTTCTTAACTGGTAAGTAGTGAAGCAAGATAGCGAAACCAACAGCAGGAAGTGTAGCACCGGCTGTTTGTAGACCAGTGTTCAACCATTGTAGATCTCCGTTTAGATATGTAACCATTGTCTTAACAACACCTTGACCTAGAGCCAAAGCTAGGAAAACAGGAATACCACGTGATAGACACCATGGTAAAGCACCCATGATAGTATGTCTTTCAATACCTTTATAGTTGAAGTTTTCAATATCTTTATCAACTTGGTGTTGGAAGTAAGTATTTGTAAATCTAGCAAGAATATCAAATGATGTTAGAAGTGCAGCAACTGGAACACCGATAGCGGCAATAGCAGTAGCAGCTTTCATACCTGTACCAATTGAAAAGGCTGTAGCTAAAACAGTACCTGAGTTAGCATCGATTTTTGAAGCACCACCGAATGTACCAACACCTAGAACTATCAATTGAAGAGCAGCACCGATAATAAGTCCCGTCTTCATATCCCCCATGA
This sequence comes from Companilactobacillus huachuanensis, assembly GCF_005404815.1. Taxonomy (GTDB): domain Bacteria; phylum Bacillota; class Bacilli; order Lactobacillales; family Lactobacillaceae; genus Companilactobacillus; species Companilactobacillus huachuanensis. The sequence goes on from NZ_BJDF01000008.1 coordinate 83,411, forward strand.
TCAAACCAGAAATCATTCCGGCCCAAACTGGTTGGCTCAATGATGAATTCATTTGCAATTCATCATAGATGTTATACATAGAATATGCCGTGAGAAGCAATATTTGAACAATTGTAAAACTCATATTTCTATCCCCCAAAGTTAAATTTTATTTTTTGTAATCCTTTAAGATACCTGCGAAGTCCTTGATAGGGTCACTTGGAACCATTTGTGCTGTTACTTTAACGCCAGCATCCAAAAGTTTGTGGAATGCTTCATAGTCATCATCAGTAACGTTGATTGATTGTGTTAAATGTTGAGTTGTGTCCTTTTGTGACATGTTACCAACATTAATGGTGTCGAATTTAACGCCTTCTTCAATCATGCTTACAAGTGTTGCAGGTCTCTTAACAACGAGAAATACTTTTTGTGAATCGTATTTTCCGGCTAAGATATTAGCTGAAGACTTCTTTGTACCTAAAATACTTAGGTTGACCCCAGCTGGCTTAGCTAATTTAAGGGCAGTCTTTTGAATATCGCTCTTTATAATTTCATTATCAACTACCATAATTCTTGATGCCTGTAATTTTGTTGTCCATAAATTAGCTACTTGTCCATGAATTAATCTTTCATCAATTCTTACTGCAATAATACCCATATCTTTATACCTCCAAATGTTTACTCTTCCTTAGGATTTGTTACTGATATCGTGTCGAATGTGATACGCAAATTGATCACTTCTGGCAACGCTCAAAGTAAACTCAATAATTTGATTGTGTGGATCATAAGTTTGTCGTCTGAGATTCAAACAAGGTGCGCCTTCTTTGATATCCAAATACTTACTATCGTTGGCGCTAGTAATGCCAGCTAGAAAATATTCATCAGCATAATAAACTTGTTCGTTGAACTCTTCTGAGAAAACTGAATATAATGATCGATTGCTCAACATCGATTCAGTCATTAAATTGAAATGTTCAGCCGGTAGATAAGTCCGTTCCAACATTACTGGGATTCCATCAGCAAATCGGAGCCGCTTGATCTTGATTATTTGGCTACCCACTTCAGTTTCTAAGTTCTTAGCGAAATATGCATTAGCCTCCTTTCGTTCAAAGCTAAGAATTTTAGTTTGTGGTTTCTTCCCCAGCGAAATCATCTGCTTATTGAAACTATAACTACTATTCAAATCGCTATTTAGATCAACCCTATTAACAAAAGTGCCTTTACCATGTACCCGACGAATCATTCCGGTAACTTCCAGTTCCATCAAAGCGGCTCTGACAGTCGTGCGAGACAATTCATACTTTTCAGCTAATTCCCTTTCGGAAGGCAATTTAGCGTTGGCTGGTAAAGTTTGAATGTAATTAGTCAGCAAGTTGATTAACTGTTCTTGAAGAGTAATTTTCATACGAATCGAATCCTTTCTGGTATCAACCACAAGACCATTGTATACGGTTGCAATCCATAAAATAACAACTGGGATAGACCGCTTTCATGGTGGTTTTTTAGTATAAATCAATGATACCAGACTATTTGGCAGTTCTAAATTTAAGTGGTACTTTTTACGATACCATACCAAAAAGATACCAGTTATAAATTGGTCTAACCAATTTTTCAAATGTATATTCTTTTTTCATTAATGTCTTGTTAAATAGTCATGGCATTAGACATATCAAGGATATTAAAAAAGGAACGTAGCGTTATGGCTGCGTTCCAACTGTTAATTATTTCCTATTTATTGATTATTTTTCACTTTTTTACTTCAGCAATGGCTTCAATTTCGATTAACGCACCAATTGGTAAATTTGCTACTTCAAATGCAGTTCTGGCTGGATAACTATCATTAAAATAATTTTTATAAATATCATTTATCTTTGAGAAATCATTGATGTCAGCCAGATAAATTGTCGTCTTTAGGACATGATCAAAGTCACTGTTAGCGGTTTTTAAGACATTTTGGAGATTGGCTAAGGTTTGATTCGTTTGATTTTCAAATCCATCCACTAATTTATTAGTTTGGGGATTTAGTCCAATTTGTCCTGATGTAAAAATGATACCATTTGATTCTGTTGCGTGAATATATGGTCCAATTGCATCAGGGGCTTGATCTGAAATTATTCTTCGCATAATATTTACTTCTCTTCCTATATTAATGAATTATTGAATCGTAGTTACTTCGTCACCAGCATTGACCATACGATTGGAAATGGCTGGATCAAAGCTTAGTTCATTCTTTCCTGGCAATACTAACATTACGATATCGTCTTTATTACTCCTTGAAATCTCTTCGCGGTCCATTTTAACTAACTGGTCTCCTACTTGAACATGTTGTCCTGCTTCAACTAACATTTCAAAAGGCGCACCTTTTAATTCAACGGTATCAATTCCTAAATGAAGCAATACTTCTAAACCATTGTCAGTTGTTATTGATATTGCATGTTTAGTTGGGAAAACACTTGTAACTTCACCATTAATTGGTGAAACGACTAAATCTGAGCTTGGCTTAATAGCAAATCCATCACCCATCACCTTAGTTGAAAAGACTTCGTCTGATACATTTTCGATTCCCGTTAGTTCTCCATCAATGGGAGCGACAAGTTTATTTGAATTCTTCTTTTTAAATATATTAAACATCTGTCAGATATCCTCACTTATTTGATTTCATCCTGCGCCATTCAACTGCCATACGATCCATTGATTCTTGAATCAGTTTTGCTGAAGTTCCTAAATTAAATCTCAAGAAATCGTCTGCGTCAGCAACATAATCATCCCCGATCCCGACAACAACTCCTGCATTAATTGCCATGTTATTAGCAATCGTATGCATATCAAAGCCTGATTCTGAGACGTCGATCCAAGGTAAATATGATGATTCCATTTTCAGAAGTTTCCATTCCGGAAAATCCTTATTGATTGATTTCTCAAAAATATTCAAATTTTCTTTAATATAACTCTCACATTGCAACAGCCATTCACCGCAATCATTGTAAGCAGTCGTCATCGCAATTTGTCCGGGAACATTGGGTGAAGTAACTGAGTTCTTCAAATATTGCTTTCTAAGCGCATTTCTTAACTTTTCACTCGGAATGATTGAATAGGAGAGTTTCAACCCACCGAGGTTAAAAGCCTTATTGGGTGATGTAAACATAACTAGGTTTCCCATATATTTCTCAGGAAGTCTTAGTGCCGAAATAAACTCTCCTTCCATAATGTGTTCTGAATGAACTTCGTCGCTTACTAGAACTACATCATTGTCCAAACATAATTGGGCGACCTTAATCAACTCATCTTGACTCCAAATTCTGCCACTAGGATTGTGCGGTGAACAAAACATCAGTATCTTCGGATGCTTAGCTTTCATCTCGTCTTCCAATTTATTAAAATCCAAGTAATACCGGTCCCCTTTTAGAATTAATGGCACGGTAATTACTTTACGATTATTGTGTTCCGCTGCATAAGCAAAAGGTCCATAGACGGGCGTATTCATAATTATATAATCTTCTGGTTCCGTTAAGGCTTGAACCAAATAATGCATATTTGGAACAGTTCCATACCCAAGGGTTATCCAATCCTTTTCTACATGATTATTATGCTTTTTATCTTGCCAATCGATTACACTTTGGAACCACTTCTCAGTCGGATACGTATAACCATATGCTCCATTCTCCGACATTTTTGTTAAAGCATTTCTTATTTCAGGGGCTGCTTTAAAATCCATATCGGCAATCCAAAGTGGTATAAAATCATCTGCAATCCCGGGAAATTTTTTATTTACAATTTTTTTATCCCATTTTCTAGCATTATCAATACTTCTATCAGCAATATCATCAAAATCATACTTCATAATAAATCAATCCCCCTATATTCCCATTTCTTTCTCAAGACCATCCTTAACACTTTGAACTTGAGCACCATAGACTACTTGTACAGCCTTATCAGCTTTGACCACAGCCAGAGCACCCGATTGCTTCAAAACATCTTCATCCATCTTTGATGGGTCTTTCAACATCAATCTCAATCTTGTAACGCAATTATCCAATGAATCAATATTTGTGGCTCCTCCGAGTGCACCTAAGATAACTTTAGGATCATAGATACCGTTACCCTTTGTCATAACGACATCACCATCGTCTTCTCTACCGGGAGTCTTAACATTTTTTCTCAAAATATACCAACGGAAAACGAAGAAGTAAATTGCAAACCAGACAAGACCCACTGGAATCAGGATCCACCACTTTGAACCTGGTTGTAACCATCCAAATAAGATCCAATCAATGACACCACCATCGGTATTACCCATTCTGGCACCTAATAGAGCCATAACTGACAATGACAGGCCTTGCATAATTGTATGGAATACATAGAGAATTGGTGATACGAATAAGAATAGATATTCGGTTGGTTCAGAAATACCTGATACGAAGCCAACCAATGCGGCTGAAATAAGGATACCTTTGATTCGATCACGATTTTTAGATTTTGCTGTAAAGTAAATTGCTAAACAAATGGCTGGTAGTCCAAACATAAATGTTGGCATAAATCCTTGTGACAAGAAAGCTGTTGCCTTTCCAGAAATAGGAACACCGGCATTTAATTCAGCATAAAATACATTCAAAGCCCCGTGAACTGTTTTACCAGCAACAACCGCTGTCCCACCGGCATCAGTAAATCTGATCATTGCCAATAGAATATGATGTAATCCCATTAGTTTCAAAACAGCCAAGGCAATACCATAAAGGAATGGCCCAAAGACACCTGCGTTTTGAATAATGTGACCTAATCCAATAATCCACCCTTGGACCGTTGGCCATACGAATGGAACACCTAATCCTAAAATGGAACAAACAATAACACTAATAATTGGAATAAATCTAATTCCACCAAAGAAAGAAAAGGCATCTGGTAATTTGATCGATTGATATCTTTCCAAAAGTGCATAGACAATTAAACCAACAAAGATACCTCCTAGAACTCCCATTTCAAGAGTTTGGATACCCAAAACAAGCGATTGGCCGGCTGATTGCATCTTAGAAGCACTAACCAGCATTCCTTGTTGCTGAAGCATAAAATTAATACCCATATTTAATGAAATGTATCCTGCTAAGGCCGCAATAGCACCGACACCTTTATTTTTTCTAGCTAATCCAAACGGGATCGACATAGCAAACATAACTGGTAAATATGTAAATCCAAAGCTACCAACAGTATTCATAAAACTAAAAACATTATAAACGGCTGGAATTTTAAAGAATGACATTCTCGCCATCATGGCTGGTGCAGTAAATGAACTACCTAATCCAACTAAAATCCCCATGGCTGCCAAAGTAGCAATTGGAAACATGAATGATTTACCTAAATCTTGAAAGAAACCATATATCTCGGTTTTTCTACTCGTCTTTTCGACGTTAATATCTTTATTCTTGCTCAAAATAAGTTCCTCCTTTGTATTTTATTTGATTGAAAGCACAAAAAGAGGCAATACCAAATAACCAATAAATATTGATTACAAGGTATTGCCTACTTAAAGTTACAAGCCCATTATTTGAATAATCTTTTTATATGTAATGCTAAGTATAGTTTTTCTGATGTGTCTAAATCAAAATTCAACTCGTCTCTAAAATAATTAACTACTAGATTCAAAGTCTTTCGAATCCTTCGATCATGTTTTATCATTTCGTTATATAATTTCAACTCATAGTCAGTCAATTCATCAGCGGCATTTGACCCTAATGACCAACGAACTAAGAGATATTTCAAGTGAATCAGAAAACGATTATAGCTTACATCATTTTTATTCACTTTAATTTTATTAGAAACGAGATTACTTATTTCTTCGATTCTCTGTAAAAGAATCTCAGTTTTGATTACACCAGAATCATTACCATGGTCAATTTTGCTTTCAATCAAATGTATTGCAATATATCCAGCTTCGTCGTCTGGTATCTTCAACCCGGAAGTCTCCTCAATGTATTTGAGTCCCGCTTTAGAGGCTGCAAATTCTTTTTCATAAAGAACTCTCAAATCATTTAAGAATGGATTTCCAATAAAAATACCATCTTTCATTCTGCCAACAGAAAAATAAATATGATCAGTCAAGGTAATTAGTAAAAAGTCATCATATTCGTTGCCCGTATAGTTTTTTGCAATATCAATGATCTTACTAGTGATTTTAAAATATTCATACGGTACCTTTTGCAAAAGTTGATTAAATTGATCCATAAACTCATCGTGCACATTACTATTTTGCATCGTATAAATTTTATCACTAGTTTTTAACTCATAATCCTGATTCCTTTTATTGCCGAACCCTATACCCCTTCCCCAAATTAGTTTTTCCGTGTGGTTGGAATCCTCGACTAGAAGCACATTGTTGTTAAGAACCTGCCTTATATACATGGATTACACCACCAGTCTTTTTGAAACCGCTTACACTTCGAACAATAGTTTAATAACGGCGTTATGTCAATGATGTATTTTACTAAACATTTCATTTATGCTTTCAAATATAAATACCAGTTTAAACAAATACCCGGTACTATAGTATTTATTCATGAACCAAGATACATATACTTTTATGAAAAATCAATTCACTATAACGGCGCAACAAAAAAACACATCCTCAAAATTTAGAATGTGTTTGTATTTATTTGTATTCCTCAGGCAATTTGCTTTTAATATAGTCGGCTGAGTATTGCAATTTATCCAATTCTTCTTTAGGAAGCTCTAATTGAATCTGTTTCACAATTCCATCGCGTCCGACAATAGCTGGATATGACAAGTAAACACCATATTCTTCGCGGAAGTTGGAAACAGGCAATTCAATATAGGCATCGTTTAAAATTGCCAACGTTAATTTAACGGCGGCAGTTGAAATTCCATAATTAGTGTATTTCTTACCACTAAAAACAGTGAATCCACCCATACGAACATCTTCATTCAATTTATCGAGATCCAAACCATCATTTTTAGCCAATTCAGCAATTGAATGGTCCAAAACTTTTACGGTTGACCAGGCGGTAAATTGTGAATTACCATGTTCACCCAGATTATAGCCCTGAACAGAACGAGGATCTACATTCAGAGCAGCCCCAACAGCACGCTTCATTCTGGCTGAGTCCAACAAAGTTCCTGTTCCCATAACATGAGCTTTTGGTAAACCAGTGATTTTTTGATAAATTGAAACCATGACATCATTAGGATTACTAATTACCACGATTTTCCCATCGAATTTGGTTGCTTTAATTTTATTAGCAACATCAACAACGGCCTTACTTGTGAAATTCAATTCAGCAAAGCGGTCAGGCTCCACACGATCTTGTAATTTAATATTACCAACAGCGGAGATGATTACGTCCGTATCATCCAATTGAGAGTAATCATTAACAAAGATATTCGTATGGAAAGGCAAATTTGCCATTGCATCTTCAAAATCTAGTGCATCGGATTTAACCTTTTTTTCATTAATATCAATCATTACTAAATCGTCCACAAAACCACTGCTAACGATATAATGCGCACAGGCTGCCCCAACATTACCTGTTCCGATAATTGCTACTTTTCTTGTCATATAATCTACCTCTCAGTTCAAAATAAGTTGTAGTTGCCATTATACTCTAATATCATTAAAAAATAATTAATAAATTTGTTTTTTCAAAAAAAAGCACTTCTTTTAACAGTCGGCCGTCTCCAGGGCTGAGAACATTCACCTGCTATGCGGAACGATTCGAGCCTGGAAAACGGTCTCGAATCTCGGTTTGAAGACTTTCCATAAACCCGGAAAGTCTCCAAACACGCCCGGTGGTGTAAGAGCTGAAGCTCTAACGCCACACCCACAGCGGGTAAATGTTCTCAGCCCTTCCGACTAGTTTATTTTATTAAACAAAAAAATTTCTGATGAATTAAGTTTTTTAAATAACATAAATAAAGGAAAACTACATAAAAATGAGTTGTTTCCCACCTAATTATTTGATTCTTTGGGTGAGATACAACTCATTTTGTTAGTTTTGATATCTGAAGGTTGAAAGGTGATAAATTATCTTTAATCATTATTATTACAGGATTAGAGCCAATTTATTTAAATAAGCAGAGTCCTAAGTTCACTGTTCCGCTATTAAAAAATTAAATTAGTCGGAAGAGCTGGGAAATATTTGTGTGCCGTGGAGATTCGAGACCGCTTTCCAGGCTCGGATCGTTCCGCACAGCTAGTGAATATTCCCCAGTTCTGTAGACGGCATATTTAACTAATACTACCGTCTATTTAATATTCTTCTTAATGTAATCAGCTGATTCTTGTAACTTATCCAACTCAGCTTGTGGCAAATCTAATTGCAATTGTTTCAAGACACCTTCACGACCAATGATGGCTGGATATGAAAGATAAACACCATATTCTTCACGGAAATTAGAAACAGGTAATTCGATATGTGCGTCATTCAAAATAGCTAATGACAATCTCACAGCAGCAGTTGAAATACCATAGTTGGTATAACCTTTACCATTGAAAACTGTGAATCCACCCATACGAACATCCTCGTTAATTTGATCCAAATCAAGTCCCGAATCTTTAGCCAATTTTTCAACTGGTTGATCCATTACTTTAACAGTTGACCAAGCCGTAAATTGTGAATTACCATGCTCACCCAAGTTGTAACCTGAAACTGAGCGAGAATCAACTGAGAATGCCTTACCAACAGCACGTTTCATTCGAGCTGAGTCAAGCAAAGTACCAGTTCCAATGACACGTTCTTTAGGAAATCCTAGTATTTGTTGATACATTGAAGTCATGACGTCATTAGGATTACTGATAACAACCATAATTCCATTAAATTTAGTTTGTTTAATTTTTCCAGCAACCTCAGTCACTGAATCACCAGTTGGCTTCAATTCACCGAAACGGTTTGGATGGTCTCCACCAATCAACTTGATGTGACCGACAGCCGAAATAATAATATCAGCATCATCCAATTGAGAATAATCATTTACAAAAATATTAGTATGATATGGCAAATTGGCCATGGCATCTTCAAAATCCAATGCATCAGCTTTAACTTTTTTTTCATTCTTGTCAATCAAAACTAAATCATCGACAAATCCACTAGCAACAATGTAGTGAGCACAAGCAGCACCGACATTACCCATACCGATAATTCCTATTTTTCTAGTCATAAATAAAATTCCTCGCAATCAAAGATTTTAAATAACTTCCAATTAATATCATACACTAAAGGTTCTCAATATCCAAAGCGCTATCATTCCTGTTACACGGCCGTCTATGGAGCTGTTAGTATTCACCTGCTATGTAGACCGATCCGAGCAAAATCCAAAACCCAAGTGGAGACCTCAGCTCACAGCAAACCTGAGTCAGATCACAAAAAAAGACATATCCCTACAGGACATGTCTGACATTTTATTGACGATTTTCGTAATGCTTAACTTTACTCATAATGATTCTTTCACATAAATCAGGATATGAAATGCCAGCTGCTTCTGCTTCTCTTGGCATCAATGACAATGGTGTCATACCTGGCAATGTATTTGCTTCCATAACGTATAATTGACCATCACGTAGCAAGAAGTCGACACGGCCATAGTTGCTCATGCCTAATGACTCAAAAGTTTTCTTTGTCAAAGCTTGCATCTTCGCATGAATCTCATCATCCAAATTGGCTGGTGGTGTAATGAAATGTGTCACGGTATTTTCTTGGAACTTGTGTTGGAAATCATACCATCCTGTATCGATAGTAACTTCAACAGCTGGAAGTACTAAGCCATCAACGATAGCAACTGAGAATTCACGACCTTTGATATACTCTTCAATCAAAACTTCATCATCAAATCTCAAAGCATCAGCAACTGATTCTCGTAATTCAGTCGCGTTTCGAACGATATGTGTACCGACACTTGAACCACCATTAGATGGTTTAACTACCATTGGATAGTTGAATGGAATATCTTCAGATAAAATCTTAGCAGTCTTAGTAGTTGTATACTGAGCTGTTGGAATCTTATCTTGAACAAAAATCTCTTTAGAATATTTTTTATCCATAGCAAGACCTGAAGCAAGTGAGCCACTGCCAGTATATTTGATATCAAAGACATCGAATACCGCTTGCATCTTACCATTTTCGCCATCTTCACCGTGAAGTCCCATGTAGACGATATCGGCGTGTTGACAAATTTTCAAAACGTTACGACCCAAAAGGCCACGAGTTCCGTCGGTCCGAAGTGCATTGATCTTTTCATCTGTTAAAACCTCATCATCGATGATAAGCTTGCTTTCACTCTCAGGTTCAGTTGTAAAAAGATCGTCAATCTTATCTTCGTCAACATCCTTACCTAAAAATGAATCAACATATGCGACTTCATAACCCTTACTACGTAGTGCGTTGGTGATTTTAACTCCGGAAGATAAAGAAACATTTCTTTCTGTACTTCTTCCACCTGAAAGAACGACAATTTTCATTGTGTTTCACCTAATCCTTTTAATTTTATTACTTAAGCGTAATCCTAGAACCTACAGAATAGCACAATGGTGTGGAAAAAACCATTTTAGAATTTAAGCTTTTCAAAAAAATTAGCTATCTTCTCGAATTTTTCATAATTCTCTGGTTTAATTATCATTAAGGAGGATATAACCTTGAAAAAGTTAAATATTATTTTATTAGGTTTATTATCTGTAATCACGCTGGGATTCTTCTCAGCACAAAGCGTTAAAGCGGACGATCTAAGCGATCAGCCAGTCATGACTTTGGGAACATCTTTAACTAGTGACCAACGTCAAGGTACTATTAGTGCCCTATCTTCACAAATCAATGATAGCAATTACAAAACCATCACTGTTACTGGTGATACATTGGTTAAGTATTTAAATCCAAGTGGTAGCTCATTCACAAGCAATTCTGGTGTTTGGTCATCTGCTTTGATTCAAAAGACTTCTTCCGGCTCTGGTATTAACGTTAAAATCGTTGACTATAATGGTAAAAATAACATTACCACTATCACAGCCGACCAATATCGTAATGCCGCTGTCACAGCTGGTATCAGCGATGCCAATATCTATGTAACTTCCGCCACACCAATCGATGGTTCTGGTGCCCTAGCAGGTATCTACGCTGCTTACGCCAACAGTGGTGATAGCCTGAATCAAAGTCAAGTTAACGCCGCCCAAAAAGAAATGAGTGTCTTGAGTGGCATCACTGATGCTAATAAAGGTACTGAAGGTTATTCTGATAAACAATTGAACAATGCCGTTGCCGGTATCAAATCAGACATGGCTCAAAAGGGCGATAACATCACTAATAACCAAATTACAACTATTGTAAATAACAACTTACAAAAGAATAATTTGCAAAACATCATTAACAATAATCAAAAACAACAAATTATTAACTTGATGGTTCAAATCAGAGACTCTGGAGCTTTGAGCAATTCAAACTTTAAAGAACAAGCTTCTAAGCTAAGTAGCGATATCATGAGTAAAGCTAAGAATATTTTTAATAACTTGAATACTCAAGAAAATCGTAACTTCCTACAAAGAATTTGGGACAGTATCGTTTCATTTTTCAGCGGACTATTTAATTAGAAACCGTCCAGAACAAAATCCCCGTAGCAACCTATAAACGATTGTTACGGGGATTTTTAATTTACAATAATCGCTAAATTTTTAGTACAAGCAAAATAGCTTTTCTATATACTATAATTAGAGTCATGTTGTCGAAGACCCATTATCTTTGTTGGCTTTAGTCAGTCCGTTAAATGGTGCAACACCCCTCGCCTATTCCGTTTTGATGGAGGTGTACGACTTGATAACAAGGACAAGATTGAAGGTGTGGTTTTGCAGCTCTTAGAGTTTGTAATTAGTGTTTATTACTTGGCGAAAGCGTATTTCATATTTGTTAAAGCCAAGGCACTAAAAAAGACTAATCACTTAGATTAGTCTTACCCATTAGTAAATCATTTTCCGTCTGATGTTTGAGGCTACAGGAGTGCATTCCTGTGGTCTCTTTTCATTAGTTATTATAAGGGACTGATAAATTGAAATCAACTGTTTAAGACGATATCAAATATTTAATTAGAAGTTAATAATCGAAATTATTGCGAGCTAAAATTATTCCAATAATGTAAAATATGACGTATATTGCTGTCTTTGAGCCTATTAATAGACAAGCAGATACGCATGGTGCTAGTTGATAATTAATTGCAAATATTCGCATCAATTATATATTCCAAATTAAAATTTAAAATATGCAGGATATAAAACAATTGAGCCTTTTTATACTCAATTTATGAACAATTAACTAGTCGGAAGAGCTGGAAAATATTTGTGTGCCGTGGAAGTGATATGAGGACGGGAGATCCTCCCGTTCTTATATCACCGGGCGTGTTTGGAGCCTTGACGAACTATGTCAAGGCTTCAAACCGAGGTTCGAGACCGTATTTTGGCTCGAACCGTTCCGCACAGCTAGTGAATATTTTCCAGCTCTGTAGACGGCATATTTAACCAGCACCACAGGTAAGCAGATTAAAAATACTTTGACAATAGGAATTAAGCCCCATATCATATTATAAACAAATATAATTATGTAAATACCTAAAGGTAGAAAAATGGTATACCTATCGTTGTTATAGTCATAGAACTAATTTATTTAAGTAATAGAAATCTTCATTTTATTATTTAAAATAAACAAGTTGGAAGAGCTGAGAGTATTCATTTGCAGCGAAAGTGGCGTTAGGACTTTAGTCCTTACACCACCGGGCGCGTTGAAGACTCACGGGGTTTGTGAGGCTTCAACCGAGGTTCGAGACCGTACTTTGGCTCGAGCCGTTCCGCGCAGCAAATGAATACTCTCAGCTCTGGAAACGGCATACATAATTAAAAATTCAATCTTTAGATAAATACTTGAGAGGAAGTGGGCACCTTGGTCTTCATTAAAGAAATCCAACGTAATTTAATAGATAAATACAATTAGGAGTAGAAAATTAAATGTTAGAAGAAAGTACTAGTTCCAAAGATAATTCAAAAGAGCCCCCGAGGGACTCTCAAAAATTATGGCAAATGGATGCCAAAGATATTAACAAATTATTCCAAACAAACGCTGAAGATGGTCTTACCAGTGCCGAAGTTAAACGTCGTTTGGATCGTAATGGCCGAAATGAGCTTGAAGTTAAGAAGACTTCCAAATTCATTCAGTTCATCAAGCAATTCAACAACAGTATCATCTACATTTTGGCAGCAGCAGCGATCATGACATTCTTAATGCATCGTTACTCTGATTCAATCGTTATCGGTCTTGTTATTATCGCCAACGCAATAATCGGTTATATTCAAGAACAACAAGCCGGCAATGCTTTGGAAAAAATTCGTGAAATGCTAGTTTCAAAAAACTTTGTCTTCCGTAATGGTGAAAAGTTAGAAATTGATGCTCGAGACTTAGTTGTCGGCGATTTAGTCAATCTAGAAGCTGGGGATGCTGTTCCGGCCGACTTACGATTAATTTCTGCTGATAATTTGAGTGTTCAAGAATCAATTTTAACTGGTGAAACTAATTCCGTTGAAAAAATTGAAGAAGCCATTTCTGACGATAATTTACCATTAGCTGAACGTCAAAATATGGTCTTTGCTTCCACAGCCGTAACTCACGGTTCTGCTTTAGGAATCGTTACTGCTACTGCTGGTGATACTGAAATTGGTCAAATTCAAGACTCAGTTGAGTCCGTCAAAGAAAAGCCCACACCTTTGATGCAAAACTTGAATTCACTTGGATTTGGTTTGTCAATTGCTATCCTAGTTGCCGCTGTAGTCTTGTTCATTATTGGCTACTTTATCGACACATACAGTTTACCAACACTATTGATTGCCGTTATAACGATGGTCGTTGGCTCAATGCCTGAAGGTTTACCAGCCAGTACCTCTGTCGTACTAGCCATGGGAACTCGTAAAATGACTAAACGTAACGTAATCGTTAAATCATTGCCCGCAGTCGAAACTCTGGGTGCCGTTGATATTGTTAATACTGATAAAACTGGTACTTTAACTAAGAACGAAATGACTGTTAAAAAAGTTGTAACGCCGTCACACGATTTTGATGTCACTGGTGTCGGTTATGACAGTGATGGCTCCATTGATTTTTCTGGTAGTTTAAAACTTGGAGATAAAAATTACGATTGGCATCAAGATTCCGGTATGAAATGGTTGGTCAATATTGCTGGTCAAACCACTGATGCCCAACTCCATTTTGAAAATAATCACTGGGAATTAACCGGTGAGCCAACTGACGGTGCCTTAACCACCCTTTATCGCAAGATGACTGGTAATGATCCCGAGGTTGACGAAATTGATTCTTTACCATTTGATTCAGCCTTTCGTTTCTCTGCACGTCTAGCCAACTTGAATAACCAAAGAGTATTGATGGTCAAAGGTTCCCCTACTACCATTCTTAATGCTTCAGTTAAAACAACCGACGAGGATTACTGGAACAACAAGATCAAAGAACTTTCATCTGAAGGACTTCGTGTGGTTGCTTTAGCATATAAAATTGTTGATGATAATTTTGAAGAAATTGAAACCGATCAAATCAACAATTTAACTTTAGCCGGTATGGTCGGCATCATTGATCCTCCTCGTGAAGAAGCTAGAACCTCAATTCATGAATTACGCATGGCCGGTATCAAAGTCAAAATGATTACTGGTGATCACCCCGATACTGCTTCAGCAATTGCTAGAAAGCTTGATTTAGATTCAGTTATCAAAGCTATTACTGGTCCTGAAATTGATGCGATGTCAGATGAAGAGTTAAATGCCAAAATTGACGATTACAATGTCTTTGCACGTACGACCCCTGCTAATAAATTACGTATCGTTCGCGCTCAACAAGCCAACGATCATGTTGTTTCAATGACAGGCGACGGTGTCAACGATGCTCCTGCCCTAAAACAAGCTGACATTGGCGTTGCCATGGGTATTAAAGGTACTGAAGTTGCGAAAGAATCAGCCAATATGGTTTTAGCTGACGACGACTTTGCAGATATCGTAGTTGCTGTTCGTGAAGGACGCCATGTCTTTGACAATATTCGTAAGACAATTCGTTTCCTTCTTCCAACTAGTTTTGCGGAAGGATTAATCGTGGTTATCAGTATCCTGTTAGGACAAGATTTGCCGCTATACCCTGCACAATTACTTTGGATAAACATGGTTTCAGCTTTAACGATTCAGTTTGCTTTTATCTTTGAACCCCCAGAAGCTGGAATAATGGCTCGTGGACCACGTGATGTTAAAAAAGGTCTGTTAACAAGATTAGATACTTTTGAAATCGTCTATGTCTCCTTACTGATTTCCGGACTAGGTATCTGGGCCTTCGACTTCCTAACAGACAAAGGTATGCCTGAGGTAGTTGGAAGTACCATGGCGTTAAATATTATTATCTTTGGTAAAATTTTCTATCTATTCAATTTGAGAAATGACCACCCAGTTATTTCCAAGTATTTCTTCCAAAACAAGATGGCTTTCTACATCATTGGAATTTTAATTGCTCTACAAATGGGAATTATCTACCTTCCATTCATGCAATCAATCTTCCACACAACAAATATCAACTTCACATACGGCTGGTTAATTCCAATCCTCGCCGGAGTGATTGTTCTAGCTGTGACCGAGCTTGGAAAGTTCATCCGCTTCCATATGTTGCAACGAAATATTAAGTAGAGTTAGAAAGTGTGTTACAACTGGAACTGTGAGATTAATTAATACATTAAAAGGTCCTGAAGCCAATATGGTTTCAGGACCTTTTCTACTATAAAATATCTAACATATCCTTGACACCGAGTAATAAATCTTGATATTGCATTACGCTTACCTTGTTTACTACCCTCCAATGTCTTGCTTTGAAATCATAATTCTGTAGTTTTGCAAGAGATACATATCCTTTAACACCACTTCTACCACCAGGAATCAAAATTGGGTAAAATGCTGGTGATTCCTTAGCTTTATCAGACGTAGTAATTGGCATTGCTAAAACTAAACCAGTTTTTCTGTTATAGCTGTCCGAGCTCATAACTACCATATGCCGTTGAATATTTCCAGACTTAGCATCAATAACAATAACATCACCTTTTAATGGAGAGTAATTCATTCTAATCTCTCCTTACCAACTGGCTTTAGTTCTGACGCCTCTGGTATATCTCTAAAATCAGCTCTAAAATCATAATCCTTAAGCTTAGGATCAGTAAAGATATTTATATGTTTTACAGGAGTATATACAATCGTCCCATCGTCATTTTGAGTAACAGTATATCTTTTACCAATGTCATCACTCAAATCAGATGGAGCAGTTAAAATCAGACTATTACCTGATTTTCTTAACATAACTTCTTTATCCATAATATAATTACCTCCATCGCTATCGTGATGTGTATTATACATCATGTTGTTGATAAAGTAATACATATGTATATACTCTTTTTTCAACAGTTGACATAACAAAAACTTTCTTTCAAAAAAATATATTTTGTATTTTTGCTTCGTTGTCTTTAATTTCTTGCCATTTCTTGCTGTATTCAATTATCTTCTTTTTTATTTTAGATAAAAAAATGTGTAATAAAAAAGAACCATCATGAGAAATATTTTAATCGCAAATATTTTGATTTCCATGATGATTCTTTTTTTCGGAATTTAAATTTTGTCCCAGGCTCGTTCTTACTCATAGGGATTTTCCTTAATTAATCAATATAAAATAACGCATGGTGTTAGTTGATAATTTATTACAAATAGCAGCATCAATTAGTCGGCGGGTGTCGCACCAACTACATTTTATCCATAGTTTCATTCAACAACTCATCAACCCGATTATTTCCTATATTAGTAGCATGACCCTTAGTCCACTCAAAAGTTTTCGTAGGTACGGTCGGCAATAATCCATCCAATTCTTTCCACAATTCCACATTGACTGGAACGCTACCATCGGCCTTCTTATAGCCACGTTTCTTCCATCCCGTCAACCAATTTTTCGTAATTGCGTTCAAAACATACTGAGAATCTAAGACAAATATCGTATTTTGTTGATTGATTTTTAGTTCATTTAATCGTTTAATACTTTGAATCAGGGCCATTATCTCCATGCGGTTATTAGTTACGCCAAATTCACCAGCGGTCCCCTCAAATACTTCGTCATGATTATTGATATGATAGGCCCAAGCGCCTTTATCTGTTGTCTTGACATGCCCACCTTTAAAATTACCGTGATTTCTCGAACCACCATCAGTGTACACAACTGTATCAAAATCTTTTATATCAGATACAGCTCGTTTGGATGCATTTGTTTGTGGCTTCGTTTTTTGATTAGTTGTATTCTTAACGTAAGAATCCTTGCCGCCAAGAAACGCTTCAGCTTGGGCTCGATTGGGGAAACTTTTGTATCTAGCACCTGCAAATCCATCGACCTGAGCCTTGCATTCTGGCCATGTTAAATAGATTCCTGGCTTCTTGCCATGTCTTACTGCATAAAATTTTTGCAATTGTCATACCTCATTTGGTTAAAATTTCTCACTAATAATTATATAATAATATCTTGTTGGGGTGAATTTATGAAAAATGGGCAATGGCCGATTCTCTACATCCATGGATTTCGTGGTGGAGACTATACGACTCAAAAAATGATCGAATCAGCTTTAGAATGTAACGGTAAAGAAAAAGACCAGTTTCTCAAAGCAAATATTAATTGGCGCGGTAAAGTAACATATGAGGGGGCTTGGACTGATGACGAACATCCCATCGTTCAAGTTGTTTTCCAAAATAAATGGGTTGGCAGTAACCAAATGGAATATTGGTTAGTTAAACTCTTATTTGATTTACGTCTTAAACATGAATTTACTACATATGACGCTATTGGGCACTCATTGGGTGCCGTCGCTCTTGTTCTAGTCAATCTGAGGGAAAAAATGCGTCCTTATATGCCTCGACTCAAAAAATTAGTACTCATTGCTGGACCATTCAACGGCATTTTAGGTTTAGGGGATCTTCCCAATATTAACCGAATTGAACCAAATGGCAAACCAGCTTTTATGAGTCCAACATATTTTAGAATATTTATGAATCGAAATAATGTATCAGATGATCTGCGTGTTTTGAATATTTACGGTAACGTTGGCGATCAATCGAACAGCGATAAATACATCTCCGTTACATCAGCAAAGTCAATTTCTTACATTCTCGAACCCCGAGCAAAGGAATACACTGAATATTTAATCAAGGGCTCCACCGCCGAACACTCGATGCTTCACGATGATTCTGAGATTTTAGATACGGTCAATGGGTTTATATACTACAATCCGTTATCGTAACGTTATATAATGACATTATGTAAATTATGCCATTTAGTTTTAAGAGAGATTTGGAGGGGATTTCTATCAAAGCTTGGGAACTATTCAGATTAGATATAAAAAGAACTTTGCAGTCAAAGCCTGCAACACTATTAATGTTAGCTTTGATCATTTTACCATGTCTATATTGCTGGTTTAATGTTTGGGCTTTATGGGATCCATATTCAAATACAAGTGATCTAAAAGTCGCCGTTTATTCAGATGACCAATCGGTTAAACTTGAAGGACAAAAAATTGAAATTGGTGACCAATTGATCGACAACTTAAAGAAGAATCACAAATTAGGTTGGACGTTCGTTGATTCAAAGAAACAACTAGATCAAGGAGTTAAGGATGGTTCATACTATGCTGGTATTTACATCCCTAAAAACTTCTCAAAGGATATTGTTAGTTTCCTATCAGGTAACATTAAGAAACCATCACTGGTCTTCAAAGTTAATCAGAAGATAAACGCCATCGCCCCGAAGCTGACTGAGACAGGTGCGACGACGTTACAAAATACTATCTCAGATGAATTTATTGGAACAATCAGTAAGACCGTTACAAAAGTTTTGAATAAGTCAGGCGTTGATATAGAGCATAATTTACCAATGCTAAGACGACTTTCAACACTGCTTGTAACGACTGATGACAATTTACCAGAACTACAAGACATCATGGATAAAGTTCAAAAAGCCAATACTATCGTACCTAACTTGAATCAGAAATTACAACAAGTTAACGATATGTATGGCTACATGCCACTATTAAATCAAGATGCCCAAAAGATCGTCAATTTGAATAATTTCTTGCCATTAGCTGATGCTGGTGGTACGGCTGCCAAGGACCTCAAGACCAAGATTCCTGAAATCCAAAGTGCCGGTTCACAAGTTAATGAAATTGATAACGACTTTGGCAAAATCTCCAGTCTAATGGACACTAGTATCACTCAAGTTGAAAATGGGATTCAGGTCATCAACAAGGTTCAAAATGTTATGCCTGACATTCAACAACTCGGTCAAGATGCCGAGAATGCCACAAATAAAGCTAATAACGAATTGATTCCAAAGATTCAACAAGCTTTACCTGTCATTAAGACGACTGTAGATACTGGATTATCAATGATTTTTAACATTGTTAAGCAAATTAGTGCCTCAATGGAAAATATCAATACTTTGATTGACAAAATTAAAGCTGATCCAAAGAACCAAGAACTCAAAGATCAACTTAAAGCTGTTATTCAAAACGTCGCTGACGATGCCGCTCAAGTATCAAAAGTAAGTACACAACTAGCTTCGTCATTGACTGACCTACAAACCTTCTATAACAATTTAGCTGACCAATTAGGTCACGATCAGACGACGATTTTTAACTCGCCAATTCAACATCTTACTGACTTTGCTGCATTAAATGATACTTTGGCAAGCAAAGCTAATGACATCTTGGATAATTACAGTGACCTCGATACAACAGCGTTACAGGCCAAGTTGACCGACTTACAAACTCAGGCCGATAAGATTGCTGACGGCGTTACAGCCATCAAAGATCTCAATATCATGGACAGTGTTTCAAGCACAATTAGTGATATTTCAACCTTGCTTAAGGATGCCAGTGCTACTTTGAGTCAAGTCAATAACAATATCATCCCCGCTATCCCAGGACTTTTGAACAATACTAAGGGCGTTCTTGAAACTGCCTTAACTTACCTTCAAAAATATCAAAAACAATTGCCTGCTGTCGGTAATGAAATTCACGATGCCAACCAATTGTTGAACGGTAATATGGGTAATATTGTTACTGGTATCAACCTGGCTAATGACTTCTACAACAATGATTACCCTACATTAAAGAAGAAAATGGCAACCGCTTCATTCTTTGTTCAATATCAATTGCCACAAATTGAAAATCAGTTAACAACCACTTTGAATTTAGTCAACTCCAAGACACCGGAACTAGAAGCCGCTCTTTCACAAGCTAATGACTTTGCCACAAACGACTGGCCACAGTTGAAGAAAGACGTTCACCATTCCGCAAAACTCTTGAAGAAGGGTGAGAAGGATGTTGATTTTGGAGCCTTGATCAAGCTAATGAAATCTGACGCTAACAAGGAATCCGACTTCTTCTCTAACCCAGTTAAATTGAAAAAGGATAACCTTTATGACATACCAAACTATGGTTCTGCCAGTGCACCATTCTACTTGGCATTGTGTATCTGGGTTGGTGCTTTGCTACTATCAAGTGTCTTCACAGTTCACTTCCAATTGAATGACCGTCAAAAATATCGTTATTCATTCAAGCAACGATTCAATGGGCGTTACTTAACCTTTGCTTTCTTAAACCAATTACAAGCTATTGCTGCCGCTTTGGGTAACTTATTTATCCTCCACGCTTATACAAAGGAAAAAGTTTGGTTGATACTGTTCTGTATGCTGGTCAGTTTCGTCTTCATCTCAATTTTGTACTCACTCGTGCAAATGTTTGGAACGGTCGGTAAGGGACTCGGGATTATCATTCTGGTACTTTCAATTTCCGGTGCCGGTGGTAACTTCCCTGTCGTTCTATCAGATGGTTTCTTCCGATTCATCAACCCATACTTGCCATTTACCTATGCGGTTAACCTGCTTCGTGAAGCTGTTGGTGGAATATATTGGCCTAATGCTACCAAAGATATTATTATATTAGTGGCCTTTGGCGTAGCATTTTACCTATTAGGCTTACTAACAACCGAAAAACTCAAACCATTCATGCACAAAATACACAAGAGTGCCAAGAAGAGTTTAATTGTCGAATAGTTTGATTTGTAAGGAGGAGAAATAATTTTAATGTCTGATATAAAGCTTAAGTCATATCGACCTTTCATAACTGAAAATTTCTTCTGGGATTTTCCCACGCATTTCAATTTAAAAGAAGTCAGTGAATTTCTAGGTATGGAAATCGATCCAACAACGGAATACATTTCTAATACTGCAAAAACTATCATGAGA
Source organism: Companilactobacillus huachuanensis (assembly GCF_005404815.1). Taxonomy (GTDB): domain Bacteria; phylum Bacillota; class Bacilli; order Lactobacillales; family Lactobacillaceae; genus Companilactobacillus; species Companilactobacillus huachuanensis. The sequence goes on from NZ_BJDF01000008.1 coordinate 104,722, forward strand.
AACGATGGAATTTACTGGTTTATCCAAAAAAAACATCACGACGAAATCGTTGCTTTAATTTCACTAAGTGATGTTGACTTAACAAAAAAGCAGGCTGCATTGATAGTTACCTTTAAAGATTTGAACACTTCGGAAAAAGAAGAAATTTCCCAACGTTTACTAGTCTTTTTAAAAAATCAGCTTGATTTAAAATCAATCGAAATTAATCGACTTGATCGTATTATTCAAGAAAAATTCACAAATAATGGCTATAATGTTGCTAACAACAATTTATTAAAGAGGAGTTAACATCTATGTACGGATATGGTTATGGTTTTGGTCCCAGTTATCTATTGATAATCATTGGTTTGGCTATCAGTATGTGGGCATCATGGTATGTAAATCATAATTTCAAAAAGTATGATCAATTTACGAGCCACCGTGGTAAAACCGGGGCTGATGCTGCGAGATATATTTTAGATAGTGCCGGACTACAAGATATTCAAATTAATAAAGTTAGTGGTAATTTAACTGATAATTACAATCCAGGTGACAAGACGTTGAATCTTTCGGAATCAACCTACGATTCAACCTCAGTTGCGGCAATTGGAGTTGCAGCCCATGAATGTGGACATGCGATTCAAGATCAAAAAAGTTATGCACCTATGCGTGTCAGAGCTGCTTTAGTTCCTGCCGTTAACCTTGGTTCAAATGCTTCAATTCCATTGATTATCATCGGTGCCCTTTTAGGAATGAATCAAACACTGATTACAATTGGAATTTGGTTATTTGCATTAGTTGTCTTATTCCAAGTCGTAACATTACCAGTTGAATTCAACGCTTCCGGACGTGCCATTAAGATTTTAGGATCTGGTGACATCCTTGATAGCGATGAAGTTCCAATGGTCAAGCAAGTGTTGTTCGCAGCCGCATTAACATATGTCGCTGCAGCAATTTCAACCGCATTACAACTATTACGTTTGATTTTGATTTTTGGTAATAATCGCAATTAAAAGCCTTTTTAAAGGCTTTTTTTGTTTAACTAAAGACTGAGTTTAGATAAGTATGCCGTTTCCAGAGCTGAGTGTATTCAATTGCTGCGCGGAACGGCCCGAGCCTGGGAAGCGGTCTCGAGCCTCGGTTGAAACCTCGCAAAACCCGCGAGTCTCCAACACGCCCGGTGGTGTAATTGTTGAAGCAATAACGCCACTTTCGCTGCAAATGAATACTCTCAGCTCTTCCAACTAATTTATCTTTCTTTTTAATACTAAGAGCAATAAAATGGAGACTTTTGAGCTGTCTAAATAAATTAACTCTAAGCCTGTAATAACAATGGTCAAATTAATCTTTCAACTTTCAACCTTCGGTTGTTTAATGGCTATATTTACTGAGGTTATTCAAAGTCTATAATTATAAAATTTTTTTAAGAATCCATTTATCAAATTGAAACTTGAAATAAATAAATTCCACATAAATATTGAATTATAATTGCAAATTCAAGCCAGTATATGGAATTTATTTAATATATCTAATACATCAATCCACACAAACCAACTAGTCAAAAGAGCTGAGAGTATTGACCCGCTGTGGGTGTGGCGTTAGAGCTTTAGCTCTTACACCACCGGGCGAGTTTGGAGACTTACCGGTCTTTGGTAAGGCTTCAAATCGAAGGACGAGACCTTGGCTCGTCCTGGTCCGCATAGCAGGTGAAATACTCTCAGCTCTTTTGACGGCAAAACCCCCAAAAATAATACGGTTTAAATTAGATTTTATAAGTATTTTGAAGTAAACTTTCTAGTAAGAATAATAGAGGGGAATTTATTTTATGATTGATGTTTGGATCATCTGGCTAATTCTCATTATCTTAGTAGTCAATACCATTTCAGCACTTATTACTGTTTTCCATAGACCACGTAATATCGTTACTACATGGGCTTGGATCTTGGTCCTTGTCTTATTGCCAATTGTAGGATTCCTTATTTATGCCTTTTTGGGACGTGGAATTGCTCAAGAAAAAATCTTCAATATCAGTAAACAAGAGCATTACAGTTTAAGTCAGTTGAAGCAGATGGCGATTGCTGCGCAGAAACGGCCACAGAATGCTTCTAGATACGACGAAACACGTTACGCTGACCATATCATTCGATTTTTCAATGAGACCGAGGAAGCGCCTTTAACGCGTCATAACGAGATTGAACTTTTCTTTGATGGTAAAAAAAAGTTTAAGAGTATGTTTGAAGATATTAGAAATGCCAAAGAAACCGTCCATGTCGAATACTATGCTTTTATTAAAAGTAATATCGGTGACGAATTTCTAAAGTTGCTAACTCAAAAGGCTAAAGAAGGCCTCGAAGTTCGTTTGCTTTACGATCCATGGGGATCTGGCGGAACTAAACCACGCTACTTCAAAGAGTTTCAGGCTGCTGGTGGTGAAGTTTTACCTTTTATCACCTCTAAAAATGTAATTGCCAAAACTCGTTTGAACTATCACTTGCACCGTAAAGTTGTTGTTATCGATGGTACAACTGGCTGGATCGGTGGTTTTAACGTTGGTGATCAGTACGTCAATACAACTGAAAAATTTGGTTATTGGCGTGATACACACTCACGTATCTTTGGAGCAGCTACCTTGCTATTACAGGAGCGTTTCTTCAGAGACTGGAATGCTTCGTTGGACCGAAACGCCGAACCTTTAGCATTCTTGGAAAAATACTTTCCATCTGATAAATTCGATACGACGGCCAATTTACCAATCCAAATCATATCTGATGGACCAGATAATCGTGAGGAAGTCCTCAAAGATGGCTTTATCGATATGATTGTCAGTGCCAAAAAGAGTGTTTGGATTCAATCGCCATACTTAGTTCCTGACGATGCCATGTTCACCGCCCTAACAATTGCCGCTCGTTCTGGAGTTGACGTCAGGATAATGATTCCTTGTATGCCTGACCATCCCTTCATCTACCGTGCAACACAGTATTATGCTAACTTACTGACAACTTACGGAATTAAAATTTACAGTTACCAAAAGGGATTTTTGCATTCGAAAACGTCTGTTTTTGATGGCAAAATTTGTTCCGTTGGTTCAATGAATCATGACTTTAGAAGTTATTCACTAAACTTCGAAGCTAATGCTTTTATCTATGATGCTAAAGTTTCACATCAACTTTCTCGTGAGTTCGAGAAGGATATGAGTGATTCATTGTTGTTAACACCTGAAATAATTAAAGAACAAGGTGCTTGGTTACACTTCAAACAGCGATTCTCAAGATTGTTGTCACCAATTCTTTAAGATTGGTTGGTTTGAGGTTTGCCATCTCCAGAGCAGAGAATATTAACCTGCTATGCGGACCGATTCGAGCCTGAGGTACGGTCTTGAATCTCGGTTTGAATCCTTGCTCAACCCGCAAGTATCCAAACTCGCCCGGTGGTGTAACGGCTGAAGCCGTAACGCCACACCCACAGCCGGTTAATACTCTCTGCTCTTCCGACTAATTTATTTTTTAATTGATTTGCATATTTCTAATAACAAAAAAACTACTACAAAAATCAATAATTTTTGTAGTAGTTTTTTTTAACGTCGTTTTCCAATTAATCTTTAATATTCTGATAGGCATTGGCAAAAATATCCATGAAATCTGACATCTTTACATTTCCCAATTTTGGTTCATTATTGTAAAAATCAGCATAAAATTTTGATGTTCCTTCAGCACTATACATCTTAGTAAATGCGATAGCGTATGACTTAGGCATAACTTTTTCTAATCGTGTCTGCATCTCATTATCAGATATTTCTATCCATTTCAAATCAGGCATATTGAGTTTCTCGGAGACATATTTAACTAACTCATTGCCTGTCACAATATCACTAGCTACATATGTAACGCTGTTCTCTATTGCAGGATTTAAAAGAGCCTTTAAGACACTATCTGCAATATCCTTGGGATCGACGAAAATACTTGTTGAAGTGGCTGGACGATTTTCAAATATCGCATGATTAGCTTTAATATCGGTAATTTTTGATAAAAAATTATTATAAAATCCGGTTGGTCTAATAAATGTATAGGTAACGTCATCCAACTCTTTAAGTACATCTTCAATAATATGGTAAATATAAAGTCCTCCAACCTCGGGACCTTGATCGGCTCCAACACTACTCAAATCAACGACGTGCTTTACTCCGGAGTTAATGATTGCTGTTTTGAAAATTTTTGACTGTTGGCGGGCTGAATCAATCATATCCTCATCCTGATTGGCACCTGAAATCATCAAATATATCTCGTCGGCATCGTTGAAAGCCGATGTTAAAAACTCCACATCCTGCATTGATCCAATTGCCGCTTTGGCACCTAAATCCTCAATTTCTTTTTTACGTTTATCTGAATGTGAAACAACGGTTACTTGATGTCCTTGTTTAACTAATTCAGGAATTACGTAACCATTGATGTGTCCTAATGATCCTAATAATGTGATTTTCATATTTATTTTCTCCTTTTAAAGATAGGCCTATCTCTTAACAAGGATGAATTATAAAAGATAAGATTATCTTTTGTCAAGGTTGATTTTCAAAAAAATTCTAATTATGATTAGTATCATGAAGAAAAAAGACAATGAAAAATACGAAAAAATTCTCAACGCAGCGATTGAAATCATCAAAGAAGATGGTGCTGCCACTTTATCAACCACTAAGGTTGCTAAACGGGTCCAAATTTCTCAATCAAATATTTATATTTACTTTAAGAACAAAGATGACCTACTCAAACAAATTTACCAGTCAGAGATTTCGGATTATCAATTACGTTTCCATGACATTCTAGAAAACAGTCATTCTACACTTGAAAAAATAACCGAATATATCCGGGCACTTTACGATATTTCTATCGAAAATCCGGATTCAATGGATGTCATTGAACAGATTAAGCAAATTCCAGATTCCCCAATTGACATGAACGATGTCGTCGGTTTTGAAAGTAATCCTATCGTTGACCTAATTAAAAAGGGTATCGCAGAAAATATTTTAAAGGATGTTAATCCAAATATTTATCTCACGATGATTTTTAATACCATTCGTATGAATGCCGCCAATACTAAGAATAAACAAAATTTCAGTTCTTTTGATACCCTTTTAGATTTATTCTTGCATGGTATACTCAAATAATTTTTAAAAGTAGTCAGATTTTTCCTTAAACCCATTTTCACTGAAGAAAATGGGCTTTTTGATTTTTCCTTGTCATTAATTACTAAAGGTTGAAAGGCGAAAAATCAATCTAACGATTGCTATTACAGGCCTAGAGCTATTTTTTTAAATACTCATAAATCTTCATTCTATTGTTCCGCCCATTAAAAACAAACTAGTTGGAAGAGCTGAGAGTATTCATTTGCAGCGAAAGTGGCGTTATTGCTTTAGCAATTACACCACCGGGCGTGTTGAAAACTCGCGGGTTTTGCGAGGCTTCAACCGAGGTTCGAGACCGGTTCCCAGGCTCGGGCCGTTCCGCGCAGCAAATGAATACTCTCAGCTCTGGAAACGTCCTTTCTAATCTAGATTAGATTATTTTTAATTTTAGCAACAAATGGTGTTATAATAACTCCCATAAATTAAAAAACGGGGGTCCTAAGTTATGGAATATCTTAAATTAATCGGAATTATTATAATTATATTAGGATTTGCTTTTAAATTAGATACAATTGCCGTTGTTGTTGCTGCTGCCATCGCAACTGGTCTGGCATCTGGAATGTCCATCGATTCTGTTTTGAATATTCTGGGTAAAGGTTTCATGGATAATCGCATGGTTTCGCTATTCTTCCTCACCTTGCCCATGATTGGCGTTGTTGAAAGTCACGGTATGAAACAGGCCGCTGTCAATGGAATCAGTAAAATCAAGAATCTTTCAGCAGGTAAAATTTTTAATATTTATCTAGCCATTCGTGAAGTTACCGATGCATTCGGTATTGCATTATCAGGTCAGGTACAATTCATCCGGCCACTAATCAATCCTATGGCCCAAGCTGCTGCCAGTGTTAAACATGATTTGACTGACAAACAAGTTGATTTGATCAAAGCTCGGGCTGCCGCAACTGATAATTTTGGTAACTTTTTCGCACAGAATTTATTCATTGCTTCAAGTGGCGTTTTATTGATGGCTAGTACCATGAAGTCACTCGGACACCCCGTTTCTACCACTAGCATCGTGCTCTACTCAATTCCAGTCGCCATCATCACATTCATCATCGTTGGCTACTACAATATGAGATTCGACAAACAATTCAACAAATAGGAGGTCAAAAATATGAGTGTTAATAATATTCTAGAAATTTTTTACATATTAATGGGAATCATCATGATTTTCGCTAGTATCGAATCGTTCCGTGACAAAGAAAACTCTGCTCGTATTGGAACTGGCCTCTTCTGGTTGATTCTAGGAATCATCTTCGCTGTTGGTAAATATTTGCCAAACGTTGTTATTGGATTATTGATTGTCCTTATTGGTATCTTGTCACTTATGAAACAAATCAAGGTTGGTAAAATTAAGGAAGTTAACAAAGAAATCGCTGAAAGATCTGCTAAAAAGTTAGGCGGTTGGTTATTCTTCCCCAGTGTTGTTCTAGCAATTTTATCCATTCTAATCAGTGAATTCACAAATCTTGGTGGACAAGTTGGTATCGGTATCGCTTCTGTTGTTGCTTTGATTCTCGCCATGATTATTTCTAAGGCTGATGCCAAAACTACTTATCATGATAGTGAAAGAATGGTTCGTTCCGTTGGTACAGCTGGTGTTCTACCCCAGTTATTGGCCACTTTAGGTGTTATTTTTACCGCTTCGGGAGTTGGTGACGTAACAGCCAAAACAATTTCAGGAATTTTTCCAGTCGGAAATCACCTTTTGGGAGTTGTTCTCTACTGCGTTGCCATGGTTATCTTCACTATGATCATGGGAAATGCTTTCGCTGCCTTTGCAGTTATCACAGCTGGAATCGGAGTACCTTTTATCGTTGCCCAAGGTGGTAATGCTGCTGTTGTTGCGGCTATTGGAATGACTGCTGGATATTGCGGTACACTAATGACACCAATGGCTGCCAATTTCAATTCATTGCCCGTAGCTCTGATGGAGATGAAAGATAACCTTGGCGTCATTAAACAACAGGTTCCTATTGCATTAACTATGTTAGTGATTCAAATTATTTTAATGTATTTCTTAGCATTTTAAGGAGGAGAAATTTATGAAAATTCTTGTAACTGGTTTTGATCCATTCGGTACAGATAAAATTAACCCTGCCATTGAGGCTGTTAAGAAGTTGCCCAATGAAATTGAAGGTGCTGAAATAGTCAAAATTGAAATCCCCACAATTTTTAACAAATGTGCTGAGGTCGTTCACCAAGCAATCCTTGACAACAAACCAGATTATGTTTTAGACATCGGTCAGGCTGGTGGCAGATTTGCATTAACTCCAGAACGAGTTGCAATTAACTTTGACGACGGACGAATTGCTGATAACGCAGGCTTCCAACCACGAAACCAACCAATTCATGAAGACGGACAAAACGCATACTTTACGCAATTACCTGTCAAGGCTATGGCACAGGCTGTATTAGATGCCGGACTTCCAAGTTATGTTTCAACAACAGCTGGGACGTATGTCTGCAACCACATCATGTACCAAGTTCAATATATGATTGATAAGGAATTTCCAGAATTAAAAGCTGGATTCATGCACATCCCATTCTTGCCAAATCAAGTTGTAGCACGTCCGGATACACCGTGTTTATCATTAGCCGACGACGTAACCGGAATTACGGCCGCAATCTCAGCTATCGTTAAACAAGATGGCAAAGGTGATATTGAAGCTATTGGTGGTTCATTAAATTAAAACAAGCCATCATCAACTTTCGAGTATTAAATTTTTAATTATAGGACTAAAGGTTGAAAGGTGAAAAAGTGATATAAATATTGCTGTGACAGTCCTAAATTCACTTTATTTACCAATTTATTTAAATATCAAAAGATTACAATTGGACAGTCCTATTATAAATAAACTAGTTGGAAGAGCTGAGAGTATTCATTTGCAGCGAAAGTGGTGTAAGGACTTTAGTCCTTACACCACCGGGCGCGTTGAAAACTCGCGGGTTTTGCGAAGGCTTCAACCGAGGCTCGAGACCGCTTCCCAGGCTCGGGCCGTTCCGCGCAGCAATTGAATACTCTCAGCTCTGGAAACGGCATACTTACCTAAACTTTCAACCTTTAGTTATAGGAAAATAACATAAATGAGTTGTATAACACTTAAAGAACCAACTAAATAAGTGTGATATAACTCATTTTTTGTTACAGCTCTAGTCTATAATAATAGTCAATGAACCAATTAGGAGGCACCAAATGACCATTCCAGACGAAAATGCAGTTTATCCTAATCCAGAAATCAAAGAAGTTGTCTTTATCAAAAACGTTATCAAAAATTCCAACATCGAAATTGGAAATTATACGTATTACGACGATCCTGTGAATCCACTCGATTTTGAAAAACATGTCACCCATCATTACGAATTTCTCGGTGATAAATTAATTATCGGCAAATTCTGTTCCATAGCTAGTGGCATCGAATTCATCATGAACGGTGCTAACCACGTAATGGAGGGAATCTCAACTTATCCATTCAATATTTTAGGTGGCGATTGGCAAAAGTACACACCCACGCTGACCGATTTACCATTGAAAGGTAATACTGTGGTTGGTAATGACGTGTGGTTTGGTCAAAATGTTACCGTCCTACCTGGTGTAAAAATTGGTGACGGAGCCATAATTGGAGCAAACAGTGTCGTAACAAAGGACGTTGCACCGTATACAATCGTTGGTGGTAATCCAATTAAACTTATTAAGCCACGATTTAAGACTGAAGTCATCCAAGCATTAGAAAAGTTAGCTTGGTGGAATAGAGATATCAATTGGATCACTATTAATGTTCCTAAACTGACGCAAGAAACGCCCACGATTGAATTGATAAACGACCTAATGAAAAAAATGAATACACTAAAAAAGCTGTAACAACAACCGGAAATGATTGTTGTTACAGCTTTTTAATATCTAATGTCTAAAGGTTGAAAGGTGAAAACTAATATAACCATCTTTGTTAAAGACTTAGAGCCAACTCATTTAAATAATCAGAAGTCTTTATTGTTCCTGCAATTAAAAAAACAAACTAGTTGGAAGGGCCGAGAGTATTCATTTGCAGCGAAAGTGGCGTTATTGCTGAAGCAATTACACCACCGGGCGTGTTGGAGACTTACCGGTTTGTGGTAAGGCTTCAACTGAGGTCCGAGACCGCTCTTTGGCTCGGGCCGCTCCGCGCTGCAATTGAATACTCTCAGCTCTGGAAACGGCATACTTACCTAAACTCCCAATCTTTATCATCTAGTTTAATATTAAAAGAAAAAACTAATATGACCATTACTCATATATCTTATTTACGACCTTTTGATGATAAAGGTCACTTCCCTGTCCCCAGAAAATAAAGCTTAGTGAAACATAAACGACAGCCAATACTATATTGAAGACATCGAATTTCATGTAGCTAGTAAGCATCATCCCAACAATAAAGGCAATCGCCAAAAATGGAATAATTGCACCTAACCAAACATGTGAATTGTTACCCAGCACATATTTCTCAAGAATCAGAGATGTTATTGAAACCACAATAAAAATAATCCCTAACATAATTACACCCCCATAATTAATTCAGCGTATATAATGTTAACACTAATAATTTTCTGAAATAAAGGGAAATGTCTTTGAAAACGTCTCCAAGAAACAATTCAACACTTTTGGGACAATTTATTAGATAATTAATGAAGTTATTATAATTAGATATGTTACTAAAGGTTGAAAGGTGAAAAACTAATATAACCATTGTTGTTACAGGCTTATAACAAATTTATTTAAATACGCAAAAGTTTTCATTTTATTTGTTACTGCCATGAAAAATTAAATTAGTTGGAAGAGCTGAGAGTATTCATTTGCAGCAAAAGTGGCGTTATTGCTTCGGCAATTACACCACCGGACGTGTTGAAGACTCGCGGTTTTTGCGGGGCTTCAACCGAGGCTCGAGACCGCTTCACAGGCTTGAGCCCTTCCGCGCAGCAATGAATACTCTCAGCTCTGGAAACGGCATATATAAATATACCTTAGGGGGATTTTTGATATTGTACAAACAAATTACTATTTATGATCTATTAAAAATTTTATCAAAACAACTGGGGCAGCAGAATTGGTGGCCTGCAGAAAACACTGAGGCTATGCTTTCCGGTATGATTTTGATTCAAAATACAAATTGGAAAAATGCTGACCGTTCACTTGCTAATCTCAAACAGGCAACAAATTTCGAGACTGACAAGATGTTGGCTCTATCAACTGAAGAAATAGAACAATTGATTCAACCAAGTGGCTTCTTCCACAACAAAGCCATCTATTTGCGCTCAATTTTAACCGCTTATCGAGATCATTTCGACGACTGGGACAAATTGTCCACTCCTATGTTACGCAAAAAACTGCTTGCTATGAAAGGAGTTGGCAATGAAACCGCTGATGTACTGCTACTCTACTACTTCCATCGTCCAACATTTGTTGCTGATAATTATTCGATGAAACTTTTCATTAAATTGCATACTTTTACTGACAAACCAACTTATATGCAATTAAAGAATAGTGTTGAACGTGACTTCAAATTAACTTCAAAACAGGCTGAGGAATTGCATGCCTTAATCGATGAATTCGGTAAACTCAAGAGCGATTATTTTGACGATTACGAACTACGTTTGCCGTACCTAACGCCCCATTATACCGTAGAAGAATAAATGCATCAGATCCTTCTCATGATTCTTTATTTCAACTGCACTGTGAGCATTGACGGGATTGGAATCCATGGCATAACTGATGAACATATCCAAATAGATAATCGCACCTTCATCAGTTATTTGGGGATTTACTGCACCTTCAGCTCTTCCTTGATCTAACAGTTTTTTCCAAAAACCATGCTTGTATGCGTTATAAGTCTTCTTGACGGTGTCATCACCATTCTTACCACTGAATTCACCATACATAAAAACAACAAAGTCGTCACTGATAGCATCAGTAGTTTTTAAACCATACGACATCATGTTCTCCATTTTCTCCTCAAAAGTATCTGTCGAACTGTCCAATGTGTCCTCAGCAGCCTGATAACCTTCTATTATCAGTTTAATTACCACAGATTTAGCCAGGAAAATTTTGCTAGGAAAGTATTTATACAATGTCACTTGTGATGCTCCAGCCGCTTTAGCTATCTCAGCTACAGAGGCTTTTTTGTATCCCTGCTTCATAATTATTTGAGTTGCAGCATCCAAAATGGACTGCTTTTTATCTTTTTTACGCTTTAAATTATTTGTCATTATAATTACCTCAAATATTTTTATCAATATAGTTCAGTTTCTTGATTAATCTAATAAGGTTTCCAATAAAGGCCTTAAAATTAGTTCAATACCGGCATTCTTATGTGTTGACTTTGATATAGCTCGGTTCTAATATACTCGGTAAATAGTGAACTATTCAAGAATTATATTTCATTTTTAGAGGTTATTATTATGTTAAATACAAATATTCCTACTTTACATGTTGACCACTTACAAAAGAATTTTGGTAAGTTTCAGGCATTAAAGAACATTACCTTTGATATTTATCCCGGGGAAGTTTTTGGATTTATCGGACCAAACGGTGCTGGTAAATCAACTACAATCAGAACCATTTTAGGTATCTTACGTGCTTCTGGTGGCAAAGCGACTATCTTTGGTAAAGATGTATTCAAAGATGCTGTCGACATCCACAAGCGAATTGCCTATGTCCCTGGCGACGTTTATTTGTGGCCTAACTTAACTGGTGGCGAAATCATCGACCTATTATTGAAACTCGGTCACAGTCACCATACGAGAAGAACTAGCCAATTGATTGAACTCTTCCAACTTGACCCTACTAAGAAAGCACGAACTTATTCCAAGGGTAATCGGCAAAAAGTGGCCTTGATTGCTGCCTTTTCAACCGATGCTGACTTCTATATTTTCGACGAACCAACTTCTGGATTGGATCCATTGAACGAAGAGGTTTTTCAAAATGAAGTTCTCAAGCTCAAAGAAGCTGGTAAATCAGTTCTTCTATCCAGTCATATCCTTTCCGAAGTCGAGAAAATGTGTGATCGGATCGGCATTATCAAAAACGGTGAAGTCGTTGAAACCGGTAGCTTGGATGAAATGCGTCATTTAACTAGAACTGTTATCAAAGTTAAAACTCAGCTTCCAACACCAGAATTAGAGACTTTGCCAGGAGTTCATAACGCCGTTATGGGAAATAATCAAACACTCACGCTTTCGGTTGATTCGGAATATCTCGAAAATACGATGAGTTATTTATCCCAGAAACAAATCATCTCTATCCAAGCAACTCCCCCAACGCTGGAAGATTTGTTCATGCGTTACTATGGTTCTACAAATGAGGTGGATCGCCGTGAAAAGTGAAAAATTTCAAAAAACATTCTTTTTAACTAAATTTAGTTTCAAACGGGATTGGCTCAAATTATCCATCTGGTCAGTTGTTTTAATTGGACTATTCGTGGGAGTGGCCGCCAAGTTCAATGGACTTTATGGCAGTAAAGCTGCAATTGATCAAATCATCAAAACTCTAAAGTCACCCGCTATGGTGTCGCTCTTCGGAAAAATGCCCAATGGCCCTTATACATCAGCTGACGTTTTTGCTTCTGAAATGACAGTCTTCATGGCAATCATTGCTGCAATCATGAATTACTACTTCATAATTCACAATACCCGTGGAGAAGAAGAATCAGGTATTTTGGAAATGATTCAGGCCCATGCGGTTGGGAGATTATCCAATTTAACAGCCGCTTTATTGGAGAGTTTCATTTTGAATTTTGGTATCGGTTTGATCTATGCAGTTGGATTACAATTCGCCAATCTAACTGGAACTAACGCCAATGGTAACTTTCTACTTGGATTGGGACTCGGTGCCGTTGGATTCATGTTCGCCAGTATCGCTGCCGTGATTGCTCAACTGACTGACAATTCCAGAACTGCCACGATTTTGTCCTACTTAGTCTTTGGTATCATGTATATTGGTCGAATGATAACTGACGTTTCCCATCCAAAATATACTTGGTTCATTCCTATGGGCTGGGTGGAAAAATTATCAACTTATAAGAATAATAATTGGATTCCAGTCTTCATGATGCTCGGATTATCCGTAATTCTAGTTACCCTAGCCTTCTATCTCAACAGTCATCGTGACATAGGTTCTGGATTAATTGCTACTAGACCAGGTCGTGCTAAAGCCTCAGCCTTTTTAAGAGGTCCAATTTCACTTTTTTGGCGTTTGAATCGTGTCAGTATCATTGTTTGGTTCCTTGGTATAATGATTCTTGGTGCAACTTACGGTTCCGTATTCAACACTATTGGTGATATTTTAAAAACTAATCCGATGTTGAAACAGTTGCTAAATACTAAAGCAATTAATGCAGCTAACGTCTTGATTATCAAAGAATTCATAGCCATCTTAATGATAGTTTTTGCTGCCCTAGCATTGATTCCCGGACTTTCACTGATTAATTACCTCAAGACAGGTGAAACTAAAGGTTACTTGGAAATCATCCACTCAACTAGAACTAGTCGTACGAAACTATACTTCTCACTCTTTGGAATAGCCACAATAACAAGTATTGCAGTCCTATTCGCTGGCATTTATGGATTATATGCGGGTGGTAACGCCGTTATGAATCACCACATTGCTATGTCAGTCTTCATGCGCGGATTTTACGGTTATCTATCACCATTACTAGTTATGCTTGGCATATCAGCATTCTTAATTGGTTGGTTGCCAAAATTAACTTCCTTGAATTATGGTTATCTAGTCTTAGCATTCTTTGTCCAATACTTCGGTAAGTTGTTGAAGCTACCAGATTGGACCGAAAAAATAACACCATTCGGTTTCATCAAACACGTTCCAGTTAGTAACTTCGACGTGGCAACGTTCTGGTGGCAAATAGCTATTGCCGTGATTTTGGTAATTATTGGATATATTGGTTATCGAAGAAGAGACTTAATAATTAACTAAAAAAAAGGAATTGCCTTAATTGGCAACTCCCTTTTTATGTCTAGTATTTTATATTTTAAAAGCAGAAATTATTTATAGAATGTTTCTCTTACAGCCTGTGCAATGGCAATTTGTACGTGAGCGTATGACAGTCCACCTTGTATATATAGTGAATATGGAGGTCTTAATGGACCATCTGAGGACAACTCGATTGTTGAACCTTCAACGAAACTACCTGACGCCATAACAACATCATCTTCGTACCCATCTTGGTGACTAGGGATTGGATCGACGAATGAATTCATTGGTGAATAATGTTGGATAGCTGCACAAAAAGCAATCATTGGTTCTGGTTTTCCAAATGAAACGGTTTGCACAATATCAGTTCTGGGGGCGTCCCATTTTGGCGAAACGTTCATACCCATTTCCTCGCAGAGTGCTGATGTGAAAATCATGCCTTTCAAAGCTTCACCTGTTGTGTGAGCTGCCATGAAGAATCCTTGATAAAAGTCACGCAAGTAGCCCCAAGTAGCACCCTCACCTTTACCAGCACCGGGAACAGTCAAACGTGAACCCGCACCTTCAACTAAATCCTGACGACCAACGATGTAAGCACCACTTTTAACAATTCCAGCACCTGCATTCTTGTACAATGAACCAGCCATAATATCAGCACCGTAAAAAGTAGGTTCTTCCATTTCGGAAAATTCACCATAACAATTATCAATGAAAATATTAACATCTGGACGAATTGCTTTAACAAACTTGATCATTTTAGCGATTTTTTCAACTGTAAAGCTGTCACGGACTGCATAACCACGAGAACGTTGGATAGCAACAACTTTAATTGTGTCATCAAACTTCAACGCCTTTTCCGCATTTTCGTAATCAACCGAGCCATCATCCAATAACTCCGTCGTCTTGAAATTAATACCATATTCCGACATATTACCCGGTTTATTACCAGCTAGACCAATAACTTCTTGAATCGTATCATATGGCGTTCCAGTCAAGTAATAAAGCGTATTACCTGGACGTAACATACTGAACAAAGCAGTTGAAATGGCATGTGTTCCAGAAGCAAATTGGGGACGCACTAGAGCATCGTCAACTTTGAAATAGTCCGCATAAATTTGTTCGATTTTGTCTCGACCAATATCATCA
The DNA here is from genome assembly GCF_005404815.1 of Companilactobacillus huachuanensis. GTDB lineage: Bacteria > Bacillota > Bacilli > Lactobacillales > Lactobacillaceae > Companilactobacillus > Companilactobacillus huachuanensis. The sequence goes on from NZ_BJDF01000008.1 coordinate 119,982, forward strand.
TATCCATAACCAGTTGAAGGAACCAAATCCTCTTCGCCAACATGGTGTTCTCTAAATAAGTTCAAAACACGTTGTTGATTATAGAGCACTTGTTGATCAATTTCATCCAAACGGGGACGAATCATTTTTTCAACTTTATCAATTTTTTCGCTTAAATCTGTAGGTAAATCTTCTTTCCATGATAATCCCATTATTAATTCCCTCTTTTTTATATTGATTAACTAAAGGTTGAAAGTTTAGTTAAGTATGCCGTTTCCAGAGCTGAGAGTATTCAATTGCTGCGCGGAACGGCCCGAGCCTGGGAAGCGGTCTCGAACCTCGGTTGAAGCCTCGCAAAAACCGCGAGTCTTCAACGCGCCCGGTGGTGTAATTGCTGAAGCAATAACGCCACTTTCGCTGCAAATGAATACTCTCAGCTCTTCCAACTAGTTTATTTTTTAATAGCCGGAACAATAAAACTAAGACTTATGATTATTAAAATAAATTAGCTTTCGACCAATGGATCGGTTATCTGTTCCCTTCATTAAGGCAAAGATATCACAGTAGGTGAAAATCTCTATTATTCGAAACCGGCATCCTTAAAAATCCTATTGTTTCAATACTTCAGCTTGAACGGCAATCTTGCCTTCTTCATTTTGTGTCCAATAAACGCCCTGAATTTCTGGTACAAATCCTGGGAATCGTTCAATCGCACCAACTAAATCCTCAAAATACTCTAAATCTATATCAGCCCACTTCTCGCCTGGTGCCACGATAAATACCCCTGGAGGGTATGGTAATGCTCCTTCGACAGCAATTCGGCCTTTAATATCTTTCAAATCAACTAACTCACTTTGATTTTTCATAAACAGCTGATCTGCTTTTTCTGGTGTCATTGTATAGTCTTGCATATCAGTTTTGGCAAACAGCTTCTTTTGTAAGGTAAACGTTTGGTTATCACGATAATAATCGTGCATTTCTTGACACAATTGCTTCAACGTGTAGCCGTCATAACGCTTCGGATATTGTTTGGCTAGCTTAGGTAATACCTGAGTTAATGGTGCGTCTTCAAAGTAAAATGTTTCAAATTCCAAAAAGGCATCTAATAAAATATCCAATTCTTCTTTTGTATCTCCCGGTGTTAACAAGAATAATAACGAATTCAAATCATCCTTAGCACGGATAATACGTTTTTCCATCAAAAACTCAGCTACAACGGGACCAGGAATTCCGGTCTCTTGATATTGCGCGTTTTCTACATCAATACCCGGCGTTATAACGGTAATTTTCAATGGGTCGATCATGGCTTGACCGGCTGCTATCTTCTTAAAGCCATGCCAGTTATCTGCTGGATTCAGTTGCCAATACTTACTGTTAGTTGCCAATTCATCCGTACTGATTTCAGCAAAATTATCAGGGACAAACGGACGAAATAGTTTGGATTTTTTCAATAAATTCTTACGCCATTCAATACCTAAGCGTAACGTCTCATCCCACCAGTTTAGATTTCCTTGTCCGGCGGTTAAATAGGCATTAACAGTCAATGAGGCATAGATTGGATACGAATAACTAGAGGTTACGAACTTCAAATAGGCGTTATTGAAATGCTTATGATCGACATAACGATTCTGACCCTTCAAATGTGCATCCTTCTTGAGAATTTGAGAAGTTTGAGCTAATCCAGCTTGTTGTTTATGTAACGACTGCGTTACCAGAATTCCGGGATCATCGGGACCATATTTCAATGATAGTGGCGACAACTGTTTCATGATTGGGACGAATTGTTCAAAACCACCCCAGGCACAATCGAATAAAATATAATCACACAATGAACCGATTTTATCAATCATCCATTTGGCATCGTAAAAAACACCATCATAGGTATCCAGCTGCACGATGGCTAATCTAAATGGACGCTTAGCTTGAGCCTTTTCGGGGGCAACTTTGGCAATTTCTTTTCTAATCTTAGCCTCGTCTAACGCCTCTGGATCCATTTCACCAATTAGTCCCAATGGATTACGGTCGGTAGGAATGTAGACTGGCTTTGCTCCACTCATCACTAAAGCACTGTTATAGAGTGATTTATGGTTGTTACGGTCGAACAAAACTAAATCATCTTGAGCAAGCAGTGCACTGGCACAAATTGAATTAGCACTGGTAGTCCCGTTGGTACAAAAATAAACTTTATCAGCGTTATATGTTTGAGCTTCTTTTTGTTCAGCGGTTAATGGGGTTCCACCATGTGTCATCGTATCGCCTAATTCATCAACTGTATCGCTGGTATCAGCAAACATCAGATTCTTACCAAAGAACCGATTGAAGACTACTCCTGCAGGATGTTTGTCATAATATTGACCGTTATGATGTCCCGGAGTCGTGAAACTGACGGGTCGATCTTCTGCAAAGTTAACTAAGTCGGTTAAAAATCCCGGTACCATCTTGGTTTCATACGCGTTTGCTGTTGTACTAATATCTTTTTCAGAAATTTCATCAGCACCAACTTGAATAATAGGGATTCCCAGTCCTGATGTTTTTTGTAGATTTTTCGCAATTTCGATAGCAGTCGAATCGTGTTCATTGAGCACAATAGCAACCAGCTCAGCAGGATCAACATCACCTGTAAATGGCACAGTTGACCACGTTGTTGCGTCGTTTATTTTCACATCATTACCAATGGCAATTTTCAGAAAATTCATAATTTCCCCCTATTTTTTAATTATTTTCATAAAATCTATTGCAAATATTATATAAATACCTATAATTTTCTGGGTACGTTTTTTTTCGCAGTTTTTATAAAAATATCACAGAATGATTATATCTACTAATTGAGGTCGTAAACAAGTGAAATTAAATAGTTCTTTGCTTACCTTAAAACCCCCTAACTTTAAAAGTCCTTTCTAACTAGATTTTTAAACAATTCGGGGGCAATAAAATTGGAAACATTAGAACCAAATAAAACACATTATTTAAGATGGCAAGTCATCGCTTTGATCGACTTTGTTACCATCATCAGTTTTGAAAATATCTTCTATCCTTTTCAAAACCAAGGACTATCTGTGGTTATCTCATGGATCTTCCTACTTTTCTCATACGTTATTCCTTATGCACTGATCTCTAGTCAAATGAGTTTAACCTTTGATAATCAAGCTGGGGGCCTGGCTTCTTGGGTTCGTCACAGTAGTAATGATACTTTAGGTTACTGGACTTCATGGATGTATTGGGTCCAAAGTGTTCCTTACATCGTTGACGTTTCTAACTCAGTTATCGTTTCATTCAGTTGGATGTTTCTAGGTAACAACACCTTAGATGATAAAATGTCACCATTCTGGTTTGGTATTTTAACATTCGTTATTATTTTAGTTTTCATTATGCTAGAGAATGTTATTAAGAACTCTCTAGAAATCCTTTCATTGATTGGTGGGGGGGCGATGTTTATCATGTCATTCCTCTTCGTTCTACTAGCAGGTTATGCGGTCCTACATGGTCACCATATCGCTACACAACCATTCAATTGGGGCGCTTTCAAACCATCATTTAGTTTGAAATACTTCTCAACCACTGGACTATTGATTTTTGCCATGTCTGGTGCCGAATTGGCTGCTCCTTATGTCGTCCAAATGCGAGATCCAAAGCATGAATTTCCTAAGGCTATGTGGCTCTTGGCCATCATGACTGGATTTTTAACTATCTTTGGTACTTTGGCTTTGGCAATGTTCTTCAATGCCAACCATATTCCACATGATTTCAAAATGAACGGTCCTTACTACGCTTTCCAACTCTTAGGCAATAGTTTGGGCGTTGGTAAATTGTTGATGTACATCTTCGCTGTCGTTCAAGCAATTTTCATGATGGCTCAATTGGCCGTCTTGTTAGATGCTTCAAGTCGTGTCTTTGCCGGTGACGTTGCTGACAAATTCATGCCTAAGTGGTTGACTAAGAAAAATAAAAACGGTCGCCCCATTCACAGTTACACAATGACAACTGCCTTAAGCTTGTTCCTATTGTTATTGACAGGGACTTTACCAAATATTAATACGATTTATAATTGGTTACTAAACATTAACGGAATCATTTCACCATATAAGACTTGTTGGGTCTTCTTCGCCTTCGTAGCAATGCGTTGGAATCAAGATAAGTTCCATTCTGATTACACATTTATCAAGAATAGAACTGGTGCCTTACTAGTTGGTGGCTGGTGTCTAGCATTTACCTTTATCTGTGCTACTTTAGGATTCATCCCTCAAGAAGCCAAATTTGGTACTGGTGCATTCAACCATCAATTAATGTTAAACTTCATCACCGTTATAGTTTTATTCGGACTTGGCTTCGTTATGCCATGGTTACGTAAACGTGAACAACGTCGTGAAGGTTTGATTGATTAGCAAAAAATAATAGCTCTAACTCTTGTTTAATTTAACGAGAGTTAGAGCTATTTTTATTGAGTCCTCTAAAAATTGAAAGTTTAAGTAAGTATGTCGTTTCCAGAACTGAGAGTATTCAACTAGTTTATCTTTTATATCAGCCTTTGCCTGAAGTCCAATTTTTCTCTCAGGTTCAGATATATTAGGATCCAACACAAAATCATAAATCTTTTCGATTATTTCCAGTACTTCAATTTTTTCTTTATTTTTACGTTTAAAAATCATCGTATCATTATTTTCATTAGCAATTTTATTTTTGAGGACCGAAAAGAAATCGCATTGAGCAAGTTCTCTTTCCTTATGGGGACAACTATTAAGGCACATGATCTAAAATAATCATTATTTCTAATATTTCTTATCAATCATAAAAGATATTGGAAATAAAGATTATCAGTAAGATTGAATGAAATTTAACTATCATTTCTCACCCTTATCCCTTATAACCACTGCATGGTAAATTTGTACCAGTGCAGCCATCACCCATATTGCCGATGAGATGTAAAAAGAATTACGAAATGTTCTAACGCTAATAATAAGAAACAGAATTGCTAAATATAAATTGATATTCTTATAAAACTTTTTATTAAAAGTAAACTTCAAATGTACTCCTCCTTTTTAAAGCGGTATCCATCACTTAAAAATTCAGTTTTCATCTCAAATATTCTTGAACAAATATAGAATATTTGAAATAGCTACTACCAAGTAAATCGTGATTGTCCCTACCAAAACACTCAAAAAAAACTATCTTGCTTAAGTAATTTTGAAACAAAATCATTAACAAATCCCGAAATACATATGGCAATCAATAACTCCAAGCCGATTGTTATTTTCTTTTCCTTTTTCCACCAGATATGAAGATCATAGTATTTTTTTAAATGAATTTTCCTACGCTTTATATTCATTAGTGATGTGGATGATATCCCTTATTGAATCCCTTTGCAATCTGATTACTATGGTCAAATGCAGATTTAATCAGATATCCTCCTCCAGCTATAATCCAGGGCCAAAATCCACCTCTTGTTTCCTTCATGTCGTATTCTGACAAATTTGGATTCTTCCCTTAAGTACTATCTCATTAGAGAAAAGCAGACAGTCCTAAAACTGTTAAAATAACCCCAATTACAAGAGACGACCACATTGCTAAAGGAGCAAATGGAGATGTGCCTTTATTTGCATTTTTCTTTAAATTCTTATAGTAAAAAACGGTTATACATATTTGCCAAATACCAATGACCAAAAATAGAATAGCTGCAATTATATCGATTTTACTCATTATGATGTCACCCCTACAATTATTTTAAAATCTTAATTGGTTAACTTTATTGTGCTACTTTTTTATTGAATATAAATCCATGGAGTTGAATTAAAGAAATAAGACAAGCAATTAAACTGATTACTACTACTATCATTAATATCGCATATGTTTGAGAATTGGTAAGTGCTGCGGATGCTCCTTTAGAAGCTAATAAAGGCAAATCACTAATTAAGTGAAGTACGATAACTAGTGATAAATTATTTGATTTTAAATATAAAGTTCCAAAGAGCATCCCTGTTGCGAATGCTAAAATTATTTGAGACAAAATCACTAAGAAAGATCCATGTTCAAAATTGACTATATGAGCAAAAGCAAAGCCAACACTGCTAATTAGTACTGCTATGAATAATTTATTATTCGTTAATCTAAGGCTCAAAGGGATTAGAATTCCTCTATATATATACTCTTCGCAAATAGCAATCATTATTATAGTCATAAGGCCCATGAGAATTGGACCCTTAATAGAGAGTACAAAAGGATTCTTTGTTAACAACAGTAATACAATCGCTGGAATAGCATTAAGAAGTTGATAAAATAGTCTTTTGCCGGAAAAAACATCAACTTTAACATGCAACCAAGTTTTGTTTAAAATCACAATCAGAATTAAAGCAATCAAATCGCAACTTATTTGTTGATAACTTTTTGGAAGCCAGAAAATTAATGATGGTATCAAGAAAAGACACAGTGGTAATAAAATAAAGGTTGCAAAAAATTTCTCTAAATTTTTAGACATTATTCTTTCTTCACACTTTCTGTTTCAGATTTTAACTTTGAAAACCAATTTCCTTCAGGGTCCAAATTAGCTAACACAATTCTTTTGCTTCATTTTTTCATCATGTAATCAAATCCTCAACCGTTAATCCATATGTGCTACAAAACTGCATAATATAATTCAAATCAGGGTTCCTTCTACAAGATTCATATTTCGACAAAGTAGATTGATCAATCATCATATCCATTGCCATTCTTTGTTGAGTTATCTTTTTTTGATGTCTAATATTTTTCATATTCTCACACACAACTGGATATACATTGTCTCCACCTACTATTAAGCTTAAATTTTTTTCATTAAGTTCAATCATAAAATCTCCCCCTCAAAATCAGTTCTTGTTCAATAATTTATCTCGATAATATCTAAAGAATGATTCTTTTCCAGTAATGATATTGGTTTTACCACTCATACCATAATGTATCTCAGAGGCAATATTATTATCATTTTTTGCCGACGCAGTTATGACATAATAAGTTCCTTTATTAATCGGTACAGGTGCAACACTAATATTATTGATCTTTCCGTCAATAATAATTGGCCTCGGAACGTTACGCGTTATTTCTAAACGCATATGTTGTCCCCTTTTAATAGACGAAATATCTTTTGAAGATACGTAACTCTGGAGTTTTATCGTATTATGCCGCTGTAACACAGGATAAATTTCAGCAATCTCTGAACCAGCTCCAACGTATTTGGCACCTTTCAGAGTTTGATTATTCATATGAATCACACCAGATTGCTTAGCCTTTATATACGAGCTCTTGCCAATTTCATTTAATTCCTTAATATTAGTATCGATTTCTTTTGCCTGTTCATTAGACTTAACTAAATCACCAGAGATACTCTTTAATTGATCATTTTGAAGAGTATCCATTTTATTCTTATTGGAATCAATATTGTAATTAGTATCATTAAAATCCTTCAACGAATCTTTCTGAGATTGGGTACTCTTCACTTCATCGTTAAGGCTATCAATCTGTTGTTGTAGATCCTTTAAATAACTTTCTTTAACTGCCAATTTAGCATTAGAATCATCAGAATTCTTCAGCTCTGAGTTATATCCATCGTAAACATAGCCATAGGCTGCATTAGAGGGATAAGATTTACCAACTTTAATATCGTTAAAAATAGTTTGATATGCCAACAAACTGGATTGTTTTTGCTTAATTGTTTCATCATATAAGTTCGAAAGTTGTTTTAATTTACTGTCCGAAAAATTAGACTTATCTTTCAACATTTGATTCTCAATATTGTAGATATTACGTTGATTTAAGTAACTTTTTAGCAGGTCATGATACCCAACAACATCGTCTGTCTTAAAGGTATCTTGATTTGACTCAACACCGCCTTTGAATGTTTCTAATCCTTTAATCTGGTCGTCAACATTAACTTTTTGCTCATTCAAAGCATCTAGCTTGATAGTATTACTAGTATTCTTGAACGTAACTAGAATTTGACCTTTTTTGACGTATTTACCCTCTGATAAATAATTGTTTTTGATAGCACTATTAGATGATGACTGAACAATAGGAATACTATTCCTACTACCTAATTCACCAAAGGATTCAATTGTCACTTCACGTTTCATAAAGCAGGTGAACAATACTAATAATACAAATAGTATAGAAATGGGAACTATCAATAAGGTTGAAAAATTATTAAACCTTTTATTATAAAATTCACTGCTCTCTAAAAATTTCTTATCCATAACAATTGTTCCCCTAATTATTCAAAAGGTTAAAGTAATACCCTTTTTTATTTATCAATTCTAAATGGCTACCTTTTTCGACAATCTTGCCTTTGTCCAAAACCACGATATCATCTGTTTTTTTAGCGATAGAAAGTCTGTGTGCAATAAAAATCACGGTTAAATCCTTTATCGCCATCAGATTGTTCATAATTCTATTCTCAGTAATTGAATCTAAACCACTGGTAGATTCATCAAATATCAATACTTTGGCTGGTGATAATAAAGCTCTAGCAATAGTGATACGTTGCTTTTGCCCTCCTGATAAGGTATTTCCATTCTCATCCAGAACAGTCTCAAATTGTAGAGGCATTTTCTCAATATCCTTATCAATTTCAGCAATATGACAAGCCCTGATAATATCTTCATCACTCACATTTTCTCGACTGCCAAGTGTTAGATTCTCCAAGATACTGCCTGAAAAAACATAGGGTGACTGCGGTATATAATTTATAAACCGCCTTAATACATGTTTATCTATATTTTGAACATCAAAATTATTGACATAAACATTACCTTTATTAGGTTTAAAGAAATCGACCAATAATTTTACTAAGGTCGATTTACCTGAACCACTCATTCCGACAATTGTTAATTTCTCACCTGAACGAATCGTTAGGTTGATATCATTCAAAACATTCTCACCATATCCGTAACTATAATCGACTTGCTCCAGCTTAATATCACCGGTCAACCGTTTGGAATCGGTAATCGAGCGATTTTCTTTAAATTCTGAATTAACCAAGTAAACCTCATTCAATCGATTGTTAGCTACCTTAGCGGATTGAAGTTTTGGCTGTAAGTTAATAATATTTTGGAGTGGATTCACAAAGTATGCTAATAAAGCGTTATAAGTCATCAATTGACCAATGGATAATTTATTTTTGGTAACCATAATCGCTCCAACCCATAAAACTACAACGTTTAAAATCAATTGTAAAAATAGTTTGATTGCTTGCTGAAGCGTATCGACTTTCGTATAGTTCAAACTTTTCTTCAAAAAATCGACAAATTCACTATCTATTTTTCCATATCGCTGTTTCTCACTTGTTAAAGCCTTAATAGTCTCAATCCCATGGATATCTTCAATGATGGACGAGTTTAAAACAGATCCACTTTCCATTTCCTTTTGATTCAAGGTTTCAAATGGCTTGGAGAAAACCCAAATCATCAATATATAAATCGGTAGTGAAATTAAGGTAATAAAAAACAACGTACTGTTTTGAATAACCAAAACAGTACCCATAATAATGACAATCCCTACATCCAGAAACATTGAAATAATCGTACTCGCTAGAGCATCAATAATTTTATTAGCATCATTAAACCGTGAAACAATTTCACCAGTTTTTCTAGTCGCAAAGAAATCCATTGGTAATTCAAAAATATGTCTGATATATCCTAAAATAATGTCAATTGCCAAACGTTGACCGAGAATAGATAATAAAAAATCTCTTGAATAGGTAAACATCGATTGAAAAATATACAAGACAATCAATCCCAAGGAGACGATTGCTAAAGTACTATTCATATTGTTGGGAATATATGTATCAATCACCGTTTGTAGGAAGTAAGATCCTAAAATACTAATGATTGTGATGAGTAGTGCAGCCAGAATAATATTAATAACCAATCTTTTTTGTTTGAACAGCACTGGAACAAAGGAAAACAGTGATTCTTTTTTATCAACGGACGCTGGTTTGTACTCTGAAGTGGGAGCAAAAAATAACGCTACCCCAGTCCATTCAGAAGCAAATTTCCGGTAACCCATTTTGGATACTTTAACTGTGGGGTCAGGATCGGCAACGATAATATGATTTTTAGTACATCCAAGAATTACATAGTAATGTTCTAATGTTTTGTTTTTAACAACATGGGCAATGAAGGGATAAGGAATGTCTTTTTCTTTAAAAAGCGTCATATCTGCTTGAATAGCTTTAGTTTCAAAGTTTAACTTTTGAGCAGTTTTCACTAAACCAAGTGCCGTGGTGCCCTCTTTATCAGTTTTAGCCAGATTTCTTAGTCTAGCGATTGAATAGCTGGAACCATAGTTTTTTAGGATCATGGCTAACGCAGCCACTCCACAATCGCTTTCGTCTACTTGTGGTATGTATATTTTCTTGTTAATCATAATTTGAACATCCCTATTTATCTTCTTATGAATACATTGTATTAGTTCATAAGGATTAAACTTAATTAACATCCTAAAGAGTCCATTAATAAATATTCAATCAAGGATTATTGAAACATGGGTTATTCACGATAACATATCACGCTGTTCAGGACATTTTGTTTCATCTCCTGCAATTTATGAAATACTAATTTAAGTTATATAAATATTAGGAGGAATTAATTATGAAAAATGTTGAATTGGATAACAAAGAATTACGTAATATCGTGGGTGGTAAAAGAACATCTAATGCATCTGAATTCAGCTCCAAATCAGATTTAGGCCAATGTATCCTTTCTTTTTTTAAAAAATGCAATTAGAATATTAGTAACGTCTACGCAATTATAAGGGGATACTATGATCTACATTGGTACAAAAGCATTAATCATTGAGACGGTTATATCTCGTCTCTTTTTTTTATTTATCTTTATGGAAACTTACAATATGGCTTTGATTCCTAAAGAGAAAAAACCATTGATTTTGGTCTATTACTTTCTTTTATTAGTCATAGATTTCTTTATGACACCATTTATGATTTTTGCTTATATTTTTATTCTATATAAAACGTTACAAACAAAGAAAAATGATTATTATCTTCTAACTTCAATTCTCATTAGCTTGCTTGTTCCTCTTATAGCCGAAATTATTAGCTCAATTGTGTTGTCTCCAATTTATGCATCAATAACTAATTTAAACGATGCAATTATGATTACAAGTCAATTAAGTTTACAGCTATTGGGAATCGTTATTTTTAATTACATTTTCCATAAAAGGTCAATAATAAATATATTTCGAAATCTTAAATCGTGGGTTCCAAGTTTGATTGGTATATACTCTTATGCAATTTTAATATCTTTTATATATTTCATTCAAAAATTTAAAGCCTACACAGCCTTAATCTCTGGTATCTTAATTTTTCTTTTCATTCAATTTATCGTAGTTATTTATCTATTTATTTATACATATAATCGCCAAAAAGAAAATTTCGAAAAAAAACTAACAAATGATCAATTAGAAAATTTAAGTCAATACACTGCTCAATTAGATGCTGATCAAAAAGAAATGCATAAGTTTAAGCATGATTATAGAAATATACTCAACAGTCTAAACGAAATAGCTATCGCAGACGATAATATTGATTTAAAAAAATCCTTAAACGAATTGGAAGGATATTCTTCAAAATATTTTAGTAATATTTCGATGGATGATTTTAAAGACTTGGAATATGTATCAAATACTTATATAAAGTCATTATTGCTGGGAAAATTCAAGATTATGAAGGCTAATAATATTAATTGTTATTTTGAATGTAAGAGTAATATTGCCAAAGTAAGTATTAATATTTTTGATTTAATAAGAATAATGGGAGTATCTATAGATAATGCAATTGAAGCTGTTAAAAATCAAAAAAAAGGGAAAATTAAAATTATTTTGATAAATTCAAATGATCAATTGGACATCACGATAAAGAACACCATTACTAAAAATATTCAATTAACTAAAATTGAAAATTATGGTTTTACAACTAAAAATAATCATTCTGGCCTAGGCTTGGTTAATATTCAAGATATCAAAAAAAAATATCAGAATCTACTGGTTCACTACGACATAATCGACAATTTATTTTCTATCAATTTTGTTATATCTAATAAAGGAGAATTAAAATGAGTTATCCCATTATTATTTGTGAAGATAATCCAATTGAACTAAAACATATAAATACGCTAATCGAAAACTGTCTATTATTTCATGAAAATTTCTTTCAAATAGAATGTTCTACAAATACCCCTCAAAATGTAATTAAATACATTAACGAATCTCTTCCTACCCATGGTACATATTTATTGGATATCGATCTTCAATCTTCAATTGATGGAATTGACCTTGCCAAGAAAATAAGAGAAGTCGATGTTCAAGCAAATATCGTATTCACTACGACCCATGATGAATTAGCTCCTGAAACATTGAAAAGAAAAGTTGGTGCCATTGGATTCATTGAAAAGGGACAAATCATGGAAAATTATCGAGATGATATCTATGGGACTCTTGAATATATAAAAAGGTTAATTGAAAAATCTAAAGAATATCAACAAAAGAATTTTACATTCGTGATAGGAACACAAATGTATAACTTTAATCAAAATGAGGTCTACTCTATTACTTCATCCCAAATTCCACATCAATTAATTTTTTTATCTGAACATGGACAATATGAATTCTATGGAAAATTAAAAGATCTTGAACAAAAATACTCATTCCTTTTTAGAATTAATCGGTCATGCTTAATTAACCCTATTAACATAAGAAAGATTGACTTTCCTTCTAGAAGAATCACTTTAAAAAACGGCATAATCGATAAATTCTCAATAGGTAAGGCAACTAAGCTAAAAAAAATACTCTTATCAATAAATTAGAAATATTCTCTAGTTTGAAAGTTCCAAATACATAATACGAATACTTAAATTTTATTTAAAACTTATATTTAAAACTATTAAACCTATCTATTAAGAGACATTTCTTAAATTATATATTTTGCTATCATTAACATATATATAGTTCCAATTTGTTAACTAAGATGTGATTGACCCGTACTAAAGATATTTAATCTCCCTTTTATAATAATCCTGCTAACCTATACTCATGGATATCCAAAAAAAATAAGGAGAAAATAATCATGAACAACATTGACAAATCAACTTTAAACAATGAACAATTGGCTGGTATTACTGGTGGTAAATGTACTGCCAATGCCGCCACAAAGGCAATGATAACCGGTGGTATCGGAGGAGCATTTGCTGGCGGACTACACGGCGCCGCAATTGGAGGATTGGGTGCTGGTGCTACATATGGATTGACATGCTGGTGGTAAAAAGCAAAAAAGGATGACGTAACAATCCGTCATCTTTTTTTTAGGAGATATTAATGATGAAAAAAGTGAAAATAGTATTTACATTCATTAGTTTACTAATACTCGCTGGTGCTCTAAAATTTAATACTACTCAAGTTAAAGCTGATGATAATATTCCGGAAATTTCGGAAGACGAATATTTGGGTAATATCACAGGTGTCAAACAAATCAATTCCAACGATTATCTCAATTTGGTAAATGGTAAAAACAAGGACTCTAATTTTATTATTTTCTTTGGATTTAAAGAATGTAAGTATTGCCGTGCGGTTTCACCAATCTTGAAAGAATATATATCTGAAAATAAATATCCTATTTTCTATATGAACATGGACGAAAGCTTTCAAAATACAACCCAAAACGATTACAAAGAAATAAACAAATCTTTTGGAAACTTTGGTTTCCACGGCACCCCTACATTTATATATTTCAAATCTAATAAAATCCAAAATATGATAGTAGGTTATCCACTTACTATCAATCAATTTGAAACAATCGATACTATATAGGTATTGATCTATGAAAAAACTTGAAAATAAAGATTTTAAATTTTTTTTGATAATGTCCTTCGTCACATATATAGTATACAATCTAACGGCCAATTCTAACAATTGGCTCAATTCTGAAATAATACTACAAGTAATTTTGGAAAGTATTATCGCTACTATTGCATTTCATTATTTATAGTTGAAAAAATGAATATAACAAAAGAATGTCGGTCTTAAATATCGAATCCATAAAATCATCTTTGAAGGTTTATTAAAGTTTACAAGTTCTATATAGAATAAAATCCCCGTCATATCGGGGATTTTTTGTACAAAAATAGACATGAATCACTTCACATCTGTATACTTAAGGCGTCAAAACCAAATACACAAAGGAAATTCATGTCCATGACTACTATACAATATAATGACCACAATATTCATGAATCTTTTAATTATTTTTCGAAATTGGCACACTTGCCAAAAATTATTCAAAAATCTAACATAAAAAAATCTCATGAAATTAAATCAGAACCACTGTCGGTTAGAGTCTATTTCTGTGCTTGTAACCCTTAGTTAAAGTTACAAAGCTCAAACGAATACACTGAGTCACATATGATTACCACTCACCAATATAAACCCATTCCCGAAAAAAGCTTGTAACCTAGGTCCCTGAACGATGTTACTCTATGCCACAAATTACTTTCTTGATTATTTAATACAACGCCCTCAGATCTTTTTAAAATAGAGGCTTTAGTAATAAAAAATTGAAAAGTACCAAGAAATGCAACGCTTTCATCCTTCTTAAGTTCAATTAAAGTTTCACTAACATACTTTGCAGTTTCTGAATTCCCATGGTATTTATTTAATGCTCTACTCAAATCATCTACAGCCATTATTACTTCTTTCTTTTTATTATCCATATCATATTTTTTCTCAATCATAACGCCGCACCATTATCTTCTATTCAAAATATTTTTTAATAATAATAAAATGAAACTAGATTATAAAAAAAATGACTCTTAAATACGAGCCATTTGTTAAAAGTGTTCATAGTTTAATTTGAATCACATCCAAAAGGACCACGTATACCGCCAAATCCGTAAGCGATACAAGTATTAATTTTATTTGCAAGTGTTCTACTGGCTGAAGATGAATGTATGGACTTACCTCCACCTTTCATACCGCTACCCCAATTATTAGTACCAGGGTTATATGCATCGCCACCAATAATCGTCGACAATTCTTTTTCTGATAATTTCTTATTCATCATTACGTTGGTTCTCCCTTCCTCTTTATGGTTATATAATAAATCTAAATAATAATAAAGATATGCCAGTTTGGAATATCATAAGATTATGCATAAAAATAAGGTACTTCTTTCCTATGATTCTAATTTTCATATACATATAGTTGATTCACATAAAGAATGGAACAATTTTCCATGCAAGAAATTTATAACACCCAATAAGTTACATAATCACCATTAATAATCAATATATAGGTGCTACTAGTGAATTAAATAAAAATCTAAAAATATTCATGAATGGCTTCTATAGGGGCCTTTAAGTAAATGTTTGACCTTTTAATTCTCTCGGGAAACATGGCTAAACTATAGATGACATTTTATACCGAATTGGATTACAAACTGTCATAGTTAGTTTTGGATATTAAATCAAAAAAAATAAAGGGGATATTATACATATGAATGAATTACATTTTAATGAACTAGATTAAAAAAACCTTTCTACCATTAATGGAGGTAAATATTATGGAAACGGTGTCTATTGTGGTAAAAAGACCTGCCAAGTTGATTGGGGACAAACATGGGGATAAATTGCTGGTAATATGGTTGCTGGTTGGGCTCATGCCGGTGGTACTAAATACCCTACTCATGCATAGTTCATATTTGTTCATTTTTTTAGAATTTGTAAGCAATAATACAAATATTGAAATTATCATCTAAAAAATTCATAATCAAATATTATTTCTAGATAGCCATATTCCGGTCTTTACATTTTACTTATCTAAAAGTTGAAAGCACAAAAACAGATCACACCTCTTGAGACACTTGAGGTGTGGTAGAAAAAATGGTCTTTTTTCAATGTGAAGGATACATTTCAAAATCATCAACCAATCTAGTGGAGCGTAGCTCTCATGTTTATATTTAATCAACCTTCAAGTTTTGGATAAAGTGAATGTAATTTTATACGTGCATCTGCAGTTGTGAATTGCCAATCTATTGATAAATTTTTAGCATTACGTTCACTACACCATGCTGCTACTTCTCGTTTTAATTGTTCCATTTCTGGAATTCGCCTG
>NZ_BJDF01000009.1 GCF_005404815.1 Companilactobacillus huachuanensis
GTAAACGACTAACTTGATCATCGGAAAGATTGATGTGTTGTTTAACAGGTCTGATATCTGATTTCATAAAATATATCCTTTTTTGAATTGATTATATCAGAATATAAAAGTGAGAGCTACACTCCACTAGTTTATTTTTGAATAGCAGGAATAATAAAACGAAAACTTCTGATTATTTAAATAAATTAACTCTAGGTATTTAACAACAACGGCAATATTATTTTTTCACCTTTCAACCTTTAGTAAAATACAGGTCAAGCAAACTAGTTTGCTTTTCAATAATTGCTGGATGATGTAATAAGGATTCGAGGTTTTTTTAGATAACCTTGACAATTTATTTATCAAGCGATTATTTATTACAGAATAAGTGAGAATATTTTTTATTAACTGAAAGTTGAAAAAGGGATATAAACATTGCAGTTACAGTCCTAAATTCAATTTATTTACCAATTTAGTTAAATGGCAAGAGATTACAGTTGGACATTCTTATTATAAAAAAACTAGTTGGAAGAGCTGAAAGTATTCATTTGCCGCGAAAGTGGCGTTATTGCTTCAGCAATTACACCACCGGGCGTGCTGGAGACTTACCGCTTTTTGGTAAGGCTTCAACCGAGATTCGAGACCGCTTTTTGGCTCGAATCGTACCGCGCAGCATATGAATGCTTTCAGCTCTGGAAACGGCAACAAGGGAAGATGGAAAGAAAATTTCCAATGTTAGCTCTGATGAAATAAGGAGGCATTTAATGAGTAATATTTATTTACGCCAAGCAACCATTGACGATTTGCCAAGGATTATTAAAATTATTGATAGTGCAAAGAAAACCTTACGGGACCGTGGTGTTAACCAATGGCAAAACGGTTATCCCAATGAAGAAATTTTAGAACAGGATATTCAAGAAGATATAAGTTATGTTTTAATACTTAATGGTAGGGTCGTCGGAGTTGCTGCATTGCAACAAGGTTACGATCAGAATTATCAAGAAATGACCTCTGGGTCGTGGAATGGCAATTCTGATGTGACTTATTCCGTGGTTCACCGTATAGCAATTGAAGCTGACCACCAAGGCGAACACCTTAGTTCAGCATTACTTCAACAACTATTAACAATGTCTTATCATCTTGGTTACCGTGATGTCAGAATTGATACGCATCCGGATAATCTAGTGATGCAACACATTATTGAATCCAGTGGTTTTGAAGAAAAAGGTACGATTACGATGGATGAAGATCTTGGTGTAAGAAAGGCTTATCAAATTCTTTTGAAATAAGCTTTGAAAGATTATTTTTCATATTTTTGATATATAATTGAACCATAATTAACCATCGTTAAGATGGTTTTTTTACTATATTTATATCCGTGGTTTGGATATTAGGAGAACTGCAAATTGAAAATCAAAAATATTGCAAGAAGTGTGCTTACACCTAGACCTTCAGAATTTATTTCAACTCAAACAGATAATTTTTTGAGAAGATTAAAGCCGAGACCGTTTGTCGTTGATTATATCGAAGGTGTTTATAAAAATAATGTCTTACCTAATGTCGATGATGATACAGTTACAATTTCTGTTCTAACTGATACTCACGCTAAGGCCGTTGTCAGTTCTTCCTACTATGGAATCAATGGCATGCGGCATATTATTGAGGCCAACTATGTCAGCGACCATTTGGGAGTCGATCTGAATGTTCATTTGGGCGATTTGATGGATGGCAGTGATAAGCCTGAGATAAGTCGGGGTCTTTTAAAATTTGCAGTTGAAAATTATCAGGCTAGCAAAGCTCCGTTTTTCATTGTTGAAGGCAATCATGATGAAAATGATAAATACGATGAACATCGCTTCTTTAAAACTGCTTCATTCCACCGAGATGATTATGATGCATTAGTAACAAAATATGATTATGAGCAATCTGAGATTCAACGTTTGAATCCCGTTTCAAGAGTTGGCTGGTTCGATAAGGGCAGTATACGTATTGTCTTTATTGATACGAGTGATATTCCTTATATTTTAAGTAATGGTTCCAAGAAGTATGACTTCAAGAAAGTCCGTGGAGTCAGGGAACAGCAATTAGAAGATTTAATCACCGTTTTAGAGCGTACTGTCGATAAACATGTTGTTATGATGGGACATGCAAATATTATCAGCCCAAGTGGGCGCAGTGCGTTAAACTTTAATGGTGACTTGGTGCAACAATTATTAGTTGCATTCAATAACAAAGCTTCGGGACAATTGAAAAATGAATTAACTGGAGATTTCGGAGTAAATATTCGCTATGATTTCTCGTCTACCGGCATTTCTAAGGTGACGACTTATATTTGTGGACATATGCATTACGAAAAAAACTACAAAGTTTCTGAAATTAATCATATAATATTAAATTGTTCGGCCCTTATGGGGAAGAAGCACGGGTTAACAACTGACTATAACAAAAAATGGGACAGACGATATAATGAAATCTCTGAATTAGCAGGGTATTTCGTCAATATTGACCCGAATAAACTACGCTTACAGATTTATGGTTACGGAGCCGCAACAAGGTATGTAAGTTTTGAAATATAAGGGAGAATTATTTTATGTGTGGAATTGTCGGATTCGTAGATAAAAATATTGCAGATAAGAAGCCTGTAATTGAAGCTATGATGGATACGATCAAACACCGTGGACCAAACAGTTCAGGTGAACTACTAGAAGGCGACACTGCATTAGGATTCCGTCGCTTGAGTATCATTGATATTAACAGTGGTATGCAACCAATTTATAACGAAGATAAATCAAAGGCCGTTATTTTTAATGGTGAAATTTATAACTATCAAGATGTTAGAAAAGAACTAAAGAAAGCCGGACATATTTTCACAACCGACACTGATACCGAAGTCCTTCTTCATGGATTTGAAGAGTGGGGTATCGAAGGTTTGCTTAAAAAAATTCGTGGAATGTTTGCCTTTGTGATTTATGATCTTAAGACTGGTGATATCACTGGTGCCAGAGATTTCTTTGGTATTAAACCCTTGTATTATTACAATCGTGAAGGTACATTCATTTTCGGATCAGAAATTAAGTCTTTCTTGAAAGAGCCTAATTTTAAGATGGAATTAAACAAGGCTGCCTTGAAGCCCTATTTGACTTTCCAATATTCAGCTATGAATGAAACATTTTTCAAGAATGTTTTCAAGATTCCGGAAGGCCATTTCTTCACATTTAAAAATGGTAAGTTAAGTATCAAGAAGTACTGGGATATGGAATTCAAAGAAAACAACTTGTCATTTGAAGAAACTGTTAAACGTATTGATAAGTCATTACGTGATTCAGTTGAAGAGCATGCTATCAGTGATGTGCCAGTCGGTTCATTACTTTCAAGTGGCGTGGACTCAAGTTACGTTACAGCCATTTTGAAACCACAACATACTTACTCAATTGATTTCGATACAAGTACGTATGAAGAAGGTACTGCTGCTAAAGAATTGGCTGACAAATTGGGCCTTGAAAATACCCGTGGTATCGTTACAAAGGAGGAGGCCATCAAGTCACTTCCATTGATTCAATATTATATGGATGAACCAGATGCCAACCCTTCATGTGTACCGTTATACTTCTTAACAAAATTAGCTAGCCGTGACGTTACCGTTATCCTTTCTGGTGAAGGTGCTGATGAATTGTTTGCTGGCTATGCAAATTATGGATTCCATTCACACTCAAAGGCTATCCGTGTCGTTGCTGAAGATTTGAAGAAGTTGCCAAAGGGTGTTAAATACAAGTTAGCACACGGTTTAAAGAAGATGCCTAACTTCCCAGGAAGATTGCATTTGTACGAATCAACAGCCAAGGCTGAAGAATTCTTCATCGGACAAGCTAAAATCTTTACGGAAAAAGAAGCCGCTGATTTAGTTAAACCAGAATTTGAAAAATCACGATCTGTTCACGACATCGTTATGAGAAGTTATAACAAGGTTCGTGATTATAACGATGAAGTTAAGAAGATGCAATATCTTGATATTCACCAATTCATGGCTAACGACATTATTCTAAAGGCTGACCGTATGAGTATGGCCAACTCAATGGAATTACGTGTACCATTCCTAGATAAAGAAGTTGCCAAAGTTGCGGCTGGAGTACCTACAAAATATCTTTTGAATAGTAAAGATAGTAAGTATGCACTTCGAGTTGCTGCCGAACGAGCACTTCCATCAGAATGGGCTAAACGTGAAAAATTAGGATTCCCAGTACCAATTCGTGACTGGATCAAGACCAAGGAAGTTTATGAAGACTTCCGTAAGCTATTCAGTGCCGATTTTGCTGGAGAGTTCTTCGATCAAGACGCAATTTTGAAGATGCTTGATGGTTGTTATCGTGGTGAAAATGATGATCGACGTAAAGTTTGGACAATTTATACATTCTTGATTTGGTATAAAGTTTACTTTATTGATGGTGGTAAGAAGCCAGATGTTGATCCACAAGTTTTGGTACCTGAGGACGAAAAGTAGAGAGTGGAACAAGCCCGGGAATTTCCGAGCATTTTTGTAACAAAGTGAATTGTACGCCGAACTTAGCGGACGATTCACTTTGTTATGAAAAGCGGAAGAAATTGGCTTGTGTAACTCGTTTTGGGTAGAGAGTGGAGACGGGGCGGTTAGCTCCCGAGCATTTTCGTCGTTTTGTGAATTGCCTGCCGAACTTAGCAGGCGATTTACGAAATGATGAAAAGCGGAAGGAGTTGCCCTGTTGTAACTCGTTTTAAAGTAGAGGGTGGAGACAGGGCGGTTAGCTCCCGAGCATTTTCGTCGTTTTGTGAATTGCCTGCCGAATTTAGCAGGCGATTTACGAAATGATGAAAAGCGGAAGGAGTTGCCCTGTTGTAACTCGTTTTAGAGCCACTGCCTATATATAAATAGTGTCAGTAATTTTAGAATTGATTAAAAGTATAAAAGGAGTTGCTTCCAAACTTGATATTTAATATCAAGCGAGAAACAACTCCTTTTTGTAATGAATAAGTATATCCAGAAAATATACCAGATATTTTTTGCTTTAATGGAATATTACTAACGTTGAAAGTTAAGAAACCATAAAACTATTGCCAAACTAAAATAGTAGCGAAGAATATTTGATATAGTAAACTTGATAATTTTTTAAACAGAAGCCACTGGGGGATTTTGTTTAGAACAAATTAGGGGTGTAAAAATGGATACTAGCAATGTTACAAATATGAGCCAAATGTTTTTAAATTGTCGGTCACTAAAGAAACTAGATTTATCCAGTTTCAATACAAATAGTGTCCAAGATATGTCACAGATGTTTGGTGGCTGTAGTGATTTACGCATGCTCAATATTACAAATTTTGATACCAAAAAAGTTACTAATATGAATGGCATGTTCGCTAATTGTGAAACTTTGGAAGAGTTGGATCTATCAAACTTTGATACAAAAAATGTTAAAAGTATGGATAACATGTTCCAATCCTCTGATGCTTTAAAGTCACTAAAATTAGGTGAAAAGTTTGTTGTACCCAAGAATAAAGAACATGATTTAAAATTGGTCAACCGCACTTGGGTCGACGTTGGAACCGGAACAATTATGAATCCGAAACCAACAAACAAAGAAGGTATCAGTTCAATTGATTTGTTGAAGCATCATGATAAGGGTAATTGGGTCGTTAAGCCTGAAAAAGCGTATAACGGTGGGTTTAAGTTGATTATCGCTAATAACCTCAACAAAGATATTGTGATGGATGTACCAGAAGACGTTCGTCCAGAATATATTGGTAGCAGTTTTGAAATGATGGTTCCCCAAATTATTGGCTATAACGCTGATAAGAAAGTTCTACATGTGACCGCTACAGATGAAGGCTTGATCAGCAAAGATAAAGTCAACTACACAAAAATTGCGACAGCAGTAGATCCGAGAACTGTTAATGTTGAACCAGTGAAGTCTGAAGAATCAGAAAAGCCTGAGGAATCGGTAAAGCCACAAGAACAGCCTAGTTCCACAGTTCAATTAGCTGAGAAAGTTGCAGTAAAAACAGAGAATAAAGCAGTGATTAAACCAGAAGATAAAACTGCGCCAGCAAAGCCTGAAGTAGCAGGTAAGGTTTCTAAATTTATGCATTATGTCACAATACATCCAGACGTCCAATCAGCTCAAACGTACAATACAAATGGTCAAGCTAATGATGGTGACCAATTGCGAAGAAATTATAGCTGGTTCAGTGATAAAGAACTTCAAATTGGAGCTCAAAAGTATTATCACGTCTTAGGTGACTCATGGGTAAAAGTTGAAGATGTTTACCGTTATCAGGACGCACAAAACATTGTTAAGACCAAAGATGTAGTGATGACACACTTGGTCAATAGTCGCGCTGAAGAGTTGACTAACCGTGGCCTAGGAGCCTTGAGCGCATGGCAAACTTCTAAAGAAGCAATTATTGGTGACCGCAAATATTATCAAATAACTACTAACGAATTCGTGGATGCTGACAGTGTTGATTTGATGAACGCGTAAGATTAATGTTAAAGGTTGAAAGTTTAGGTAAGTATGCCGTTTCCAGAGCTGAGAGTATTCAATTGCTGCGCGGAACGGCCCGAGCCTGGGAAGCGGTCTCGAACCTCGGTTGAAGCCTCGCAAAAACCGCGAGTCTTCAACGCGCCCGGTGGTGTAATTGCTGAAGCAATAACGCCACTTTCGCTGCAAATGAATACTCTCAGCTCTTCCAACTAGTTTATTTTTATGGCAGGAACAATAAAATGAAGATCTTGTATTATTTAAATAAATTAGCTTTGTGCCTGTAATAACAATGGTTATACTAATTTTCGCCTTTCAACCTTCAGATGTTTGAATATTTTGCATATCTTCTTACTGATTTAATAATCATGCGAGTATTTTGATTATTGGTTAATTTAAATCGTTTTAACCGTTAATAAAAATATTAATTTTAGTTCGAATTATATTTATAATTAATTATTCGAGATGTTTTGATTTAAGATGATTTATGAACTGAAAATGGCTGAGATTGTAAAGATGCTCGTATTTACACATTGTGTAGGTACGAGTTTTCTAGTTAAAGTGGCAAGCAAGACGGCGTTATGACGTTACCGTTATATGTGCTATATTAATAAATGCTGATATAAAATAATTATCAGCCGTTTCAAGAAAATTTATTAGAAATACGCAGTATGAAGCCTTTTTCAAGTGATAAATTAAAAAAAGGATAAGGCTAAATGATTAAATACTACAGCGATACTCGTTGTGATAAATTGAATATGGTATAATTTTGTTTGAAATGTGTGAAAAATTAAAAATAGAATTTTAATATAGTAAGAGGTTGATCCCTATCGAAACTGAATCAGGAAAAAAATTCACGCCTATATTATTAGGTAGTGATATGAACGTTTACGGAATGGCTCGTGCTTTCCATGAACTTTATGGTGGCACTGTTAAGGCCTATGCTGATATCCAATTGGCACCTACAAGATATACAAAAATTTTAAACTTAACACTTCACACCGGATTTTCTGAAGATCCTGTTTTTATTGAAAAAATGCGTGAAATTGCGAAAGTTTACCAAAACCATGAAGAACCAGTTATTTTAATTGGTTGTGGTGATGGTTATGCCGAACTTATCAGCAAACATAAAGAAGAATTATCAAAGACATTTGTCTGCCCATATGTCGATTACGATTTATTGAAATCATTGAATAATAAAGAGAGCTTTTATAAGGTCGCTGACAAACATGGTTTGCCACATCCTTTAACAAAAATTATTACAAAAGATATGTATGAAGATAAGCAGGATATGGATGTGCCATTTGATTTTCCAGTGGCTTTGAAGCCTGCTAATAGTGTCGAATGGTTGGATGTTCATTTTGAAGGCCGTAAGAAAGCTTTCACTATCCATTCACAAGCTGAATATATGGATATCGTCGGTAAAATTTATGGTAATGGCTATAAGTCTGACTTGATTTTACAAGACTTTATTCCTGGCGACGATTCTAACATGCGTGTCTTGAATGCTTATGTTGATCAAGATCACCATGTGAAGATGATGTGTTTAGGTCACCCAATTTTGGAAGATCCAACACCTCAATCAATTGGAAACTACGTTGCAATCGTACCGGAATTTAACCAAGATGTTTACGACCGTGTTCAAAAATTTCTTGAGGATATTGAATTTACTGGTTATGCCAACTTTGATATGAAGTATGACTCTCGTGACGATACTTTCAAATTTTTCGAAATCAACTTACGTCAAGGTAGAAGTAGTTTCTTTGTTACATTAAACGGCTACAATCTTGCTAAGTATGTTGTTGAAGATTATGTTGAAGGCAATCTTGAAAATGAGCCAACAGTTTATGCTAACAAGAACAAAGCTCAACATAAGCTTTGGTTAGGCGTACCAGTTAAGGTCTTCAAGAAATATGCTGCTGAAAATGATGCGACCGAATATGCAAACGAATTGATCAAGCAAGATCGTGTCGGAACAACAGTCTTTTATGATAAAGACAGATCGTTCAGAAGATGGATGCTGTTGACATACATGTTCCACAATTATGTTAAGAGATTTGATGAATACTTCGAAGAGAACAAAGGACGCGACTTTAAATAACTTAGGGGGCTTTATTGATGGACGAAATAAAAGGATACAAAGTTAAAAAAGTAGATTATTCTAAGATTTTAATCTGTGTCGATTCAGACGATTTTGTGTCATCGAAAAACGCTTTTAATTATGCCTGTTCACTAGCAAGACACCACGATGCCGAACTAGGAATCGTTTCAGTGTTAGAAACTGGCGATTTGAATATCTTTCAATCACTAGATCCAGAAGTTTTGAAAGAACGCCGTGAAGAGATTAAAGAATTGCTAGAATTGTATGGTCAAAAGGCCGAAGATTATGGCGTTAAGAATATCCACTTGATGGTAACCGAAGGCACACCAGGTACAACAATAGTTGATAAAGTTATTCCAAGTTTCCAACCAGATTTAGTGATTGTCGGAGTGGAAGAGAAGAATAGAACAAGAAATACGATCGGTTCACAAGCTGCAAAGATTGTGAATAATTCTAAGTGCTCAGTTAGTGTGATTAGATAGAGAGAGAGTGGAGAAGGGGCGGTCAGCTCCCGAGCATTTTCGTTGTTTTGTGAATTGCCCGCCGAACTTAGCGGGTGATTTACAAAATGATGAAAAGCGGAAGGAGTTGTCCCTTCGGAACTCGTTTTAGAGCCACTGCCTATATATATCACCAGTGCCTTAATACCAAACTATTAAGAGCAGAAAAGCACTTTCAAAAAAGCATTAAAAATAAATAACAAATTAAAAATAGTGGACAATCTAAAACAAGATGTCCGCTTTTTTAGTAGGATACTAAAGGTTGAAAGGTGAAAAATTAGTATACCTATTGCTGTTACAGGCCTAGAGCTGTTCCACACAGCAATTGAATACCCTCAGCTCTGGGAACGGCATACTTAACCAAACTTTCGGTCTTTAATTAATCATAAATATTCTAATAAATTATAAAGAGTGATATAGTAGTCACTAAAAAATAACGGCGGTGAATTATATATGTTAATGAGTAAAGTTGTCGGTGGTGCAGGTGACACGTTTAACGCCAAGCCAGCCGATTTTAAAGATAATTTGTATTTGGCTGTCAATGGTGCTTGGCAAGAAAAGGCTGAGATTCCTTCTGATAAGTCGCGTACTGGTGGTTTCATGGATCTTGATGAGGGTGTCGAGAAGAAATTGATGAAAGAATTCCATGAATTTGCTGCTGGGGAAAAAGCGGTCGATGATGAGTTGATGGAACAAGCAGTTAAACTATATCGTTTGACTAACAACGTTGATCACTTGAGTAAATTTCATCAACAACCAATTTTGAAAGATATGCAAAGAATTAGTGATTTGAACAGTTTACAAGATTTGAGTGAAAACATGGCTCAGCTGTCAAAAGATGGTTTCCCACTACCAATTGATGGTGAAGTTGATGCTGATATGAAAAATACTGCTAAGAATGCTTTATACATTGGTGGTGCTAGTTTAATCTTGCCTGACAAGTCTTACTATGATAAAGATAATGAGTCTGGTAAGAAGTTGTTAGCCAAGTATGCTGAAATTGCTGGTCGTCTGCTTTCAATGATTGGCTACAAGTTGGATGATGCTAAAGAAATTGTTGATAAAGCTTTGGTCTTTGATAAGGCATTGCTTCCCATCGTTAAGAGTTCTGAAGAATGGGCCGACTATACAAAGGTTTACAATCCAATGGACTTTACAGAATTCGTTACTAAATCGGACAAACTTGATTTGAAGACTTTAGTAACGGATTTAATCAATGATACTCCCGATAAAGTTATCATCACTGAACCAAGATACTTGGATAATTTAAACAAGTTAGTTAATGTCGATACTTTTGAAAATATTAAAGCTTGGATGATGGTTAAATTCTTAACAGGCAATGCCTCAATCCTTGATGAAGAATTCCGTCAAACAATTGGTGAGTATCAACTTGCTAAGAGTGGTGCCAAAGAACTTCGAAATAGAACTAAATATACTTATCACTTTGCTTCAGGAATATTCAGTGAAGTCGTTGGTGCTTATTATGGCAAGAAATACTTTGGTGAAGAAGCCAAGGACAACGTTCGTGAAATGGTTAAGAAAATGATTTCTATTTACGAACAAAGACTTTCTAACAACGATTGGTTGAGTGAAGATACTAAGAAAAAGGCTATTGTTAAACTCGATAAGATCGTAATCAAAGTTGGTTATCCTGATAAGATTCAAGATATTTACAGTAAATTCCAAATTAATGAAAATGATTCATTATATGACAACGTTTCTAGAATCAAGAAGATTATTACTCAAGATTCCTTGGATCAATTTCACAAACCAGTTGATCGTGAAAAATGGTTGATGCCAGGACATATGGTTAACGCTTGTTACGATCCTTCAAGAAATGATATCACCTTCCCAGCCGCTATTTTGCAAGCACCATTCTACAGTCTGGACCAAACAAATAGTCAAAACTTTGGTGGTAT
The DNA here is from genome assembly GCF_005404815.1 of Companilactobacillus huachuanensis. Lineage (GTDB taxonomy): Bacteria > Bacillota > Bacilli > Lactobacillales > Lactobacillaceae > Companilactobacillus > Companilactobacillus huachuanensis. The sequence continues at coordinate 11,009 of NZ_BJDF01000009.1, forward strand.
TGGTGCTGTTATTGCTCATGAAATTTCCCACGCCTTTGATAATAATGGGGCTCAATTTGATGAATACGGCAATATGAATAATTGGTGGACTAAAGAAGATTATGCTAAGTTCCAAGATTTAACTAAGAAAGTAATCGATGAATTTGACGGCATTCCATATGCTGGAAGTAAGGTCAACGGTACGTTAGTTGTCAGTGAAAATGTAGCCGATGTCGGTGGATTGCGTTGTGCATTAGAAGCTGCTAAGGAAGATTCAGATTTTGATGCCAAAGCATTCTTTACTAACTGGGCAAAAGTCTGGAGAAACAAGTCAACTAAACAATTGACAGAAATGTTCTTGTCAGTTGACGTTCACTCACCAGCTCCATTGCGGGCAAACGTTATGGCTCAAAACATGGATGAATTCTATGATGCCTTCGATGTAAAACCTGGTGATGGCATGTGGTTAGATCCTGATAAGCGAGTTAATATTTGGTAAAATTAATATAGAAGCGGACAAACCTTTTAGTTTGTTCGTTTTTTTGTATGTTTAACTAAAGGTTGAAAGGTGAAAAACTAATATAACCATTGTTATCACAGGCATAGAACAAATTTGTTTAAATAAACAGAAGTTTTTATTTGGCAGTTTTTATTTTAGTTGATCCTACAATTAAAAAAAACTAGTTGGAAGAGCTGAGAGTATTCATTTGCAGCGAAAGTGGCGTTATTGCTTCAGCAATTACACCACCGGGCGTGTTGGAGACTCGCGGGTTTTGCGAGGCTTCAACCGAGGTCCGAGACCGCATTTTGGCTCGGGCCGTTCCGCGCAGCAATTGAATACTCTCAGCTCTGGAAACGGAATACTTAAATATACTTTCAACCTTTAGTTAGTAAACTTAGCCGGAGGCGACAATAATATGTAGCAATTTTTAATATTATAATTGCTCTAATTAAATTAGAAGAGTACCATGGAAATACAAATAAGTTGTGGCGGTGAGTTAATTGAGAATTAATAAAATTATTGGTGGTGCCGGAGATTTGGCACTTGATACAAAACCAACTGATTATAAAAATAATCTATATTTAGCAGTTAATGGTGAATGGCAAGAAAAGGCTGAGATTCCAGCTGATAAATCAAGTGCCGGGGCCTCTGTCGATTTGGCATTGAAGATTGAAAAAAATCTTATGCAAAAATTTCACGACTTTGCTAAAGATGACAGTTCAATTAATGACTCAGAACTTTTACAAGCCATCAAGTTATATCGAGTAGCAAATAATGAAGAGACTTCTCACATGGTACAAAATAATTCGATCTTAAAAGATATTGATCGTATCAAAGCCTTGGGCTCAGTAGCTGATTTGAGCAATAATTTTGCTGAATTAGGCAAAGATAACTTTATTTTACCGTTGAGTTTATTCGTCGAAGCAGATATGAAAGATACTGCCAAAAATGTTGTCTTTGTTAACGGGGCCGATTTATTCTTACCTGATAAGTCTTACTATGATGACCACAATGAATTTGGTCATAAATTATTGGCTAAATACGTCAATGTGGCTACCAAGCTTCTAGAAAAATTAGGATACAGTGATGTGGATGCCAAAGAGACTGTTGATAAGGCCTCATCCTTTGATAGTTCATTGGTTCCAATTGTCAAGACTGCGGAAGAGTGGGCTGAATATACTGAAATCTATAATCCTTATGAATTTTCTGATTTGGGTGCTACGTCGAAAGCCTTGGACTTGAAGACTTGGGTTATTGATGAAATTAAGGCGAATCCAGAAAAAATTATCGTAGTGCAACCAAGATATATGGACAATCTAAATAAGCTTGTTAATGACGATACTTTTGAAAATATCAAAGCTTGGATGATTGTTAGATATTTGATGGACAATGCTGAATTCGTTAGTGAGGATTTTCGCCAAATTTATGGTGAATTTAAATTAGCTCGTAGTGGTGCTAAAAAATTGCCTACAAGAACTAAATTTTCTTATCATATCTCAGAGAGAATGTTCAGTGAAGTTGTCGGAGTTTATTATGGCAAGAAGTACTTTGGTGAAAAGGCCAAAGCAGACGTTCGTGAAATGATAAAAAAGATGATTGTTATTTATGAACAACGAATCAATGACAACGATTGGTTGGGCGAAGACACTAAGAAAAAAGCTATCGTTAAGTTGGAAAAAATCGTTCTTAAAGTTGGTTATCCTGATAAAATTGAAACAATTTATAAAAAACTAATAGTAGATGAAAATGCTACTTTGTATGACAACATGATAAGATTAGATAAAATTTTGACGCAAGACAATTTAGATGATTATCAACGCCCAGTTGATCGGACTAAGTGGGCAATGCCTGGTCACATGGTAAATGCTTGTTATGATTCAATGCGTAATGATATTACATTTCCTGCGGCAATTTTGCAGGCACCTTTTTACAGCTTGAAGCAAACAAGCAGTGAAAACTACGGTGGGATCGGGGCAACGATTGCTCACGAAATTTCCCACGCTTTTGACAACAATGGTGCGCAATTTGACGAATACGGCAATATGCATAATTGGTGGACTAAGGAAGATTACGTTCATTTCAAAAATTTAACACAAGATATGATTAACCAATTCCAAGGAATAGTTTATGCAGGTGGAAAGGTTAATGGAAAGCTTGTAGTTAGCGAGAATATTGCCGATGTTGGTGGGATGCGTTGTGCCATTGAGGCGGCTAAATTGGAGTCAGATTACGATCCTAAACAATTCTTCATCCAATGGGCTAAGTCATGGCGTTTTAAGGCAACGCAAGAGTACAACGAAGACTTGCTAGCAACTGATGTACATGCTCCACAACCCATGCGTGCAAACGTAATGCCACAAGATTTAGATGAATTCTTTGATGCATTTGATGTCAAAGAAGGAGACGGCATGTGGCTAGCGCCAAACAAACGTATTAATATTTGGTAATTTGAATAGTTATAGAAAATAATTGATTTCAACAATCAGAAAGGTTGTTGAAATCTTTTTTTGCGATGTGAAATCTAAAGTTTTTTCTCTTTAAATGTCTAAAAATATAGTGTGATTAGTAAATCAAAATCGCTGTCGCCGAAGTCCAATAAATAAAAATCTTGATAACCAAAAATAAATATGATAAAATTTCTCAGCTTGTGACAAATCCAAAATAAAGGGGGGATTTTTATGGAACAAGATACTTTTAAAATGGAAAATTGGCGCCGAAATATTTACTTATTTTTAACGGGTCAATTTTTATCAGGAATTACTAGCATGATTGTTCAGTATGCGATTATTTGGTATTTGACTAAACAGACGGGTTCGGCGACAGTCCTGAGTATGGCGACATTACTAGGTATGTTGCCAATGATTCTTCTGAGTCCTTTCGTAGGGCCATACGTAGACCGTTCGAATAAAAAAGCATTGCTGATTGTTCCAGATATTATTGCAGCGTTAGTGGCAGTGGTATTGGCTATGGTTGGCTTCATGACACACAATTTTCCACTTTGGTTAGTCTTTATATCCTTAGTTATCAGAGCAATCGCACAGACTTTCCAAATGCCAACGATTCAATCGATTTTGCCAACTATGGTACCCAAAGATCAATTGACAAAAATAAATGGTCAGTTGGGGATGGTTCAATCGGCAAATTACATCATTGCACCGGCATTAGGGGCCTTTCTATTCGCCATCATTTCAATGCCTGTACTGATTTTATTTGACGTTTTAGGAGCCATTGTTGGGGTAACGATTATCTTGTTCGTAAAAATCCCTGAATATCCTAAGACAGATGAAAAAGTCCGTGTACTGGCAGATGCAAAATTTGGTTTGGACTTGCTTCGTTCGAAAAAAGGCTTGTGGTATATGACCTTAATGGGTACCGTATTCACATTATTATTCATGCCGGCAGTCAGCATGTATCCACTGATGACGATGTCATATTTCAAAGGTACAGTTGCTCAGGCAGGTATCATCGAAATGATTTATTCAGTCGGAGCTTTGATTGGTGGGACGATTATTGGATTTCTAGGAAATTGGTCCGATCGTCTTAAACCGATTATGGTATCAATGTTGATTATGGGAATTACGATGGGAATGAGTGGCTTTTTACCACGAAATTATACTGGATTTTTGTGGTTCTTTGCTTTAAATGCGATTTCCGGAATAGCAGCACCATTTTTCAATACTTTGTTGATGGCAATAATTCAACAGAGTTATCCGCCAGAACAATTGGGACGAGTTCTTGGAATTATGAACTCACTGATGAGTTTGGCCGGACCGGTAGGGTTAATATTTGCTGGTCCATTGGCAGATAAAATTGGAGTTAATAATCTCTTTGTAATTGCTGGAGTAGGGACAATTGTCTGTGGTATTTTTGTATTTATGAATGCTACAACTCGAAATTACGATAAAGAATTGCAAAAAGAAATAGAATAAATGTTGGCCGCCTCCGGTTTCGAGGTAGCGAGGTAGCCTGCTGTGGGACCGGCTCGAGCCAAGGTGCGGTCTCGACCCTCGATTTTGAGCTTCGCAAAGACCGCGAATCTCAAAATACGTCCTGTGATGTAAGTGCTGAAGCACTAACATCACTGCCACTGCTGGCTACCTCGCTCCCTCGAAACCTCCGGCTAGTTGGTTGGGTTTTATGTTTCATAATGTATAAAAATTCAATAAATCAAAAAGCAAAAAGACTGCAAGGAATCTATTAAAAGATTACTGGCAGTTTTTTTTGTATCTCTAGACTAAAGGGTGAGACGTCATTAATTGAAAAATATTTTTTATTTTTTGTGATGTATCCGTTTTCTTATATAATGGTGGATAATGTATTATGCTAGTTAATAATCACATTCAACTTACATTAGAATTTTTAAGTCACTATTAAAATCTGGTCGGAAGAGCTGATGAATATTTCGCAGCTCTAAAGACGGCAAGTAATAAAGAAAGGTAATGAACTAATGGCATACATTGAAGTTAGAAATGAATCGAAACGTTACCACATGGGAGAAACAACGATTATTGCTAATAATAATCTGAACTTTAACGTCGATAAGGGAAAACTTACTGTTATCTTAGGGCCTAGTGGTGCCGGTAAGTCAACTGTCCTGAATATTTTAGGTGGTATGGATACGCCGACTGATGGTCAAGTGATTATTGATGGGACTGATATTGCTCAATTTTCAGAACGTGAATTGACTACCTATCGTCGCAATGATGTGGGATTTATTTTTCAGTTCTACAATTTGATTCCTAATTTAACAACTAAAGAAAATGTGGAATTGGCCTCTGCCATTGTCAAGGATGCTTTGGATGCCACGAGAACTTTGCAGGCGGTTGGATTAGGGGATCGTGTTGACAATTTTCCATCACAATTATCAGGTGGTGAGCAACAACGTGTTGCAATTGCACGTGCTTTGGCAAAGAATCCTAAATTATTATTGTGCGATGAACCCACGGGTGCATTGGATTATGAGACTGGTAAGCAAGTTCTGACACTTTTGCAAAATGCCAGCCATATTGATAATAAGACGGTTATCGTCATCACTCACAACTCGGCGTTGGCAAAAATGGCTGATCGGGTGATTCGAATTCATGATGCCAAGGTTCAATCAATTGAAGATAATCCTTATCCAACTCCAGTCCAAGATATTGAATGGTAGGTGATGAAAAATGAGCCCTTTAACGAGAAATATGTTGCGTGATATTAAAAAATCCAAAGGACGATTTATTGCCATTATTTTGATTATCATGTTGGGAGTTTTAATTTTCGTAGGTGTCAAAGCAGCTGGCCCTAGTTTGAATGATTCTTTGGACAAAACTGTTTCTGATAAAAATTTATCGGATATTCAGATGTTGTCGACGACTGGATTTTCTGAGACTGATCTTAAATTGGCCCGAGAGGTTCCGGGAGCGCAAGTAGAAGCTACGAAATTCAAGTATGTCATTGGTGGTAAAAGTAAGGTGGCTGTTGCACTCTATGGCTATGATGAATCTTCCAAACAGAATCAACTAATTATGAGAAGTGGACGTTTGCCCGAGAATAATAATGAGGTCGTTTTGGATAAGAATGCTAAATCCAAATATGGTTATAAACTGGGACAAAAGTTTCGATTTGCTAATGACTCTGGATTAAATCAAAAGTCATATAAGATAGTTGGCTTTGCGGATTCACCACAGTATATTGACAACCAATCACGTGGTTCAACTAATATTGCGGATGGCCAAGTGCAATTATTTGCGTATATTCCGGAAAATCAACTCAATATGTCCGTGGCAACAATGTTGGATGTACATTTTGATTCTTTAAAAGATAAAAATACCTTTAGCAAGTCTTATAAAAACGCTGTTGATAAAAAATTAACGTTACTTAAAAAGAAATTTGCAAATCGACAATATCAACGAACGACGGAAGTTGTGGCAGACTATTTAACACAGTTTGATCAGCAACAAATCCAATTGAATCAGTTACAGATAGTGGATCCACAAGCGGCTAGTCAGCAACAAGTCAAATTGAATGCAGCAAGAGTTAAAGTTCTGAAGAAGGCGAAAACAAGTTATACATGGCAGACGAGAAATGATCTACCTGGATTTTCCGCATATGGTGAGAGTTCAGATCGAATTGCGGCCATTGCAAATGTATTTCCAGTTTTCTTCTTCCTAATTGCGGCTTTGATTACTTTTACAACAATTACTCGAATGGTCGAAGAGGCTAGAAGTGAAATTGGGACGTTTAAGGCATTTGGCTATACAAAGTGGGAAATTTCTAAAAACTACTATTACTATGCAATTTCTGCGGGTGTCATTGGAGCTGTTTTAGGTGCCTTGATTGGAAATGAGAGTCTACCGAGAATTGTTTTAGCACTCTATAAACAATATATTGCGCTCGATTGGGTTGTTAGTTTGCAGTGGTGGGTGATTCTTATTGCTCTGATATTCTCACTGTTGGCAACTCTGGGTGCGGCAATAATTGTTATTAGAAAAGAATTGGTCGAAGGGCCTGCGGCTTTAATGCGTCCGAAATCTCCGAAGTCAGCAAAGAAGATTCTACTGGAACGAATCAAACCGTTGTGGAATCGTTTGAGTTTTAATAGCAAAGTCAGTTATCGAAATCTATTTCGTTTCAAGTCACGAATGTTTATGACAATTATCGGAATAGCAGGTGGGACTGCATTGATTTTAACTGGTTTTGGGATTCAGAATTCCATTGGAGCAAGTGGAAATCGACAATATGGTGAGATATTTGATTACCAAGCAGTTGTGAAGTTGAATGATGATGCTAATTTCTCGAAAGTTAAACAAGTTTTGACGAATGATAAGCAGTATCAAAGCAGCACTGCCATTAATTCGACGACTGCAAAGTTGAAGGCTAATGGACAACAAGTTAATGATGTAAATATTTATACGCCAAAATCAATTAATAAATTTGATAAATTTGTGCATCTAGATACGAGTTTGAATCAAAATGGCGTAATTTTATCAAAGAAGACAGCACAACTGTTAGATATTAAAAAGGGTGACAAGTTAGATGTTACGACAACTGGCGGAAAAAAAGTTACAGTCAAAGTCAAGGCAATTACAGAGAATTTCATTGGACACTTCTTATATTTGAGTCCGAAAGTTTATCAGCAAAAATTTGGTGAAACGGCTAAATCTAACACTCTGTTGCTACACATGAAGTCACAAACCAGTTCTCAACGAAAACATTTAGCTAATAAGTTATTGGATTCTGGCGAAGTGATGGGAACTAGTTATACCCATGATGTTTTGAGTACTGTTTCTAAGATGTCGTCGTCATTGAAACCAATTATTTTGATTTTTGTCTTGCTATCAGGGATTTTGTCATTTGTTGTGCTATATAATTTAACCAACATCAACGTTTCTGAAAGAATCAGAGAGCTGTCGACAATCAAAGTCTTAGGATTCTACAATAATGAAGTCACAATGTATATTGTCCGTGAAAATATTATTTTGACGATATTTGGAATCATTGTTGGATACGGAGTTGGTAATTTATTGACGGCCTATATCCTGAATCAAGCTGCGACGGAATTAGTGATTTTTCCACTGACAATCAGCTGGTTTGGTTATTTAGTTGCAACTTTATTGATGATAATTTTCACAGCGATTGTTATGCTAGTAACACATAAGAAATTACAGCATATTGATATGATTGGTGCACTAAAATCTAATGAATGATTGAGGGTAGTATTATGAGTCTAGAGAACGATAAAGTTCTGATTATTGGTGGTACTTCAGGCTTTGGTAAAGAAGTTGCTATTATGGCTAAGCACAAAAAGGCCGATGTTTATGTTATTGGTCGTGACCAAGAGCGTGTTAACAAGTTGAGATACGATGAAAATATCCAAGGCAGTTCATTAGATGCCCAAAATAAGGAACAATTGGAACATTTCTTTGATAAATATGGGTCGTTTGATCATATCATCTCGATGCTCGGCGGTGCTATGGGTGGTGGCTTTTTGGATAGTCCCATGGCTGAAATCCGTGAAGCAATTGAGGATAAATTCTTTGCTAATTTACAATTAGTTCAAATTGCCAGCAAACATTTGCGCAATAAAGGCTCAATTATTTTGACATCCGGATCTGGTGGTCATCCTTACGATGCTTCTGGTGCAATCATTGGTAATCAAGCTATCAATACGATGGTCGAAGGCACAGCCGTTGAATTGGCACCAGATCATAGAATAAATGCCGTATCTCCAACATGGACTCCAACGGGCTTGTGGCGTGATATGAATTCTAAACAATTAGCTCGACAAAAAGATAATGTGGCCGAAAATGTACCATTAGGTCGTGTGGCAAGGATTGATGAGGTTGCTTCTGCCTATATTTATTTGATGGAAAACGACTTCATCACGGGACAAGTTTTGAGAGTTGACGGTGGAGTTGATCTCTAATTGGTGTTACACTTAAAGCCAACTTTAAGTAGAGGTGAAAAATAATGCCAGTAGAAATTGAAAAAAGATACCGGATTGGTGACTTTTCCGAATTGGTCGGATTGAATAGCCCAACGCTTCGTTATTATGAAAAAGAGGGACTTATCAAGCCTCATCGAACTGATAATGGGGTGCGTTACTATACCGATATGGATGCCAAATGGGTCCGTTTCTTATTACATTTGAAGAGTACCGGGATGACCATTGAGCAGCTGAAACGTTATGTTAAATTACGTGCTGAAGGTGATTCGACAATTAATCAACGAATCGAATTGCTTGAAGAAGTTCGAAAAAACTTTGAAGTCGAATTTCAACAATTACAGGATAGTTGGACTATTCTGAATGATAAGTTGGATTGGTACAAAGGTAAAATGGGCGGTCATATTGAAGATAGTGAGCAGTTTTCTGAATACTTACAGAGCTTGAATCATGGGTATTTGGAAGAGCGATAGTTAATATGTTATAAATCAACCATAGATTTGGTTTACATAAATACCCCTCAAATTACAGTAATTATTGTTATCTGTAATTTGAGGGGTATTGTATTATACAAATTTATTTATAATAGGAGAGGGAGATATACATAATGAAAATTAATTTTTTTAAAAATCATATTGTCTATTTCATTTTTCAATCTATTGCCTTTATATTAACGGGAAATATGTTATTAATGCAAAGAACTCATAAAAACTATTCATTACAGGGAACAACATTGGCAATTATTTTAATAATTATTTCAATACCGGTTGATATTTTTTTTTATGATTATTTGCCATACCGAAAAAACAAATTTAAAGAATAAAAGGATAATAAGTACAGTCATAAATATACATTTAATATATTATGCGGCTAAATACATTGTATCTTTCGATTGACTATTAAAAATATGAAGAGAAAGTTCAACATCGTTGAATTTTCTCTATTTTTTTTGAATTGCCCTTGACTTAAAGTTAACTTTAAGTAGTTTAATAGAAATCGTCAAGGAGGAATTGATTATGGCAAAACAAACAGCAGGACACGATATGTTAGGAGATTTTGCTCCACAATTTGCAGAATTAAATGATGATGTATTATTCGGAGAAGTTTGGAGTAAGGAATCTGAACTTTCTGCGCATGATCGTTCTCTTATTACAATCGCAAGTATTATTTCGGCAGGAAATATTGAGCAATTAGATGCTCATCTAAAAATTGGTAAGAAAAACGGTATTACTAAAAATGAAATTGTAGCAGAAATTACACATTTGGCTTTCTACGCAGGTTGGCCTAAGGCATGGTCCGCATTTAATAGAGCTAAAGAAATTTGGAAGGATGAAAAATAATTATGGCAAAAAATGAAGAATTAAAGACAAACGGAGTTTTCCCCGTTGGTGACAAGAATGATGCATACGCACAATACTTTATCGGACAAAGTTACCTTAAAGGTTTAGTAAGTCCTGAAGACAATATCGACTTTGGCGTTGGTAACGTTACTTTTGAACCGGGATGTCGTAACGACTGGCACATTCACCACAATGGTTTCCAAATTCTTTTGGTTACTGGTGGCGAAGGCTGGTATCAAGAATGGGGCAAGCCAGCTCAACTATTGAAACAAGGTGATGTTGTTGTCATCAAAGAAGGCGTTAAGCACTGGCACGGAGCAACTAAGGACAGTTGGTTCAGCCATGTTGCAATTACAAAAGGTACATCAGAATGGCTTGAAAAAGTTACTGATGCTGAATATAACAAATTATAAGAGGTAAAGATGGCAGAAAAAGTTTTAATTTTAGGTGCCGCTAGTCAAATTAGTCAGTATTTAATTCCTGATTTATTGGAACAAACGGATGCTAAGTTAACGTTATTTGCTCGTAATGGTAATCGTCGTTTGAAAAAATTTCAAAATAAAGCCGGAATCATTGATGGTGACTGGAATAATACTGAAGAATTAGTAGCTGCTTTAAAAGGACAAGATTTAGTTTATTTGGCTACGGTTCCTAATACATCGGTATCGAAAAAAATTGTTGCCGCAATGAAACAAGCTAGTGTTAAACGTTTGATCGCAGCCGGTGGACTAGGAATCTTCGATGAAGTTGCCGGAAAATTTGGTGAATGGAATGCGCGAATGATTGGCGATTATACAGATATAAAAGAAGCATCATTTACGTTGTGTGACCCAGATTTAGATGTAACATTTTTGAGAATGTCTTGGTTATATGATCAAGACAATAATACAAAATATGAAATTGTTCCCGAAGGTCAGCCTTACAAGGGGACTCAAGTAACACGTCAGGCAGTGGCACAATTGATTACTGATATTGTTAAAAAGCCATCGCTATATAGTCAACAAAATATCGGTGTAGTTGAGCCCAATACTGAGTGGGACAAACCATCGTTTTATTAGAAGAGGTAGTTTATGATTAAAGATAAAGTTGTTGTAATTACAGGTGCATCAAGTGGTATCGGTGAAGCCACAGCTAAATTATTAGCCAAGAATGGTGCTAAAGTAGTTCTTGGTGCTCGCCGTGAAAACCGTTTGCAAGCAATTGTTGACGATATTAAAAAAGCCGGTGGACAAGCTGCTTATAAAGTAACTGATGTTCGAGATGCAAAGGAAGTTTCCGATTTAGTATCACTCGCAAAATCAGAATTTGGTGGACTAGATGTTATTTTTAATAATGCCGGTATCATGCCAAGTTCACCTATCAGTGCTTTACACACAGAAGAGTGGAATAACATGATTGACATTAATATTAAGGGTGTCTTGAATGGTGTTGCCGCAGTTATGCCTGATTTTGTGAAGAATAAGCAAGGTCATATTATTACAACCTCATCTGTTGCCGGAATTAAGAGTTTTGCGGGTGCAGGTGTATACGGTGCTACTAAATTTGCAGTTCGTAATTTAATGGAAGTTATTCGAATGGAAAGTGCGCAAGAGGGTACTAATATTCGGACGACTACGTTATATCCAGCTGCAATAAATACTGAACTTTTGCATACAATTACGGATGCAGATACAAAGAAAAATATGAATGCGTTCTATGAACAAGTTGGTATTTCTCCAGAAGCCATTGCTCGTGTGGTTAATTTTGCCGTCGATCAACCCGCTGATGTTAACGTTAATGAGTTCACTATTTATCCAACAAAACAAATGTAACTTATAATACAAAATTTTAGACCGTGAAAATGGTCTATTTTTTTTACACTTTTTTTACATTAAATAGATTATATATATACATCACGTCTCCATAATATAAACGTAATATAAGCAATGACTTATTTGGAGGGATTAGATAATGTCTACAGTATTAACGAATATTACCAAGAGCTACGATTCAGAAAAACCGGTGTTGAACGATATTAATGCCGAAATTCAAACAGGGGAATTCTTTGTAATCGTCGGTCCATCAGGCTGCGGTAAGAGTACACTGTTACGAATGATTGCTGGTTTAACACAAATCAGTGATGGTGAAATCAGAATCAACGATAAAGTTGTCAATGACTTGCCACCTAAGGATCGTAATCTAACAATGGTATTCCAAAGTTACGCGCTCTTCCCATTTTTAAATGTTTGGGACAACGTTGCTTTTGGATTAAAAGCCAGAAAAAATACTTCTCAAGCTGAAATTGAAAAACGTGTTAATGAAGCTTTGAAGATGGTTAATCTTGAAAGTCTCAAGGATAGAAAACCTCGTGAACTTTCTGGTGGTCAAAGACAACGTGTTGCTTTGGCTCGTGCCGTTGCTAGTGATGCCAAGATTTGTTTAATGGATGAACCACTATCTAACCTTGATGCTCAATTAAGAATTAAAATGCGTCAAGAAATTTATGCACTTCAAAGAAAACTTGGTTTAACACTGATTTATGTTACTCATGATCAAGTTGAAGCTATGACTATGGCAGACCACATTATGGTTTTACATGATTCCAAAGTTCAACAAATTGGTACACCTGCTGAAATTTACAAGTATCCAGCCAATGAATTTGTTGCTAGTTTCTTTGGAGTTCCACCAATCAATATTTTACCGGCTGTAAAAGTTTCCAACGGTAGAATCAATGTTAACAATGATTTTGAAGTGAATATTGATCAACAAGTTCCAGCTGATAATTTCAAGGTCGGAATCAGACCTAATGAGTTGGTAATTGAACAAGCTGATGAGTTGCATGCTAATGCCTCAGTTAAATCAATTGAATTTTTGGGTGATGAGAAGATTGTCTATGCCAAGATGAGTAATAATGGTTTGGAAGTTGCCGTAGAAGTTTCCAGTGACGCTGATTTCAAGGCCTATGACACTATTAAGGTTTCAGCTACTGAAAAAGTCTTGTTATTCAATGGTGACGGGGTGAACATTACTAGAAATGCGGAGGATGTAGTCAATGCTTAAGACTTCGACAACTGACGCTATTCCGGATAAAAAGGTTAATGCCACACATCGCCACAGCTTTCGGTTAAATGCGAAGGATAAATATTATGCAGCTGTTTTCTTAGGTCCATCTTTATTAGTATTGGGATTGTTTGTTTTTTATCCCATGCTCAAAACGCTTTATATCAGTCTTTTTTTAACTAATACACTTGGTAATACTACGGTTTATGTAGGGCTAGGGAATTATGTTAACTTGATTTCTTCACCAGATTTTATTTCTAGTTTGTTTGTGACGTTATTTTATGTTTTTGCGGTAACATTTTTTACCGTAGCTTTAGGATTACTACTAGCTAACTTGGCTAGTCAAAAATTACCTGGAATAGCTATTTTTAGAACACTCTATTCAGTTACTATGGGTGTTTCAGTGGCTGTTGCTGCTATTTTCTGGCTCTTCATTTTCAATCCTTCTACAGGTTTCTTCGCACTCATGAGCAGTTGGTTTAACTTACCAGTTATGAATTGGTTAACTAATCCTACTAGTGCTATGTGGGCTGTTATTATTACAACAGTTTGGATGAATCTTGGATTTACTTTTTTGATTTTGTTAGGTGCTATCCAATCAGTTCCAAATACTTTGTATGAAGCTGCTGATGTTGAAGGAGCTTCATCAAATTTCCAATTTTTCCATATTACAATTCCAATGATTTCACCAACACTATTTTTCGTTTCTACGATTACTATCATTGGCTCATTTAAGAGTTTCGGTTTAATTGATATGATCACCAAGGGTGGTCCTACAAACGCTACTAATATGTTAGTTTATCGAATTTATAAAGATGCCTTTTACAGTGGAAATTATTCTAAATCAAGTGCAGAAGCTATCATTTTGACAGTGATTATTGCCTTCTTCACGTTGCTTCAATTTAAATTCCTCGAAAAGAAGGTGAACTACTAATGCAAAGTCTTGATGAGAGAACTGTTTTAAAGCGTGTTTTTAGTTATGTTCTAATGGCCATACTTGCTGTAATCATCTTGGCACCATTTTTTATTGGAATTTGGACTAGTTTTTTGCCAACAATGGAGATTGCTAAAGGTAATATGTTTAGTACCAATGTTTCACTTGATAATTATGTAGCTGCATTTACAAGAACACCGATTTTACGTTATCTCGGTAATACGGTTGTTATTGCTGCAGTTACGATGATTGCACAATTAATTTTTTGTTCAATGAGTGCGTATGCTTTCGTATTTCTCAAGTTTAGATTTAGAAAAACTTTCTTCACATTGTTCCTAGTTACAATGATGTTGCCTTTCGAAGCAGAAATCATTCCTAACTTTGCGACAATCAAACAAATGGGTTTACTAGATCACTTTGGAGCTTTGATTATTCCGTTTCTAACATCAGCCTTCGGTACATTCATGCTTCGTCAGTCATTTATGCAAACACCAGCCGAATTGAAAGAAGCTTCAGATATTGAAGGATTGAATCACTTCCAATTTTACTGGAAAATAGTTTTGCCATATAACAAGATCAGTATGATTACATTAGGTGCCTATAGTTTCTTGGGTGCCTGGAATCAATATCTCTGGCCAATGTTGACAACATTCAGTAATAACTCTCGTGTTATTCAAAATGGTTTGAAACAATTGAAGTCAGAGGAAACTTTTAATGACTGGGGAATGATTCAAGCTAGTGCTGCCATTATCGTTATTCCAACGATTATTGTGCTTTTCATTGGTCAACATTACTTCAAGTCCGGTATGAATGAGGGGGCAGTTAAATAATGTCAAAATATAAAAAATTAGCGTTGCCGTTGATTTTAGTTTTGGGGATTGTCTTAATTGCCGTCTTTGGTAAGGCTCTTTCAGCTAAATCTGCGGTTAAAGATAATCGAACAGAGGTAGTTTTCTGGCATGAAATGGGTGGTCCTTCTGAACAAGCTTTGGTAAAAGTGGTTGATGGTTTTAACAAATCACAAAATAAATACAAAGTTGTTCCTAAGTATCAAGGATCATATGATGAAGCGATTCAAAAGATTCTTCAAACTCACAATACAAGTACATCACCAGCAGTTTTCCAAGCATTTGATATTTCAACTGCTCAAATGTTACACAGTGGTTATACAACACCAGTTCAAAACTTCATTGATGAAGATAAGTATGATGTAAGCAAGATTTCGGCGGTTGCTAGAGCTTTCTACGCCAATGATGGTAAGCAACAAGCTATGCCATTCAATACTTCTCAACCGGTCTTGTATTTCAATGCATCCCTATTAGAAAAATACGGAATCACACCACCTCCAGTTTCACCTTCATATAGTGACATCACTCGTGTTGCCAAAGAATTATACGAGAAGTCAGGTCACAAAGTTAAAGGTATGACTGTTCAAGTTTATGGTTGGTTCCTAGAACAAGCTTTAGCTAATGCCAACAGACAATTGGCTAACAATAATGATGGTCACACTGGTAACCCAACAAAGGTTAATGTCAACAACCCTGATACAGTAGAATTTTTGAACTGGATCAAAGAAAATATTAAAGCTGGAGATTTCATTGATTATGGTTCAGGTGCTAATGCCGGAGCCAACCAAACTGCTGGTTTCCTTTCTGATAAGGTCGGAATCTTCATTCAATCATCAGCAAGTATGGGTCAGTTAAGTAAGAGTAATAAGAACAAACTGGGCA
Source organism: Companilactobacillus huachuanensis (assembly GCF_005404815.1). Lineage (GTDB taxonomy): Bacteria > Bacillota > Bacilli > Lactobacillales > Lactobacillaceae > Companilactobacillus > Companilactobacillus huachuanensis. The sequence continues at coordinate 26,955 of NZ_BJDF01000009.1, forward strand.
TCACATACTTCCCACATCCTGATGGCAAAAAAGCTAACGGTGTTTCTATTGGTGGAGCAGCTCTTTGGATTTCAAATGACAAGCCTAAGGACGTCCAACGTGGAGCCTTTGAATTTATCAAGTATACATTGAAGCCAGAAGTACAAGCTCAATGGCAAAAGTCTACGGGTTACTTAGCCCTTAACAAAGATTCACAAAAAACTGATATCCTCAAGGAGCTATATGCCAAAAACCCTGAGTCAAAAGTACCAGGAGAACAGTTAGCTCATGCCAAGGCTAACTTCTCTAACTCTGGTATTTTGATGGAAGGTATGCAATTAACTCGTCAATTAGAGGAAGTTGCTATGGAAACCGTTTATAATGGCGGTGATATTAAAACAGCTCTCAATACAGCTGATAAAAATATTAACGATAATTTAACACAGTTGAATAAGGCAAACGGATTTAAGTAGGGTTTCCGCCTCCGGGTTCCAGCAACGATAGTCTGCTGTGCGGACCGGCGTGAGCCAAGGTCTCACACCTCGACTTTGAGCTTTGCAAAAAGCGCAAATCTCAAAGTTCGTCCTGTAGCGTAAGAACGGAAAATCACCGTCCTAACGCTACTTGCACTGTTGACTTGTTTTTGATTTAGATAGTACAATTAATTATTTTTAAAGCATTTGTATTAATCATCAAATATTAAAACTAAAAAAATGAGTTGTATCACACTTAATCATTCTCTTAAGTGTGGTACAACTCATTTTTTGTAATTGGTTTTAATTAAAAATTTAATTAAAAATCTTAATTCATAAGAAATTATTCTGACCATCATAAGTAAATTAGTCGGAAGGGCTGAGAATATTAACCTGCTATGGATGTGGCGTTACGGCTTCAGCCGTTACACCACCGGGCGAATTTGGAGACTTACCGTTCTTTGGTAAGTCTTCAAATCGAGGTTCGAGACCGCTCTTTGGCTCGGACCGGTCCGCATAGCAGGTGAATATTCTCAGCCCTGAAGACGGCAAATTTCTAATTAAATCTAAGGCCCCAAAAAAAATTAGGAGGAATGATTTTTTTGATAGTGCCTTAAATTAAATAAGTTTGGTGGTAATGCTTGTAAGAAAGTGATGCCTAGAATCAACAAGGCTCCAGCTAATTCCGCTGCACTGACATGTGTTTTCAAAACGGTTACTGCCAAAAATGTAGCTGTCAATGGTTCAAAGGCGCTCAACATCCCGGTGGTTGCTGGGGTTAAGTAGTTGAGACTTTGTAAATAGAACAGATATGAAAACATTGTCCCACCGGTGACAATGAAGATGATGCAGATCCAAGCTGTCGGTGTCAATGTGGGTACATGACTCAAGTTGGCGAAGGGTGCAAAGACGATGCCTCCTAACAACATTGACCAACCAGTTACGATTCTGGCATCGAAGCGTTTCAATAATTCTCGTGGTAGCAATGTATAAGATGCTTGACTAATACCTGCTCCAACACCCCATAAAACGGCTGCAGGTGATAACATTAACTGATTAATGTGTCCGTGCGTTACTAATAGAAAAGTCCCTAACAAGGCTAAGAAAATGGAAATTATATCAATTCTTCGAGGTAGCTGTAGTTTTCGTAATGAGATATATAAAATAATGAATAATGGTCCTAGAAATTGTAAAACTGTTGCAGTAGGCGCATTGCCATATTTAATGGCCATAAAATATGTGTACTGAGCTGGTAACATTCCCAAAAGTCCAAATGCCAACAATTGTATGATGTAACGTGGTTTCTTTAAGATTGCAAATAATTCTTTGGAATCAACGAAGTAGCACCAAATAACCAACATCAAACCAGCAAAAATCAAGCGAATGCCTACGATCCACTGTGTAGGGATGCTTTCCTGCGTAAATAAATATTGGGCAATACTTCCAGAGAATCCCCAAAGAACAGGACCAGCAATCGCATAGAAGAAGCCCTTTTGTTTGTCTGTCATAAAAAATCTCCCCCAAGACATGTTAAATATCATGCTAACACTGATGTTAACGTTCAAGCAAAAAAATATTTTGTACTGTATAATTCGATTTATATAGGAGGGAAGCTTATGCTCAAAATCCAAGATATTAGTAAAAATTTCGGATCATTGCAAGCTTTAAAGGATGTCTCATTTGATGTTGCTGACGGTCAAATTATGGGGTTAATTGGTCAAAATGGTGCCGGAAAATCAACGACATTTCACAGTATTCTGAATTTTCTCAATTATCAGGGGACTATCACGTGGAATGATCAGGCGATAACCGAACCAGTTTTTGATGAAATTGGTTATTTGCCAGAAGAGCGTAGTTTGATGCCAAAGTTGACAGTTGAGCAACAGATTGTTTATTTGGCACGACTGAAGAATCAGCCAGCAAAGAAAATTCGGCCACAGATCGATAACTGGTTAGAACGTTTTGCGGTTAAAGGAAATAAGAAGGATAAGATTAAGAGCCTATCAAAAGGTAATCAGCAGAAGGTTCAGCTAATCTGTACGTTGATTCATAATCCAAAGTTAATCATTTTAGATGAGCCGTTCAGTGGACTTGACCCAGTCAACGCCGACTTGTTGAAGCAAGCTATTTTGACAGCCAAAGAACAAGGAGCTGCCATTATTTTTTCCAGTCACGATATGGAAAACGTTGAAGAATTGTGTGACAAGTTAGTTATGTTGCGCAATGGACAAGTCATTTTACATGGAACAGTCAGAGAAGTTCGGCAATCATTTGGGAAAACTAGAATTTTAGTTACAACCAATTGGACGAAAGAACAGTTGGAAAAATTGCCTCACATCATTAAGGTTGAGCGTCACGAGGAACAACGATATCTTTTGAGTCTGGACGACGAAACAGCTGGTGAAGCGATTTTTGATGAGTTGACACAAGGTAAATATATTGAAGAATTTAGTCAACAACCACCAACTTTGGATGAAATATTCCGTTTGAAAGCAGGTGAAAAAGATGAATAAACTTTGGATCGTTACTCTGGAAACATTTTTGCGACAAGTTAAGTCGTGGAGTTTTGTCCTACTGATTTTGGGACCGTTCTTGATGTTTGGCATATCAATTGGCGCTGGTTATTTGGGTGCAAGTGGTAGTGCAAGCAGTGATGAAATTGCGGTAATCAGTGCACAGGCACAGTTACGCAAGAGTTTTATTACGAGTGACAAGGACGATGTTAATAAATCAATCACCGACAAGCAGACCGCCATAAAAAAAATGAATAATGACAAATTGGCCGGCTATCTAGAATTGAAAGTTTCTGCCGGAAAAATTAGTGGTCATTATACCGGAACAAGTTCATTGGCAACTGGTACCAAATCACGGATCAATAGTTATTTGATGCAGGCACAGCAACAACTGAATCTTGCCAACGCTCAATTAACAGCCAGTCAAATTAAGAGTTTACAACAACAGCCAACTTTAAAAGAGACTGTTCATAAAAAGACCGGGACGGCTAATATAGCCAAGAAAATTTCATTCTGGATTACAGTTATCATGGTTTACATGATTCTGAATACCTACACGTCAATTACAGCTCAGGAAATTGCTTCTGAAAAAGGTACCAAGATTATGGAAATTATTTTTTCCAGTACGACAGCATTCAAGTACTTCTTAGGAAAAATTCTCGGAGTATTATTAGTGATTTTGGCACAAGTCATGGTATATCTAGTTGGAGGATGGGGTGCGTATATATTTGCCCAGAATTCATCATTGACTAAGCCATTCATGAGTCAATATCACTCAATGATCACGTCAGTATTGAAGAACCTTTTGAGTATCAATTTAGTTTATTTATTATTAGGAGTAGTGATTTATACAATTTTAGCTGCCTTTTCAGGTGCGTTGGTAGCCAAGTCAGAAGATGCTCCTAAAGCCGCTCAGCCAGTAATAATGTTGAATTTGGCGGCGTTCTTCGTAACATTTCCATTCCAAAATAATCTCGATTCAATGGTAGTAAAAGTTTTATCATATATCCCATTTTTCTCATCGTATTTTATGCCGCTACGAATTATCAACAACAACGCCTCAGCTCTCGATATCGTGTTGTCAATTGTAATTCTGACATTAAGTATTTTCTTGTTGGCCGGATATATTGGAAAAATCTATCAAGGATTAATGTTACAGACCGATGATTCTGGATTCTGGAAGAGATTTAAGAGGGGACTTTCATATAATAAATAGTTGCCGTCTCCAGAGCTGAGAAATATTTACCTGCTATGCGGACCGATTCGAGCCTGAGAGGCGGTCTCGAATCTCGGTTTGAAGGCTTTCCATAGACCGGAAAGTCTCCAAACTCGCCCGGTGGTGTAACGGCTAAAGCCGTAACGCCACACCCACAGCCGGTAAATATTCTCAGCTCTTCCGACTAATTTCTCGTTAGTAAAAAAGTATATGATTCAATTCCGATGAAATATGATTTGGGAATTTTTAAAAGTAGAATATTACCCAGTAAGCATATTAGGTAATGTTCAGAGGGACTAAAGCAATAACAGTATTTCTAATGTTCCGTTGTCAGAAATACATTAGCCGGAGGATGCCAGAAGATTGTACCAGCAATGAAGGTATTATGAGGGCGATAGCCCTTATAATACGGACGAATTTTGAGATTCGCGGTTTTTGCGAAGCTCAAAATCGAGGTGAGAGACCTTGGCTCGAACCGGTCCCATAGCAGGTACAATCTTCTGGCATCCTCCGGCGGCCCCCCAAAAAAATAAATACCATTATATTTGCATATTAAATTGCATTTATAGTGGTATTTTTTATACAAAATGTCTATAAAAGCGTTTTACTTGCAGGTATACTCCAGATATAAAGGGAAGGGGTATTAAATATATGTCTGCAAAACAGAATCAACATGAGGGTTTCAGAAGTAGTCAAAGGTTATTTTTACTAGGAGTGACTACTTTCGGTGCAATGTTAGTTTTTGTAAGCTCGTCGACTGTAGTTCGGGCTAGCGAGACTGATGAGACAGTTTCCACAAGTACGAAAAATACTGATATGGTAACAAAGGATTCAACCGATCCTGGCATCAAAGAAACAAATGAGCCTGTAACAGACGATACTAGTGATGCCAGCAAGGTGAGTGCCCAATACCTAGTACAGGCATCTTCCGACACTTCAGCTTCTGATAAAACACCAACAGATTCCATCGAGACTAAATCAACTAAGGCGGTGACGACGACTATCGGTAATTCAGTTGAGGATACCCAGACTTATCAAGCGATTCAAAAAACTACCGACACAATGAATACCAGTCAAGTTAATATTGACCAAGCATATTTTGGATTGGCCGGGGATAAAGTGGTCGACAAACAATTGGCAAACATGGATGCAACGACAGCAGCAAAATTGAATGACGACGGTTATTTGATCAAGAGTGGCATAGTTAATAATAAGAAAACGTTGGTCGTTCAAGGAAAAGATACCACGGGATTATTTTATGGTATCAATCATCTAAACAATCTAATCGCTGAAAAATCTGATTTATCCAAAGCTAATATTTCCGAATCACCCCAGATGTCAATTCGTGGTGTAATTGAAGGATTTTATGGCGAACCATGGTCACAACAGGCTCGCAAAGATCTGTTTAAATTCATGGGTGATCATAAGATGAATGTTTATATTTACTCACCTAAAGATGATGATTACTTGCGGAAAAATTGGAAAGAACTTTATCCACAGGAAAAACTCGATCAAATCAAGGATTTGATTGTGTCAGCTAAAAAGAATCATGTTCAATTTGTCTATACCTTATCACCTGGTAATGACATCACATATTCTAGTAAAGAAGACTTCGATAAGACGGTTGCCAAGTTAAATCAATTGAAGTCAATCGGAGTAACACAGTTTTATATTGCTCTGGATGATATTCCTTTGGGGATGACAGATGCCGATGCAGCAATTTTTAAAAATCATCCGACAACTAATTATCCCAATAATCCTTGGTCAGGATTGGCAGATGTCCAAGCCTTTTATGTTAACAAGGTTCAACAAGATTACATCAAGAAAAATAATTTACCGGATCTTTGGTTAGTGCCAACGAATTACAACGGTTCCAAGCAGGATCCTTTCAAAGAAGCTCAGGGTGAAGCACTAGATAAAGACATTCATTTGCAATGGACTGGTGAAGGAGTTTTTTCAGGCGACATAACTAATGAATCGGTCGAACAGGCTAAGAAGACATATCATACCGACCACATTTTTATTTGGGATAACTTTCCAGTAAATGATTCTGATCAGGAACGTTTGTATCTTAATCCCATAAGAAGTAGAAGTAAGAAGCTTTATCAAATTATGGATGGTTTTACAAGTAATCCGATGGTACAGCCATATGCTTCATGGATCGGATTATCTAGTTATGGAGATTACATGTGGAATGCGGATAAATATAATCCGGATGCTAATTTACAAGCAACGATTCGTGAACTTGCTGGCGATGAACCGGAAGTTATTGTTGCCATGCAACAGTTCGTTGATTTGAATCAATATTGGAATTATGCAATTGAAGAAGATCAGACACATGCGCCAATTCTTTCAAGTTTCATAAATAAATTTGAACAAGCGGAATACGGTACGCCAGCCTATCAAGAGGCCAAAAATGGTTTGCTAGACCGTTTGAATATCATCAGCAACTTGCCAACGACATTGCAGAAGCTGAAGACAAGTGGATTTTACAATGATTCCTTGCCATGGATAAATGCCGCTGGTCACTGGGGGAAAGCGATGATTGCTGGTGTGGAAATCATGGATGCAATCAAGAGTAATCAGACTGACAATTTGAACGCTAATTTCAGCACTCTTAATGAACAAGTGGAATTAGCTAATGAAAAATCTTTGCCAGATAATCGGACTGGAAAGCCTGAATTGGTACTGACACCAACGGTTGGAGATGGTTTATTTGAAAGGTTCATCGCCAAAGCCAATCAAGCAGTTGATGGATATTTAGGAACAAAAGCTTTAATTGCTGGTACAACTCAAGTTGCTAGTGAAGCCACAACTAATATCCCACAAAATGGTGACTATGCTCCTAGCAATATGAATGACAATGATCTTAATACGAAATTTTGGAGTAATCGTAGTGTCAAAACAGGTGATACAATTGCCGTAGATTTGAAAGAAACCCAAGAAATTCAAAGAATCAACATCCATCAAGGTGTTTCAGATGATGCGACATCAGGTGATATTTTTAAAACAGCTACGATATATGCCGGAAATTCAGCTGACGGAAGCGATAAAGTCGCCATCGGTGAAGTGATGCCAACGGGAAATTATCAATTAGATTTAAATCAGCCTATTAAGGCTAGATATATCTTCATCACAGCGACAAGTAATTCAGACAATTGGCTTCAAATTAGAAATATTTCTGTTTTCGGCAAGACAGGATTGAGTATCAATAATATCCAAGCAACCGATAATTCCAGTTCTAAAGCCATGTTCGATGGAACGGTTAAAACAGCATTCACTGGGACATTAACTAATGATCAAACAACTGGAACAATTGAACAGACTTTTGAAGCAACCGATGCCAAATCAGTTTATCTAGCAGGAAAAGTGAGCGGGACTATCTACGTCCATCAAAATAACAAATGGCAAGAATTAGGACGAGCTGAAAGTAATCAGTCATTAAATAATTTAAAAGTTGAGAGCAGCTCGATTGACGGCATTAAGCTGGTAATCGATAGTAATACTTCAGATTTTGTAATTAATGAATTTGGATTGAGTAATAAATAATTATTTAAATATTTCTCGATTGTTTTGACTAGCGTCTCCTTAGTAACTAAAGGTTGAAAGTTAGTTAAATATGCCGTTTCCAGAGCCGAGAGTATTCATATGCTGCGCGGTACGATTCGAGCCAAAAGGCGGTCTCGAATCTCGGTTGAAGCCTTACCAAAAACCGGTAAGTCTCCAACACGCCCGGTGGTGTAAGGACTAAAGTCCTAACGCCACTTTCGCGGCAAATGAATACTCTCAGCTCTTCCAACTAGTTTATTTTAATAGACGTAACAATAAAACTAAGACTTCTGACTTATTTAAATGAATAGCTCTAGTCCATTGCTATATTATTTTTTCACCTTTCAATTTTTAACTGAAGAGTATTAGGACGCTTGACAGTTTATAATTTGGTATAATCATTGTTTACAATTTGTCGACTACTTGTATAAAAGCCAACTTCTCTTATTAACTGAAGTTGGCTTTTTTCCATCTTATTTATTTTTTAGCAAATGATATAAATACCTATGAAAAAGTCCACATTTGCGGCAACTCTAGGTGTAATAAATCTTAAAGAAGAATCGCAAATATGAACTTAAGCAATTGCATATCTAATTTTAATTAAATAAAACAGTCGTAATCAGCTGGGATTTGAAGTGGATTCTACAATTTGTTTACTAACTGAAGGTTGAAAGGCGAAAAAGTGATATATACATTGCTGTGACAGTCCTAGATTCAATTTATTTAAACAGCAAAAGAGCTCAATTGGACATTTTTATTATAAAAAAAACTAGTTGGAAGAGCTGAGAGTATTCGTTTGCAGCGAAAGTGGCGTTATTGCTTTAGCAATTACACCACCGGGCGTGTTGAAGACTCGCGGGTTTTGCGAGGCTTCAACCGAGGCTCGAGACCGCTCTTTGGCTCGAGCCGTTCCGCGCAGCAATTGAATACTCTCAGCTCTGGAAACGGCAGACTTACCTAAACTTTCAACATTTAGCTTTTCGGATAAAAAAACAACCTGCCTTTTTTCAGCAGATTGTTCACAGATATCATTATTTAAAAGAATAGTCCATAAAGTTTAACAGCTGCAACAGCACCAAGGATTGGAGCAACAACTGGAACCCAACTGTACTTCCATTGAGAAGAACCTTTAGGATTTAAAGGTAATAATGCATGCAAGATACGAGGACCAAGGTCACGAGCAGGGTTCAAAGCTGGACCTGTAGGACCACCAAATGAAATAACTAAACACATAACCAAGAATCCAAGTCCGATAAAGTCGGCACGAGGGTCGATATGATCAGAAGTTAATGCTACGGCACCAAATACCAAGATAAAGGTACCGATAAATTCGTTAATGAAACCATTCATACGACTATTTTCAGCATCGATTGTTGAGAAGGTACCAAGGATACTTTCAACATTCTCTGTTTTATTGTAATAAGGTTTGTAGGCAGCTACAATCAACAATTGACCAAAGATTGCACCTAACATCTGAGCAATGATATATGGACCAACTTCAGCCCATGGGAATTGACCATTCATAGCCAAACCTAAAGTCATGGCTGGATTAATTTGACCGCCAGAGATAGGTCCGAACATCATGGCTGGAATCATAACACCGATACCATAACCAAATCCAATCAAAATCCACCCACCGTGGAAACCTTTTGTTCCTTTTAATTCAACGTTGGCAACTGAACCATTACCGAGGGCAACCATGATAGCTGTTCCGATAAATTCAGCGATACAACGTACTAACAATGTATAATGCATAATTAATACTACCCCTAAATTTAATTAATTTGTCTCATCATGACCTATACTATCAAGCAAAACACGAATATTAAAATTCACTCAGAAATGGGTTAAATCGTATAAATTCGTAATAATTTGTCTTTTATGAGTGAATATTTTCTAAAATTCACGTAAAAAAATTGCCCCACCAATAAGGAGCAACTTTCACTAACATAAATAGTAAAATAAATCAAATAATGAGCAACGTGTAATATTGTATCATACATTCCGAATATTTTTGGGCATTTTCAGAAAAATTGGTTAGATTTTACTTTTGGGGGGTGGCCGCCAACGGGTGCGAGGATTTAAGTCCGCTGTGAGGACCGGCTCGAGCCGAAGTACGGTCTCGACCCTCGGTTTTGAACCTCGAGAAGATCACTCGAATTTCAAAACACGTCCTAATGATGTAAGAACGGGAAAACCGCCCGTCCTAACATCATTTTCACTGCAGGACTTAAATCCTCGCACCCGTTGGCTAATTTATTTGTTGTTTGAATGGAGTTAATATTCGAGTCGGTTCAAGCCAAAATGCGGTCTCGACCTTCGATTTTGAACTTCGAGAAGATCACTCGAATTTCAAAACACGTCCTAATGATGTAAGAACGGAGACCGCCCGTCATAACATCATTTTCACTGCAGGACTTAAATCCTCGCACCCGTTGGCTAATTTATTTGTTATTTGAGTGTGATTAATTTTGGGAAATTGTATTCATTTAGTATATTTTCTAAGCATAATATTAAGAGATTACTGATAATAGGAGAAATTAGTCGGAAGGGCTGGGAATATTTACCTGCTGTGGATGTGGCGTTATGGCTTTAGCCATTACACCACCGGACGTGTTTGGAGACTTACCGTTTTTGGGTAAGGCTTCAAACCGAGGCTCGAGACCGCTTCTCAGGCTCGGGCCGTTTCGCATAGCGAGTGAATATTTTCAGCCCTGGAGACGGCCATACTTAAATATCTATTTTTTCAAAGAAATGGTATTACTTTACTTGGATTTTAACTCGCAAAAGATATAATTGAGTTATTATTCCGGTGACAAGAGCTTGTCTCTTTCAATCTTTGGATAATTAATCCCAAAAACGAGGTAGAAAAATGAAGGTTCTTAGTTTAGTTAATTTAACAAAGAAACAGACAGAAAAGATTGAATCAATCTCTGGTATTGATTTAAAAGTGGTATCTCCTAAAAAAGTTACCCCTGAAGATCTTGATGGAGTCGAAGTTTTATACGACTGGTCAAATACTTTGAAAGATGCCGTTTTGAAGAGCGATACTTTGAATTGGATTCAAGTTGTTCGTGCAGGCGTCGATGCTTTACCATTGCGTGAATTGGATGATAAAGGTGTTACTTTAACTAATGGATCTGGTGCCAATGCTATCAATATTGCGGAACAAACGTTGACTTATATGTTAATGTTCATGCGTCGAATGAATTTGACTGCCAGACACCAAGACGCTCGTGAGTGGAAACAAGATGACGGTTATGATGAAGTTTATAACAAAACTGTCATGATTGTTGGCGTGGGTCACATTGGCAAACTGATTGCTCAATATGCTAAAGCTTTGGGAATGAAAACAATTGGTGTCCGTAGAACTGATCAAGAGGCTGAATATATTGATGAAATGATTCCGATGTCAGAAATTAAATCTAGAATCAATGAGGTTCACTTTGTAGTCAATTCCTTGCCAGATACCGAAGAAACTATCGGGATGTTTGACGAAACGATGTTCAAAGCTATGTCTAAAAAAGCGTACTACATCAATATCGGCCGTGGAAAAACAACTAAGATGACCGATTTGATTGCGGCCTTACAAAATGAAGAAATTGCTGGTGCTGGGTTGGATGTTACAACTCCAGAACCATTGCCAAGTGACAGTCCATTGTGGGATATGAAGAACGTTATTTTGACACCACATGATGCAGGAAATAGTGTTCATTATGAAGAAAGAGCCTTTGATATCTTTAAACAAAATTTGAAGTCGTATGTTGAAAACGGTGAAGTAGTTATTAATGAAATAAACTATTCAACCGGATATTAATTTTTCGCCTTTCAATCTTCAATAAATTAATTAAAGGTTGAAAGTTTAGTTAAATATGCCGTTTCCAGAGCTGAAAGTATTCAATTGCTGCGCGGAACGGCCCGAGCCATAGAGCGAACTCGTTCCTCGGTTGAAACCTCGCAAAACCCGCGAGTCTTCAACGCGCCCGGTGGTGTAATTGCTGAAGCAATAACGCCACTTTCGCTGCAAATGAATACTCTCAGCTCTTCCAACTAGTTTGTTTTTTGGGCAGTAGAAATAAAACGAAACGAATACTTCGGATTATTTGAATAAATTAATTTCAGACCTTTAACAATAGCGTTAGATTAATTTTTCAACTTTCAATCCTCAGTAAATAATTAAATATGAGTTCCGAGTAAAGGTTCGTTAATTTACTTGGAACTTTTTTATGTTGTTAGGGAAAAATCAGTCTGCGATGGAACCGTAATAAAACGATAGCGCTTTCTAAGATAAATAAGGTTGAGAATTACTCCAGATGTATTAAAATTAAGGTAGATACGTGAAAGGAAAAATAATGTCATCTGGTGATTGTTTTATAGGATTCATGCTTATTTTCTTGTTTTGGTTATTATTATTAATTTTGGAAATAATTTTAAACATGAGAAACACGATTATAGAATTATCTTTCTTTTCTGATGAAAAACTAAATACTTTAGATAGTGATCTAAATAAAAGATTCGGTGTTCGGTTTCAAGCTCCATTTGAGTTATTGGAATTTTTGATAGTTGGATATATTGTTTATGTACTATTGACGGATTTGCGTTTCCAAGGTATTCAATTGGATGCTGGTTCGTTAAATCAAATCATGTTCTTCTTTGCGATTGTCACAGCAGTGATGGTCGGGGATATGTTGTTGATTGCTAAAGATTTACATATTTATAAATTTATTAAGGATTATGTAGCGTTATCTCGAAAGAACTAAAAATTGTCATTACTTTAATACTCATAATATGCTACCTTATGAGACTATAATGAACCATTTAGACTCATAATTAACTCATATATGAGCTTAGTATCTACGGTAAAGGCCGCAACAATCAAATAAGATTGTTGCGGCCTTTTTTTAACTAGCATTGAAATATTTTTAATTAGCTGATAGCTTTTTTCAGACGTATCATATCTTTCAAAACTAGTTTATTTTCGATAATTGGATCAGCGTAATTATCCACAAAAAAATTGCGGTCGATGTTAACAACTCGAAAGCCACATTTTTGATAAAGATAAAGTTGTGCAAAACTCGTGCTGCCTGTGCCAATTTCGATTGTCTGATAATGTCCTTTTTCAGCCCAATCAAGTGCGAATCGAATTATTTTTTCACCTAAACCTTGATTTTGAACAGTTTCATCCACAGCAATATTAACAATTTCCACCGTTTGGGGGTGAGTATCAATCATTAAAAGGACGCCTAATAACGTGTCATTGTGCACAAGTTCAAATTTATAAGCTCGGTTGAGATAACTATCCACAATACTTCGAGATGGATCGGCTGATAAGAAAAGTTGATAATGCTTAGGAGTTATTTTGGTAATTTTTTGAATTTTAAAATTATTGTCTAATTTGACCATCGCCTTGTACCAGATATTTCGTAGTAGTTAATTCGTTGGCACCCATAGGACCTCTGGCGTGAAGCTTTTGGGTACTGATACCAATTTCAGCACCGAAACCGAATTGTTGTCCATCAGTGAAACGAGTTGAAGCATTTGTATAAACTACCGCCGCATCAATTTGTTTCATGAATTGACGACTGGCAGAGTAATTTTCAGTGATGATTGATTCACTATGTTTGGTATTGTATTTGTTGATATGTTTAATAGCATCATCAAGGCAGTCAACGACTTTGACAGCAATGATGTAATCGTCATATTCAGTTCCCCAATCCTCTTCAGTTGCGGGGACAATATCAGGAACAATTGCTTTAGCCAAAGTATCGCCACGGACTTCGACATTATTAGCGCGCAAAGCATCGTAAAGTCTTGGTAAAAATTGATTGGCAATATCCTTGTGGAGGACTACTTTTTCAGCTGAATTGCAGACAGAAGGGCGTTGAACTTTGGCATTGATGATGATTTTTAAAGCTTTTTCCAAATCAGCATCCTTATCAACATAAATATGACAGTTGCCAGCACCAGTTTCAATAATTGGAACCTTGGCCTTGTTGACGACCATTTTGATAAATTTGCCACTACCACGAGGAATCAAGACGTCAATATAGTCTGTTAATTCCATCATCTTTTGAGCCGTTTCGTGACTGACATCATCAATCAATTGAACGGCATCTGGGTTGATAGCAGAGTCTTTCAAAGCTGAACGAAGTGTTTCTGACAAAATGATATTGGAATTGATGGCTTCTTTACCACCACGCAAAATGACCGCATTACCGGCTTTAAAACATAGCCCGGCAGCATCAACGGTCACGTTAGGACGAGCTTCATAAATCATGCCAATAACACCCAAAGGAACGCGCTCTTGAGTAATATCGAGGCCAGCTACAGTTTCCCAGCCACGGTCGACTTTTCCGATAGGGTCAGGTAAATCCATTACTTGACGCAAACCATCAGACATATCATTGATACGATCAGGTGTTAACAAAAGCCGGTCGATCATCGCTTCTTTAATACCATTTTTCTTAGCATTAGCGATATCTTCCTTGTTAGCGTCAATAATTTTTTTAGTATTGAGTACTAAAGCATTGGCCATATTTAATAGGGCATTATTTTTCTTTTGAGTACCAAGTTGACCTAATTCGAAAGCTGCACTTTGGGCTTTTTGACCCATTTTTTCTAGATCTGTCATGATTTATTCACTCCTAAAATCTTTTTGAATATGTATCTCTAGTATACACAAAAAAGTAATCATCACCATTATGAGCGTCAAAGATTGAAAGTTTAGTTAGGGATGCCGTTTCCAGAGCTGAGAGTATTCAATTGCTGCGCGGAACGGCCCGAGCCTGGGAAGCGGTCTCGGACCTCGGTTGAAGCCTTACCAAATACCGGTAAGTCTCCAACACGCCCGGTGGTGTAATGGCTAAAGCCATAACTCCACTTTCGCTGCAAATGAATACTCTCAGCTCTTCCAACTAGTTTATTTTTTGGGGGCAGTAATAATAAATTATTTAAATAAATTAGTTTAGGTCTGTAATAACAATAGTTATATAATTTTTTACCTTTCAACCTCCAATTATGGAATTTGATTATTAAAGGTTACAAATTTATTTAAGTATGTTGTTTCCAGATTATATGGAGGCGGCAATAGACAGATTAACTTTTAAAAGACAAAAAAATAGTGGACGGCTGCATCCACTATTTTTTAACGTCTAAGTAATTTTTTTATTTTTTTGGTTATCGTTGATTAATATGTTGCCGTCAACGTAATATTAATTTAGCATTATTTTATGTTGCCGTCAACATAAATCTTATTTATTTAAATTTTTAGTGATTTTTTCAATCATTTCAATAAATAAACGCTGTTCCTCTGTACTCAAACCGTCAGTAGCACAGTGTTCCGAAGTAATCCAGATTGTTTCAACTTGATTGGCCAAATCACGACCATGTGCAGTCAGACTAACAAGCGTAACACGTTTATCTTCGGTCGATTTCTCAGTTTGAACTAAGTCACTACTGACCATACGACGGACGGATTTAGCAATGGTTGAGTGATCAACACATAATTCTACGACGAGTTTATTTTGAGAAACTTGTCCATGTTTTAGTAATGCTAATAGAATCATATCCTGACCGGGGTAGAGACCTAGCGGACGCATTTTCTTAGTAATTTGATTTTTATAACTCGTTATAAGGTTAATAATGGCTTTTTCAATCGGAAATTGTGAATTCATCATTATCGCCTCCTAATAGTTAATTGTTTTAGTTAAGTATGCCGTTTCCAGAGCTGAGAGTATTCAATTGCTGCGCGGAACGGCCCGAGCCTGCGGTCTCGAGCCTCGGTTGAAGCCTCTCAAAACCCCGCGAGTTTTCAACGCGCCCGGTGGTGTAATTGCTGAAGCAATTACACCACTTTCACTGCAAATGAATACTCTCAGCTCTTCCAACTAGTTCATTTTTTATGGCAAGAATAATAAAATGATGACTTCTGCGTATTTTAAATAAATTAGCTCTATGGTTGTAACAACAATGGTTATATAACTTTTCGTCTTTCAATCTTCAGTTTTTAATCTTTAATATTTAGAAATGCGACATTACTGTCAGTTAATGATTTACTTTAGAAATCAATTTTAAAGGATAATTAGTTATCAATATCATTCAGCTGTTTTAGAAAACAGAGTACCCACAGGGTCGCCTGATAAAATATTGAAGATGATGTCGGGATCTTTCCCATTGGTTAGAACCATCTGTTGATTGTGCTTTAAAATGCGTTCAGCGGCTTTTAATTTAGTAGTCATTCCACCGGTACCATATTTCGTTCCGTGACCACCAGCGGCTGCAATAATGGCAGGACTGATAGAATCAATACGAGGAACTAATTGAGCATCAGGAACTTTTAAGGGATTAGCTGTGAAGAAGCCATCGATATCTGACAACATAATTAACAAGTCAGCATCGACTAAATTAGTTACAATTGCAGAGAGTTGATCATTATCGCCAAATTTGGTGTGATGGTCCAATTCGGAAACAGTGACAGTATCGTTTTCATTGACGATTGGAATGGCATTATCCATTGACAACAATTCTTGGAAACTATTCATCACGTTGGTGTGACTTTCCGGATAATCGATTATATCACGAGTGATCAACATTTGGGCAACTGACATCCCATACTCGTGGAAAGCTTCATTATAAATTTGCATCAATTCAGCTTGGCCGACTGCTGCAACGGCCTGTTGTTTCGAAATTTTAACTGGACGCTGGTCGATTCCTAAAACTCCCATACCGACGCCAATAGCACCAGACGAAACTAGGACAACATCCTTGCCATCCTTTTTTAGAGTACTCAAAACTTTGGCAAGTTCTTTGATAACATTTAAGTTTATCTTGCTATTTTGACGAATTAAAGTGCTTGTGCCAATTTTGACAACAATTCGATCAGCGAAGATCTGACGCTTGTTTTGCATTTTTTCTTCCTCATAGATGTTTTTAAAACTAGTATTTATTTTCCATAACTATTACGATAGAACAATAGGTAGAATAAGAAAAGGGTGTATTTCATGTATAAAATATTAATCATGCTTCATGACGGTGACGACTATATCCGAATGAACAAAGTTTACATCGAAAGTATGCCAGTCGCTGGGCAATATATAATTCATTCAGATGGATTGCCATATTATGTTGAGGAAGTCACAACTTTTGTTGGTTATGTTAGCAGCAAAGGTGCGATTGCTATTGTAGTCGTTCATCCAGCTCCCAAAGATGCCGAAGTAAATAATCTTTACGGAGTTGATATTGTAAAAGATTTGGATGATCCAGAGTATAACAAAAAAGAAGAATAAATATGTTTAAACACATACATTTTTTGATTCGAATTTAGTAAACAAAGTTTAAAAAATATGATAATAATAGCAATGATCATGGATTTATCATGATAGTTGCTAATGGCAAAGCAGATTTTATTGCTTTGTCTTTTTTATTCTGAAGGATTGGATATTTAACTAAAGTGTAGTTAAGTATGCCGTTTCCAGCGCTGAGAGTATTCAATTGCTGCGCGGAACGGCCCGAGCCAAGGTGCGGTCTCGGACCTCGGTTGAAGCCTCGCAAAATCCGCGAGTCTTCAACGCGCCCGGTGGTGTAATTGCTGAAGCAATAACGCCACTTTCGCTGCAAATGAATACTCTCAGCTCTTCCAACTAGTTTGGCTTTTAATGGCAGGAATAATAAAACGAAAACTGCTGATTATTTAAATAAATTAGCTCTAGATCTGTAATAACAGCAGCTACATTAATTTTTCACCTTTCAAGCTTTAGATATTTAACTAAATCAATATTTAGTACCTAAAAACAGCAAGATAATGGTAATTATAATATTTATATGCTATTACAGCAGCATTTGACGGTGATTAATAAACCAGAAGCTGTGTATTTGAGACAAAGAATTAATCTGTGAGTATGCGAAGCTTGACAGGTTCCAGTACAGAATCATACTTGCACACAACTACAGGTGGCGTTCTTTAAGATACTTCACCCAAAAAAGGTAAAAAAAATAAAGACCTACCACAAGTCTTTATTTTTGCGAGAAATTTAGAACCAGAGCCTACCACTAACCCTGATTCTTAAGCAGTTGAGAAGGAGTACTACTTTAAAAAACGAATAACAATGAAAATATTGTTAGGTATATACATCTCGCTTATATAACCAAATTAATTATAAGTCGAATATAAAAACTTTTCTACAATTGCTTGAATATATTTTGATTAAAATAGCAATATATTAAAACTATTTACCAACTAGATACACTATCTTGGCTACTTTGTGAAATCACATGACACCAAATAGTTATGATGTCATAATTTAGTCACTGAGAGTTTCTTGATTTTATATGAAAAATTCAAAATAGTATAAGTATTTTATATAAAGTTGAAAGCACAGACCATCAATTATGAGGCATAATGATGACAATAAATGAGAGTAAATCGCATATGAATTTTGGGATTTCCGAAATAGAAGGGTGGTAACATTTTGAAACAAGTTAAAGTTTCCAACGTCGAACGTGATAACTTTATTCGTTCCGTTGAGGAGTCTGTTGGATCCTTCAATTTAGGTTCAGAAGGTTCGCTAATTAAGTTGGTGTTTAAACATCTTAAACTACTTGAATATGACTGCAACTTAGAAGTTGAATTGATTAGTTTTCGTAGTGATCTTATAAAATTTGATATGGATACAGGGCATCGTCATAGTCGTGATGTCGAGGAACTATTGTTTAAAATCAAGAACAGAAATTTGCCATATATCTAATATAATATAGGAATATTTTTTATTCCTATATTTTTTTGTATTCTGGGTGATATTATAGTTTCGAGGTGGCAAAATGACTAAAATTTATCAACAAATGATACAAGATGTACCGATTTTAGAGGTGACACCAGATGATTCATTTCACAAACAATTGCCTCTAGTGATTTTTTATCATGGTTGGCGCTCAAGTAAAGAATTAGTTTTGACACAGGCTCGAAAATTAGCTCAAAAAAATATCCGTGTAATCTTACCTGACGCGATGAACCACGGGCAAAGATTAGCGGATATTTCTTCAATTCCTTCGTTTACTTTTTGGAACAGTATTCAAGGCAATTTAACTGAGTATTCGATGATCAGAGATTATTACATGGATAAAGATCTGGTTAAAGACAACAAAATTGGTGTTGGCGGATACTCTATGGGAGCGATGACAACTGGGGTTTTGCTGACAAATCATCCAGAAATTACGGCGGCAACTATTATCATGGGAACACCGAATCTTGCAATATATGCTAAATTAGTTCGAATAGATGCCAAACATCGGGGGCTCTATATTCCTGATGATTTGGATCAATTGACAAGTTGGATAAATGCTTATGATTTGAACCAGCACCCGGAAACAATCGCACATCGACCACTTTTATTTTGGCATGGAACTGATGATTATCGGATTCCTTATCGACAATCTAAGGATTTTTTCGACCGGATTCATACTGAAAGCTATGCCGATCAAGTAGCATTTATTACTGGGTATAAGGCAGGACACTTGGTTGAACCACGTTTGATGGATAAAGTAGCTAATTTTTTTGAGTATTACTTGGAATAGCTTTGAAAAGTATCAATAAGTTTATCAAACCTAGAATTACTAAGACGATAAAAGCGTGCTGAGTTCCGATAGCAGTCGATACAGCAGTACTAAGATGAGTATTACTTTGACTTTGGGCTATGATGGCTGAGACAATCGAAGTTCCAGTTGCTCCAGCGAATTGTTGTAGGGTGTTAAAAATTGCATTGCCATCGGCCTGATCTTGACTGGAAAGATATTTCAGACCATTAGTCATGATATTACCGAAGGATAATCCCATCCCAAACATGTAGAGAATGTATATCCAGACAATCATCGTATTCGTTAAGTGTAGGCTGAAAATTGTGAAAAGTATTAAGGAAATATCGGCACATGTGACGCCAAAAAGAATTGGCAATCGCGCACCGATTTCGTCAAGTATTTTTCCACCTAAGGGGGCTAAAATCGCCCCGACGACACCAGCGGGAAAGACAGCCAGACCAGCAACTGTTGCTGAATTATTGTTTACAAGTTGAATGTAGTTGGGCAGGATAAATGCAAAACCTAACGATAATATTTGGAAAATAAAGAAACTAGTCACGTGCGCACTGAAAATATGATTCTTAAGAACTTTTAGATTAACAATTGGGTTGGATATTTTAGTTGAACGAGCGATAAAGCTCACCAGACCAATAATACCAACTAAAAATGAAATAATAACTACGATATTTAAGTTACTCATATTACTAAAGCCAAAAATCAATCCACCAAAGGTTAAAATCAAACTGAATAAACTAAGCAGGTCAAATTTAGATTTCTGGATTTGGCTTTTTTGATGGATATTTTTAATTCCTAACAAGAAGGAAACAATCAAAATTGGTAAGAGAATTACGAAAATATAACGCCAGCCCAAGGAACTGACGACCAGACCACCAAAAGTTGGGCCAATTGCAGGTGCAACGGCCGTTATTAGAGTTCCAATTCCCATCATTAGACCAATTTTTGATTCCGGGACATTTTCCAAAATGATATTGAACATCAGCGGTAAGGCGATTCCGGTTCCGAGACCTTGAATAACTCGCCCTAATAAGAGAATTGGAAAAGCTGGAGCAAAAGCATCAACTAAGACTCCTAGAATAAAGAAAACATTGGCAAAAATGAATAAGGTTTTGGTATGAAAATTTTTCTTAAGGAAAGATGACAAGGGGACAACGATAGCCACAATCAGCAGATAAATTGTAGTCATCCACTGGACCGTTGAGGTAGTTACGCTGAATTCCTTCATCAAAGTGGGAAAAGAAATATTCATGGAGGTTTCGACAATAACGCCGCAAAATGACATTAAACCAGTGGCAATGACAGCCAAAAGTACGTTCAATGGAATTTTTTCAGATCTATCCATTACGATTCACCTCCGCCAATGTAAAATTTGAGAATTTTTTCAAAAGTGGCAATTTCAGCACTCGAAAAATTTTCTTCTAAAGTTTCCTGATGTCGTTTCATGAAATAATTGATCTTCGTTTCTAAATTACGAGATTTTTCAGTTAAATAAACCGATTTTTGCCGTGCATCAGTAATGGCGGATCGACGATATAGTAAATCTCTTTTTTCCATCCGTTGTAGTAAGACTGTGGCAGTGGAACGTTGAATGAAAAATTCATGTTCAATGTCACGTTGAAACATTTCTTTATCACCTTGGCGACTCAAATAGTCGATGATAGACATTTGCATCCAAGTCATGTCATATTCGCGAGCAAAGAGGTCCAATTCTTGAGTGATGTGGTTGGTGGCAATTTTTAAAAGACGATTAGTATATTGTTCAGACATAGTTTTACCTCAATTCAATAAATAAACGTTAGCTGGCTAACGTTTATTTATTTTACAACTGATTCAGATTATGTCAATGTTCCACTTAAGTATGCCGTTTCCAGAGCTGAGAGTATTCATTTGGAAAATTTTCAGGGGGAAAATGACTTCTTTTTTATTTGCGTTTAGTTAAAAATCTGAATTCATTAGAAATAATTCTGTCTAATAAAACAAACAAATTAGTCGGAAGGGATGAGAATATTTACCCGCTGTGGGTGTGGCGTTAAGGCTTCAGCCGTTACACCACCGAGATTCGAGACCGTTTTCCAGGCTCGAATCGGTCCGCATAGCAGGTGAATATTCTCATCCCTGGAGACGGTCCCCTTAAATAGTCTTATAGTCGAGATTCAATAGTCTATTCCTTAAAATCTTTCCATTGGTTGATTTAGGGAAGTGGTCAATTTGGCGATATTCTGTTGGAACTTGATAATCATCTAAATTGTGTTGACCAAATTCCTGCAAGTCGGCGCCTGTTAAAAATGCATTATCTTGCATAGTTATGTAGGCGACTGGTTTTTCCGTGCCGTCTTTCTTAGGGATGCCAACGATACATATGTCAATGATGCCATTAATGCTATGGAAGATATTTTCGACTTCTTCTGGATAGATGATTTTGTCGTTTGAATGTATCAGATCAGCTTGACGACCCTTTAGATATAGAAAATTATCGTCGTCTAGGTAGCCAACGTCACCGGTTTTGAAAAAGCCATCTTTTGTAAAACGTGACTGATAAAGTTCCCTTTTGTTGAGATAACCGATTGCTACAGTGGGTGACTTCAATTCGATATTACCGATATTATCTTGATTGATATGTGTGATCCGGATTTGTGTCGTGAAAAAAGGTTGGCCGCAAGAACCGGCTTTGATTTCAGCATCGTCAAAGTTCAATGCGGAAATATTCGAAGTGGTTTCCGTCATACCATATGATTGAAGGACAGGAATTCCCAGTACGTTGCAACGCAATAATGTCCAATTGTCTATTAGACCTGTCCCCATAAAAACACAACGAAATTTATCGTTATAATGCTCTCCTTTGGGTAAAGTATTCAATAATTCCCGCAGCAATGAAGGAGTCAGTGAAATAATAGTGGCTCGTTCGTTGATTAGAACTTTATTGATATGACCAATATCGAAGCCATCAATCAAATAAACTCCAATGCCATAGATGAGTGAACGCATGATGATAATAAAACCAGGAACATTAAAAAGAGGTAATGTAAGTACCCAAGAATCTTGCTTGTTGATTCCGAGGTTTAAAGCTGTCCCCATGGCGGAGTAAAAGTAATTTCCATATGTCAACATAACGCCGGTATCGTTGCGGTCGGCGCTGGGTGTGTAGAAAATTGCCGAAACTTGAGTATCGGTGAATTCTGATATTGGTTGATAACTTGCAGACTTTTTTAAAATCAAAATATCCGACATAAGAGCTTTCTTCCACTCAATATGGTCGATTTCTTTCGTATTAGCCGAGTCGCTGATTAAAATCATTTTTGGATTGGAATCTTGCAATTGATTGGTCAAGGTTGACGCGGACAGTTCAGTATCAAGGAAGATAGTTCGTGCTCCTAACTGCTGAAGTGCTAAAATGGCAACGTAACCATTGAAACAATTATCAGAAAATAACGCTACGGGGTCATTTTGACGAATACCACTAGTAAATAGTTTGCCAGCGAAGAGTTGAACCGTAGAGTTGAGCTCCTTAAAGGTGAAATCTGCGTGTTCTAGTATCAGCGCAATCTTATCTGGATTGAGTTTTGCACGTTTGACTAACCAATTTTCCAAAATATGACCTCTTTTCAATTAAAAATTTGATACGATTAATACATTAAAGTTTATTTTAAAACACATATATAAGAATTTTTTACTAATTATTGAAAAAAATTGAGGTACAAAATGAGTTTACTAAAAGATTTAGGAATCGAAGTACTTGAACAAGGCAGACATAAAGTTGTCTTGCAGATGGATTTGACGGAAGAACATTTAGATATGGAGGAGAAGAAAAGTGGCAGTATCAATGCGATGCTTTCAGAAACGGCTGCCAGTATCGGTGCCAATTTAAATGTCGATCAGAATAATTCCGCTGCTATCATGGGCGTTTCCGTACATAATTTGAATGCATTCAAACTAGGAACGCTGATTGTTGAAGCCATCTCAATTCGTAATGGTGAAAACGTTCAGACTTGGCAGGCAACGACTCACTTTGAGAAAAGTGCTATTCCCAATGGTTTGAGCACCATAATGTTAAAAAAAATCCAGATCTAATGTCGATAGATTCTGGAATTTATAATTTCAAAGAAAGCTAAGATTATTAAGCTTAAACCGAATAATTGATATATAAAAATAATAGTTTTCGAAGGGTTCAGGATAAACACGATACCGGCCAGCATTAACAATGCTGAGTAGAAATAGTCAAGGTACGGTGTTACCGGAACTCTTTTTGTCATCTCATGAGAATCACGATATTGGTTGATGCCATTAACTAGGAGGATGATTCCTAAGACCGGCGGCACAAGTGGAATAAGCAATCTCACAAATAATAATACAGCCAATGCCAGAAACAATGCTCCAATTCCCAGTCCCACAGCAATATTATTTTCCCCCGTAGTTCGTCGAATGCTTAAGCCATCAAAGATGGACAGCACCCCATAAATGGCAATATAACTGGAAACGATGTAGATGATGATATCGAAACTCTTGATGGGCGCAACGACAATTAAAATACCAGCGACTAACAAGAAAATGAAACGTAACCAACGATAAAGTTGGAATTGTCTAACCATTTTTAAATCTCCCCTGATGATGTATATATATTACATGTGTTGCTAGTTAAATATCCCGTCTACAGAGCTGGGAAATATTCACAAGCTGTGCGGAACGGTCCGAGCCAGAATACGGTCTCGAACCTCGGTTTGAAGCCTTGACATAGTTCGTCAAGGCTCCAAACGCGCCCGGTGTTGTAATGGCTAAAGCCATAACAACACTTCCACGGCACACAAATATTTCCCAGCTCTTCCGACTAATTAATCGTTATTAATTGAATGTAAAAATATTTGATTGGTTTTATAACCATCTTATTTTAAATTCCAAAATATTATTGATGTGAATATTTGTAATTAACTAAAGGTTGAAAGTTTAGTTAAGTATGCCGTTTCCAGAGCTGAGAGTATTCATTTGCTGCGCGGAACGGCTCGAGCCAGAAAGCGGTCTCGAACCTCGGTTGAAGCCTCGCAAAACCCGCGAGTCTTCAACGCGCCCGGTGGTGTAATTGCTGAAGCAATAACGCCACTTTCGCTGCAAATGAATACTCTCAGCTCTTCCAACTAGTTTTTTTTATGGGTGGAACAATAAAATGAAGATTTCTGAGTATTTAAATAAATTAGCTTCAGGCCTGTAATAGCAATTGTTAGATTAATTTTTCACCTTTCGACCTTTAGTTCTTAACTGAATGTAAAAATATTCAATTGTTTTTATATCCAACCTATTTTAAATTGAAAAAATAATTGAAGTGAATATTTGTAATTAATTATCAATTAGCACTATACGTATTATTGAACGATGCCGCATATGTTAATTAATGTATTCATAAAATAAGTCGGAAGGACTGAGAACATTTACACGCTGTGGATGTGGCGTTATGGCTTTAGCCATTACACCACCGGGCGAGTTTGGAGACTTACCGGGTTTTGGTAAGGCTTCAAACCGAGATTCGAGACCGTATCTCAGGCTCGAATCGGTCCGCATAGTGAGTAAATGTTCTCAGTCCTGGAGACGGCACGACTCTTGATATTTACAACATTGCCTATAGATATATAATACCAGAAATGATTGAAAAGAGAATCAGTGGAAAATACTTATTTCACAATCTTAATTATACAGCCGTGAATAGCGTGCCATTCGGGAACCAATCAAAATTCTTTTATTGTGAAATCTTTGTGGTACGTTATAGGTATATATGATGTTAGGAGACGACAATTATGGCTGTTCGTGCATCCGATGAAATGATTAATGTTTTAACAAAGTGGGGCGTAGATAATATTTACGGCTTACCTGGGGATTCAGTTGATACTACGATTGATGCTTTATATCGAGTTCAAGATAAAATTACTTTTACCCATGTTCTACATGAAGAGGTGGCTGCATTATCTGCGGCTGCTCACGCTAAATTAACTGGTAAACTAGGTGTTTGTCTTTCAATTGGCGGACCAGGGGCAATTCATTTGTTGAATGGGCTTTACGATGCCAAAATGGATCACGTTCCAGTTCTGGCTATCGTGGGACAAGTTCAATCTAAACTATTAAATACCGATTTTTTTCAAGAAGTCGATACTCACGTATTATTTGATGATGTGGCTGTTTACAACAAAATCATTATGGATCCGCAATCATTGCCTAGAATTATGGACGAGGCAATTCGTACTGCTATTTCTAAAAAAGGTGTGGCCGTTCTAACAATTCCAGATGATATTCCTGATCACATGATTAAGGATAATTTTACGCCCAATGTTGATAATTTTGAGATGAAAAATTACAAGATTGATGATAATCAGATAAAAAAGGCCTTAGAAATGATCCAAAACCACTCTAATCCAATAGTTTTGGCTGGTGTTGGGATTAAAGATGCTAAATCAGAAATGAAGGCTTTTATTGAAAAATATAAATTACCTATTATCTTGACGATGCCTGCCAAAGGATTGGTCGATGATGATCACCCTTATAATCTGGGGCAATTAGGCAAACTGGGAACCAAACCAGCCTTTGAAATGATGCAAAAGGCCGATTTAGTGATCATGGTCGGTACGGATTATCCGTATACGACATATTTAAATAAGAAAGTTGATGCAATTCAAATTGATGTTAATGCCGATCGATTAGGCAAACGTCGTCACGTTAATATTGCGATTCAAGCCGATGCTAAAGAAACTTTGACACGTTTTAATGAATTGGGAGTCGCGGTTGAAAGCCGTCCTTATTTGGATGAAGCTGTTAAAAGGATTGGTCAATGGCGGATGTGGATGAAAGATGTTTATTCTAAAAAGCATCAAGGAGTTTTGCCATCATTGATGTTCCACAATATTAGTAAGAGTGCTCCTAGCGATACTATTTGGTCAATTGATGTGGGAACCTCCACTGCCTTTGGAGCTCGTTTTTTAACCGCCAAATCCAGTCAAATGTATACTATTTCGGCATGGCTTGGAACTATGGGCTGTGCACTTCCGGGAGCCATTGCGGCTAAAAAAGATTTTCCAGATCGTCCGGTCTATGCAATCGCAGGTGATG
Organism: Companilactobacillus huachuanensis; assembly: GCF_005404815.1. Classification (GTDB taxonomy): domain Bacteria; phylum Bacillota; class Bacilli; order Lactobacillales; family Lactobacillaceae; genus Companilactobacillus; species Companilactobacillus huachuanensis. The sequence continues at coordinate 53,354 of NZ_BJDF01000009.1, forward strand.
GTGCTACAGCCATGGTTATGCAGGATTTTGCGACTGCGGTCAGATATAATTTGCCGATTTTGTATATTGTTTTAAATAATAAGTTGTTGGCATTCATTGAATATGAGCAACAGTCAGCCGGTCAACAGAACTATGGAATAAGTTTGCCGGAAATTGATTTTGCCAAAGTTGCTGAAGCTTGCGGTGGAATCGGTGAACGAATTACGACTGATCAAGAATTTTCAGATGCAATCAAGAAATACCGTCACCCCGAAAAACCAGTTTTGCTTGATGTGGCTGTAACTGATGAAGCTCCATTGCCAGGAAAAATTATGATGGATGAAGCTCATGGTTATGCCAAGTTTGGATTTGACCATATACTTGATAAAGGTACGATGCCAAAACTGCCACCTATGAAAGAGATTTTACGGTCATTTTTGTAGAAATTAAATTGATAGACAAGATAAATAAAGAGCCACAATCCGATTTTGAGATTGTGACTCTTTATTTGGGTTAGATAATATAAGGGGGGTATTGTCATTCAGTTGTTACATCGTTGGCACTAACAAATTCGTTAGTGGCTACACGATAATATTTATCTTGGATATCATTGGTCTGTTTTATGTCGTCAGTGTTTCCAAGGTACGCTATATAATCACTGTACCAATTAGAATCATTATTTAAAGTACGGTCGGTAACATTAGTGCCTTCAGCCTTAAACAAGGGAGCAAAGCCTTGTGAGTTATTATTAACGCTAACGTTAGTTGAATTGGCAACATAGCGATAGACATCACTAGCTTTAACCCATTCATTAGTTGCAACTCTCAAATAATTTATTTTATCAACGGTGACCATTCTGTCACTGTACCAACCACTGTCAGGAGATAATTCACGATTGGTGACTTGGGTGATGGCACTAGTATTACGATCAAAAGACCATAGTTGAACAGCAGGTTTATCTGCGAAAGTGGCTACTGTTTGGATTAGGGATGTGATAGGAAGATAGTCATGACTTGAGCCTGAGTTAGAACTAGGTAAACTTCCGGTATAATACATATTTAATGTAAATGTTTTATCAATACTATTAGTAAATGTTTTTCTAAATATTATAGCAAGGTTCTCAAGGTTTATTGGCCAATCTTTATATTTGGGGAAACTCTCGCTGATCATTTGTTTTAAAACATCGATTGAAGCGGACATATCTGGGTTGCTAGTGGTTAGGTTACTTTTTTCAGAATCAAGTTTCCAAGCAGATGGAATATCAGTATTTTGAACCTTGTCCAAATCAGATTGTAGCATATCTTTAGAAAGTATGGCGAGTGAATAAACTGGTGAACTTGAATAAAGTTTACCGTTTAAGTAATCATTTTCATTAAGATATGTGTACATATAATAATGAAGTCCGCCCATAACAAATGTTTCCGTTTCACCTGGCTTAGCCTTGTAGTCAGTTAATAAATGTGTTGAATCAAATTTAAGAGTACCTTCTTTATTGATCCAATATGATGCCATCATTCCGTCAGTTGGTCCTTCTTGAGGAACATAAAAATATGGATATCCAGGTGTTGCTTTTGAAAAGTCGGCATTTGGACCAAGTTCAATTTCTGATGTTTCTGCAATATCAAATATTTGTTTCATATTATCGGCCGTTACATTGCTTGTATCAAAACTAGCGAGGTGCAGTTCCTTAAGATTAATTAAGTCATTAAACATGTAGGACATGTTTGTTACTTTCGAAGTGTCAAAATTGTTTAAGTTCAAGGATGAAATGTGTGGGGAGGCATCAAACATGTAACTCATATCTGTTACGTTTGAAGTATCAAAATTAGATACATCAATACTTGTTAGACCTGTTAAAATAGAAAGCATATGTGACATATTCGTAACTTTTGAAGTATTAAGGTTGGATAAATTCATTGATTTCATTCCCGACCAATTTGTATTATTAACGTTTCCAGCAAACAAATAGCTTGAATCCACTGGTGCGTATACTGAATTAGGACTGGCTAGACTAGTATCAATGGCCGTAATATTAAGATACGTATCACCAATTTTCTTTGTTGTTGAGCTATCCAAAGTTCCGTCAGTAAAATAAAGTGTCCCCTTATCAGTAATGAAATATGGTGAAGTTCCATCTACTCCCTGATGAACAACGGTCCCATCCATGCCAGAAGGTGGAGTGACACTATTGGTAGAATCGACAGGGTCTGCTACTTGCGTATTTTGGTCTAGCACTTGTTGATCCTGGGTTTGTGGCTGTTGAGTCTGATTTGGTACTTGCTGAGGTTGTGTTGGCGTTATCTCTTTTTCAGCTGGTTCCAAGTTTAAATTGGTTTTTGCAGCAACCGGAGTTTCAGGCTGTGTTGGTGTAGGTTGATTGCTGGTTGGTGCACTTGGAGTTGTCTCTGCAACTGGAGTTTGAGTTGTTTCAGTTGGTTGTGAATTAATATTATCATTTTGAACAATAGGTTGTTGAGTCGAAGCAACATCAGCCTTAACCGTTGTTGGACTCATGAAAAGTATTCCCCCAATAATCGATAAACTAGCAATAACAATCCAATTTTTACCGGACTTGACTAGCTTTTTCTTTAATATATTATTTGGATTTCTCTTAAGCTGTTGAAATCTCATGATTAATGCCCCTCTTAATATCATTTATAGAAAAATCATTACAATTTGAATTATAGGATTTATATATATATTTACAATATAATGGTATAAAAATATAATTAAAGGCTGAAATTTTGGGTAAGTATGCCGTTTCCAGAGCTGAGAGTATTCAATTGCTGCACGGAATGGCTCGAACCTGGGAAGCGGTCTCGGACCTCGCAAATGAATACTCTCATCTCTTCCAACTAATTTATTTTTTAATAGCAGGAACAATAAAACGAAGATGTATGATTATTTAAATAAATTAGCTCTAGGATTGTAACAGTAATGGATATATTAATTTTTCACCTATCAACCTTCAGCTAGAATTTTAAATAGTCTGGATATATATAAGCAATTGAATATTCCTGCATTCAATTAATAACGATTAATTAGTCGGAAGAGCTGGGAAATATTTGTGTGCCGTGGAAGTGTTGTTATGGCTTTAGCCATTACAACACCGGGCGTGTTTGGAGACTTGACGCACTATGTCAAGGCTTCAAACCGAGGTTCGAGACGCCTCCCAGGCTCGAGCCGTTCCGCACAGCAAGTGAATATTTCCCAGCTCTGTAGACGGGATATTTACAATATAATAATGGTATAAAAATATTACTAAATTAAAAAAGAACATCTCATTTGAGGTGTTCTTTTTGATTGACTATGTGTGACCTTATATTCAAATTATTATGATATCTAATATCACAATGGACTAAATTCCTGAATTACATACTCACTGGGAAGTGACTTATCATTATCTAAATATTTTTGATAGCGAGTTTTCTGAACAATCTCGTTATAAGCATCTTGAAGTTCTGCCATAGTATATTTTTGTTCCAATAAACTAGCAGGAGTTCTGTAAAAATCCGACATGTATTCTAACAATTTTTTGTCATCATTAATCATTGTTAAATACCTCCGACAACATAATAGTTCCTGAGTTAATTATTAGCAACTGCTCATAAATTAAAAAGTTTTTAATTTATCTTTAACCCAAATATACAGTCATAGCGGTGTACTACACGTGTTTCCTTTGATTATGTAGGATTTAACTTTCATAAAATTCTTGCAACTAAATTAAAAAACCATTAAAATATCAATATTTCAACAATAAAAAAATTAGGAGGTGTCTTTATGACAACGCAAAATGTAGATCATGACCACGAGGTGGATCACCGTTTGATTCAAAACGAAAATAAGTATTACGCTCAAGCATCTCGTATTAACTATTATGATTTGGTCATAGAATCAGCCCACGATGCAACTTTGATCGATGCTGATGGAAACGAGTATATTGACTTGTTGGCAAGCGCGTCTGCTATCAACGTTGGTCATACTAATGAAAAAGTAGTTAGAGCAATTCAAGAGCAGGCCGAAAAACTGATTCATTACACACCTGCCTATTTTCATCACCGTCCTGGACAAAAATTGGCTGAACGTTTGGTTAAGCTAGTTCCCGGTTCTGAGAAGAAAGTTGTTTTCTCAAATTCTGGATCTGAGGCTAACGATGCAATTATTAAATTCTCCAGAGCCTATACCGGTCGTCAATACATTGTTTCATACATGGATGCGTATCATGGCTCAACTTTTGGCTCCATGGCTTTGTCCGGTGTCAGTTTGAATATGACTCGCAAGATGGGTCCATTGATGCCTGGTGTCATTCATGTGCCATACCCGGATTTGTATCGCCGTTATTCTAATGAAACTGAGCATGACGTATCGTTACGGTACTTTAAGGCCTTCAAGGAACCGTTTGAAAGTTTTTTACCACCAGATGAAGTTGCCTGTGTATTGATTGAACCGATTCAAGGTGATGGGGGTATTCGTAAAGCTCCGGACGAATATATGAAATTAGTTTATGACTACTGCCATGAACATGGAATTCTCTTTGCTGTTGATGAAGTTAATCAAGGCATGGGACGTACTGGTAAAATGTGGAGTTACCAACAATTCGATGGCATCGAACCCGACTTGATGTCAGTGGGAAAGTCGCTTGCTTCCGGAATGCCTCTGTCAGCTACAATCGGTAGAAAAGAAATTATGGAAAGCCTTGATTCACCAGCACACGTCTTTACTACTGCTGGAAACCCCGTTTGTTGTGCCGCTTCCTTAGCAACTTTGGACGTTTTGGAAGAAGAAGATTTACTGGAGAAGTCGACTGTAGGCGGTTTTCACGCTGAAGCACGTTTTAAAGAGATGCAAAAGCATTACCAAGAAATTGGGGATGTGAGAATGTATGGTCTCGATGGTGGAATTGAATTAGTTAAGGATCGTGAGTCCAAAGAACCAAATCCCGATTTTGCTAACAAAGTGATTTATTATGCTTTTCAACATGGTGTTGTTATGATTACATTAAAAGGCAATATTCTTAGATTTCAACCGCCACTAGTAATCAGCCCTGAAGAATTGGACAAAGCGTTGGATGTTTTGGATGACGCTTTTGCCGCGGCAGAAAATAATCAAGTAATTATTCCAAATAACGAAAAAATAGGTTGGTAAATAAGGGAGAGAATTTTTTATGAGTGATTTTTTTAAACGTTTGACCTTAAAAGAAGATCCGAGTATATACGAGGATAAAGATTCACATTTAGTTCGAGTTTTAACAGTTAAGGATTTTTTGGCTTTAGGTGTTGGGACAATTGTTTCGACGTCAATCTTTACACTGCCCGGAGTCGTTGCCGCTGAGCATACTGGTCCGTCAGTAGTGTTCTCATTTATCGTTGCCGCAATTGTTGCTGGTTTGGTTGCCTTTGCCTATGCAGAAATGGCCGCTGCAATGCCATTCGCAGGTTCAGCGTATTCTTGGATCAACGTAATGTTTGGTGAATTCTTCGGTTGGGTTGCTGGTTGGGCCTTACTAGCAGAGTACTTCATCGCATTAGCCTTCGTTGGCTCCGGATTATCTGCCAATTTCAGAGGATTGTTGGAGCCTTTGGGAGTTCATTTCCCGAATGCCATTGCTAATACCTTTGGAAGTAATGGTGGTGTCGTCGATCTGGTCGCCGTGGTCGTAATTGCAGCTGTAGCGTGGCTGATTTCCCATGGTGCCGGTGGTGCTGCCAAAGTTGAAAATGTGCTAGTTGTGCTAAAAGTTTTGGCCGTTTTAACGTTTATTGTCGTTGGTATGACGGCTATTCACGTGAAAAATTATTTCCCGTTTATTCCTAAATATCGTGTTAATCCTGATGGAACTGCCTTTGGTGGTTGGCAAGGAATTTACGCTGGTGTTTCAATGATTTTCCTATCATATATTGGATTTGATTCCATTGCTGCTAATTCCGCTGAAGCTAAGGATCCTGGGAAAACAATGCCTCGTGGTATTCTAGGTTCACTAATGATTGCTGTTGTCTTGTTTGTAGCCGTTGCGCTAGTGCTCGTTGGGATGTTCAAATATTCTTCATACGCTAACAATGCTGAACCAGTTGGTTGGGCCTTGAGACATGCGGGACATCCAATTATTGCCAGTATCATTCAGGCAATTGCCGTTATCGGGATGTTTACCGCGTTGATAGGAATGATGTTAGCTGGTTCACGACTAGTTTATTCATTTGGACGAGACGGAATGTTGCCAAGTTGGTTAGGTAAGTTGAACAAAAATAATCTTCCTAATCATGCGTTATTAGTACTTACTATTGTTGGTATTTTGATTGGAGCCTTTTGTCCATTCGCATTCTTGGCACAATTGATCTCAGCGGGGACGTTGATTGCATTCATGTTTGTTTCATTGGGAATTTATCCATTGAGAAAACGTGAGGGTAAAGATATCAATATGCCCGATTTCAAAGTTCCATTTTATCCAGTTTTACCTGCGCTTGGATTTATCGGTTCACTGATTATTTTCTGGGGACTTGATATTCAAGCTAAGACATACGCCGGTATCTGGTTTGCCATTGGTTTGATTGTGTACTTTGCTTATGGGATGCATCATTCCACATTAGGTAAGAAAGCTGATGCTGAAAAAAAGAATAATAAATAAAGCAGCACTCTTCGGAGGCTGCTTTTTTGGTTTGGTTTTCTAAAGGTTGAAAGTTTGATGTATTATGCCGTTTCCAGAGCTGAGAGTATTCATTAGCTGCGCGGAACGGCTCGAGCCAAAGAACGGTCTCGAGTCTCGGTTGAAGCCTCGCAAAACCCGCGAGTCTTCAACGCGTCCGGTGGTGTAATTGCTGAAGCAATTACACCACTTTCGCTGCAAATGAATACTCTCAGCTCTTCCAACTAATTTATTTTTTTATGGCGAGAACAATAAAATGAAAACTTCTGCTTATGTAAATAAATTAGCTCTAGGGTTGTAACAACAATGGTTACATTTTTTTCACCTTTCAACCTTTAGGTAAGTAATTTATGAACAAAAAAAGAGCCGAGAGTGCACTCCGGGCTCCATGAATCTGACTGGCTTTCGGCTGTACCTAGGCTAGCTGACGATCGAATCGTCATTTCATATTTTCAATACTACTATGCTAATTTTGGACAGTCAACTACTGTGTGGAGATCTGTTATTGGAATAAATTAGCCGATGGGTTGATATGGTAAAGGTAGTTAAGAAATTTTGGGGACAAAAAAAGAGTTGAGAGTGCACTCTCAACTCGGCTATGGGTAAATCTGACTAGCTTTCGGCAGTACCTAGGCCAGCTGACGATCGAATCGTCATTTCATGTGTAGAAGAATACTATATTGTCTCTAGATAGTCAATTAGTTTGCCCAATAGCCTGCTAATTGCCAGAATAATATGGGCAGTTTAAATAATGCAAAAAGGCCAACCATATCTGGACTAATATGGATGACCTTATGTGTTCTTCTATGTTGTAAGGAGATTCACACACAGACTGGTGTGAGAATTAAGTATATCATGAGTGTTTCAAAAAATGTACTCAAAATCCAATCGAATTTGTTGTACAAAATGTATAAAAGGTATTATTTATTTATAGAACACAGTGATATTAACTCTTATCAGTGAAAAGATAATGCCAATTAATAAAATAGTAAAAAATTATGGGCATTTAGTGTGTCACTTTTTCGGAATAGAACTATAATGGGTCTTGTAACAAAGGAGGTTGTTGAATTATGGCAGAAGTAGATCCATCAAAGATGGCTGATGCAGCCATTGCAAAAGAACCAGAAGTATTAAACCTAAAGATGAGTGAGGCTTTCGACTGGAGCGATGATAAGACAGTTGTTCGTGACGCAATCTGGGATTATTTCATGGAGAACAACAATCACGATACAGTTAAGACTGAAGAAGCTGAAAAACCATTCCTCGATATGAAGGATGACGATGTTCGCGACTTTGTCGAAAAGAACCTTAAAAAATAAATCTTTAATTTTCCTTTAGACTTCAAGATGTGATGTCTAAAGGATTTTTTTTGCATTTTTTTAAATAATTTTAATATATAACATGATATAAAAAAAGATAGAATTTTCAGTTTTGGAAATTCTATCTTTTATTTTGACTTGGAATCGTTATAAACCATAGTAACCACGTCATCAACGACATTAAATAGGAAGTCCATCACGCGTTTCTTAAATTCTTTGCTGGCAATAAAGTTGGCCGATTGATGAACAATGAAATTAACAACAACTTTTGGAGCTTTGGACTCAGAAAATCTTTTCATTATTTCATCCTCCTACGCATAACTTTGAACATTTTTCTAAGAAAGCGATTTGACGTTTCACGAGCTAGATGATCATAGGCTAAGTAATGTAATTGTCGTTTCGAAAGGCTGGAATCTTGCGCCAGTTGTAATTCGAGGTAGGCGTACAACTCCTTAGGTTTTAGGTCAGTGTTCTTGGTAAATTCATCTATTCGCTTATCAACAGCCTCTTCGATTTCCTCATGAATAATACCGTAAGAAAGGCCGTCAGGTAAAACTCTATCGTGTTCATGCAACTCATGTTCAACATGTAACTTTAAGTTAAGCTTGGTTTCATCATTAAAATCATCGATTTTTTGAGTAACGTCAGATAATTTTTTGCTTTCAGTCAAATTTATCACCCCTCGCAATTATTAATTTAATTATAGTCTGAACAAATTTAGATAACAAAAAAAGTCTCCCAGATAAGGAGGCTTTTGAGCTAATAGACACGTTCGTGTGCATGATATTTATAAATCATTTCATCGGTTATTTTATTATTTTGATGTTCGTCATATGATATTGTCCAAGGAGTGTCACTTTTATGAGTAAGATCCTTTAGGAAGTATGGATCTTCAATTGTACGTTTATCCTTTGTTATAGAGTCTAGAATATTTTTAATATGTTCATATTCTCCAACTTTTATCAGTTTACTAACTACAGGGGAAATGGAAATGATATCTGATTTAAATGAAGGCTCTATTTTTGAACGATAATTAAATTTGTACTTTTCCCAAAGTCCAGCATCAACGGGACCATAGTTAAAAGCTGCAAAATCATTACAGTTGTTGTTACAGCCTAGAGTTAATTTATTTAAATAATTAGGAGTTTTCGCTTTATTATTTCTTTCGTAAAAAAACTAGTTGGAAGAGCTGAGAGTATTCATTTGCAGCGAAAGTGGCGTTATTGCTTTAGCAATTACACCACCGGGCGTGTTGAAGACTCGCGGGTTTTGCGAGGCTTCAACCGAGGTCCGAGACCGCTCTTTGGCTCGGGCCGTTCCGCGCAGCAATTGAATACTCTCAGCTCTGGAAACGGCATACTTAACTAAACTTTCAACCTTTAGTTAGACACTAAAAAAGCCTCCCACAAGGGGAGACTTCTTCTATATTAGGGAGGGAGATTGTATTAGTTTGTTTATATATACTTCTCATATCTTTTAGTAATTCGAAATTCTTGCTTACCACTTTCTATAATAGTTGGTAAATGTGAAGAAATTGTGAAAAATAGAAATATCCCTAATTATTGTGTAACTGATGTCGCAAATTCTGGTTCGCTGGTAACATTTTGATCGGCTTGATTTACTTGCATGTTTGAACTTTGAGTCCATTCGTTAGTTGAAACTTGATAGAAAGTATAACCATATTTGTTTTGAACTTGTTGGCCAACTTTCCATTGAGAGCCCTCTTGTAATTGACGTCCTGAAAATGAATCCATCGAAGTGTCATAGACATCAGCAGGACCATTAACAACTGTACCTACAACGGGCTGTTGTTGTTCAGATTGTTGAGTCTGCTGTGTTTCGGTCTGAGTCGCAGCTTGAGGTGTAGCGATGTTCAAATTACTTGCTGCAACATATTCATCAGTTGCAATTTGAACATAACTTTCGCCATTAAGAGTAACAGTTTGACCAACGTTCCAAGATGAACCAGCTGGTAATATAACGCCACTGACTGCTTGACCTTGGCTGTTGACGACGGCCGTTGCCCATTTAACTGTTCCAATTTGACCTGAATTGGCAACTTGAGTTTCATATGAACTAGTTTGTACCTGTGATTGCGTTTGAGCAGCTTGAGTTTGACTACTGATATTTAAATTATTAGCAGCAATCCATTCATTCGTAGCAACTTGATAATATGTTACGCCATTGATTTGTTTAGTGTTACCGAGTTTCCAAGCACTATTGTTTGGAAGAAAAGTGCTGGTGATAGTTTGACCTTGGTCATTAACCAAGACTCCACTACCAGTGACAGTTCCGACTAAACCACCAACTTCTGCTGTATCTGCCGCACTTACGCTTTGAGGTGACAAATTAGACAGGACGGTTGGAGCGATTAACAAAGCTAATGCTGAGCCGATTAAAACTTTATTCTTTTTCATCAATTAAACCTCCTCGTTTTATTTTGCGGTTCACGTTAAACCTATAATGCAATCAGTAAATTCGCAATAGCTTTAAGAAACAGTTAATGGAAATGTTATCAAATCTTTAAAAATAGATTTTACTTTTTTGGTGTGTGCCGCCTTCGGGTGTGAGTGATTCCGCCGCTGTGAGACCGGTTCGAGCCAAGGTCTCGAACCTCGATTTTGAGCTTCGCATAAACCGCGAATCTCAAAATACGTCTGTGGAGTAAGAACGGAAGTGCACCGTCCTAACTCCACTGTCACTGCTGGCTCCATCACTCACACCCGAAGGCTAAGTTTTTTTAGTGGGCAGTGGATTACTTTGATTCGGTAGTATGGTTAAACGTATCTCTAGGAAAACAGTAGCAGTAAATTGAGAAGTATTTATGGACTGTGTGTGAACTGCATAATAATATATACATAGAACGGAGGGTGATAGCTAATGATTAATCCTGAGTCACTAAATCAAGAGGTTAAGATGTTCAAAAATGGAAATACGTATGCTTTTAGAATATCGGAAAAGGATTGCGAGTTTATGAAGGCTGATGAAGGGACTGAATTTGAAAAGATTGTTTCGCCTGACGGAAAAGAGATAACATTCAAAAAAGTAGAGAGTGCCACTTCGAATATTCTTGAAGCAGCCAATAATATTTATGATGAACATGAGGATATTATGAAGCGACTAGAGAATTTATGATATTTCTGACGGCAAACATATTTTTAAAGTGGCTTTTTTGAACACTGACAACGTTTTAAAACCTACGATATTATAATATTAAAAATTTTTGAAGTTACTGGATGTATCACCGAAGGTGGTTAACTAAATATACCGAATAGTCCAAATATCAAGGAACAAAGCATTATTGCTTTTCAGATCTTGCTTTTTTAGTCCTTAAATCACAAAACTAAAACAAATAAAAAACCTCCAACCCAATGAGTCGGAGGAGCTGAGTGAGAAGTATTCACCAGCAGTGAAAGTGGTGTTATGGCTTTAGCCATTACAGCACAGGACGTATTTTGAGATTCGCGGTCCAGGCGAAGCTCAAAATCGAGGCTCGAGACCGCACCTTGGCTCGAGCCGGTCCCACAGCAGGCGAAATACTTCTCGCTCAGCTCCGGAGACGGCCTAGTTCATAAAATTGGAAAAGTCTGAAGAATACCCCTTAATACTAAACTTATGATAAGTTTTCAAATCACGATCAGCCAATTTTACGATGATTGAATTGGTGATTGTATGTTGCTTAGAACGGATGGTTGGTCTGACTTTGTAGATCAGACCATATTCAGATGGCTTCTTCATTTTATAGACATTAATAGAAACATTTTGGTAATTGCCCCAGTCAAAGGGGCCATCTTTTTTGTCGATTGCCGTTCGAGCCATTTTGATAAATTGTTTTTTCTGATATTTATTCAACTTGTGCGTCTGTTTGCTCTCTAAGGTTATCTGATTGCCCGAAGAGTAACAGTAGGGCGCTGAATGATAATTCCGATATAGTTGAGGAATTCCAAAAGCCCCCATTAATATTAAAATGCAGACGATCCAGATAGCTCGGGTCGTGTGCTTTTTTACTTTTGCCTCGGTCATGTGTATCTCCTACGTGTATTAAATATAACGTATACTATTATACTGATTTTTTTGAGACTTTAACAATTTGCTTTTATTTCGATAAATTGAATTGCAACATTAAAAAAAACAATTGCAACATTATAATGTTGCAATCAAAAAAATAATGTTACAATTTCTTGAATTTAGGAATGTGTCTATTGAACAACTGCAGAAAGCTCTTGTTGTTCTTCTTTTATTTGTAGAATAAATATACTGTATGAATGGACATGATTAACGCTGACATATCCACTGAATATTGATTTTTTAGCCATTTGTAACATTATTTTGGACATCGTAACATTGCGATGAAACAATACGATAAAAAATGTTACAAAAGGAAAATTAATATGATGAATAATATTTCTGATAAATTAGATTATTTCAGAAGAGAGAGCGGAATATCGGTAGAGATAAAGAAGCAACTCGAGATACCAATGTCAAATTTAGACAAGAAGGTATCAGTAGTTTATTGTGCCTCAATTCTTAATAGAGAAATCAATCTCATAGATTACCAGACCAGAAGTGTTAAAAGAGCAGCTGTTATAATCCAAAGAATAAAAGAAAATAATGAATTGAATTCTGTTGTAATGGTTACTCAATTGAGCAAGGATGATAGAAAATTCTTAATCAAGCAGGGAATCCCTTTTATAACTCTAGAAGGAGAGATATTTCTTCCTTTTCTTGGGGCAAAATTGTTTCCAAATAAAATAAAAATATTCAACGACAACAAAACTCTATTACCTGTTGGTCAGAGACTATATATGTTCATTTTGATGATGATGCTTATAGTAGAAAAAAATCGAGTAGCCTTTGTAGAGATGGGTGATAAAAATATTTTAATTAATGACCTGAAGCAATTGGTTATTAAAGGCGGACAAAAATTTTATAGCCGTGTCGGTAAACGTATTGGTATCCATAATAGAATTAGCTTTTCCAGAGCAACCAATGATTTAATTTCTCATGGACTACTCAAGGCGTCTGGTGAAACAGTTGATCGAATATATACGTATCCATTAGGAAGCCGAGCATACTTTGAAGCTGGACTTGAATATCTAGTTTCACCTGTGAATGGAAAAGAATTGAAGTTTGATGCTGTTGATAACAAGGATGTCGTTGAAACTTTAGATTATTCCAAACTAATGAAGAGTGGTTTTACAGCATTGAGTAAAGTAACTATGATTTCGGATGATTGGAGAAAAACATTTGTCGCAGACAAAGATATGTTTAATACATTGTCAGATACTGTAATTAAGAAAACCGGCGAATCAATTGTGGAACCATTTAATACTGATTTGCAATTCTTAATTCAGGTTCAAAAGTATGATTTGCAATTTTTTAACGTACTTTATAGACAGGCAGATAAAGAATACCCCGAGGATGTAGTTGATCCTTTTAACTTGTATTTGATGATGTCAAAAGAAAATTATGATGAACGTGTAGATTCTGAATTGGAAGAAATGCTAGACAATATCTAGAGGAATAATTGATGCCATTTGAAAATTTATTGAATTGGTTGAGAATATTGATAAAAGAGAATTCAAATTAAAATTTCGACATATGAATTCAGCTGACAGACCCAATCAAGTAGATGTCATTACCGATCTAAACAATTTATTGCCAAAATAAAAAGCATCCAGTCAATTTGATTGGATGCTTTTCTACTATGATACATGATACATGGAATTAAATTAGTTTCGAATCTTAGCATCAGAAGGTTGGATAGTATCACGACCATCAGCACGAGCATTCTTGATAGCACGGATAATATCGTTGTCACTCCAAGCACCAACTGTCTTAACACCTTGGTCAGTCAATTGTTGACGAGCGTTAGCAATATCAGCGTCAGTAATTTCTTTACCTTCACCCTTACGAGATTCAACATCGAAGTCACCCTTAGATGCAGGATTACTGCTTTGGTCATCAGTTGTTGTTGTACTAGTATTGCTGTCAGTTGAAGTATCACTACTATCAGTATTAGTTTCATTAGTAGCAGTCACTGAAGCAGCAGGGAGCGAGTCTAACAATTCCTTAGCTTGCGTGTAAAGATCAGAGTAATACTTGCCCTTAACGCCCTTAGAATTAGTTACTTGCTCTAGTAATGAACGAGCTTGGTCATTGGAACCAGACTTGATCAAAGCCTTAGCATTTTTAATATCAAGTTTAAAGTTATTACGAGTTACTTGGATCTTCTTAACTTGCGTGAGCATTGTCTTTGCCTTAGTAGTCATTTTTTTATTGCCATTTTCTTGATTCTTAGCAATTGTTAAAGCTTTTTTAGCGGCGGAAAATTGACGATTGTTCATCGATTTCTTAGCTTTTACCAAGTTAGTAGCTTGTTTTTCAGAAGCTGTGGCTTTGTCAGTCTTCTTAGCTTTGACGGCGGACTCGAAGTGATCAGCAGCCTTAGTATAGTTTTGGGCGCTGACAGCGTCGTTACCCTTGGTCATTTCTGTCTTATAAGCGGCACTGTTGTCAGTGCTTTTGCTTGATGATGAAGAATTACTGCAGCCGGCTAGAATTAGTGCCAAACCTGTTGTTGCGAGTAATAAAGCTTTTTTCATTTTTTGATTCCTCCATTTAATACTGGTTGGATTATAACATGGAACTGGGGGTGTTGAAAAATGCCGCCTCCGGTTGTCAGATGATGGAGTCCCGCTATGGGACCGGTTCGAGCCTGGGGAGCGGTCTCGAACCTCGATTTTGAGCCGGAGTTCGCGTCTCAAAAGTCGTCCTGTGGAGTAAGAACGAGAGGTGCACTCGTCCTAACTCCACCTGCACAGCGGGCTCCATCACTGACAACCGGAGGCTGGGATATTTCATTAATTTAAAGAAGTTTTTCATTTGTGTATAATTATTTATGAATAAAAATTAGGAGGATTATTAAAATGGAGGATATAAAGGGATTGGAACATTATTATTCAACGTGTTCGAAAGATGAGTTGGAATTAAGAATTAATAATTTTGATGAGAATAGATATATTGGTTATATTAAATCTTTTACAACTTGGTTCTCGGCGGTAATGTTCTCATTCATAACATTTATGGGAGTTATGTACTCAGTTACTATGGGTTTCTATCAAAAATATGCATATGTCAAGGGGCACTCGTCAAAATGGTTCACAGGATATAAAAAAGAGCTTAATTTTTATTTGCTCAATGTAATAGGAGGACTAACTTTTACATTAATTATAATTGCTATTGCTTTAGGTATAATCATCGCTTTTAATAATGAGGATGAGAAAGAAAGGGAACTTCTATATCGCTATTATCATAAGAAGGACTCGGAAATATTTCCAATTAAGAACAAATAAAAGATAATCAACAAAATGTACTTACTATTTAGGATCATTTGACTCGTAATTATTTGATTTAGGGTGACAACTATACAAATCAGGATTTAAATGACTTTAAAACATATATATATATACCGGGATTATTCATGGTTCTAATAAAAAATGCGCAACTTCATGATCTGCATGAGGTTGCGCATTTCGTGATTTTTACCCACTGGGTGTACCTTCGTGATATTGTTATAGTCTACGAAAACGAAACAATCGGTGGTTCAACACAATGTCTACTTTACTATCTACCCAATCTATTCATGAATAGATTGGGTAGTAGATTTACTGAAATTCGGTATTGATCTTTGAATTGATTCTGGAATTAATCTTGATGTCCAACAATTATAGGAAGAATCTGGATCAGATTGTTAATTAAGACATCATACTTTCGAATTAATTCATCCATAAATCGCAGTCTAACAAACATCAATAATCATCAAAAAAACTAGCCACCGGGTGCGAGGGAGTCTAACCAGCAGTGAAAGTGGTGTTATGGCTTTAGCCATTACAGCACAGGACGTATTTTGAGACGCGATTTTCGGCTCAAAATCGAGGGTCGAGACCTTGGCTCGAGCCGGTCCCACAGCAGGTTAGACCCCCCTCGCACCCGGTGGCGGCAGAAAAAATGAAAATAGTATTTCCGTTTTCGCCATGCTCAAACGTTACTATCTATGTAAGTTACTTAACGGCCGTTAGTTCTTACAAATAATAATAAAGAGGTCAGACAAATGAGCTGGAAGAAAACTGCTATCACAATCACCATGGGAAATGACAAGTATCCAAAGGGAATCAAAGTGATCCGTTTCAACAATATTGTGGAAGAACCTACAAAGGAACAGATTGAACAATTCGCTGCAGGTTTGGTTTTACTATCAGATGGAGATTCTTATCTTGGTTCAGAAATCGTTAAATACACACAACAAAGTGCAAAATAGAGGAGAATAACTGATGAAAAAATTACAACTACGATTTAAGACTGCTGAAGGTCACAAGAAGAACTTGGTATTGAACTATGTTAAGGCTGATCTAACGCCTGAAGAAGTTAAAGCAGGGATGGCGAAGATTAGTGCCAGTAAACTTTTTGAGCAAAATACTGTCCAACTTTTTCAAGAAGTACTTGGTGCCAGCTATATTGAACGCACTGAAACCAAGGTTCTTTAGAATTATGCAGTATCTAGATAAAATAATTAAAATAATTAGAGGATAAACCTTGAGCCTACGACTTATTTCGACTAGAATAAGAGTAGGCCCTTTTGGATGAGCTAGAAGTTGTAAGGAATACGTCGGAATAACGGCTGTAATGAACTTGTAATTTTAAGGTTGACTTTGGTCAAAAAATAGCAAATTAGTTATAGTTATCTGTTTGATTATTACAGAACTGTGATTTTTAATACAGAATTGTTACAAAAAGGTAGACTTTGCAATTTAGAGTTGATTCATAAGCCAGAGTTTCATATAATGGTTGTCAGTGGGATAGCCCCACGACAATTAATAAAAAATAAATTCTTGTAGTCCAGGGGAGGATTAACATTGAAAAAATCTATTAAATATGCAGGAATCGCTGCTGCAACACTTCTAGCTGTTGCACCTATCGCTGCTCCTGTTGTTTCACAAGCTGCTACAGGTGATGACACATCAGCTGCTACAACAACAAACGAAATTACTAACGACAATATTACTACTGCCGTTAATGCATTAAAGGGTCTTTTGACTGATACTACTTATGGTGATAACAGTACAAATGGTTCATACCCAGCTGCTGTTCTTAAAGCAAACTATGATGCATATCAACCAGTTGCTACATATGCTGGTACAGGTATTCTTAATGGTACTTTGTCAACACAAAACTCTACTGTTTTAGGTAGCTCAGCAGATAAAGCTGCTGATGCATCAATGAAGGTTTATGCTGTTGATTCAAACAACAACAAGATCAACTACACAAACTACAACACAACATTGTACAATGATGTTTCAAAGAACAATGGTAGCATCAAGTATTACTACCAAATTAAGTACAATAATACTGATGGTGATGCACAAACACCTGTTACAGGTTACTTCACACTAACAAATGATAACAACTATTCAGAAGTTAAGGCTTTGAATGTTACATATACAAATCCTCTTAACGTAGCTTACGGTTCAAGAACTGTTAATGCTAAGTTGTCATCAACAATTGATGGTGTTGTTAAAGACCAAAATGGTAACACTATCGAATTAGATAATGATGCTGCAACTACTGTTGCTGGTAATCTTTACAAGTCACTTTCAGCTGCTATTGCTGACAAGGGTACAACAGATTCAGATTACTTTGGTGATTCAACATTTGGTTCAGAAAACAAGACTTATTACCAACCAGTAACAATTACTCTTAAGGCTGGCAAGCTAGGTACTGATTCTGATAACAATACTGTTACTGCTAATACAATCCTTACTAACTACTTAGCTGGTAAAGATGGTTATGCCGTTACTGTTAATGGTTCTGCAATGTCAGGTCAAACAGAAGCTAACTTGAAAGCTACTGATACTACTTTGACATTTGTTCGAGAAGTTAAAGTTTCACAAAATGCTAGCTGGACAACAGAAGATGTTAAGGGTGTTGTTACAACTAAGAGTGACGCAGCATACTACACATTGAGAGATGGTGACAATGCTACAATCACAAACCGTGCTTTAGCTAAGAATACTGCATGGCAAACAAATGCTGTTCGTACAGATGCTAACGGTAACAAACAATACCGTGTTGGTGCTGACGAATGGATCGACGCTAATAACGTAACATTCTCAGACAGTACTTCAACTGGCGAAGGTGCTTACACTGACGTTAAAGCCTTGAATGGTAAAGTTGTTACTGCTGGACCTTCAGGTTTCGTTTACCCACTATTTGACGATAATGGCAAACAAGTTACAAACCGTGCCGTTGCTGGTGATACAGCATGGTACACAGACAAGTCAGCTGTTAACGCAGAAGGCACAACTGTATATCACGTTGCTACTGGCGAATGGTTACAAGGTAACAATGTTACTTACACAGCATACTAGAAATTAGTTGCTTAATAAGTTCCAAAAAAGACTCGCTGTGGCGGGTCTTTTTTTTATCTAAAAATGTTTTTTTCTGCAAAACGCTTGTAGTTTCAAAGTCTCCGTGTATGACAAATATTGATATAGTTTATATGATGAGTGATTCAATTATACTTTCTGAATATATTTTTTCCTATTGAATGATAAATTATTAAATGATATAATGCATTTGAAATATAGGAGGGAAAGCTATGAAAAAGAAAGTTTTAGTACCTGTTTTAGCATCAATTATTGCTGTATTTGCGGTGATGTTCTTGGGTGGTACTGGGCAAACCGCAAACGCTGCCTTGAATAATACTATTATGATTAATAAATCAAGTGGTGCAACGGTTTATGCTTCTCCAAGTTCATCTGATCCTGCTGGCAGAACCCTATCTAATGGGACATCATGGGCTTATAATTCTATTCAAATTGGCGATAGCGGTAATACATATGTAATGGTTGCCCCTAATCAATGGATTAATACAAATGATACATATAAGCTTAGAGACGAAAGTGGAAGTATATATGTTAATCGACTGACTTATGTCTACAGTTCACCTACTAGTGGATTAACTACTCAAATATTACCTGCAAATAGCACTTGGGCCTACAATGGTGTTGCAAGACAATGGAATACCTCTGGTTTACCTGCATGGGTAAAAGTGTCAACAAATGGCTGGGTAAAAGCAGGCGATGTTGCTGCTTGGAAGTGATTTTTTGTTAGTCTTAAATAATTGATATAAAAGATAGTTGAAGGGAAAAAGTATCCTCCAACTATCTTTTTTCTGTTGTAAATCAGTTTAGATATTTTTGTAAGACGTTGTAGATTGTCTACATTCAAAACATGGTAAATGTGTAATAACCATAACGGCTGTAAAAGCAGATTATTTATGAGACTAAAACAAGTAACTTATGGCTTTCAAGAGTTATCAATTTGAAAATAATGATTTAAAAGTTATATAATTTTACCTAATGATAAGGGTATGGTGAATACACATTGGACGAAAATTATACTAATTGCATAGTAAGTTTGGCGGATGAAATATCAAAGTGGGGTGTTGGATTAATTGTTGGCGCTGGTTTTTCTAAGGCCGTGATCAATGACGGTGATAATCAGGCTAAAAACTGGAAGGAACTTTTTGAAGATCTTGCGAGATATTTAAATATTTCAGATTTCAAAGATAAAAAACAACCTTTCATAGATGTTGATGAAGATCTATCAAAAGGATTAACACTTCCACAAATTGCAACAAAGGTATGTCAGTTATTAGCAAAAGAAAGAAATATTACTTATGAGAATAGTAAAAATGAAGTTAAAAAAATTATTCGTGCACTTGTTAATTGGGTTCCGGAAAGCAATGAAACAGAAGAATATAAAAACTTATTCGAAGGTTTAAATATAAAATGGATAGTGACAACTAACTATGATGAAGTGCTTGAAGCTATTTTAGGTGAAAAAGGATATACCATTGATCCTGATCAGCCATTGACAGCTCCAAGTGATATGATTCCAATTTATCATATTCATGGTGATCGTAAAAATTACTCAAGTTTAATTGTCACACATGAGGACTACGTACCTTTGTTTAAACCAGGAAACTATCGAGAATCAAAGCTTTTTACAATGATGGCTGAAGCTCCTGTATTAATATTAGGCTATAGTCTATCGGATTTGAATTTGCTGTCGGCATTGGAACAAAGTAAGCAAATATTTAATGATAAGGATAATTTTCCGGTAGTTTTGGCAAACTTTGTTGGTCAACAAGATGATTTGGAGTATCAAAAAGAACGATTCGATGGAGGGAGCTATGAAAGAATAGACGTAAACTCTATCAGTACATTTTTAAACAAATTGGGCAGATTGATATCATATAATGAGGATATGCATAACTTGATGTTGACTGACAAAAAAGATGCATATGAACCATTTCAGAGTCTTGTTAAGGACGTTGAGAAGCTTTCTTCAGATTCCGAGTCATACGAAGACTATACTGATTTTATCATTGAAAATTATTCTGATTTATCCGAATGTCCTGAGGCATATATAATAAAAGATGCTAAAGCAAATTTTGATAATTTGAAGGAATTGGGCAAGCCAGAAGCAGATCAAACTATTATTTTTAATAAATCATTGGTGATTGTTATGCAGTATTACAGAGGAAAATCGAGTGAGAATGGTAATTTTAAATTATATAGTTCCCTTTTAGATTTTATTTTGTATATAATCGACACTTTTGAGATGGATTGGTTTACACCGCGTGGGATGGAATTAATCACTAGAAATCTTAATTATTGTTTGGAACATACAGGAGAGGCCGGAATACTAGGCGTTTCTTGGTCGGCAGATTCAACATGGAAGAAAGAAGGACCAAAGTTTTATAAAAATCATCGTGAACTATGGGATGAGATATATTTACAAGCCAAAATAGATAATAGCATGTTACAAGTGGTAGAACATTTTGATCAGGTTGCAAATGAAAACTAACTAGAGTGCTTGATATTTTAAAAAGATTACTTGTATTTCGTTTAATAATTACTAAGAATCTAGCATAAACTACTCCAATGTCTTATGATTAAGAAGTGTTGTTAATATAAAGACAAGGGAGTTTTTTTATGTCACGTAAATTAAGAAAGATTGGTATTATTATTGCGACCGTTCTTTTGATTTTGGGAACATTGCCATTTATGGGTCTTGGTACCGCAAAGGCGGCTGATACTGCTGCCAATGAAAAAATCACAATTGGCGTCTTGAAGAATACAGCCTCTCTACCAGCTTTAATGGCTGATGCTGCGGGTGATTTCACTCATCAGAATATCTCTGTTGAAACGAAGACTTTTGACTCTAACGAGCAATTAGACACTGCTATCAAAGATGGAACTGTTAATGTTGCAGTTACGAACTTAGTTAGCTATGCCGGACTTGTTAGCAAAAAGGCTAATGCTGACTGGAAGGTTGCTGGTGCTTTGCCTGGATACAGTGGTTTAGTTGCCAACAAGAAATACAAGTCAATCAAGAGTCTTAAGGGTAAGACAATTGCTATCGACAAGTCAGATGCTTCTAAGCAATACTTATTGGACGTTTTAAAGAAGAATAAGATGAAGTACTCAAGTATTAAGGTTAAAGAAGTTGCTGCTATGCAAGACCGTGTCGATGCTCTGAAGGATGGCTCGATTGATGCAGCTGTTTTAGAAGATCCATTGATGAGTACTGCCAAAGCTAATGGTGGTAAGATTTTGAATCGTCAAAAGATGACTGCTAATAATGGTAGTATTTTGATCATGAACAAGGCTTTTGCTAAGAAGAATACTTCTTCAATGCAAATTTTAGTTGATACTATGAACCAAGAGATTAAGTCGCTTGATAGGTCCGGTGGTTACGGTATGGCCGGGACTGCACTTAACAAGATGAACTTTGATCAAAAGGGTGCGAAGGTTTTAACTGATATTGACGTTAGTTTCAAGAAGATTCATAAAGTTAATAAGTCTGATTTTAACAGTGCCTTCAAGTATGCTAAGAATCACAAGCTTTATAGCGGTAAAATCAGCTACAAATCACACACGATTAAAATAAAAAATATTAAATAATTTTTTTTGAGATATCCCAATTTGGCGGTATCTCTTTTGTTTTAAGTAAGTTATATTTAAATAGCACCGCAATGAGGGTGTAAATAATTCCGAATGAGGTTATGCAAGATGGAAGCAGTCGAACAACTGTCCGATGTACGTCCATTGAACACAGTTGATGTAGCTTATATGGAAGCTGCAATGGAAATTTTGGAAAAATTACGAATCATCGAAATAATTAACACGACGGGGTTAGCTACAATTGATTTGGATGATATGGAACTTGAACATTTCACCCAATGGTTGATGATCTTATGTAATCCGGATAATCAATTTCAATTATCCCCGTTGAAAGATGTGTCATTTTCAGCCGCTTTAACGAGAGCTCCTTCGAGATGTTTTCCACACCCTCTATCTGCGCACCAATTAGGTTTGTACTTGCAACGTCGAGATGATAGCGACTCTATTCTAGAGTTCGCTATGGTCGTAAAGACTTTGCCAGCGTTACAAATCTTGCACGAGATTATTAACCGTTAACGGACACCACTCTTGTCAGAAATTTGGTCTCTGTTAGCTAGTGTAGTGCAATGTTTTTTTTAGGCTTTTAACGTCCGGTTTAATATTTGAGCGGTTAACTCAGGTGTTACGCTGTGGTCTATTAAAAATCAAATCATTGAGTAATTCAATTATTTAAAAAGCCAATCCTTATGTCGGGATTGGCTTTTTTAAGTTGTCTAAATTTTTATTTTGAAACATTAATTTATTAACAATCAATTATTTATTTTCTAACTGAAGGCTGAAAGGTGAAAAAGTAATCTAACGATTGCTATTACAGGCCTAGAGTTAATTTATTTAAATATTCAGAAATCTTTGTTTTATTGTTCCGTATATTAAAAAAACTAGTTGGAAGAGCTGAGAGTATTCATTTGCAGCGAAAGTGGCGTTATTGCTTCAGCAATTACACCACCGGGCGTTGAAGCCTCGCGGTTTTTGCGAGGCTTCGACCGAGGTTCGAGACCGCTCCTCGGCTCGGGACGTTCCGCGCAGCAATTGAATACACTCAGCTCTGGAAACGGCATACTTAAGCTTTCAACCTTTAGTTTTCTAATGATTTGAGATTTCTTTATCCGAAATGAACCCAGTAGCGTCAAATTTTTCTCTAGTTAATTGAAATATTCTATCCTGGTACTTGGTTTGGATTTTCTGATTATTTTCTATTTTTGAAATAGTTCCATATCCTAATCCAGTCCAATCTCCAAATTCTCTAACGGTCATCTTAATATCTTCTCTTAATTTCTTTAGTTCCCATGGTTGCATAAAACCGACACGAGATCTGTAAGCTGAGAAATCATTTCTGACATTTTCCATAGGGTCGTCAAAATTGTTCCAAAGTTCACCATCAGAATCTTGCCAATAATAGTGAAGTACTACGAGATCATCCATGTCTTTTACTTTGATTTTTTCTACTAACAATTTTTTTTCGTATAGTTCTGTTATTTCCTTTTCTGGATTATAGAATTCTTTTTTTTCTACATTCATATTCTTCACCTCGTAAGAAAATAGATAAGCAATATAATTACTATTAATGTGAATAGGGGAAATTTAAAGTGTGTTCTTGCTCATGGATTGAAATCCACATAATAATACCAGCGGGTTTATCTTGAAATTTTAAGTAACAATTCATCCCAACTATTACAAGTCCAAATATCCAAATATCACCTTTTACAGGTGGGATGTGATTATCTGGTAAAGGTCCAGAAGAGTAATTGTTCAATGATATGTTTTCTTGAATTCTGTCAAAAATATCATCTTCATTCATATTTAAAACCGATAGGGTTTTATAATTTTTTGGACGGGGACTAAGCTGCCACATTTCTCTTTTATCCTTAATTTTAAGTATAAGTTCTTGGATTTCCTCTTTATTGTCAATTTTATCAGTCAACTATTGTTACGCATCCATTTCATATATTGTCTGATACTGGTAGTATCTTATCACGGTTTGTTGCTGACGAGCAACAAAATATTTTCACTAAATTATAGTGTAAATAATTGAATTCGAATAATAAGGAAGGATTTTTAGTGGATTTTAGTAATGAAAATCCTAAAAATTATCATTATTATTTTAACTTATCGTCTGGTTTAGAATTAGAAGTAGCAGTTGATGCGGATTATAATTTTTAATTTAGAATCAAATTATTGGGTAATTGGGTAATTCGATGACTAAAAGAGCCAATCTTTTTCGGTAAGATTTGCTCTTTGCTTTGCCTAAACTTTTAATTAGCTAATTAAATCATTTATTATCGTGATTACTTCGTAAAATGTTTCGTCATCTAGTTCATCGATTTTCTTGGCATTCCTTGTAGTGAAGTCTTGCGTGTTTAGTTGAAGGGGATTGATGAATCCATCAACATCGGTAATATCATTTAAAGGATATGATTTCCCACATATATTAGATTACGGTTTTAAGTGAGTAATTTTTAGAATATTAGTCAATAAAAAAGCCAATCCATCTAATCCGGGTTGGCTTTTATTTTGGTATTTGAACTATTCTTTTACTTGTTTATCTTCTGAATCATCATTTTTAGAATCATCAGTTTTTTTAGATTTTTCTTTAATTTCTGATTCTTCAGTTTCTTTAGATTCTTGTGTGTCTTCAGATTCTGGGACATCTTTTGGTTCCGATTTTTCAGACTTAACTGCCTTTTTCTCGGACAACTTATTTTTCATTTCAATAGCCCATGGTTTGAACTTGCTCCATTTGAAATTGAACATACTTAAGATTGCACCGATAACTAGTACAACCAATGCCCAAAATGAGAAGTGGCGGGCGGTCTTTTGGACGTGTGTTTCATAGTAATCAATGACTACTTTTCCGTTGCCACTGACAGTCACTTCACCGAGGCCGTTGTTTTTCTTGTTCATGGTCAATTTCGAAACGTTGCCAGTGGATTCTTTAGATTGGAACCCATAATAGGCGATTACTGGTACGGAAATAACGGTCTTCTTAGCATGTTTAAAGTTGAAAGTCATTTTCGTATCAACTCGTTTGAAATTGGTGATTTTGGCCTTTTTACCAGCCTTGATGGTTGGTATCTGAGGTTCGGCCTCCAATGGTACAATATCCGCACCATCAGGCAAGTATTCCTGTCCACCACCAATACTGAATGGTGAGGCTTTATCATACTCTGAATATGGCACCATAGCGGTTGACATGCTATTGACCATACGATAACTGGCAGAAATTGCTAGTAATGTTACGAAAACAATTAGGGCTGCTTTAACCAGATTCCCCTTTAACAAGTGCAGTGGATCAGAGGCGACGAAGATTGCCAAGAGAATGGTAGCAATCATATCGAAACGCCATGGATATTGAATCATCTTAAATGGTGTTTTGTTGAGCATCACCCAAGGGAAAATTTTACTCCCGCAGATGAACATGATTGCACCAATACCAGCAAAATGTTTGACTGCTTTGTTCTCGATTTTACCCATTGAAACTAGGGCAGCCAGACCTGCCAACAAGAGGACAATCCCAATGTTTGGCTTGTTGATGACGTTATCGATACTCCAATGGAAGTAATCAACTAAATTATCGGCACCAGTGGGGAGGATACTTTTACTTTCAGTCAAACGCAGTGTTGTGTGCTTCAATTGTTCAAGCATGGGCAAGAAGTAACCAATGCTCAAGAGTCCTGAGGCAACGGCAGCCCAGATTAGTGAAAGCAATCGTTTGGGATGAACTCTCAGTTCTGGGATTTGGCACAACATAACCAGCACAATCAAAATGGCCACGAGGATAGGTGAGATAGCGTGAGAATATATGATTCCAGTCATACCAAAGGCTAAGAATAACCAATTACGTTTTCTTTCGCCATAAAAAATTTCATAAATTCCTAGAACAGCTATAGGAAGGAAGACGAATGCACCAATTTCACCGAGATCGTGACGGAAGAGCATATCGTGGAGTCGGTAGTTAGCCAACGTGTAGACAAAACTGAAAACTAAACTGTTCCAATATTTTTTGGAAACTTTGAAAAAGCAGAGAAATGAAACGGTAAATGTTAGAAAGTTTAATAATAGGTAGAAACGCACAATTGTCTGTGCCGGTGTAAAGCCCATCAAACGCAGGAAAGCGGCGGGATATATCAAGAAATCAGAGTAGAAAATATTCGAGATATAGCCGAGGCCTTCCATAAAGGACATATTGACGAGTGGAAAATAGTTGTGATGCAAGATGGACTGGTAGAGCCCTTCAATCCGCATCATGTGGAATCGATTGTCACTTGGGCCTAAGAAAGTCCAAATCGAGTGGTGATAAAATTCAGTTTGATAGAGTGCAACGTAACTGACACCCGCAAATAATCCGGTCGTAGCGATGGCAATAAGGATAATCAGTAGGATTCGCAAGTACTTATTTTTCAAAGATATATATTTCATAAAGTTGATACCTTTCCCCTAAATATATATAACATAACGTGCTGTACTAATTAAATATTTCTCAGCTATTTCGACTAATGGATCTTCGGTAAGAGAACTATATAATCCACTTCAAGTGACATTTAATTATAATCTTTCCCTTATACATAAAAATTTATTAAACAAATGGAACATCCAAAAATGAATTATTAACCAGCACAATACACAACATAGTTTTATTATACTAATACTTAATAGGACAATCATAGAATATTATCCAATATTTCAAAGAAATGTTTAAACCGCTACAGGGGAGACTGGTTATTTAGAATAAGTGATTTATAAATTCATGATGTTTATAAATAAAAAAATGGCGTAATCAAACATGAAATCCCGTGTTTGATTGCGCTATTTTTTATAGTCCAAGAATTTGTTTTTTCTTAATATCATATTCTTCTTGAGTGATAGCACCTTGATCGAGTAATTCTTTTAATTTATCGAGTTGATCAAGTTGCGAATCACTTGTATAGCCATTGTTTGCGTTTGAAAATCTGCGGCCGGGTGCGATGTAATTCTTAGCCAATAGTGCATTGTATGAGTAATCGTCAGCTGGTTCAAAGCCAGAATTCAATAAGTCATTGGCATAGAGTTTGTTGTAGAAGAAGGCAAAGATTAGGTTGAAAAAGAATGAGCCCCCGCCCCATGTGAAGACACCAAAGGCTAGGTCAACTAGTAGAATAATGATAAGCCATTTCCAGTCACCTCTGAAAAGTGCAGGCCAGAAGCCCCAGAAAAATTCAGTCCATGAGAAGCCAACTTTGACGTCTTTGTGTTCATTAGTATTGCGATTAATTAGTGTAGCATGCATATTTAATCCTCCCCGATAATGGTACATTTGCATTAAGTATAGCAAATAATCGTATAAATTGAAGGATTCATCTTATTTTACACAGAGGTTTTCTGCAAATGGATGTTACCAATTGGAAGTCTAATTGATACTAACGAGTTCTACCATAGTGGCTTTCATTAATAGTTGAAAATCTACGACCCGAGGCAATGTAATTTTTGGCAAGTAATGTATTATATGAAGAATCATCAGCTGGTTCAAAACCACTGTTTAACAAGTCATTTATATATAATTTGTTGTAAAAGAAGGCAAAAATCATATTAAAGGCGGCTGATACGCCACCAAAACTCCAAACACCTAAAACAAGATCGACTAGCAATATAATTACTAGCCACTTCCAATCGCCTCGAAAAAGTGCGGGCCAGAAGCCCCAGAAAAATTCGGTCCATGAAAATCCAACTTTGACTTCTTTACGTTCGTTTGTACGTCGATTCAGTAAAATTGCATGCATAATATTCTCCTGTGATCATTTTTCCTAAGTATAGCAATGGTTCTTTATTCTAGCAGGAGTGAACGAAGTTTTTTACAAAATGTTTGGCAGATGAATTATAATTTTATAATGTATAGTAACAAAGCGTTTATAAGGGGTGTTGAGTCATTAACAAAGTGCTTTCAAAACTAAAAAAATATCGGTGGTCACTGATTATTCTGACAATTGTCTTTTTTATTATGTTATTGCTCAACTGGAAGACGTTGTATGTGGCTGATGATTACGTTTATCGTTTCGTCTATCAATCGCCATCGCCCACGGCATTTCCCCATCAACAACGAATCAGTACGGGATTGATCCCGTATTCGATGTGGAACCATTATATGCTGTGGAACGGACGTTTTGTGGCGCATTCAATCGTACAATTTTTTATGCAATTTAATTCAAAAATTCCGTTTGATATTTGTAGCAGTTTGATTTATGTATTGCTGCTAGTGTTTATGGATAAATTAGCCGTGAAATTAACAGGTAAGAAACACAATGCCTTTATTTTGCCATTAATTTTTGGATTCACTTGGTTCTATATTCCTTATTTTGGTCAGTCAGTTTTATGGCTGTCAGGATCAGGGAATTATTTGTGGATGAGTGTGATTTATTTAGGATTTATCATCTTCAATTTGAAAAACTATTCTGTAAATATCGGTAACGTCTTGGGTGCAGTTATACTGGGATTTTTAGCCGGAGCCTCGAATGAAAATTCTGGGCCAGCAGCGGTGTTGATTATCCTATTATTCATGTTAAAAAGATTTATTAAGGAACATAAGCTCAGTTTAGTTTCGACAATTAGCGTAATTTCTAGTGGAGTCGGATTTGTCATAATGATGTTGTCGCCAGGTTCGCAAAGTCGTGGTAATGTTCATCGAGATTGGGCAATCATTCAAAAAAATATTGCTGGTATTTATAAGTTAACGTTTGACAAATGGGTCTGGATCTACGGATTAATGGCAGTTTTGCTGATTGTCGCAATTGTGATGAAACGTATCAATGCGGACACCTTTTGGGCAGTGATCTTCTTTTTGATTGGACACTTGGCGGCCGTTTACGCGATGGCTTTTTCACCGGAATATCCAGAAAGAACTTTCTTCGGTGGTGTAATTTTTCTAGGGATAGCGTTGTTCATTTTAGTTTATGCTGTCTTTGGAGAGTTGAAGTGGGTGCCAATAGTTTTGTCAGCGACGGTAATAATCACATTTGGCATTAGTTTTGGACCAGCATATCGTGATATCAATGTCAGTTATCATCAAATGCGGACGCAATATCAATTAATTTATAAAGCCGAAGCAACTAAGGATAAGAGTGCTAGAGTGCCATTAATGACGACTCAGAAGAGCCAGTACAATGCCAATTATGGTGTCATTGCTTTAGATACACCGGCGAATGCGTTGATGAACCAATGGGAATCAAAATTCTTTGGCCTTAATCAAATCAGTGGCTATCGAATAAAATAAACGATATGGTAAGATAGTTTTTACGTTGTGCTAGTTAAATATGACGTTTCCAGGGCTGAGAGTATTTTCACTCTTCAACCTTCAGTTAATTAATTTGAAAATTTCTATTAGTGGAAGACGTCAAAAAAGTTTCGGGGGATATTTTGAATAAAAAAAGAGTAATTTATATCGACGTGATTCGAGTGGTGGCTATGATGCTAGTGGTTTTAGCTCATTCTTTGGCAGCTAGATTAGCGGTTAGGGATGGGTCACTTAATTGGGACATTTCAAACATGCTAGTTGTGATTACCGAGATTGCAGTGCCATTATTTTTCATGATCAGTGGGGCAACAATTTTAAATAGTCGTCGTACCAAAGATGTGGGGTACTTGTTCAGTCATAGATTAATCAGAGTATTGGTTCCATTCATCATCTGGTCGATCATCAGTGCTTATGGTGCCAGAAAAATCGACGGAGTTTTCACATTTCATGACTTTTTTCACAGTGTCTTATTGATGTATCACCAACCAGTTTTGATAGCCTATTGGTTCATTTATCCATTGGTATCACTGTACCTGTTGTCGCCATTGTTGAAAGCTATGGTCGAGGGCATGGACGATAAAATATTCAATTACCTGTTGGCATTATGGATGGTTATCAGTATGTTTTTACCAGCATTAGTTGATGCATTGCCAAAGAATCTCAGCATGTATTTTGACGGCTATACGGTTGGAAAAGTTGTCTTCTCAACTAGTCTAGGATATTTCTTGTTGGGATATAAGTTGACCCAAACGAAACATGCCAAAGATAATTCATTACAATTATTAGTTATTGCCGTCGTGTTGATGGCGATTAACGTCGTAATCGGCTTTGTCAGTTTAAAACTAGCTTTCCATTATTTAAGCGTAATTTCAGTAGTTAATATTCCCGTTATTGCCGCCTTGATTTTCTTAATTTTGAAATCATATGAAGGTCGCTACCATAATTGGTTCATCAAATTGACTGAAATTATCGCACCGTTGACTTATGGTGTTTATCTAGTCCATGGCTTGAGCATTGGAGTCGTACAGAAGATGGCCGGAGTTAATCATTATCTGATTACATTTTTCTTGGCAACACTGCTGTCTTTGGTGGTTATATTTGTATTGAGTAAGATACCAGTGTTGAAAAAGTGGATGTTGTAGGCCACTTTCGGTTGTGAGTGATAGAGCCGCTATGAGGACCGGTCCGAGCCTGTGGTGCGGTCTCGAACCTCGATTTTGAGCCGAAAACCGCGTCTCAAAAGTCGTCCTGTGGAGTAAGAACGGAAAATCGTCGTTCTAACTCCACTGCCACAGCTGTCTCTATCACTCACAACCGAAAGCTAGTTTTTGTGGTTAGGGCAGTGGTATTGTTCACTTTGTTTCAGTTATTTAACTAAAGGTGCCGTTTCCAGAGCTGAGAGTATTCAATTGCTGCGCGGAACGGCCCGAGCCAGAGAGCGGTCTCGAGCCTCGGTTGAAGCCTCGCAAAATCCGCGAGTCTTCAACACGCCCGGTGGTGTAATTGCTGAAGCAATAACGCCACTTTCGCTGCAAATGAATACTCTCAGCTCTTCCAACTAGTTTATTTTTTTATTGCGGGAACAATAGTAAGATTAAGACTTTTGAGCTGTTTGAATAAATTAGCTCTGGGTCTGTAATAACAATGGTTAGATTAATTTTTCACTTTTGAACGTTCAGATAATTAAAAATTAAGTAAGCTATGCCGTAATTAAATATATGGCAGGCTTTTTTTGATTAAAATAATTTACAGTTAAACTAGTCGGAGGTTTCTAAGTGATTTTTTGCCAGCAATGAAGGTGGCGTTATGGCTTTAGCCATTACGCCACAGGACGAATTTGAGACTTGCCGAACTTGCAAGGCTCAAATTCGAGGGTCGAGACCGCACCCCAGGCTCGAGCCGGTCCCATAGCAGGCAAAAAAATCACTTAGAAACCGGAGACGGCAATACAATAAATCTCTTGCGGTATTGAGGAACTTAGCGCAAAATTAAAGCACTATGAAAAATAAAATTACGAACAAATTTAACCTTTGGCAAAAGTTTGTCACACCGTTGATGTTTGTGATCTCGTTGATATATTTTGGGGTATTTAGATATTTTGTGATTCCATCTGGGGATGATTATTTCTGGTGGGGACCACAAGGGTCTTATTTACTCCATCATATGTTTTATGGTTCACAAGCAATCTACGGGGGTAGTAGCAATGGTCGATATTTAGGCAATACTTTAGAAATATTGACTATGCATTATCAAGTGATCGCCATTTTAACTTATGCAGTCTTTTGGACATTGTTATTGTGGGGACTATGGCGCTTATCGGGGAAAACGATGCTGTCATTAGTCATGTCATTCTTATTCGTCTTTACGTTACAAGATGCTTTTTTGAATAATATTTTGGTTTGGAACGCTGGATTCGTAAATTACGTACCGCCGGTAGCTTTAGCACTAGTTTATATTTGGTTAGTCGATAAAGGTAAGACGAAAAAGTTTAACCAATTCATGACATTAGGAACTTTGATTTTGGCATATATTGGCGGACTATTCACCGAATCGATGACAGTAGCACAAATAGCATTAGGTATTTTTGTGATTATTCATTTCCGTAAGCAAGTGAAACTTTATCATGTAACGTATTTGTTGGGATCTGTCATTGCAGCTGTGACGATGTTTACCCACCGAGGCTATCGTGGCAAGAGTATTTATCGCAATACAACGTTTGATCCATTCAAAATTTGGACAAATTACGCCAAAATCACTCATTTCTGGTTGATAACTTTTAATGTGGTAATGTTAGTTGCCATTTTAATAGCGATTGCCATTTTGGTAATTCGAGCTGATTTTTCCATCGTGAAAAAGTCGATTTTAACCGTTATAGCGTTGGGATTCTTAGGATATTACATCGCAATAAATATGTATCTGCAGCGATTCGAACTCAACTATATGTATGGCTACAACACGATCAACGATAATATTTCTAATATGGAAGGGATAGTCAGCCTACTATTAGTGACCTTTATCGGTTATAGCATCTTCCTATTTTTCAAAACCGATGCCAAAATGTGGCTCTACTTCTTAATGACAGGTGTAATCATGGGACAATTGTTGTTCGTATCAGCCCCAATCAACTGCCGAGGGAACTTTTTAACATATGTGTTCACATACTTAATTATGATGCGATTTGTTTTAGCAGCCATGGATAGTTTTAGATGGAAAAATTGGTTGACTGGAATACTAATGGCCGTTTTATTAATAGTGGGCGGTCGATATATGAACATTATGTCAACAAATTATCAGGCAAATTTGGCCAGAGTGAATAATCCTGATTATTACAATGGCAAAGTTGAATTAACCAAACACGTTCCATATCGGAAGTTCGTCTGGGTCAATGATTTGTTGAATCAACAAGTTCCAAAGTATTGGAAGCATTATTTTAATAAATAGTGAGTGGAGACAGGGTGGTCAGCTTCTGAGAAATTTTAGGAAGGAGGCCGTTTCCAGAACTGAGAGTATTCAATTGCTGCGCGGAACGGCCCGAGCCAAAGTACGGTCTCGGACCTCGGTTGAAGCCTCGCAAAATCCGCGAGTCTTCCACACGCCCGGTGGTGTAATTGCTGAAGCAATAACGCCACTTTCGCTGCAAATGAATACTCTCAGATCTTCCAACTAGTTTATTTTTTAATGGTGGGAACAATAAAACTAAAACTTCTGATCATTTAAATAAATTAACTCTAGGTCTGTAACCACAATAGTTATATTCATTTTTTGCCTTTAAACCTTGAGGCATCTATCAAAAACTCCCTATCGTAACTTGTTTTAAGGTCATTTAGTATATTAGAAAAAAGGAACTATCAGCAATTAAACTGATAGTTCCTTTTAGAATATCTGGTCGAGGTTCCAATTAATATTAGTGTTACTTATTATCTTCAAGCATTCTTTTGATACTTCTATCAAAATTATAATAGCTTATGTTACATATTGCTAGAACTCCATTGTTGGGGAGGTTTGCAATTTTTGCAACACTCGTAGCTCCGGGCATTCTGGGGCTAGTTGATTTTTAGTTTTGAACAAAATTATTCTGACACGGCGCTACACTATTTTTATTTTACCTACTAAGAAGAGGAAGCCGCAATTTGCAATGGAACTTTCTGGCGGAAAAACGGCAACCTTTAATTAATCATTTAAGGTATAATAAAATCAGTATTAACTTAAAAGGTGGTATTACAATGCTTGAAAATGTACAAGGTCTTGTAAAGGTAAACCAAGATAGCCGTTATGTCGTCTTTTTGTTTGACTCTTATGAAGTCAATCGTAAAATGTTGCAAGATAAATATGTTAAAGGTGAGTCAGCTTGGTACACAGATGCCAAGGGAACTGGCGACGATGGCAAAGTCTTTTATCGAATCGCTCAAGATGGCGAATGGATCGAAGCTGAATACGTTACCTATATTGAAACTAAAGATTAATATCTGAATTCATAAGGTATTGATCTTTTTTTCTTTTGGGCCGTTTCCAGAGCTGAGAGTATTCAATTGCTGCGCGGAACGGCCCGAGCCAGAGTGCGGTCTCGGACCTCGGTTGAAGCCTCGAAAAACCCGCGAGTCTTCAACACGCCCGGTGGTGTAAATGAATACTCTCAGCTCTTCCAACTATTTTATTTTTTAATAGCGGAACAATAAAACGGGGATTTCTGAGTATTTAAATAAAGTAGCTCTAGGTCTGTAATAGCAATCGTTAGATTAATTTCTCACCTTTCAACCTTCAGATATTTAATTTATTTTTTCAATCTTCAAATATTCTTCGTAATTTAGATATAGAGTGAATAGATAGCATACAGCCTGAAAATTCCAATACAAATTGAAGAATTTAAAACATCTGTTAGTTTCAAAGAAAGAGCCAGAGGGTTCCAGTGAATTCAGCCGCTGTGCAAGTGGTGTAGTGGCGAAAGCCAATACACCACGGGACGACTTTTGAGACGTGGGCTTCGGCTCAAAAGCGAGGTCCGAGACCGCTTCCCAGGCTCGGACCGGTCCCCATAGCGGCTGAAATTCACTGGAACCCTCTGGCGGCAGATTATCAAAAAATAAAAATGTTTAAAAAATGGCATATTTCTTAAGGTTTTATTGAAGGCACCCCGTTTAAATAGTAGTCTACTGTTAGTTATATTTTTTGTAATTGGAGGGAGACAATTATGAACAAAAAATGGGTTGCCTCTACTGCTCTAGCAAGTTTTTTGGCAGCAGTTGGTGTATCATCGAATGCTTCTCCAGTAAAAGCTGCACTTGCCACTGATGATGGAAATCAGGATGATGATCAAGATCATAAAGTTGCTGATACTAAGGACCCCAATGTCGCCAGTGTTATGGACGAACAAGGGGCTCCAATCAGTGAGAGTGCTGCGGATGCTATTGAAGAGAATGAAAATAGTACCGAGACTAACAGTGTTTTGCCGGCCAATGCGGTGCGTTCAATTACGCAAGCTGCCACTGCAACTAGTGGGGCCACTCAGGAACAACAGGATGCTTTTCTAAAAAATATTGGACCGATTGCTCAACAAGCAGCTTCTAAGTATAATGTCTACGCCTCAGTTATGATGGCTCAGGCAATTATCGAAAGTTCTTGGGGTCAGTCAACTTTATCGACTCAAAGCAACAATTACTTTGGTGTCAAAGGTGATTACAATGGTTCATATGTCAGTATGCCTACTCAAGAGTGGAGTGCTGATAAAGGCTATTACACAATTTATGCCAATTTTAGAAAGTACCCTAGTATTTATGATTCTTTTGCCGATAACGGTGCATTACTTAGAGGTGGAATTTCCGGGGCCCCTAATTTTTACAATGGTACTTGGAAGGAAAATGCCGCTTCTTATAAAGATGCTACGGCTTGGTTACAAGGCAGATATGCTACCAGCCCAATTTATGCATCAACTTTGAATAGGATAATCGAGACTTATAATTTGACACAATATGATGACGAGGCCAGTACCGGTGGTACTAGTGATAATTCAGTCAGTGGTACGCAAACAGCAATGGATGATACCGCTACTGTAACGAATAAAAGTTTGGCTAAAATTTATATCAACGCTAATCCCAATCAGATTGCCGCTAATCGTGCTTTGGCGTACAACACTTCATGGCACATTTCTTCAAAAGTTGTCGCTGCTGATGGACCCGTTTATTATCAAGTAGCTTCCAACGAATATGTGAAGGCAACTGATGTTCAATTAGCATCCGAAAAATCCAATCCACCAGTTAAAATTGCTGATACAGCAGTAATCGTTAACAATAGTGGATCGGTAGTTTATAGTGCTGCCAATAAGAAAGCTGCAACAAGTCGAGTTTTACCATATCAATCCGCTTGGATAACGACAGCGTATGTAGTAGATGATGATGGCAATACATTCTACTTTGTGGGAAATAATGCCTATGTTTTGGCAACTGACGTCAGTTTGAAGTCACAAGTTGCCAATGATGAATATAAAGACGATGACATCGTTTCATACCCAGATATCGTACACGTTACAGCAACCCCCAGTGCTAGAGCTTATGATGACAAACATAATGTGTTGGCAGTCAGCTTAGCAAATGGAACTGATTGGAAGATTGATAAGAAATCAATCCATTCAGACGGTTCGATTTGGTATCGAGTAGCAACTAATCAGTGGGTCAATGCCAATGACATTCAAGTCAAAGGTTCAAATTACGTAACTTCAGTTTCCGGAATGGTAAAAATCAATTATATTCCTGGCTATGGAGTTAACGTGTATAACAGTCCGGCTTCAAATAACAAGTTTACAGGAGTCCGTTTGGCAGATGGTACAACATGGCGCGTAACATCAAAGCAAATTGTTGATGGACAAACTTGGTATAAAGTAAATGCCGGTTGGGTTAATGGAAAATATTGTATTTATAATGCGGATTAAAATTAGAGAGTGGAGACAGGGCGGTCAGCTCCCGAGCATTTTCGTAGATATGTCAATTACACGCCGATTTTGCGTGTGATTGACATATCTATGAAAAGCGGAAGGAGTTGCCCTGTCGGAACTCGTTTTAGAGCCACTGCATATATAAACTTAAATAACAAATTTAAACTGTATGTTCTCAGAAAATGACTGAGAACATATTTTTTTGTTGTTTTATATTTAAGCTTATTTTCAGAATATGCTAATATATACTTAAATATTTGAAATGTTAAGCATTACATTCAAAATCGGTTTAAAATACTTCAAATAAAATATTTTGAAGGATAATACTCAATATATGAATAATACACTTAAAAGATTGGGGCGAGTAATTTGGAAAGAAAAGATTCTACAGGACGTTCGGCAATTCAAGATATTTTGAAAGAGGACGATTCTAATATTAAAAGACAACATGGCACAGTTGATTACTTAGATTATCGAATACAAATATATCATGAATTAAAAAGATATTTTGAAAATGAAGCTATCATCAATGACTCGAATATTTCA
Source organism: Companilactobacillus huachuanensis (assembly GCF_005404815.1). Lineage (GTDB taxonomy): Bacteria > Bacillota > Bacilli > Lactobacillales > Lactobacillaceae > Companilactobacillus > Companilactobacillus huachuanensis. The sequence continues at coordinate 90,057 of NZ_BJDF01000009.1, forward strand.
GAAATTGAAAACAACAAAGTGATTAAAGAAATGATAAGTTATGGGGTTCTTGAATACATTGGTCGTGGTATTTTAGTAGATTTAGCATGGAGTCCAAATGATTTTCTGCTTCGTCAGTTGGTACTGAAACAAGGAATATATTCTGGATCTACAGCACTCTATCTTTGGGGATTGAGTGACGAGTATCCGTATAAATCCTTTATGACGTTCAAACGTGGATATAGATTACCTAGTACAATGCAAGAATGGACCAAAGGAATTATAGTTAAACAAGTAAGCAATGATGTGTTAAATATGTTTGTTGAAAAGATGGATGTATCCGGAACACAACAAAAAATTAATATATATAGTAAAGAAAGAGCACTGATAGATGTACTCCGTGAGCCAGTGGGTACAGACGTTATTAATACTGCCTATAAACGTTATCTGAAGGATTCAAAAATAGGCGTTAATAAACTAATGCTTGCTGCCAAAAAGTTGGGTGCTCTTGAAAAAGTCAGAAGTAGATTGGAAATTATGATATGAGTACAGGAAAGAGTCAAGAACAGAGTATCAAGGATAAATTGAAAGCAAAACGTGATGAAACCGGTGTTCCCTTTGATATTTTACAAAAGAAATTTTTTATTGATTGTTTTCTAAAATTATTATCTGAATCTCAATACTCTGATAATTTTGTTTGGAAAGGGGGTTTTGTTCTTTCAGCAATTACTGGAATAAAAAAACGTACAACAGTCGATTTAGATACTCTGATAACTGGTATGGCTGTAAACTCCAGCACACTTAGCAAGGTAATTCAGGAAATCATTTCAAACAAAGATGAGAATGGTCCTGTTTTTAAGCTGTTAGATATTGAGGAAATTCAAGAAGAAAAGGCTTATCAAGGATTGAGGGTCAGAATAATGGGCCAATTAGGACAAATGAAGGATAATTTTCACTTAGATGTTGTTACTGGTGAGACCTTAGAGCAAAGAGCAATTAAATGGGATTATCAGCCATTGATTGGTGATAGGAAAATACCAATTTATATATATCGTCCTGAACAAATTTTGTCTGAAAAGTTACAGACTATATTGGAGAGGGGAATTGCCAATACTCGTATGAAAGATTTTTACGATGTATATATCATTCCAGCCACCACAACACTGGATATAGATGATTTATCAGTAGATTTTATAACAGTCATGCACGAAAGAGGTACCGAAGAGCTTTGGAAAATGCGCAAATCGGTTCTAGATTTAATTGCCGCTGATCAAAAAATGCATGGCGAATGGATTAATTATTCTAAAAAGAATAAATTTGCTGAATATTTGTCATTTGAACAGGTATTAATTGCTGTAAATATATTATTTGAAAAAATTAAAATGTAATGTAATTTAAATCATTTCCGTATTACGAAAAAATATTTGAAAATACAACAAAAGTTTGCAGAAAATGTATCTAGAATTGTCCAATCATGTTATATTTTCGGCATACTCGAACGAGAGTAAATAATGCACTGCTAAGAGGTAAAAATCTTGAAATTATATCAATATGATTCTATTGAAATTTCGAAACAATATCTATTAACAACCGGTTATTACTTGCTCTGGCGTAACGAGAATTTTGAAATGGATAACAGAGTTGTAGCATTATTTGATGTATCTCATTTTAATGTGCCGAATATTAAATCATTAATTTTACATTTGGATTTTGGCGTGATTATTGAAGAAAGATCAACTAAGCAATTGATGAATGAATTATATAAATCAAATGGGCTCGGCTTCACCGTAACTAAGGTGTTGGCGGGCCTTTTAGGTGTCAAAAGTTGCATTCCTTTCGTCCATGCATATCAGGCTTATATGCCTATTAGTGGTGGAAGTCGGAAAAATACTGATTGGATCTCTCCCAATTTATTAAGTGAGTCGCAGGTCTCTGATGGAGTGTTACATCTTGTGTCAATCGAGGGACGTAAGGTTAGTTTGGAGTTTGTTAAGGGCGACTTGAAGAAAAGATTGCATGATGTGGCATTATTGAGCAAAGCTAGTTTTTTGTTTTTAGAGATGTTAGCCAATTGGGGAAATTGTGGGTTACAACCTCCGTCGGATTTAGGTTTATTAGAGGAATTTGAAAATTGTCAGTGCGTTGATCATGAACAGATGGAACTAAAAGTTAAAAATTTACGTGAAATGATTGTCGCATTCAAAAAGGTCATTCTATTTAACTTAGGAATAGAACAATTTCAAAGATTGGAATTGATTAAATTATATAGTCAGAATTTATCGAGACTGAAAAAGCTTTATTAGTAATCGGATACCAAGGATTGTTATTGATACTGAATTAAATAGATATTTTAGATACTGCAAAAAAAAGCAGGAATTAATTTAATCGAAAATGATTCTAGAAACAATGTTGTTTACCCAAATGTAATTGAGGAATACATTGGTGAAAAAATTAGAATGAATGAGAAAATCTTATTAGCAATATAATATTGCAAAATGAGTTATCTTGAGATGCTAATTATAAATGTTATTGCACCTAAAGTAGAAAAGAACCAGAGTGGATTATTCTAAAATAGAAACAATCTAGTTGGAAGAGCTGAGAGTATTCATCTGTAGCGAATGTGGCGTTATGACTTTAGCCATTACACCACCGGACGTGTTGGAGACTTTCCGGTTCTTGGAAAGGCTTCAACCGAGGCTCGAGACCGTTCCTCAGGCTCAGGCTGTTCCGCGCAGTAGATGAATACTCTCAGCTCTGGAAACGGCATATTTAAATAAACCTTCAAAATTTGATTTTTGGCAATTATTATTACAAAACCCAATCAGTTATATTAATTCCACCACAAGCGCTTGTGAGTAAATCAGGAGAACTCACAATTATGACTGAATTGGAATTAGGCTTTCAACATGCATTGCAAAACCAAAAATTGATCCATGGGGTTTTAAAACGTGTCCATATTTTTGTAACGCGGTGTGATTATGATGATTATTTTCAAGAAGCAATGATTTTATATGCCCAAACGTATGTAAAATACTGTCAAACTGAAGACGATTTGTCTAAATTTAATCCTTATGTTTTTCAAAAATTAACGTGGCGTCTAACGGATATGTTGCGTCAGGAGAAGCGTTATAACGACTTTCATAGTCTCGAAGAATTCGACTTTCAGCGTGTACCAGAGGTATTGATACTGGCAGATTTGGACTTTGTAAATTTAAGCGAACTCACGGAAATTGAGAAAGTTATATTGCAAGAGCACTTTATTAATGAGCAATCTTTAGTAATATTAGCGAAGCGTTATAACCATACTTCAAGGGGCCTGAGGTACTGTCGCAATAGGCTTTTGAAAAAATTACGACATATGAGCGTTCGTTGAATTTTACTATTTGATTACAGGCGTATTACTTTTGTCAAATTTGTAAAGAAACTTGTTATAATTTATAACGTTAAGGAAATTAACATCGGGAAGGAAATATATATATTATGGCATCTAAGAAAATAATGACTACTATGGTAACTTCTGTTGCTTTAGCTAGTATCGGATTTACAGCAGTTGGACAAGTGGCTCCTCAATTTGCAGCGCACACTCAAACAGCCCAAGCTGTAACATCTTCAATTAATGATTACATTAATACTAATAACATCAAACCAGTTTCAATCACTAACCAAGAAGGTACATTTAATGTATGGCAAGGTTATGAAAATGGTGTTGGTAAACCAGAAGGTGTTGTCATTCATGAAACAGCTACACCAGGGGCAACTGCTCAAAATGAAGCAACATACTTTAATCGTGAGTGGTCAAATATTTATACATACGTTCATGCTTTTGTTGATAACAATGAAATTTTGAATATCAAGAATACTGATTATGCTGTTTGGGGCGCTGGTCCTACAGCTAATGCTAAATTTGTTCAAGTTGAATTATGTGAAGTTTCAACAACTGATGCTTTTGCACGTTCAGTTGCTAATCAAGCATATTACACAGCTTCCAAATTAGTTCAATACAATTTACCATTTACACCAGGAACAACCGTTATGTCTCATAACGATGCTCGTATCAAGTGGGGCGAAACATCTCATACTGATCCAGTTGCTTACTTTGCTAAATGGGGCTACAGCATGGATCAATTCTATGATCTAGTTGGCAAGTATTACAACCAATTGAAGGGTTCAACAAACTCTGGTAATGATAACAACAATGTTAACAATGGTAACGGTGATGCATCTAATTCAACTAATATCCGTGTTAACAATTCTAATGGTAATTTCGTTCCATTAGTTGCTTTCCAAAATGATGGCAGTGTTAAGAATATTTCTGACCGTGCATTGGCAAACAACTCACTCTGGTATACAGATCAAGTTAAGGAATACAACGGTCTTCAATATCGTCGTGTTGCTACAAACGAATGGGTTGATAACGGCTATGTTACTGGTAACAAATAGTTAATAACTAAATAAACTTGCATTGATAAAAGTTTATTCTAAAAGATACGCTGAAAAGCGTGTCTTTTTTTGCTATCATTATTCAATAATAGGGTGGTTTTTGGGGGGCCGCCAGATGATGCCAATGATTTTCACCTGCTGTGTGACCGGTGCGAGCCAAGGTCTCGCACCTCGATTTTGAGCTTCGCAAAGTACGCGAATCTCAAAATACGTCAGTGGAGTAAGGACTAAAGTCCTAACTCCACTTTCACTGCTGGTGAAATCATTGGCATCATCTGGCTAATGTATTTGTTAGTTGCAGTGGTATTTAAGCCTTTTAAGGATTTATATACAAAGCTAAAGGTTGAAAATTTAGTTAAGTATGCCGTTTCCAGAGCTGAGAGTATTCAATTGCTGCGCGGAACGGCCCGAGCCTGGGAAGCGGTCTCGAACCTCGGTTGAAGCCTCGCAAAACCCGCGAGTCTTCAACGCGCCCGGTGGTGTAATTGCTGAAGCAATAACGCCACTTTCGCTGCAAATGAATACTATCAGCTCTTCCAACTATTTTATTTTTTAATAGCGGAACAATAAAACGAGGATTTCTGAGTATTTAAATAAAGTAGCTCTAGGTCTGTAATAGCAATCATTAGATTAATTTTTCACCTTTCAACCTTCAGTACAAAGTAAGAAATACATCGCTTTATGATGTTCGTAATATTTATAACTTGAATAAATATATTTAGTAATTTTTAGCCGGAGGTGGACGGTAATATAGCCGGCTGTGAAGGTGGAGTTAGGGCTTCAGCCCTTACTCCACAGGACGACTTTTGAGACGTGCTTTTCGGCTCAAAATCGAGGCTCGAGACCGCTTCTCAGGCTCGAACCGGTCCCATAGCAGGCTATATTACCGTCCACCGGAGGCGGCATGTTTTATCTAAGTTCAAATAAAGAGACGAAAGAGTATAATTGTTGCATGAGAAAGGCATAAATATGGGTAAAAAAATCTATGTTGTTGTGAGTATGCTGTGTCTTTTTGCCGTACTTTTGGTAGGTTGTAAAGCAAAAGAGACGTCAAAAATTATTGCATCGAATAAGACTTGGTATCTGTACCAAGATCAGGGCGAAAATGATACGGTTTCAATTAAATTTTTAAAGAATCAACGTGCTGAAATTAAAGATATTACAACGATTGATGGTAAGGTCGGAATCAATCGTTTCAATAATCAATTTAATAATCCGCAATATACTTTGGGCCGTGATGGCAAGACGGTAACTTTCAAAACGGCTAAAACCAATTTAGTTTTGAAGATCATCAAGAGTTATCACGAAAATGTTTATGGCAAACACATGAAGGGGTACTATGTCCAATCGGGCAATGAAACCTACAAGTTTGCTTATATTACTAAGCGTGACAAGCAATCCAATATCAGTAAGTCGCAAAAAACTAAGTCACAAGTGATTTCATATGACCAGTTGCCAGACCATATTCTTGATGTAAATGCTGATACTAAGCCATTAACGGAGAATAATGCTTTGCTTGGTAATTATGATTTTTCAACAATTATTGACTATCGTAGGACGGATGGAAATTTGACCATCAATCAAAATGGAACTTACCAGATGACTTTGACGGAACATTCCGCACAGAAATTGACTGATAATACTGATAGCAAGGTTGTTATGTTGACAGAAGTTGAGACTGGAAATGTTCAAAGTCTCTATGGCAAAATTTATTTAACTCCCAAAAATCTATTAACAATTAATTACTATTATCATGGTCAAAATCAAGATCGACTTATGCCCAAAAGTGTTAATTTGAAGGTCAATTCGAAAGCAACTGGGAATCAGATTGATCGGGCTAAAATTCGAATGGAGGCTGATGGAGATCAATTGTATCTCTATTCTAGTGATTACACTGTTCGAGCAAAAGATGGTCAAAATAATACCAAAGCTAATCTATTAACGAAGTCGGATACGGCACAGACAAGCCTGAGAGAAGCTATTACACAGACGAAGGATTATTATGATAAGTATGTTGCTAATCCATTGACTTCAAATGCCGACTTGATGCAACTAGTTGGAGCAATTTCTGACAATCATAATAAGAAGGTTGGCAGTATTGGAGTCAACTTTGGTGATCTATATGGGACGAATATTCAACCGAGCGATTATCAAGGAGTCAGTGTTAATGGTAGTAAGCAACCATTAATGCAATATATTTTCTTAGTTTCACCATCAGCTTATTCAGAAAATGGACCAGCTGTAACGACTACTAAAGGAAAGCTTTTGATTTATGGGTCTTTGGATAACAAATTATTCTTGCTGAGACAGCCGGATAAGGATTCGACAACAGTAACCTGGACGATGGTGAAAGACTTTCCACTGACCGTTCCTAAATTAAAATTCAGTTTAAATTAAGTTCTGGAGGGGAACTATGAATTTTTTAATGATGGTCGTCGTTATAATCATTGAAGCGCTAGTGGTTTATCGCATTAGATTCGTCTATAGTCACAAACCATTTTTGGCAATCATTTGCTCAGGAGCCACGATTATGGCATTTTTCTTGATTGCTAAGTTTTCAAGTAGCAGATATGTCAGTGCGTTTTCCTTTAGTTTGGCAACTATTAATCTAACTTTGCTAATTGTTATGTTGCTTTATATGTGGATATTGAATCAAACGTTGAAGCAACAAAAATCATTGCAGGAGACGGACTTTCTGATGGTCTTAGGAAGCAAATGTTTGACACCACGAGTAACTCCAGTTTTGGCATCAAGGTTAGATGAAGCAATTGAACTTTTTAATGATTTTGATATTAAACCTCAGATAATTGTAACTGGAGGTAGCAGTGCAGCTGGCTTACCAACAGAAGCTGAATTGATGAAACATTATTTAGTTGATAATGGTATTTTGCCTGAGATGATTATTATGGAAACCGAAGCTAAGAATACTATTCAAAATTTAGAATTTTCTTCAATAAAAATTCGTAATATTTGGCATAAAAAAAGTCGCCCACGCGTTATTATAGTTACGAGCGATTTTCATTTGCCCAGAACGAAGTTTCACACGAAAAAACTGGGATTAAAGGTTAATTTTGCGGCAGCAAGAACGGTTCAGAAGTTAAAGTGGCCGGCAATGTTTCGCGAGTTTACTGCAATTCTTTGGGATCACCGATATTCCCTAGTGACAATTTTAGGGATGGATTTCGTATTTTCGTTAAGCATGTGTCTATGATGAGGAGATTTATATGAGTTTGTACGATAAGTTTGTTGAAAATAAACGTCTGCGAAGGTTCGTCTTGCTGTTAATCGTTATAACGGTGTTTTACTTGCTACGTAGCATGATGAGTATGTTCCTGTTGACGTTTACATTTACCTTTTTATCAGTTCAGTTAGTACGGACTGTTCAAAAAAGATTGCCACGGATTAAGCCTGTTTGGGTAATTGCACCAGTTTATCTGATTATTATTGGCTTGTTGATTTTTGTCATTGCCAACTATATACCACAATTGATCAGTCAGACTGCCAAAATGTTTACTTCGCTGCAGAAGTTCTATGAGAGTAAAGAAGTTCGTTCCAACCCATATTTGGACGTGATCTATAACTACTTGCAACAAATTAACCTTGATAATCAAATTAAAGTTGCCATCACACAAGTGGTAAATTACATTACTAGTGTTGGTGCAGTAGGATTTAATATCGTTATTTCCTTCTTATTGAGTTTCTTCTATACCAGTCAAGTGGAACAGATGAATGCTTTTGGACGCCAATTTTTAGATAGCAAGTTTAGCTGGTTATTCTCTGATTTATTCTATTATGGTAAGAAATTCGTCAATACTTTTGGGGTTGTTTTAGAAGCACAATTGATGATTGCGGTTGTAAATACTACGTTAACAACGATTACACTGTTGTTCATGAAGATGCCGGGAATCATTGCTTTATCAGCGATGGTCTTCATACTGTCCTTAATTCCAGTCGCCGGAGTAATTATTTCCTTGATTCCATTGAGTTTCGTCGCTTATTCAGTTGGGGGAATACGTTACGTAATTTATATTGTGATCATGATTGTTGTAATTCATTTAATCGAAACATATTTCTTAAATCCACAGTTCATGTCCAGTATGACGCATTTGCCAATCTTCTTTACATTCGTCGTGTTGATTGTTTCTGAAGAATTACTCGGGACTTGGGGTCTGGTCATTGGTATTCCAATCTTCGTTTTCTTCCTCGATATCCTCGGAGTGCATTCAATTGGGCATAATCGCAAAAAATTCCGAATAAAATTAAAGAAAACGTTATAATTATGAATAAGATATATTTGTCATATATAATGTAGTTAAACGTAGCCAACTGACGTAGATGGGAGATTAAAATATGTCATTCTTCGATAGAAAAAAGAAAGATAATGATGATAATAATTATTCTGATCTAAACAATCCTTCATATCCAAATGCTCAACCGGATCAAAATAATTTTGACCAAGCACAAAATCAATATAACGATGCACAAGCTGGGATGGGGACACAGTTTACACCAAACGACCAGAATTTTAACAATGCCAATAACGATAACAATAATGGCAATGATTATTTCTTTGGCCCAAATCAACCACAATTTGGTCAACCAGATCCACAACAAGGTCCAGCTCAACCGCAACAACAGGGACCTCAAGACCAAGCTCCTCAAATGGGTGATAATGGTGGCGAACAGTGGCAATATACCGAACAGGATCTGCAAAGTACTTTGGATCAGAGTGCTGATTTAAAGGCTCAACTCCGTAGTCAATTGTTGGCTGACAGAAGTTATTGCAACCATGTTTTGCGCAATACAAATAGCGACCAAGTTGATGACCGTCAACAAGCAACCGACCGTATCAATGATATTAACAAGTCATTGAAAGAATGGTTTGGAACAGATGAGATGGCTAACGAAATTTATTTGGATGAAAATCGTGATTATTATATTTTCACTGATGATGTAGCTGCCAATCCCGATGCTGATACAAGCAAAATGTGGCAACAGTTAACAATGACTTTGTCCGATAAGGGATTATTAGCCAACGCTATTTCTGTGACATATAACGATCAAGTCGACCAAACATGGTTGAATTATCAAAATGCTGGATTTGTTGATGGCAATGCATTTTTGATGAATATGTACAATGAATTGCAAGGCCGCAACTTGAATACACCAGTCACACCGGCTGAAATTCCTTTTGATGCTGACTATCGAGTTCAACACGTCAGCGATAAAGTTGACAAAATTTTGGATGCCGACGACAAGTTAGTAATGGAAGTATCCAGAACAGCTAACCATCAATTACAAATTATTCGTCATTACAAAGACAACAGCTTGTTGAGTCGTGATATTTTCGATGTTAACGGAGTAATCTCAGCAACCCAATTTTATGACCACCGTAATGCTAATAAAGTCGTCCGTGAGAACTTCTATCGTCAAGATGGAACATTGGTCTTGATTAAGAGTTATACAGCTAACGAGCCTTATATTCAGTTATTCAGTGAAGGAAATGTGCTGATCAGTACATTTGATAGTGATGAAGAATTGATAGTTTGGTGGTTGAAGAATCAAGCATTGAGACAAAGTGAAGCTACAATTTTTGTATCAATAAATTCTGAGTATTACAAGAAGTTGTTGACACTTAGAGATAATGGCTTTGAAGTAGTTCCAATCGTGATGAAGCAGAGTGAAAATGCCGATATCGTTTCTGATTTGATTGAAGGTAAGGATAAGGTCAGTGCAGTGTTGGCTGGGTCTGATCAAGTTAATACTTACTTGAATAAGAATGCTAAGAACAAGTTGGATATTACTACTTTGAAAGAGATCGATGCACCAGTGTACAAGGAATAGAGAGTGGAGCAGGCCCGGGAATTTCCGAGCGGAAGAAATTGGCCTGCGGAACTCGTTTTAGAGCCACTGCCTATATAAATAATTCTTTGAAGATAATAAAATAAGGAGCCATAACAATTATATTTTAAATTGTTATGGCTCCTTTAATGTAATTACCGATATTTTAAAGAGAAAATAAATACTGCACTGAAGATTGAACCAGCAGCAAATGCAGTGTCACAGCCTTAACCAATAAGCCACTTAAGATAAAACTTTAACTAGAAGAAGACACAACAACATGTTTCAATATTTTTTACCACTCAAAGGTGGCGCCTCTTTTTTTTATTGCCAAAATCGTGTAAAATACATATTGTTAAAGAAATGAAAAGAGGATCTTATAAATGGCAAAATTAGTTTTCATTCGTCACGGACAAAGTGAATGGAATTTATCAAACCAATTTACTGGTTGGGTTGATGTTGACCTTAGTGAAGAAGGAGTAAAGCAAGCTCAAAACGCTGGTAAACTTCTTGAAAAAGAAGGCATCCAATTTGACCAAGCTTATACATCAGTATTGACACGTGCTATCAAGACATTGCACTATGCTCTTGAAGGCTGTGACCAATTATGGATTCCTGAAACAAAGACATGGAGACTTAACGAACGTCACTATGGCGCACTTCAAGGTCTTAACAAAGCTGAAACAGCTGAAAAATATGGTGACGAACAAGTTCACATCTGGAGACGTTCATATGATACATTGCCTCCATTGTTGAAAGCTACTGACGAAGGTTCAGCAGCTCAAGATCGTCGTTACGCAAACTTGGACCCAAGAATTATTCCTGGTGGCGAAAATCTTAAAGTTACTTTGGAACGTGTAATTCCATTCTGGGAAGATGAAATCGCTCCTAAATTGCTAGATGGCAAGAACGTTATCATCGCTGCTCATGGTAACTCATTACGTGCCCTTACTAAGTACATTGAAAACATTTCTGATGCTGACATCATGGATGTTGAAATGGCTACTGGTGAACCAGTTGTTTATGACTTGGATGACAAGTTGAACGTTGTAAGTAAGAAGAAGTTGAACTAATTTAGTAACACTTAGCGACTTTGTCGCTTAGAGTTAGTTATGGGGTCGCCTCGGCGACCGTAATCCTTTATTAGTTGAATATAAAATACGACTGCACATTTTGTGCCAGTCGTATTTTTTTTTGCGTAATTTTTAATTAGAAAACTAAAGTAAATATTGTGTTTGTTTTAATGGTTAAAAATCAATTGATTGAAAAAAGCTTACTAATTTGGTAAGATAAATTGCAATCAACTATGGTGGTGGCTTCTTATCAAATTGAAGTATAGATCTAGAAGAGTTGAAAAAATCTGTACCAATTTAAAAAAATCTAGAAAAGAATTAGGATTAAAAACGGCCGATGCATTGTTTGGATTGATAACTTTACTTGAAAGTTCTGCATCGCTTGAAGATATCAATGCACTAAGAATTTTTAGAATACACAAGTTGATTGGTGATAGAAAAAATTATTACGCTTTGGATATTGATGGACGTTCAAGCGGTTATCGGTTAATAATACAACCAATTGGGGTTAATGGCGAAACGATTGCCAATAATGAAAATTTAGAATTACGATTTTTTTATAGCAGCATCAATATTATCGAAGTGGAGGAGGTTTCAAAACATTATGCTTAAAATAAGTAATGAGAATTTGGTGGCCTTTCATCCGGGATATTATGTTAGAAGGTATCTAGAAGATCAAAATATGAATCAACGGGAACTGGCGGATCGTCTAAATACAAACGAAAAAACAGTTAGCCAATTAATAAATGGAAAGATTGAATTAGATAGTGAATTAATTGAAGGATTAGCTTTAGTTTTGGGAACATCGGAATCATTATGGAAAAATTTGAATGACAAGTATTTAGAAACCAAAGGTCAAATTGAAAAGCAAAATCGTTTAGATGCAGAAAAGAATGTTCAACGTCAGCTTGATTATAAGTTTTGGGAGAATTTGGGTGTTGTAAAACATACAAATAAAACTGTTGAAAAAATATCGGAAATGAAAAAGTTTTTTCGAGTGTCTAATTTAATGGTGCTGGAAAATAGAGATTTTTTGGTTCAATATAAAACGGTTATCCCAGAAGTAAAGGATAAAAATGTAATAAATTCCAACGCTTGGATTCAGACGGCACTTAATATGGGAGACCTGGAAGATGTTGAATCCATCAATTTAGAATATTTGAAATCAAGATTACCAGATATTCGAAAGATGACGATTGAAGATCCAGAAACTTTTATGCCTAAATTGAGGATTATATTAAAACAAGCAGGGGTCGCCTTCGTAGTTATTCCTAATTTGAAAAATTGTGGCGTCAATGGAGCGGTTAAGTGGATGGGAAAGGATAAAGTTTTGCTTGTCATGAATGATCGTAGTAAGTATGCTGACATCTTTTGGTTTGCCCTTTTTCACGAAATTAGACATATTTTTCAAAAGAAGAAGGGACATATAATCGTATCCGCCGAGAAAAATATAGGACTTAAGAGTGCCTTGGATTTAGATAGACTCGAAAAAGATGCTGATGATTTTGCTAAGAATTATTTAATTGATCAAACAAAATACGATGAATTTGTTAAAGAGAAGGACTTTTCCGGTGAGTCTGTTGAAAAATTTGCTGAGAAAAATCAAATTAATTCAGGAATTGTCATTGGTAGATTGCAACAAGAGAAATATTTAGGTTATAGTCAGTTGAATGATTTAAGGCAAAAGCTTACTGTTTCTGCTGATAAATGATTTGTATTCAAACGTAAAAAAAATAGAAGCTCCCCACAAGGGAAGCCTCTATTTTTTTGTATGATAATCATTTGGTGTTATCAATTGATTTCAAAATAGGATACTTAGATTTATTAGTATCGTAGAATCGTCACGATATATTCTTATTTATCAAGGGTTCAGCAAATGGCAGTGGTCGTAAAGTGGTCGCAAATTAAAAAATAACCGGGAGATAAAAAATCATTTCAATAAACTTCAAGACTCCCACGCAAGGAGTCTTATTTTTTGCTATAGTAAAACTAAACGGATTAAGGAGTTGGCCGATGAATTGGGAAGGATTATTTGTACCACGAATTTTAGAGAGTGGATATGACTATTTTGAACAGGGTCTTGTTGAGGAATTTCTTGAAACTAAGACTGAAATCACTGCCAAGGTTTGGGGTTCTGAAGAGTATGATGTCAGTATAAAGATTAAGAATGATAAGGTTGTGGATGCAGATTGTGACTGTCCTTATGCGATGGATGGGAAATATTGCAAACATATGGCTGCGGTGTTGTATTTCACTGAAGAATATCAACAAGAAGATGATCCTTCAGTGGATGAACTTGTTTCCAAAGCATCTGAGAAGGATGTTAGAAACTTTTTGACGAAAGTTTTGAAAAGTGATGCACGGCTTCGTAATTTATTTCAATCAATAGTCGAACCTGATAACGGTGATTTGAGTAGTTATCAACAATCTGTTGACGCCATTATTGCCGAATATGCTGATCCGTCGGGCTTCATTGATTACTATCGGGCTGATAGATTTGAAGATGATATGTACGGTTTTATTGTTGATGGTGTGCAGCTTTTAATTGAGGATGAAGATTTGAAGCTGGCATTTTCAGTCATCAATTATGTCGCTAAAAAGTTAAATTATTTGGATATTGATGATTCTAATGGTTGTATTATGCGCTTGGTGGAAGAATGTGAACAAGCTTGGGAACAAGTGATTGATCAAGCAGATTTAACTTTTAAGAAGAAAATGTTTGCTTGGTTCCAAGAAAATTATGATATATTGAGCGTCTTTACTGACACTTTTGATAACATATTGTCGTCCAATTTTGATGAAAAAGAGTTTCTTAAAAAGAAATTGGTTTGGACTGATAAAAAATTCCATGATAATCAAGAGAACAGACATTCCGATTACGATGTGTCTAAATGGGGAGTCTATCACGTTCAAGTCATGAAGAAGTTGAATTTACCTGATGATGAAATTGAAGAATTTTGTTTGGAAAATGATAATTATCCTGATATACGTAATTTATATATTGATGATTGCATTGCCAAAAAGGACTATCAGGCTGCCATTGATTCATTAATCAAAGGAAAAGAACAGACTAAGGGATTGCCCGGGGTTATGGAAAAATTCAGTATTAGATTAAAGGATATCTACAAGGATCAACATCGGACGGAAGATTATCTCAATGAGATGTGGGAAATACTGACGGAATATTATTCGATTGATATTGATGTTTACCGTGAATATAAGCAGCAGTTTTCGGATGATGAGTGGGTAAAGCAACGTGAAAAACTATTTTCTAAAGTGCAAGATGAACAAGATCTTGAGAGATTATATATTGAAGAGGACTTATACGATCAATTGTTAAAATTAGTTTTGGATGAATCGGGTTTATACGGCATTGAAAAATATGAGCAACGATTGAAGAAACATTATCCAAAACAGGTATTGCACAAGTATGAAACTGAGGTGCAAATTATGGCTTCACATTCAGGTAGCAGGTGATATTACCGTAAAATTGTAAGGACTTTGAATCATATGGCTACTTTAGATAATGGATATGAGTCTGCCGTCAAAATCATTTCAGGGTGGAAGACTAAGTATGCCAATCGTCCAGCTATGATGGAAGAATTAAAAGGATTTGATCGGAAAATTTACTAGGTTTCAGGTGTTGAACTAAAGGGTAAAGTGATGAGCTTGGAACCAAAGTGTTGAGCTAAAGGATATGGTAGATAATCAAATGTTAAAGAAGGTGGGATCTGGCCCATCAACAAGATACGTTTTATACAATCGGACGTTAAATGGTTAACCGGGAGATAACCGGGAGATAAAAAATCATTCCAACAAACTTCGAGACTCCCCACAATAGGAGTCTTATTTTTTTTTTGCTGTGGAGAATATCATTGCGATATTACGGAAATTTTTAAGTATATGGATATCTGAGTAGTCATAAATTGACGCTTAAAAAAAATAATATCCAAAACCTTTTTTTTCATTTACAGACTGTCTACAAGAGTATATATTTATTAAGGCGATAAAACAGTATTAGCTCTACTAACTTAAAAATTAAACTCTACAAGGGGATTGTAAGTATATGGAAGTGCCCAAAAACATTAGATCTATATTATCGACTGAGGATGCTCAATCGTTAATTTTTTCGTTTGTATATTTACGATTGACTTCTAAAATTGACCGCAATTGGATTTTAAATGGCAATAGTTTCCAAGCTGAATTGGAAACGGTAGATGTACCTGAATATAAGAATGAATTTGCACTATTGTTCAAAGGTGCGATTGCAGCTGACCAAAAATTGACGACAACACAACGCAATGAGTTGTTTTCCGAAATGATTGATATTCCAATTTTGTAATTGATGGGAATGGGAAGCCGAGTTAGAAATCAATTTCGAAATAATCCGCTGAATTCTAAGTTTAGCTTTGAAAACTTATTAGTCTCACTTGCTGATATAAAAAGCTGCGACAAGATATTAGATCCAACATTTGGATTCAGTGAATTGATTTTTAAAATTCTGCTGAATAATAAGGAACAAAAAATCACTGCCGAATTCATTGATGAACGGTTTGTCGCTATGGGATATATCGCTGCACTTGGCTTAGGAGCAACTCACACTAAACTTTATACTGGTGAAGTTTTGGATGAACCAATGTATGTCCAAGATGGTAAACTGGAGCAATTTGACAAAGTTATCACCATGCCACCGATTGGTCAGAAGTTGGAATATACCGACAATGTTTTAGATGATAAATATAATCGTTTTCCATTCGGAATACCTTCCCGCAAATCGGGAGACTGGGCTTTCGTCAGCAACGCAATTGCCGCATTGAACCATAATTTAGGCAGTAAGGCTGTAGTTGTGGTTCGAGATGGAGCACTGTTTCGAGGTGGAATGGACAGCAATATTCGTCAAAAGATGGTCGACTATGACCTGATTGAATCGATTATTTCTTTACCCGTTGGAGCTGTTGAGGATGCTGCAATTTCCGTTTCCATAATTATTTTAACGATGAATAAGCCGGAGAAAATGCGTGGCAAGATTCAGTTTATTAATATTGACCGTGAAATGTTATCAACAAAATCACTACGATCAATTGAATTTACTGATGAAGAAATTGAGCAAATCACTAAGTGGTATCACGACAAAAAAGACGTCGAAGGAATTTCAAAAATTGTTTCCAATGACCATATCAAGGATACCCAATTACAAGTCAAACGTTATGTTTATTCGACCTTGTATCGAGTAAACGGTCGTGACGTCCAATTTCACAGTGAGAATTTGAAAGATATGAAAAAGGTGCCATTGAGTGAAGTCGTTGATATTACTCGAGGTTTCAATTTGACCGCCAAGGATGAAACAACGGATGGTATGTATCAAATTATTAAAATTACTGATATTAAAGATAAAATTAATTATCATGATTTAACGTATTTCAACTTGAGTGGTAATGCAGATGTTAATCGTTATCTGGTTCAAAAGAACGACATTATTATGGCGATCCGCGGTAATATTAATAAAATTAAGTGGATTGATGAAACGGTTTATAACGTAGCTATTAATTCTAATTTAGTGCGACTAAGACTCAAAAATGATAAATATGATCCATTGTGGTTACGCTTGTACTTAAATAGTCCACTAGTCCAAATTTTACTGGGTAAGTCATCGGTCGGAAGCACCATTACACAAATACCAATTAGAGATTTGGAAAAATTACCAGTACCAGTATTATGTATCAATGCTCAAAGAAAAATGGCCAGTGATTTCATGGAAAAAAATGATGAAATCAATAAGGCCATGAATAAGCTTGAGCTGGAACGTCAAGAAATTGGTAAGAAATTATATGATGAGATGAATATTACTGGGGCTATTGAACTACTATAAGTATGCCGTTTCCAGAGCTGAGAGTATTCAATTGCTGCGCGGAACGGCCCGAGCCTGGGAAGCGGTCTCGAACCGGTCCTCACAGCAGACTATATTTCTGACAACCGTAGGCGGCAAAACAGTAGACCTAATAATTACCTAATAATTATAAAAATAGATTCTATAATATCATTTATTTAGGAAAACAATGTGATAAGATTTAAGTTATATAAGATTAGTTATATCGGAGGATTTCATTGGGGTCAGAACAAACAATAAGCATGATGCAAATTATTGCCATACTTCGTAAACACATAAGAATGATTTTGGGGACTACATTTGTCGTTACATTAGCAGTGGCATTTGTGACATTTTTCGTCATGGCACCAAAATATCAATCAACAACACAATTACTAGTTAATAGGAAGCTTTCTTCAGAAATGCAGGCTGCACAGTTGCAACAAACGCAAGCTGATGTGCAGATGATCAATACTTATAAAGATATTATTACTAGTCCCACTGTTTTAAAGAGCGTGGACCAAAAAGTGAAAAATTATCCTGGTTATCCGGGATCAATGGACGCTTTGAAAAAAGAAATTTCTGTAAGCAGTCAACAGAACTCACAAGTTTTCTCAGTTACAGTTAAGTCAACGGACCCTTATACATCAGCTGAGGTTGCTAATTTGACTGCCAAGACTTTTAAGAAAAAAGTCGGTAAAATCATGAGTATCGATAACGTTTCAATCGTTTCACCAGCATCAATCGAAAAACATCCAGTCAGTCCAAGAAAAACATTGAATTTATTGGCTGGAATTGTGGTCGGATTATTGTTGGGTGTCGGTTTTGCTTTCATTAGAGAAATTACGGATACGACGGTCACATCTGAGGATTTCTTGACACATGAACTAGGCCTAACGAGTCTAGGAATTGTGAACGAAATTGATCAAGCTGAAGTTAAGAAACGAATTTATTCTAAACAAGAGATTTATGGTTCAAATAATACCGGCTTAGCTGCACAGCCTAGTCAAAAGAGGGTGTAGATTATGTCCTGGTTTAATCGCAAGAAACACAAACTTGATAATACTAGTTTGAAGTATGGAATCGGTCTCGTAACGTACACTGATCCTAAAGGGATGATTTCCGAACAATTCAAGACGATTCGCACAAATATTCAATTTTCATCAGTTGATAAGAAATTGAAATCTTTGTTGTTCACATCGTCTGCTCCATCTGAAGGTAAGTCAACTATCAGTAATAATGTTGCCGTAACATGGGCTGATCAAGGCTCAAAAGTTATTTTGATGGATGCTGATTTACGTCGCCCAACTGTTCACAAAACTTTTGGTGTCAGTAATCGACGTGGATTATCAAGTTATCTATTAGGTAACGCAACCTTGGATGAAATTATTCAACCAACTGTTGTGGATGGATTGTTCGTTATTACCAGTGGACCAGTGCCACCTAATCCAGCTGAATTGCTTGGTAGTGCAAGAACCAGAGACTTGTTAATACGGTTAGTTGATAAATTTGATTTATTGATTCTCGATGCGCCACCAGTTAATACTGTTACTGACGCACAAGTTTTGGCAGCTCAAGTTGATGGAACTATCTTGGTTGTTCCTCAAGGCATCGCCGATAAAGCTGGTGTAATGCATGCTAAGGAAGCTTTGCAGACGGTAAAGGCTAATATTTTAGGAGCCATTATGAACCGAGTAACGGAACAGAAATCCGGCGGCTATTACGGTGGCAGTTATTATGGTGGTTACTACGGCGGTTATTATGGAGCTGATGATAAAAAATGAAATTGATCGACTTGCATTGTCATATTTTGCCAGGAGTCGATGACGGTGCCAAGGATTTAGATATGGCTTTGAAAATGGCTCAAGTGGCCGTTGATCAAGGCATCAGTCACATCTTGTTGACACCACATCACATGGATAGTCACTATTCGAATCATAAACAAGAAGTTGTTAATCGTACGAAGATTTTTCAGCAAGATTTGTTAGACAATGGTATTCCACTGAATGTTTTTCCTGGTCAAGAAGTTCATCTAACGGGTGAATTGCTCAAAGGAATTTTTAGTGATGATATTTTGTTTATGGACTCTGGCAACCATTATTTATTGCTGGAGTTACCACATAATGAAGTGCCAGAATATACTGAAAATATGCTGTTTGAGTTGACAACACGAGGTATCACACCAGTATTGGCACATCCAGAACGTAATCTGGGATTTCAAAAAGATCCCGATAAACTGTTTGATTGTGTCGAAATGGGATGCTTAACTCAATTGACAAGTAGCAGTTACATGGGTGTATTCGGAAAAGAAGTTCAGGCTTTAACTGAAAAAATTGTGAAGGCAAACTTAGGCTTTGTCTTTGCATCGGATGCACATAACTTTGAAGGACGTCGATTCATGATGAAAGAGGCTTTTATCAAATTGGCCGAGCAAGAAGGCGTTGAGACAGCAGAAAGATTTAATCAAAATGCCAAGAATATCTTGAATGGGGACGACGTTGAAGTTGGTGTTATCCAACATATTTCAGATGTTAAGAAGAAAAGATTCTTTGGATTATTTTAGGGATTAAATGAAAGCGGAAGCACTTTTAAAGTATTAAAAGTGACTTCTGTTTTGATGATTAATTTATAAATGTTTATATGTTTTCTTAGGGGGAAATAAATTTGGAGTATTGGGAAGGACAAGTTGACGCAAAATATCAACAGAGTCGGCATATTTACCGAAGCATAAAACGAGTCTTTGATTTTGTTGCAAGCTTTATCGGTTTGATATTACTATCACCATTGTTTTTGATGGTTGCTATTGCTATTAAAGCTGAAGATCCCAAGGGACCAGTATTTTATTCGCAAACACGATTAGGAAAACACCAAGAACCGTTCGAAATGTATAAGTTTCGATCGATGGTAGTGGATGCTGAAAAGCTAAAACAGACGCTTTTGGATAAGAACGAAATCAAAGGCGCTATGTTTAAGATGAAAAATGATCCCAGAGTAACTAAAGTCGGCAAATTCATCAGAAAGTATAGTATCGATGAATTACCACAATTGGTAAATGTGTTAACAGGCGAGATGAGCTTAGTTGGACCACGTCCACCTTTGCCAAAAGAAGTTAAAAAATATTCAAGTTACGACAAACAACGCCTAACAGTCAAACCCGGATGTACCGGTCTCTGGCAGATAAGCGGTCGCAATGACGTTGGATTTGAGGAAATGGTTCGATTGGATCTGGATTATATCAATCATCGAACGGCAGGATATGATATTTATATTTTGTTTAGAACGATTGGTGTCTTTCTGTTTCCTAATGGGGCCTATTAATAAAGGTAATAATATGAAAAAAATTGTACATATAGTGGAATCATTTGGTGGAGGAGTATTCTCTTATCTTTCTGATTTAACATCCGGACTATCCAATCGTTATGATATAACTATCTTATATGGACGAAGGCAACAAACACCGGAAAATGTTACAAATTATTTTCCTGAAAATGTAAAATTAATTGAAATTAAAAGTTTTACAAGAAATCTTAATCCATTGGCAGACTTAAAATCATTTATAGAAATATCAAAACTTCTAAAGAAAATAAATCCAGATATTATTCATTTACATTCATCCAAGGCTGGAGCAATTGGTAGATTGTTATTTTATAAAAGTAATCAAAAAGTTTTTTACACACCACATGGGTATGCGTTTTTGAATAATCGGGATAATAATTTAAAGTCTCATTTTTATTTCTATATTGAAAAGGCTTTGGGGTTTAGAAAAGTTCAAACCATAGCTTGTAGTAAAAGTGAATATTTAGAGAGTTTAAAAGTTACTAAATATTCAGGATTTATTAGTAATTCCATTGATACTGAAAAATTAAATGAATATTTCACAGATAATAGTAATACAGATAATTCAATATTTACCGTTGGTAGAATAGACGAACAAAAAAATCCTGCTCTTTTTAATGAGATTGCAAAATCAATGCCTAATGTAAATTTTATATGGTTTGGTGATGGTGATAAGAGAAGTCAATTATCGTCAGACAATATAAAAATAACAGGTTGGATGCCAAGAGAAGAATTACTGTCAAAAATACAAAAGCCTAAATATTTTATATTAACTTCAAAATGGGAGGGGCTTCCTATCTCTCTACTTGAAGCTATGTACTTAGAAAAGATATGTTTCGTTACGGATGTTCCTGGAAATAATGATGCGATTACAAATAATATTGATGGATATCTTTTTAAGAATAAACAACAATTTCTAGAAAACTTTCGTTCCAAAAATATTTCTCTGGGAACATTATCGAAAAAGAAAGTAGAAGAAAAATTTTCTAAAGAAAAAATGATTGATGATTATATAGGAATTTACGAAAGAGGCAATTATGACTAAAAAAAACTTAATTGTTGTCACTTTTGGTACTTTTTTTCTAAGCTTATCTTTGATCTATTTTTTATTAAGTAGAAGCATATTTCCAAATTATTTTTTTAATGATAATCAAACTATTCGAAGTTATATGAATAATATTAATTTAAATAGTGACAAAAATTATGTCAGTACTGCAAAACTATTTTTATTGTTTAAATTTAATGCCAATACGTCATATGAAGTTGAAGCATTTTTTGCTTGGATTATTTTTGCGATACTTATTTTAATACTAATTTTTAAATATAGAATTGACTTTTTAAAGATTGGAAATTTATTGTTGCTAACAATGTTCACACTGTTTTACGGAGCTTATTCAGCACAATTTTCAAAAGAGCTAGTTGTCTTTATCATGTTAGATGTTGTTCTATTAGTTTCACCCTTGAAAAGGTTAAATAAAGGCTTAGGAATATTCATATTGCTATACGGAGTGTTCTTTCGAACCTATTGGATATTAATATATTTTTGTTCTATATTATTTTTTATTATATTTAATTCATCCCATTTAAAAAAGATTGAAAAAATAATCTTATATTTTGTGTCTATTTTTGGAATGGAGTTTTCTTATAGTTTGATAACGGGTGGATTTCTATCCGATGCTAGATACAGTGTTAATAGTACGAGAGATATGAATTTTTACGCTAATACAATGATTAATAATCCGTTTATCAATTCGTCTGTTTTTACAGATTTTTTGAACTTTATGTATGGTTTGATTAATATATTTGTTCCCATCGATGGGATAAATTCAGCAAATGAAATAATTTATTATATTTGGATTTGGACGATTGTTTATTTATGTATTGGCTTTGTTAGAAATAGTAGGGATGTATTGGATTATAAGCTTTTTTTTATAATTTCAATGCTTACAATACAGGCATTTTTTGAACCTGATGTGGGATCAATGCTAAGACATCAAATAATATTAGTTCCAGTTATTTTACTTATGATAAATAACGATGATTATCTTACAACTAAAAATGATAATAATTAATAGGAGAATTATTTTTGGAAAAAAGCGTTTTTTTTGTGGCCAGTAATCCATTTAATCCCGATCCAAGAGCGGAGAAACAAATGATTACTTTATTAAAGGGAAATTATAATGTTTACGGCATAGGGTGGGACCGTGATAAAAATGCAGATTATACTTATGATATGCCTATTGGAATAAAAGTATATGAAATAGGCATTAAAAGTTCATTTGGTAGTGGTTTGAAGAATTTGATTCCACTTATTAAATTTAATATTAAATTGCTGTTTAAATTAATTAAATTTAATAAGAAAATTGATATTATACATTCGGTTAATTTAGATACTGGTTTAGTTTCTATTTTTTTCGCCAAATTATTTCATAAGAAAATAATTTATGATATCTATGATTATTATGTGGATGCTTTTCCTGTTCCCAATGTACTGAAGAAAAATGTGAAAAAATTAGAGGACATGGTTATAAGCAAAAGTGATCTAACTGTGATTCCAATTGATTATAGAAAAAGTCAAATTAAAGATGCAAAGCCTAATAAACTAGATATCATATATAACACACCAAATTACAGCTCTAGTAGAAATATAAAAAAATATTTAAAGATGTATGTACCTAATAAGATAAATATATCTTTTGTAGGTGCGCTGGTTCCTGACCGGTTTCTTGATGAATTAATAGATATTTCTAAAGAGAGAAATGATGTTTTTTTTCATATAGCCGGATTCGGATCTGAAAACTTGGTTAATAAAATCAAAAATAGTTCGAGTAATATAAAATTCTATGGGAAAGTTTCTTATGATGATGGATTAGCAATTTCCAATATATCTGACATTATGATTGCTATGTACAATCCTAGTGTAAAAAATCATAAATATTCGGCACCTAATAAGTTTTATGAAGCATTATTCTTAGGGAAACCAATTGTTGTTTCAAATGGCACAGGAATAGATTCATTTGTAAAAAAGTATGATGTTGGCTATGTAGTGGATTATTCTAAAAGGTCTTTTGAATTATTTTTAGATTCAATCGATAAAGCAAATTTGGTTGATTTCAAAAAAAGAAACCAAGCTTTATACAAAAATAAATTTAGCTGGATTGAAATGGAAAAAACAATATTAACATCTTATAAAAACCTGTAGATTAAATATATCTATTTATCATATGTCCTGAAGTAGATTTGGAGAGACTTTCATGAAAGTTATTAAGAATTATTTATATAACGCCTTTTATCAGGTTTTTATATTGTTGGTACCATTTGTAACTATTCCTTATTTATCAAGAATTCTTGGACCAGTCGGTGTGGGAATAAATTCATATACTAATTCCATTATTCAATTATTTATTCTTTTAGGTGGGTTGGGAACTAATTTGTATGGGAGTAGGCAAGTAGCATTCGTTAGAGATAACAGAGAAAAACTTACTAAAGTCTTTTATGAAATAACAATTTTTAGAATTATAATTTTTGGTATTTCCTTTTTTTGTTTTGGAATATTTATGCTATTTAATCATGAATATAGATTGTTCTATTGGGCCCAGGCCATTTCGATAATCGCTGCAATGTTTGATGTTGCCTGGTTTTTTATGGGAATAGAGAATTTTGCAGTCACGGTCTTAAGAAATATTATAGTGAAAATAATTTCATTGATACTTATTTTTACATTTGTTAAATCTTCTTCCAATTTGCTTATCTATATATTAATTATTTCTTTTTCTTTAGTGATAGGTAATTTAACTTTATTACCTAGCCTAAAAAGGTATATTGGCCGTCCAAACTGGAATGATTTTACTATTTGGAAACATTTGATGCCTTCAGTTTTACTGTTTGTTCCACAGGTTTCAACGCAAATTTATGTACTCATAAATAAAACACTTCTAGGATCAATGGTTAATGTTCAGGTTTCAGGTTATTTTGATCAATCTGATAAAATAATTAAAATGATTCTGGCCATTGTAACAGCAACCGGAACAGTTATGATGCCTCATGTTGCTAACGCGTTTGCTAAAGGTGATAATGGTAAAACAAAAAAATACTTATATGAAAGTTTTTCATTTGTTTCTGCATTATCTATACCAATGATGTTTGGACTAATGGCAGTGTCTTCAAAATTTGTTATATTATTTTTCACAAAGAAATTTATCGATGTCATTCCAATTATGATGATTGAATCCATTGTAATTTTATTAATAGCTTGGAATAACGCACTAGGAACTCAGTATTTATTACCAACTAATCAGACAAAATATTATACACAATCAGTTATTTTAGGAACCGTGTTTAATTTAGTCTTTGATATTCCCTTAATCATTCTTTGGAATGCCAAGGGGGCTGCTATTTCGACCGTCATTTCTGAGTTTATAGTAACCGGATACCAATTATGGACGTTGAAATCACAAATCAATTATAAAAAGTTGTTTAAAGGTAGTTTAAAATATTTCTCTGCAGGTTTTATTATGTTTCTCATTATATATTCATGTGATAGAAATTTAAATAATTCATGGATGAGTATTATTTTAGAAATAATCGTTGGCATTATTGTATATATGTTTTTGCTTGTTCTGTTTAAAACAGAAATTATTGATGAAGCAAAAAAAATATTAAAACATTAAATTTATTTAAAATTAGGGCTAATCAAAGGAGGCGGATAAAAAAATATATATTAATCTCTTCATAAGCGGTATAAATTCCGTAATAAAAAAGTATAATGAAGACATGAACTAAAATTCATTATCAAAGGATGTATTTAGTAACTAAATATATTTTTTGAATTAAGTAGGGGGAAAACATATGCACAACAAACGTAAGAGCAACAAGCGTCGTAACTTAAGAGCTTTCTTAATTGCGTTCGCTCTTTTACTAGTTTTCGGTGGTGCTGCATTAGGTATGTCAAAATACCGCAGTGTTAAGGGATCTGTCGACAGCTCATTCCAATCATCAGGTGTTAATACAACTGATGTTGCTGCCAAATTAAAGGCTAAGAAGCCTATCTCAATCTTGGTTATGGGGACTAATTCAGGTTCTTCAAAATTAAGTAGAGATTATTCGGGTCACACAAACAGTATGATGGTTGTTACTATCAATCCTGAGACTAACAAGACTACTGTTGATAGTATTTCCGGGGAAACTGCTGTAAATAATATCTCTGGATACAAGAGTCAATCACCGGTTGCACTAAAACACGCTTATGAATTGGGACAAGCAGGCGCAAGTGTTAAGACTGTTCAAGATATGCTAAATGTTCCTATCGATTTCTACTTGCTTCTAAATGTTGATGGCTTGAACAAAGTTGTTAACGAAGTCGGTGGAGTTGACGTTACACCTAAGTGGACATTCAGCTATGGTGGCTACAACTTTACTAAAGACGTTTCAACTCACATGAACGGTGCCCAAGCTTTGGCATACGCTGGTATGAGTGGTAAATTTGGTGACTACAGTCGTCAAATTCGTCAACGCCAAGTATTGACAGCTATCTTTTCTAAGTCAGGCTCAATTTCAACATTATTGAACCAAGACTTTATTGATTCATTAACTGACCAAGTTCTAACTGATCTTTCATTTGATAATTTGAAGACTATCGGTGCTGATTACCGTGGTGCTACAAAGGATGTCAACCAAGACCACTTAGACGGTACCGAAACTACTGTTAATGGTGAAAAGATGCTAGTCGTAACTAATAACGAGCTACAACGTGAAACTAACGTTCTACGTAATAGTTTGGGATTAGGTAAGGCTAAGACTGGTAACATTGAATATGTTCCAGCTGCTCAATAATTAATCTTGAAATTTATTTAATAGCGTATTCGTAATTTGCGAAGCGCTATTTTTTTGTCCTGAAATTTGTTGATGTATAACTATAGAAAATTTAGCGAAAAAATCGGACGGCAAATTGGACCATAACTGAGGCGCTTAAAAATAAATTGAGCGTATAAAAAAACGGCAATCTCTAATTATTTGGAGTTGCCGTTTTTTATTTACTTCTGTGATTTTTTACGTCTGAATCCAAGAATACCAGTAATAGTAAGTAAGAATAATCCCAATTGCGTGAATAAGGATGCTGATTTCTCACTGGTTTGAGGAAGTGTTCCGCTGTTAGCTTGAGTTTCTTGTGAATTGGTATCTTTAGCAACGTTGGTAGAATTTGAAATCAAATTATTGGGGTCAGTTGCAATATTAAGATTACCAGAAGAGTTGGTTTTAGCCCCAGTGATTAAGTTACCGCCATTGTTAGGTTCAGTGACAATATTGGAACTTGTGTCAGTATTATTAACTGAAGTGTCATTAGAGGCAGTGTTATCACCAGAACTAGAATTGGAACTTGAACTATTATTGGTACTAGTATTGCTGCCAGAATTTGAGTTACCATTACCAGTATTGTTGCTAGAACCAGAGTTACCAGTATCTGTATTATTACCAGAACCGGAATCTGAACCGTTATCTGGGTCGGTAGTGTTTCCAGAACCAGAGTTATTACTACTATCTGAGCCGGAATTTGAACCGCTACCGGATGTTTTAGCATTGATAGTTAAAACAGCGGTCTTGGTAAGTGTTTTACCAACCGAATCCAAATAAGTATAAGTGATTGTATATTTTCCAGATTGAGCAGGATTTATTGTATCGGCATTGACAGTGGTTGTTCCATCAGTACTAGGTATCGTGGCGGTTAAAGTACTATTTTTCAAAGCTGTGGCAGCATCGACTGGATTACCATCACTACCAGTTAAAGTAGTGATATTATCGGCAGGGTTCCAAGTTGTACCAGCAGTGATAGTTTTATCGGTCGTCGTTAGGATACTGTCGTCAATGGTCAGAGTAGTGGATTTGGTTAATTTTCCATAAGTATAGTCAATTGTATAAGTTCCAGGTTTTGAGGTATCAATTGACGTAGCGTTCGAACCGTCAGCATTGGTTAAAGTATTGCCTGAGGCATCTTTGATTGTAACTGTTAATGGATCAGTAGTATCGGCTAGAGCAGTGGCTGGAGTGATATCGTTACCGTTTTTATCTTTTAATTCGGTAATACCCTGAGCATAAGTCCAAATACCGTCACTGGAAGTGATAATATTTTCAGGATCAATGGTTTTTAAGACACTATCGTCAGCAGTTACTGTTATCGTTGAAGCGGTTGCAGGCGTCGTAACATTGCCTTGATTATCAGTATATGAGTATTGAACCGTATAGGTACCTGGAGTGGAGGTATCAACATTTGAGATAACTGTCATAGTACCATCACTGTCAGTGTATGTGTAAGTTGTACTGCCATTCTCATTTTTCACTGAATTTTCAGGTGTCATATCACTGATTTTCTCATGGCTGATGGTTGAGGATTCACCAGCACTGGGCATAGTGAAGGTAATATTGTCATCCGGGGTCCAAGCAGTACCTTCATCAATTGTTGAGTCATTGGTATCTAAGGCAGTAGCAATTTTGGCGACTATAAAGGCGTAATTATTACCGGTTGCGGCGGTGCTATTTAAATCCAATGACATTGGCTCAGCGGTAACAGTTGTTGGTAGAGTTTGTGTAGCAGCATTATAAGTCAATGTGCTTATATTTGGAAAAGTTCCTACATAACGAAAGGAGGGTAGCCACCAACTTTTTTTATTATTTGTTAAAGTTTTTAAAAAGCCCTGCTCATAGGTACTGGGGTCATAAGATGTTCCTGGGGATATAGCAGATGTAGCATTATATAATAATCCTGATAAAGTGGTAGATCCTGCAGTGGTGTATCTCACGTAGTAGTTATCAGTTACTTTTGTGTCGATAAAGGAAAGCTGCTTGGCACCATTATTAGAGGCAATGCCAACAACATTTGCATCAGGCCAGTCAGTTCCAAAAGTGGTTGAAGGCATGGATTCGTATAAACTTCCATGTGGATATTCGGTTGTATCACCAACACCAGCATATAGCACATCATTGGTTGGCAAATTGCTGGTACCGAAGGTGTCATTACCGTTATCATCCTTGGCATTTATGGTCACGTTTTTAATGCTGGAATCATTCGTAGTATGAATTAAAACGGACATTTTTAATTGACTTGAAAATCCCTTTTGAGGATTGGATCCTAAAATACTGGAGGCATCATCTGGTCGAAAATAATAGACTTGACGGCCAGTAGCAGTATTAGCTAATTCGGAGACGGTCAAAGTATTAATATGGATAAATCCTTGCGCATTCAGCGCTGTGACATAATTATTGGCACCGGTTTGCATCCAATCAAGGGTCGAATCGACAGAAGATGGCAAAACTATATAGAATCCAAACAAATTGTTGCCAATCTCATTGGACCAAAGTTCGGAACTGTAAGGTAGTACTTTAACCATGGCCATTGAATTATAGGGAACATAACTACCGTTTACACCAACATAAAAGTTTGATAGGGTAGGAACCTGATCAATTGCCTTAGCAGTTGGAGCATCGCTATTGGTGATAGCTTCTTGATTGGTAGTAACTCCAGATACTGGGGTTGTGGAATCAGCATTGGAACTATTTTGAGTTACAGCATCACTACTAGTTGATGTGACAGTACTATTGCTTGCAGGTAAAAGAAAAGGCTGTGCTGTAGTGTCACTTTCAGAACCAGTATTATTGTTAGAATTTAATGTGTTACCAGTACTGTTTTTGGAATTATCAACAGATTCAGTTTCCGAGTCACCTTCTGGAGCGACAACATCTTTAGAACTAGTGTCACTGTCATTTTCAGTTGAAGTATTTGGGTCAATCGCATCATTTATAGGTTCAGAGTCATTTGTTGTCCCAGTTTTGGATTCGGTTATTGCCGTTGTGCTATCTTGCTCAGTTACACTGGGTTCCGCCGTATTAGTAGTTGCAGCGTTAACTGGTGTAGTGACAGTTAAGCCTGCTAAAATCGAGGCCGTTGCCAGAGGAACAGCTAACCATAATTTTTCTGTTTTAAAGGGTTTCGGATTATTTTTTGAGTAATCTACACTCTTGTTTGTTTTCCTCATTAATATTACTTCCCATCCCTCGGATATATGATATTTTCATGGGAATAATCATAATCCTGTTAATAACGCAATAATAGCATTAATATTTTATGCCAGAACACTATATTAGAAAGATACGTTTACAAAATATGATATTTTTTATAAAAAATATTCAGTTAATGATTTTTATTTGTAGCTCGGCAAAAATTCAGATTATCAAAAAATAAATAGTGAGATAAAATATGCCAACTTTCGAGCATTAAGATAAAGAGACACTGTAATCCGATTTGGGGATTACAGTGTCTCTTTGTCTTATGTAATTTCACATAACAGTTCTGATATTTTTGGTATATATGTTTGTTAATAAACTAAAGGATGAAAGTTTAGGTAAGTATGCCGTTTCCAGAGATGAGAGTATTCAATTGCTGCGCGGAACGGCCCGAGCCAAAGTACGGTCTCGAATCTCGGTTTGAAGGCTTTACAAAGTTCGTCAATTCTCCAAACACACCCGGTGGTGTAAGGACTAAAGTCTTAACGCCACTTTCGCGGCAAATGAATACTTTCAGCTCTTCCAACTAGTTTTTTTATAACAGGACTGTCCAATTGTGATCTTTTGATATTTAAATAAATTGGTAAATAAATTGAATTTAGGACTGTCACAGCAATATTTATATCACTTTTTCACCTTTCAACCTTTAGTAAATTAAATAAAAAATGAGTTGTATCACACTTAAATAACCAAGTAATTAGGTGTAAAATAACTCTATTTTGTTTGATTACGAAGCCATAATTAACCTCCAGTTTCTAAGTATCAATTATATAAACATTGATGTAACAGCAAAATTTGTAATTCCGTAGCATATCTAAAGTAATCATTGAATCATTTTTTTTCAAACAGCAAATTAGTCGGAAGAGCTGAGAGTATTAACCAGCTGTGGATGTGGCGTTACGGCTTCAGCCGTTACACCACCGGGCGAGTTTGGAGACTTACCAGTCTTTGGTAAGGCTTCAAACCGAGGTACGAGACCGCCCCTCAGGCTCGTGCCGGTCCGCATAGCAGGTTAATACTCTCAGCTCTGGAGACGGCATATTTAATAAAAAATATTCTTTAAATTATTTGCTTTTTTTTGTTGCTAGGATTTGCAACTTGGTGCTACATTCACTGCGTATATATATCCAATCAAACATTTCTTAGCTGATGTTTGTAAATTATTCTATTTCAAAACCAAGCAACCTTACACCAAAGGAAGAAAGTAAACTTGAAGAGAAAAATAATAATTTTAATACTAATCAATTTAGCAATTGTTTTAGCTATATCAGTCGTCGGTTGGTCAGAATCAAGAGGGGACTTACAAACGGTAGTCGATTCCCAGACGGTTTCAAATAGATCTGACAGTAAAGCTACAGTTAAACCACAGTTCACTCCGACGTCGGATCCAATCATTATTTTATTTTTCTGGTTGACTTCGGGTTATAACCTTCAGCCTAGTAATCAATATACTTCTGTCAATAAATCTAAAACTTTTTACACCAATTCTGGACGGTCATTTCTCGCGAGTTTGCTGCCAGGATCGCCTCATTATACTTGGTACAAATCTGATGATGGGGTGAAATGGTCTGCTCTGGACGTGACTGATCGTGATTTAACAGTTACCCCAACAAAGGTGGGAACTGTTTATTATCAGCAGAAAACCGATTGGTATTTAGCATTTCCAACACTTCTTGATACGATTGTATATTCGAAAATGGCGTTTCTAACAGCTTTCCCGAATGCAATTGATGCTACTAAATTGACCGTTACCGCGGACAGCAATTATTTGTATAACAATCAATCTCAAAAGGATACGACCTTTGCTAGAGCTGAACCTGAACCGTCGGATTCTACGGGCGATATTACCTGGTCTAGTGACAATACAGATTTGGCAACGGTTAACAAAAATACTGGACTGGTGACGGCCAATAATAGTGGAAATTCGGGGACCGTCAAAATTACCGGAACGATTGCTAATAATAATGAACAGACTGTGAGCGATACGGTTGCAATTCGGATTGGTGGGGGGCTAGATTCTCAAGTGGTAAACGAAGGTGAAGATGCAAGTTTTGAAATACAGGGTCACTTCGACCAGAAACCAACCACAGTAGTCTGGCATAAGGTTTCTACTAGCGGAAAAGATACGATTGTTGATAATAACGGCAATGATATGTCATACAATATTAAGACGGCCGCATATAGTGATACCGGTTCGAAATATTATGCTATTATGACTATCAAAAGTGGTGACAATGTCTCGACAATAATGACTAATCAAGCGACGTTAACAGTTATAAGAAATATTGTTCCGAATCTAACGATTGCAAATACTGTTTTTAATAATACTCGTGATAATCATAATGATGAAAATACGATTTTAAATGAAGTTTCCAAAGACGATAATTTAACTTACAAAGTAAATTTCACTGATGCTAACCCTAATTCTGAGATGATGAGTGGGGTAGCTGGGTTAAAAATTCCTCGAACCTTTGGTGTAACTGATGTTCAAATAGATGGTGTAACTACCAATAATATTAGAGAAATAAATGATCCAGATGATTCTCAAGGTTCCATTTTGATTATTAACTATATAGATTTTTCGAAGGTGAAGAATCATGTGCTAGTAGTGGATGGAACAATGGGGGATATCGGTGCTGCCTTGTCCTATACGTCAAATGTTGAATTTTATGGATTAGATAGTAAGGGAGATCCGATTATTCAAATTAACGGTCAACCAGACTTGAAATTGAATTTTGCTAATAAATTACTAATATTAACGGCTCATAATTGGCAATACCAGACTGTTAATTCCACCGGTCACAATAGATTGTTGAGACGAATAAAAATGGCTGGTAACGCATTAGATGTGTCTGACAATAGGACCGAAAAGAATCCGTCTAAGCTCTATTTAATACAAAACGAACCATTAAAGTCTGGAAATGAGATTTTGAATTCAGAAATTAGATATTATAAAAAGGACGGCAGTTTTGAAATTTTAACTGAGCACGGCACTTTAGTTGAAAAAACGGCTGATGGTGACACAGTACAATCGATTTCATGGGGGTCCAATGAAGGACCGTTATTATATATTGACGCTGGCAAAGTAAATAAGGGCAACTATTCAACTGAGTTGGAATGGTCATTAGTCCAGTCAGTTTAAGAAAAGTCATAAACCACAAAATTCACCTTTAGATCAATAACATGTACAATAGAAGCTACGAGAGGGGGGGATAAAATGGCAATGAAACCACAAAAAATCATTAAGATATTGCGTCAAAACGGTTTTGTCAAAAAGTCACAGAATGGTTCGCATCTGAAGATGTATAATCCCAAAACCAATGTGACACTTCCAGTCCCCATTCATCATGATAAAGAACTTGAACATGGGATTGAAAGCAAGATATTAAAACAGGCTGGAATAAAGATGAATTAATCGGATATTAGGTGTTTTAGGTAAGTATGCCGTTTCCAGAACTGATAGTATTCAATTGCTGCGCGGAACGGCCCGAGCCAAAGGGCGGTCTCGAGCCTCGGTTGAAGCCTCGCAAAACCCCGCGAGTCTTCAACACGCCCGGTGGTGTAATTGCTGAAGCAATAACGCCACTTTCGCTGCAAATGAATACTATCAGCTCTTCCAACTAGTTTATTTTTTAATAGCGGAATAAAACTAAGACTTCTGATCATTTAAATAAATTAGCTCTAGATTTGTAACAACAATGGTTATATTCGTTTTTCACCTTTAAACTTTCAGGTGTTCTAAAAACAAATTACGCAAAATAAATAAGACTCCACAAAGGTGTAGTCTTATTTATTTTGCGTAATTTTTAATGTCGAACGTAGATGAATCTTCTTTTTCGACAAATGCATATTAATGTGTATAATAGCCTATGTGAGAGAGGACATTTAGAATGCCGTTAAAGCCTATAGAATTAATTAAAATTCTGAAGCAAAATGGATTTATCGAAAAATCGCAACAAGGATTGCATTTAAAAATGTATAATCCTATACGCATGGTGCTAGTTGATAATTAATTACAAATATTCGCTTCAATTATATTTTTCAAATTAAAATTTAAAACGGGCTGGATATAAAACAATTGAGCTTTTCTATACTCAATTTATGAACAATTAACTAGTGGAGCATAGCTCTCACTTTTATATTCTGATATAATCAATTCAAAAAAGGATATATTTTATGAAATCAGATATCAGACCTGTTAAACAACACATCAATCTTTCCGATGATCAAGTTAGTCGTTTAC
>NZ_BJDF01000010.1 GCF_005404815.1 Companilactobacillus huachuanensis
CAGGCGAATTCCAGAAATGGAACAATTAAAACAAGAAGTAGCAGCATGGTGTAGTGAACGTAATGATAAAAATTTATCAATAGATTGGCAATTCACAACTGCAGATGCACGTATAAAATTACATTCACTTTATCCAAAACTTGAAGGTTGATTAAATATAAACATGAGAGCTACGCTCCACTAGTTTTTTAATAATAGGAAAGTTCAATTGTAATTTTTTGCTATTTAACTAAATTGGTAAATAAATTGTCACAGCAATGTTCATATCACTTTTTCGCCTTTCAACCTTCAGTAATTAATCTTTATTACGTATGTAAATATAATAGCAACCATCTTCTACTACGACTGTCTAATTGCACACAGTTCTAGATATCTCAGTGGTCAAACTGCACACCGGAGGAATTATGTTAAAAGAAGACTTACTACTGAAATCAATAAAATGTACAACCATCGATCAGTTGACGAAACTGATTGGTAATTATCTTGAACAAACCGTGTTGATTATTGATGAGAAAAATAATTTAATTAGTTCAAATTTGCAACAAGTTCCCTCAATCGATGCTGGATGGCTAACTGAGGGTAATTTGAAAAAGTCATTTCTACTTGGTCAAACGGAATATATTCGTAATACGATCAATACATTTTCTTTAAACAACTGGTATTTATTTGTCACTCAATCTAAGGGTTTTCCGTTATCCAATGAGCAATTACAATTATCGATCAAGATCATTAACAATTTTAACGACCGTTATTCCGTCAATCCTGACCAAAGTGAACTGAACAGTTTATTCGCTAAGATGTTAGACCAAGTAAACTCAATTGACACTTTGGCTTTTAATAAATTCTTTCCAACTAAAATTGTTTGTGTCATTGCCATGTCAAAAAAACTCAATAACAACCAAGCCAACTTCATGAAAGAATTACAAACAATTGTTGCTCCCATGCCTTTGACAGAAGATTCTGAACAAAATCTTGTCTTTGTGGTTGCTGAATCAAAGCTTGATGCATTAACCAAGCAGCTAACAGAAATTGGTAAAAAATATCAACATTACTTCTTTGTCTCCGAATCATACCGTGAAATCAGTCAGACTCAAGAGTTTCTAAAAATTTGTAAACAAGCTGCAAAAATAGCCGATAAATTCAATGAAATCAGGGTTGTTAATCATACACTGAAATATAATATTTATATTATTTTGAATCAAATGAGCAATATTGAACTCTTGAAAAACACCATGTGTTCGCAACTACTTTTCTTACAACATTACGACAAAGAACACCATTCTGAACTATTTGAAACCCTTTTTGAGTATCTCGAATCCGATTGTAAGTTAACCTATACGGCAGATAAAATGCACCTCCACCGTAACAGTCTGTCCAAACGTTTAAGCAGAATCAACGATCTCATTTCAATTGATTACGAGAATCCTGATAAAATTTTTGGACTACGTCTCAGCTATCGAATTTTCAATTATTTAGAATACTAATTGCAAGAATATAAGTTTGATTATGTTATGCTTGAGGCACTTAAAACAACATGCAAAGGAGCGTTAAAATATGAATATTTCTCTTTTAAAAGATGTCACTAGAACAACTAATAAGATGGCATTAAGTTTGTCAATTGATAACCGAGCTAACGTAAAAATTGTTAACTTCGTCTGGTTTGAAAATCAACCCGATACGCTCTTCTTTTCGTCTGTTAAAGGTGCCGTCGGCACACTAGAATATGATCAGGCCCAAAGTATCGCCTTCACCAGCATCCCCAACAGTGATATGATTGGAAATCCTTACATTCGTTCACAAAACGCCACTATCAAGCACTCTAACAAGACGATGGAAGATCTGTTACCAAAATACTTGGATTCAGTCCCAAATTATCAAAAAGTTTGGGATATGATTGGACCTAAGTTAGAAGTTTTTGAATTAAAACTCGGTGATGTTTATGTAGATCCTGGTCTTGGACGTGAAAAGATAACATTGAAATTTTAAATAATCATGAGTCTTCGTTTTATTATTCTTGTTATTTTTACATTCAATTAATAATGATTAACTAGTCGGAAGAGCCGGGAAATATTTAACACTTAAAGCCAATTTACTATTTCATTATAAAAATCTGAGGAATCATTTATGCAAAATACTACTGAGTCAATTTTGATTGACGCCTTAAATATAATTTTACAAAACAAACCAATCGACAAAATAACTGTTAAAGACATCGTTACCGAATGCCAATTGACCCGTCAAACATTCTATAATCATTTTTCCGATATTTATGAATTAGTGGAATTCTCTGCTCGTCAAAATGCCGTAAATATTTTGGACAGTTTTTCCGATTATGACAACTGGCAGCAAGGCTTCTACGAAATTATGATTGCTCTTCGTGACAGTGGAAACATAACAAAAAATGTTTACAAATCAGAATATCGTGACTTAATGGAACGATATATTTATAAAGTTATTTATGGCTATATTATTAAAGTCGTCGAAAAACAGGCTGAAGGCATGTCGGTAGATCAAAAGCACAAAAATTTCATTGCCCACTTTTATAGCCTGGCCTTTATTGCCTTGATTTTGGAATGGATCATGGACGGTATGAAAGATGATCCTCAAGAAATTGTCGATCAAACCGGTGTCCTTGTTCAGGGAGATTTCAAGAAAGCTCTAAAAAAATATGCCGAGTAGATTTCAACTTTACAAAAAAAAAGAAGTGTAAATTAATTTTACATTTCTTTTTTTTTGTAAATTGTCTCATTACTAAATTTATTTTATTGTTGGTCTTGTAAGTAAGAGTCAACAATGAAAGAAGGCAGTTACAATGAATATTTATAAAACAATGTATCATCCTCATAAAGCAGCCGGTGTTGATGGTCGTAAGGCCAATATTGTCGGTGGTGGTATTGCTGGTTTGGCAACCGCAGCATTTTTAATTGATGATGCTAAAATGCCTGGCGATAATATTACTATCTATGAAAAGAAACCTGTTATGGGTGGTTCTATGGATGGTACTAAAGGTAATGAGGGTTACCTTTGTCGAGCTGAACGTGAACTTGAGCCATATATGGAATGTCTCTGGTATCTTTGTAGCAAGATTCCATCACTAGAAAATGAAGGCCGGACTGTTCTTGACGATGTCGTTGATTTTAACCGTGACGATCCAATCCACAGTGAAGCTAGAGTTATCGTTAACCAAGGTGAAATTGACGGACAATATCACAATTACAAACTTCCTCAAAAATATGTTACAGCAATGGCTAAAGTTGTTGGTTCATCAGAAAAAGAATTAGCTAACAAACGTATTGACGAATTTTTCGATGAAGACTTTTTCAAAACTAACTTCTGGGTTTGCTTCCATAGTCAATTAGCTTTCAAACACTATCACAGTGCTATCGAATGCCGTCGTTATTGGCAAAGATTTACATTCATCAATCGTCACGAATATCTCGAAGGATTCATTCACACTAAATATAACGAATATGACGCAATTATTCTTCCTATCGAGAGATGGCTGATCGACCACGGAGTTCACTTTGTTAACAACTTTACCGTCTATGATTTAACTCTTGACGAAAAGAACGACACAGTCCAAGCAATTCTAGCTCATCAAGATGGCAAAGATATTTCAAAGCCTGTCAGCAGCAAAGATTTAGTCTTTGTTACAAGTGGTTCAATTAGTGAAAACAGTACCTTTGGTGACAACGATACTGTTGCCGTAACTAACACTGATACTGAACACATGGGAACTTTCACAATTTGGAAGAACCTAGCTAAGAAAGATGACAAATTTGGTCACCCTGATAAATTCTTGGGACAAATTGATAAAACTAAGTGGATCTCATTCTTCCCTACTGTTAAAGATTATCCAGAATTCTTCAGACGTATCGAAGAGTTATCAGGTAGTAAGGCCGGTACTGGTGGTCTAATGACTTTCAGAGATTCAAATTGGGATATGTCATTTGAAATTCATCACAAGCCATTCTTCCCATATCAAGCTAATGACGAAGAAGTTGGTTGGGGTTATGGACTTTACGGTGAGAACGTCGGTAACTACATTAAGAAACGTATGTGGGACTGTACCGGTGACGAAATCATGACTGAATTACTTTATCACTTAGGAATGCTTGACATTAAGGACGAAGTTTTGAAGCACACATACATGTCAACAGCCATGATGCCTTATGTAACTAGTCAATTTATGCCACGTGAACTCGGAGATCGTCCAAAAGTTGTTCCTAATGGCTGTACTAACCTCGCCTTCTTAGGACAATTCGTTGAAATTGATGATGATGTTGTCTTCACAGTTGAGACTTCAGTTAGAACTGGTTTGGAAAGCGTCTATGAACTATTGAACATTGATAAAGATGTCATCGAAGTTAACCCTTCACGTTACGACATTCGTTATCTACTGGAACGTGTTAAGAGATTCAATGGTATCAAGGGCGAAATCACAGCCAGTGATCTTCCAGCAGTTACACCTGAGGCATTGCCTGCTATTCAAAAGATGTTGTTAGATTACGTTAATAACATTCCACCATACTATCAAATGTACTTAGGCCGCGATAAGACTATTCCTTTGAAAGAATCTGTCTTGCACCCTAAGGCTCCACATAGCAAAGGTTAATAAGAAAACGTTATATTTCCAAGTTGGAAATATAACGTTTTTTTTATCTATTTGTTGACACGGTGTCACTAAATAGATATACTATGGTCACATCAAAAAAAGTGACACAGTGTCACATAGGAGAAAATTATGGTTTCTACGACTTTTGAAGATTTAAATAACTCTAAGAAAAAGTTAATAACTGATGCACTACTAAATGAATTTTCACACCACACTTTATCGACAGCTCAAGTTTCCAGAATTGTTAAGGAATCAGGCATTGCTCGTGGAGCTTTTTATAAGTATTTTGATAATTTAACAGATGCTTACAATTACCTCTATCACTTTGCTTTACAAGATATTCACCAAACAATCACGACTGACTATCACAAAAAATTTCAACCTGACGACTATGTGGATCAGGTACGAGAATTCACTGAGAAAAGTACAAATAGTCGCTACTTTGAACTTGTAAAGATGCATTTACTTTTTAATGAAGCTCATTTTTCGACTCCTGTCAGTAATCATCTGATAATTGAAAATGAATTTTATTGGGCAACACAAGTGTTGATACATGATGCCATCAAGCAACTAATGCTTGACCCAAGTTCAAAGGAATTAATATTGCAAAAACTGGCCAATGTTTTACACAGGCTAGCAAAAGAGGATGATTAATATGTTTTTGTCATTAAAGGAAATAAAAAAAGAAAAATTTCGCTACGGTTTAATTATCGGAATGATTGTCTTAATCGGCTACCTAATTTTTATTCTAACCAGTCTCTCAATGGGGTTAGCCAATCAGAATACTGACGCCATCAATTCCTGGAACGTCAAGAGTATTGTTCTTGATAAGGATGCCAACACTAGTTTGACTCAATCCTTAATTACGAGTGATGCTGTAAAGAAATCAAAAATCACAAAAAATGAGGCCTATTTAGGTCAAGCAGCTGTTGTGGCTAAGAAAAATGGTCTAACTAAAGAATCAGCTCAATATCTTGGTTTGAAAGAAAATCAATTTATTGCAAAGAATCTTAAATTGACGGCTGGTCACAATTTCAAAAAATCAAATGAAGTTGTTGTTGATGAAAAATTTCAAAACGACGGCTACAAATTAGGTGACAAAATAAAATTTAACTCAGCTTCAACTGCTTACACTATTGTTGGTTTTGTCAAAAACGCCAAACTGAATATTGCTCCTGTAATTTATGGAAATATTGACAACTGGCTAGCTATCAAGAGCTTAAATGGTCCATTTAGGGCGAGTGCTATCGTCTCAAAAAATGCCAATTTTAAATTGAAAGATAATCAGGTAAAAACTTATTCAATTGCCAATTTTATTTCGAAATTACCTGGCTATTCAGCACAAAATTCCACTTTTACCTTCATGATTGGTTTCTTAATGATTATCTCGTTAATCGTCATTGCAGTTTTCTTATACATTTTAACTATTCAAAAAATTCAAAATTACGCTGTCTTACGGGCCCAAGGAATCCCTTCAAGAACCCTCGTCAGTGCTACCTTGTCACAATCAGTAATTCTGGTTGTTAGTGGCCTGATAATTGCAACAATCTTCACAGCTATTACTGCATTCGTAATGCCAGCCGCTGTACCGATGAGTTTCAATATTCCCGTCCTTTCGGCTGTCGGGCTCGGCCTAGTCCTAACAGGACTACTAGGTTCACTTATTCCTATCAAAATAATCTTAAATGTTGATCCTGTCAGTGTAATCGGAGGCTAATCAGATGACAACTTTACAATTAACTAATATCAATAAATATTTTGGAACTGGCACTAGTCGTGTCCATGTTCTCAAGAATATTAACTTCACTGCCAAAAAGGGTGAAGTTAACCTCGTTATTGGACCTTCTGGTTCTGGTAAAAGTACCTTTCTAACTATTGCCGGTGGCTTACAGACTCCGACTGATGGCACAGTCCAACTAGAAGGACAACCCGTAAAGTCAATGTCCAGCAAGCAAAGAGACGCTATGCGTTTAAACTCAATTGGTTTTGTTTTGCAATCGTACAGTCTGGTACCCTACCTCACTGTTAATGAACAATTCAAGCTCGTACGTAAGGTTAAAAAAGAGAATAATCTGACGAATCTTTCATTAGAACGATTGCTGGATAAACTTGGTATCAATGATTTAAGAAATAAATATCCCGGTGAGCTATCTGGTGGACAGAATCAACGTGTTGCCATTGCACGAGCACTTTACACCAAACCTGATATTCTTCTAGCCGATGAGCCAACTGCTGCCTTGGACAGCGAAAGAGTAGTTGAAGTTGGTAAGATTTTACAAGATTTGGCACGAGCACAAAATACTGCGGTGATTATCGTAACTCACGACTTAAGACTGACTGATTTTGCGGACAAAGTTTACAAAATCATGGACGGTCAAATGTCACTTCAGATGGCACAATAAAGGACACACTTCGGTTCTAGCCGTTCTGCAAGTAATTGAATACGCGCAGATTTAGAAACGGCATACTTATCTATGCTTTCAACCCTTAGTTATTCTTTTAAACACGACAAAAAATCCGTAATCTCAATAATGAGTTTACGGATTTTTTTTGTTTTTGCTGCCTCCAGGGTAAACGTACGTTAATGGAAGCAATATCTCTTTTTTTTCAAAAATATCAATTACTTTAATCCAGGACATTCTAATATGTGAATTCATTTTAGATAAACCATTTCTCTCATACTCACCTTTAGAACATATTGGTAATAATAAAATATCTACAATACTGTATTCTTTTGACAATTCTTCATATGATCCAGTTATCAACTGTCTAGTATCCCAAAAGGCATTACAATATCTCTCCATTGTTTCTACAAATGCCTTGTTTTTTGCCTTGTTTTCGTCAATCGCATCACCACCTGCTCCACCTAGTTTCATCGGATCCCCCCAATTATGCTTTTCTTGCGAATCTATTTGGGACAAATCCCCTAAATTACCACCATAAATATAAAACTGTGGATCTCCGATTTCAGGTAACTTTAGTCCATGATTAATAAAAACACCAAAACGTGATGAATGTGTATTCCCAAATTTAGTATTCATTTATTTTTAATCCTTTTTTATTGTATAGGTAAGAGAATAAATTAACTAACACGATTAACTCTATGATAATAACGAAAACTGATCTAACGGAAAAATTAATTGATTGATTAATTACTACTTTCATTAACATTTTTAATAAAACACCCGTGTAAATAAAATCAGAAATATTTTTAAATATTTCGCTAAGTGTTCCCAATTGAGGAATTAGGATTAAAGGCAAGATTACTGGTGTTACAAAATATGACGTATCTGATACCTTTTTGCATAAAATACCTATCAATAAACCAATAATCATGCTTATTACAGTCATCATGAAAGTTATAATAATATATTGAAAATAAAAATATGCTTCCATTCTTACATCACTCAATAATGGTAAAACTAAATTGGTTCCCATTATCACAATAAACGATGGCGTCAATGTCGCAATCAAATATTCAGACGGAGTAATAGCAGATGAAACTAAAAGTTTTAAACTTTTCTTCTCCTTTTCCTCTGCCATAGGAATGCTTATCATCATTATTGATGACATCACAGCATTAAATAATACGGTCATCATTAGAATAAATTGTCCTCGCTGACCATTAAACATTGAATCAGACAACGTGTAACGAAATAAAATACTAAAAAGAACTGCAATTAATGACCCACTAATTGCCGAAAAGTTTTTAATCAATAGTTTAAATTTTATTTTTGTCAAACTTTTAAGACTATTATCCTTTATCATGACATTTTCCTTCCTGCTAAGTTAACAAATATTGATTCTAAGGTAGGCTCATTAGAGTGAATACTTAAAACTATCTGATCTTTTATTAAATTAGATAATTGGACTTTTTCCTTTGGATATTCAAGGTCAATAAGTGAACCATTTTCCATTGTGCAAGTTATAAGTAATGGCTGTTGGAAATATTTTTCTTTTATTAGGTTAGGACTGCCCTGCTCAAGTATGACTCCTTCATTCAATAAGACTAATTGATCACATAATTGTTCTGCTTCAAACATATTATGCGTTGTTAAAATAATTGTTTTTCCTTTTTCTTTTATTTTTACAATAAAATCTCTAATTATTGAACCGGTATATGGATCTACATTACTTGTAGGTTCATCTAATAAAAGTACAGGCGCATCATTTAAAAAACATCTAATTAAAGAAACTCTCTGTCTCATTCCCGTAGATAATTTTGAAAATGTTTTTTGCTCACATTCATGTAGATTTGTTGTTAGTAATAACTCAGAAACTTCCTTTTTACCTTTTCCAAATGTATTTGCGTACAACAAGAGATTATCCATTACAGTCAATTCCTCGTATAGTCCACTATTAACAGAGCATAAGCTTAGCTCTTTAAATAAATCAGCCCCTTTATTAACGGTGTCATTTCCATCAATGTAAACATTTCCCTCGTAAGATATCTGATTGGTCAAAACATTAAGCAACGTCGTCTTTCCAGCTCCTGATGGGCCGATAATTCCGAATATATTCCCCCTTTGAATATTCAAGTTTATCTTTTTTAATACGTAATTTGTCTGCTTTCTTAAAATACCCGTATTAAAATAAACGGAGATATTTACACATTTAATAATGTCGTTCATTTTTATCCTCTCCAATTTTTAAAAGAATATAAAAAAACAAAAAATCCAGTTTCCTCCTATAACATTTATCTGAAGAAACAATATAATGCTGCGATATTATTTTTTCACAAAAAGAATATCACAATATAGTAAAAAGTGAATGAATAATATCAAGCATTTACATTTCTTTTACAATAAAAAAACGAGTTCAATAATTTAACACATTGAAAGTAAGCGCCGGATTATGAAGTACTGATAAATGGAACGACAAATAGACAACCACCGTTGATATTTCCGGTTGGTTGCCTTTTTATTTGCAATTTAATTGGACCGTGGGTGACCACGACATGCAATCCATCAACGTTTGGTGATCTACGATCGCCAAGTTGGGGATTTCAGTGAACAAATAATTAAGATATTTTCTAGTATCTAAGCCCTGTAGTTCTGCTGTTTTCATGATACTTAGAATCACGCCATTAGAATGGGCTCCTTTCAAACTTGTTGAAAAAAGCCAATTTTTACGTCCCATAACTAATTCTTTAATCATTCGTTCAGCTTTGTTGTTCGAAAATTCTAAACGTCCATCTTTTAAAACTTCCATGATTCCTGAACGTTGTTTTGCCGCATAATTCGCGGCTAGACCTAGTTTTGATTTTGGCATCGCATCCAAATTATCTAGCCATTCCCAGAACTCATCCATTACCGGTTTCAATTCTTTTTCTCGGTGAGCCAACCGCTCCTCTGGAGCGAGGTCGCACCATTTCTTTTCCAATTGAAACATCTTTTGCCAATATGAGTAACCGATGTATGCTGGACTAGATTTACTGGATTCCTTTTTGCTATGGATAGCCTCATAAAACTTACGTCGAATATGTGCTGCGCAAGCAACCAGTGTCACGTTTGGTAGAAGAGGATATGCTCCCCAACCATCGCAATTCAGATATCCCGTGAAACCGTCTAAGAATTTCAATGGAACTTCATGTCCTCGTGATTCAGCGTGATGGTACAAAACGACTTGTCGTTTTTCCATCTTTCCTGAACAAAACAACCAGTAATAAGTTTTGGCTTTGTCACTCTTAATGACCTGATAGCTGGTTTCAT
This sequence comes from Companilactobacillus huachuanensis, assembly GCF_005404815.1. Taxonomy (GTDB): domain Bacteria; phylum Bacillota; class Bacilli; order Lactobacillales; family Lactobacillaceae; genus Companilactobacillus; species Companilactobacillus huachuanensis. The sequence goes on from NZ_BJDF01000010.1 coordinate 10,327, forward strand.
CAGCGTGAATAATATCCTGTTTAACGATTTCTTCATGTAATACATCATATATTAATTGAAGAACTTGTTTACTGCTGGTTATTTGCCAATTGCAGATATTATCTCGGTTAATATCAAGTCCTAAAGACTTCCAATATTTTTCCTGCCTATAGGCCGGAACTTTCTGTTGAAACTTTTGAATAATGGTTTCAGTTACGATTGAACTCGAACCTAAACTGTTTGATATTAATGGTTTGGGAACAGGGGCTTTTTTTATTGATGTGATCCCTTGTCGCTCACATTTTTTACAAACATAACTATGTTGCTTGTAAATTCTTCACTCGATTGTTGCTGGAATGAGAATTAACTCGCTTCGCGCTTCAACACTACCCATATCAATCATATGGGTTCCACAATTATTACATTCACGCTCACTATCGGTGAGTTCACGTTCGACAATTTCTACTGGAAAATTGGCTAATTTATCTGCTTTAGTCCCTTTGGATTTTCGTTTGTAACTACTCACTTCAGTGGTTGCTTCATCTTGGACAGGCACCTGCGGTGCAGTGTCCTCGAACAACGATTGTTGCCCATCAACTTGAATGTCTTCTTTAGATTTACCGAACATCTCACGATTCATTTCACGGATAAGTTCAGTCAAGTAGGCGACTTGTTGCTGAAGTTGTTCATTACGCTTGTTAGATTCATTCAATTGCTTTTCCAAGATTTTAATTACATCAGCCACAAAGATCACCACTTTCTCTTAAATAATGAAAGTAGTGTATCATATTTGCCTGTCGTTGACGACACTTATTATAGTGATCCCGTGACAGCTTCATGGACTGATGATTTTTGGTCTATTTTTAGACCTTCGAACAGCCAGCGAAGCTGTTGCTGTGAAAGTAACTTAACTTCTTCACGATGACGAGGCCAATGTAACTTGCCATTCTCTAAACGTTTATAAAGTAGCAGGAACCCGTCGCCATCCCAATATAACATCTTAAATCTATCAGACCGTCCTCCACAGAAAAGAAAAAGTGCATCCTCGTAAACATCAAGCTGATACTGACTTTGAATTATTCCTGCCAGACCATCGATGCCACGACGTAAATCAGTCTTACCACAAACAATATATATATGACTGACCTTGGTATAATCAATCAACATGTTCCTGAAGCTCCTTCATAAGAATGTACAGCACATATTTATCAATGCCATTATGGATTTCTAAAATCACATCACCGTAACGCAGCGTTGCTGCGACGGGCATTGTTGGTTTATCAATTGTATTACCGTCGATTTCATTCATTTTAATTTGAACTATGTCTTCCAAAAAAATGACCTCCTCCAATTACTTGATATACTCAAGTTTACTGAAAGAGGTCATGCTTTTGTAGGTACCAAGTTATCCGGCGTTTACCCTGGAGGCAGCAAAAACAAAAAAATCCATTATCTCTCAATTGAGATATCGGATTTTTTAAGCTATTTGCACTAAATTAGATGTCACGACGACGTTCTTTAATACGAGCAGCCTTACCTGTACGAGCACGTAGGTAGTAAAGCTTGCTACGACGTACACGACCATGTCTGATAACTTCGATTTCTTCTACACGAGGTGTGTTTAATGGGAATGTTCTTTCAACACCAACACCATTACTCATCTTTCGAACGGTATAAGTAGCGCTGATACCAGCACCATGTCTCTTGATTACGACACCTTCGAATAATTGAATACGTTCACGGCTACCTTCAACAACCTTAGCGTGGACACGAACAGTATCTCCACTACGGAAGTCAGGTACATCAGAACGTAATTGTTCTGCAGTAATATCTTGAATTAATTTATTCATAAATAATTTCTCCTAGCCGACACTCATACATATCCATTGATACACAGCGGAATATCGTTAATATGTGCGTTCAAACACTCTTAATATCATACTTTATTTAAACATAATTGTAAACTAGTTATTTCGACGAATTTCACGTAAGTACTTTTGTTCCTCATCAGTCAACTCGGCCTTCTCCAATAAATCAGGACGACGTTCGAGTGTTTTCTTCAAAGCCTGCTTAAGACGCCAAACACGGATTTTTTCGTGATCCCCACTGATTAACACATCTGGTACCTTTTTACCGCGGAAATCGGCTGGACGTGAGTATTGAGGGTACTCTAACAAGTTATTAGAGAAAGATTCCACTTCAGTAGATTCTGAATTTCCCAAAACTCCTGGTACAAAGCGTAAAGTAGCGTCAATCATACTCATAGTTGGTAATTCCCCGCCAGTCAAAATATAATCACCAATCGAAACTTCATCAGTAACTAAATCCTTTACCCGTTCGTCGAAGCCTTCATAATGTCCACAGATAAAGACTAATTGATCTTCTTTAGCAAAGTCCTTGGCCATTTTTGTGTTAAAAGTTTTTCCGGCTGGATCCAACAAGATAACTCGTTTTTTACCCGGCTTTTTCTTTTCAACATAATCCATCGCATCATAAATTGGTTGAGCTTGCAATAACATACCTGCTCCACCACCATATGTGCCATCGTCAACATGATTTTGTTTGTTAGTCGTGAAGTCACGAAAATCAACGACATCAATCTTAACGAGGTCCTTCTCTTGAGCTTTACCAATCAATGATTCGTCTAAAGCCTGAAACATTCTTGGAAAAATACTTAAAATTGTAATATCCATTAATCCATCAACCCATCCGGTATTTCAACATTAACAACACCGCTATCAATATCTACATCTTTGACAACATCGTCAATATAAGGCAACAAGATTTCTTTGTACTTAGGTCCCTTAACGACCCAAACATCATTTGAACCCAATTCAATAATTTCAGTAACCTTGCCGACTTCACCTAAGTCTTTATCAATCACAGTCAAACCGATAATTTGCTTATAAAGAAATTCACCTTCGTTGAGGCCAGAGACTTCTTCACCATCAGCAAATAACTCTGATTTAACATATTTTTCAACGTCATTGATATTGTCGTAGCCCTTGAACTTCAATAAGATAAAGTTCTTATGTGGACGTGATGATTCAACAGTGAATTCAGTCACTTGATCTTTATTCTTCAAATAAACTTTTGCACCAGCCTTGAAGCGATCCTCTGGGAAATCAGTAATTGAAATTACTCTTACTTCGCCTTTAATACCATGAGTATTGACGATTGTACCAACTCGATATAATTTTTCCGTCATTTTTCCTCCGTGAATAAAAATAGGACCACGACAACTCTTGTCAGGCCCCACCAAAAATTACTATTTTGTGAATTTGCTTTCGTGATACTTTTGCATAATTCCATGTTTCTTCAACAAGTGACGAACAGTATCTGAAGGTTGTGCACCTTTGTTTAACCATTCAACGATCTTGTCGTCTTCTAGATGAATTTCTTCTGGTTGTGAGATTGGGTTGTAATAACCAACTTGTTCGATAAAACGACCATCACGTGGTGAACGTGAATCTGCAACAACTAATCTATAAAATGGGCGTAACTTACTACCCATACGTTTCATTCTGATCTTAACTGACATATGTTTGTTTCCTCCTAAATACTTAACTTTGTTAGTATACACAAAAAACTAGACGGTGTAAAGTTTTTTTCTTTACAGGCTATCTTTTTATTATGCCGTCTCCAGAGCTGAGAAGTATTTCGCCTGCTGTGCGGACCGGACCGAGCCTGAGAATCGGTCTCGGACCTCGGTTTGAAGCCTTACCAAAAACCCGGTAAGTCTCCAAACTCGCCCGGTGGTGTAACGTAAAGTCTTAACGCCACTTCCACTGCGGGTGAATACTTCTCAGCTCTTCCGACTGGTCTCTTAAAAAATACAAAGTTACCGTTAAAAATCAATAGTATTAAACATCCGAGGTATTCATGATAATAAAAAATACCACTCAACATTTTTTAATGACAAGTGATATTTAAATATCTTTTAAATTTTTTACTTTAATTTCAAAAATTGAAATCAACCAGTAAACTAGCCGGAGGGTGTCAGTAATAAATATAGACAGCGGTGAAGTTGTTGTTAGACCAGCGATTTTCTGGTCTTACAACAAGGACGAGTTTTGAGATTCGCGAACCATGCGAAGCTCAAAATCGAGGTTCGAGACCGCACTTCGGCTCGAACCGGTCCCACCGCAGACTATATTTATTACTGACACCCGGAGGCGGCAAAGAAAATTATGACTTAAAGCGTTTAATCTTCTTCAAACGTTTCTTCTTATTTTTCTTATTCTTACGAACCATCGAATGCATTGCCATCTTACCCAATCGACCTTGGACACCATTGCCCATTAGTTGATCCATTCCGGCCATGTTACCTTTACTCATCTTGTTCATCATGTCACGAGATTGCTTGAATTGTTTGATCATGCGGTTAACGTTTTGCACGCTTTGACCGGAACCGGCAGCAATTCTTCTACGACGTGATGGGTTCAATGAATCAGGATCTTCACGTTCTGCTGGTGTCATTGAATAAACAATTGCCTTTAAATGAGCAATATCTTTTTCACCAATATTGATGTTTGCTAAAGCGGGATTATTAGCCATCCCTGGAATCATCTTCATGATTTCATCTAATGGTCCCATTTTGGTAATTTGGTCCATTTGATCAATAAAGTCATTGAAGTCAAAACTATTCTCACGAATCTTTTCAGCAACTTGCTTAGCTTGTTCTTCGTTGTAATCAGTCTGAGCCTTTTCAATCAAGGTCAGCATGTCACCCATACCTAAGATACGGTTGGCCATACGATCAGGATGGAAGACGTCTAATTGGTCGAGTTTTTCACCTTGTCCAATAAACTTAATTGGCTTACCAGTAACATCACGAATTGAAAGAGCAGCACCACCACGGGTATCACCATCCAACTTCGTCAAAACAACACCGGTAATATCGAGTTGTTCGTCAAATCCATGGGCAACCTTTGCTGCAACTTGACCAGTCATTGAGTCAGCAACAAATAAAATTTCATCTGGATGTGCAAGTTCTTTAATACGTTTCAACTCATCCATCAATTGCTCATCGATTTCTAGTCGACCAGCAGTATCAATAATGACATAGTCATTCTTATTTTCTGCGGCAACTTTCAACCCATCGCGGACAATATCAACTGGATCATGATCAGTTCCTTCGTCAAACACTGGCACATCGAGTTGTTGACCGATAGTCTTCAACTGTTCAATGGCAGCGGGACGATAAACATCTCCAGCGATAAATAATGGACGTGCTTTTTCTTCATGCTTCAAACGGTTAGCTAACTTACCGGCTGTGGTAGTTTTACCAGCACCTTGCAAACCAACCATCATAATGATTGTTGGAATATGCTTGGATTTGTTCAATGGAACAGCTTCTTGTCCCATGATCTTTGTTAATTCTTCATCAACAATTTTGACAACTTGTTGTGATGGCGTCAAACTTTCCATCACTTCGGCGCCTAAGGCACGTTCTCTGACTGACTTGACGAATTTTTTAACAACGTCAAAGTTAACATCCGCTTCCAATAGGGCCATACGTACTTCACGCATTACCTTACGGATATCTTCGTCAGAAAGTTTACCCTTACCTCTTAGTGAGGAGAAAACTTTGTTTAAGCGTTCGCTTAATCCTTCAAAAGCCATACTCTACTCCTACATTTCATTTATTTTTGAAATTCTTTGGACTAAATCTAATAATTCTTTATCATCGGCATATTTCGTCTGAACCAATTGATCGAGTTTTTCAGAAATATCATCAATCTCCTGAGTCTTCTCAATCAAACCAAGTTCTTTCTCAAATGATTCTAACAAACTGACCGAACGATGCAAGTTATCCAAGACTGCTTGTCGAGAAACTTCTAGTTGTTCTGCAATCTCACTGAGCGAAAAATCCTCAACGTAATACAAGTCCAAATAACGACTCTGCTTTTTGGTCAGCAATGAATGATAAAAATTATATAACAAGTTCACTCGTGTTGTTTCATCAATGTTCATAACTATTTGTTAGACGTCCCAACAATTAGGTCCTTGAATAAGCCGTAGATGAACTTCTCAGGATCAAAGTCGCGGAGATCATCCATTTGTTCACCTAAACCAACTAGCTTTACTGGAATGTGCAATTCATTTCTGATTGCCAAGACGACGCCACCTTGTGAACTACCATCGAGTTTCGTCAAAACAATTCCAGAAACATCAGTTGTTTCGTTAAATTGTTTAGCTTGACTCAAGGCATTTTGTCCAGTAGAACCATCGAGTACTAACAGAACTTCTTGTGGTGCATCTGGCAATTCACGAGTGATCACACGTTTAATTTTTTCTAGTTCACGCATTAAGCCTTCTTTATTCTGCAAACGACCGGCAGTATCAACTAACAAAATATCATAATCATCTTCCATTGCTCGTTTAACAGCATCGTAAACAACAGAAGCGGGATCAGTGTGTGCCTTACTTGCTTGAACGTCAACACCATCACGTTTACCCCATTCTTGCAACTGTTCAATAGCACCGGCTCTGAAAGTATCTGCAGCTGCCAACAAAACTTTTTTGCCTTGTTGCTTATAGCGATGAGCGAGTTTACCAACGGTAGTGGTTTTCCCAGCTCCATTAACACCTACAAATAAGAAAACAGTTGGTGTCTTGTTATCACTGAATTTCAAAGAGTTATCCTCTTCTTTACCCTCTTCACCGTACATATCAACTAATTTCTTAACAATTACATTGGAAACGTCAGATTGTTTCTTAGCATTCTCTAACTTAACTTCCTCACGCAATTCATCAGATATTCGCATGGCTGTTTCGTAACCGACATCTGATTCAATCAATAATTCTTCCAAATCATCAAAGAAATCTTCATCAACACTTCTGAAATTAGCCAAGAAATGATTCAGACGAGAACTAAAAGAATTACGACTCTTTTTAAGACCTTCATCGTATTCTTGAACGTCATCTTTAGGCGCTGATTCTTCTGGTTCCGCCTCTGATTCAGTAGTTTCTGTACTTTCAGATTCTTCCTTTTCAGTTTCAACAGGCTCTTGAATCTCAGAATTGTCTGATGATTCCTCAGTTACTTCTTCAACCGTTGTATCTTCAGACTTGTTTTCAGTTTCAGTTGGTTTTTCTCGAAGTTCTTCAGCATGCTCAGTTTCCGTTGGTTCTGATTCTGAGGGTGCTTTTTTAACTTCTTCAGCTTTACTTACAGGTTCAGGTTGAACTGGTGCTTTAACAGGTTCTGTAGCTGGTTTCTTATCTTGTGGTTCTTCTGTCGGAGTTTCTTCAACAGATTGAGCTGCTTCATCGCTTTTAACCTCTGGAGTTGTTTCTGAATTTTCAGCAGCTGGTGCTTCGTTGGCTTCGGCAGTTTGGTCAGATTCTTTTTCAGATTCTTCTTGAGATTTCTTTTCTAAATCTTTATCTTCAGAATCATCTTTACCAGTAAAGGCTTTTTTAATTCGATCAAATAATCCCATTATTAACTCCTATTCTTTGACGTGCACAGACAGCATCCGTGATACACCAGACTCTTCCATCGTTACCCCATAGAGGCGATTGACATTCATCATCGTTCCTTTACGGTGAGTAATGACGATAAATTCAGTGTTAGCGTCATATTGATTTAAATAATTGGCAAAACGATAAACATTTGCATCATCAAGTGAAGCTTCAACTTCATCAAGAATACAAAATGGCACCGGTTTAACTTTAATAATAGCAAATAACAGTGTAATTGCCGTCAAAGCTTTCTCGCCACCAGACAATAAACTCAAACGTTGGAATTTCTTCCCAGGTGGTTGGGCAATAATTTCAATCCCAGTTTCCAAAAGATTATCCGGTTCGGTCAGAACTAATTTAGCCCGCCCACCGGCAAACATCTCAGGGAAAATATCTTCAAAAGCAGCTGCAACTTCGTCAAAAGTCTTCTTAAAACGTGTTGTAACTTCTTTATCCATTTCGGACATAGTATCAAGTAATTGTGAACGAGCTTGCAACAAGTCATTTTGTTGTTGTGTTAAAAATTCATAGCGATCCTTAACCTTGTCGTATTCTTCGATTGCTGACAAATTGACCGTTCCTAATTCTTCAATACCCATCTTCAACAGACGGGCCTCTTTTTGCAATTCCTCGGGATCGTAATCTCCTTGTTTCAAAGCTAAGAGTGAAGCCTCATAAGTCAACTGATACTCTTGTGACAAAGTATCCAATCGACTGTCAATTTGATTCGACAACTTGGTATTTTGAATAGCCAAAGTCTCTTGTTGATCTGATGCATTCTTTTGCAAATCAAAATTTCGTTGCGCCTTAGTATTTAATTCAGTAGCAAGTGTTTGTTGTGTTTCACGTTGAGCCTTTAAATCGGTTACAACCCGTTGAAGTTGTTTAATTTCTCGTTTTAGTTCTGCAATACGACTCTTAACTTCAGTACTATTAAGATCTAATTGACTCCGTTCAGAGTCCAGAACCGTTAACTGTTGTTGGATTTCAGAAATTTGCTGATCCGTTTGTTCAACAATTTTCTTTAAATCTTCATTTTGACTGACGTCGTTTTCATGATTGCTCTTCACAACTGCCAACTGTGTTTGAATTGCTTGTTCCTTTTGATTAATTGACTTCAATTCAGCATCAAAATCGGTTAACATTTTTTGCTTCTGATTCATTTCAGCCTGAGTATCTTCAATCTCTTGTGAGATTTTCTTGGCAGACTCGGTTTGATTCTCTAAGTTTGTCCGCAAATCCTTTTGTTCCGACTGATATTTAGCCAAATTGTACTTAACAACATTCAATCGTTCACTGAAATGTTTTTCCTCGTTTTGATAAGTCGAAATTTCACTTTCAAAATGATTTTTTTCAGCATTAAATTGGGCCAGCTTATCGTCAACTGTCTTCTTTTCAGCATTGAGAGCCGTTAATTGATCACGTAAATCCTGAACAGTCTTCTGCTTTTGATCCATCAGTAGTTCTTGTTTTGACAAATCCTTATTCAAAGACTGCAATTCATCCTTACGTGTCAAAATACTTGAGTTAACTCGACGTTGTTGCCCACCAGTCATTGAACCACCAGCGTTAACAACATTTCCATCTAAGGTAACGACACGATACTTACGATTAACAGCACTAGAAATCTTTGTGGCAACATTAATATCTTTGGCAATCAACAAGTTACCTAAAATATTTTTAACGATGTTTGAAACCTTATCATCATATTTAACTAAATCACTAGCGACTCCAACAAAACCTGCGACCATTTGAGCTTTGTTCAAATCATTAGCATAAATATTATGTGGTTGAATAATATTTACAGGCAAGAACGTTGCCCGTCCACCACGACTCTGCCTCAAGTACGCAATTGCCTTTTTGGCAGCAGTCTCATCCTCAGTAACGATCGACTGTAACTGATTACTGACAACTGTTTCAATCGCCAATTGATATTCCTTGGGCACCGAGATCAATTCAGCAACAGCTCCAACGATTCCTGACAATTGTTGTTCATGATTCAGAACATTTTTAGCTCCTTCAAAAAAGCCAGCATGCTCCTGTTCCATGTTTTCAAGAATTCGCTTTCGAGCCTTAATTTCCTGAAGACTTTCTAAAATCTTCAAATAGTTACTATTTTCACGTTTACCAGTTTCGGTTACTTCAGTGATACTTTGATTCAACTGTTTGTCACGTTCAAGGAGCGACTTATTATCATCAACTAACTTTTTAACTTGTTGGCTAATTGAATTATTGTCATTTTTCGAACTATTTAGATTTTCAGTCACATCAGTTAATTGATCCTGTTGCTCATTTATTGAAGCCTGAACACGTTCCAATTGCCGTTGTGAAAATTTCTGTTCATTATTATTCGAAACTTGGTCCTGCAATAGATTGACATAATCATTCCTCAAATCAGCAATGTTCTTTTGCAAATCAGCTGGTGTTTTTTTCTTTAATTGTTGAATATCAGCCAATTGTTTTTCAAAATTCTTGATCTTATCAATACATTCAGCCAATTTTTGATTTGATTCAGTCAATTTTGCTTGATTAGCTACTTTGCTTGCTTGCAAATTAGCCAATTGATGATTCAAAGACGACTTATTTGAGGAATTGAAACCATTACGCTCATCTGCAACAGCAACTTTTCCATTGAAAATTTCCAAAGTCTTGGTCGACTCAGTCAATTTTGTTTGATTATCATCAATTTTATTAGTTAAATCTTGGACAGCCTGATTATTATCTTCAACTTGTTTGTTAGCAATTTTAACTTGCTGAGAAATATTTTGAAGACTCATCTTAACTTCACGCAAATCTTTATCAATTTGGCGCTTTTGGGCAGATAAATTTTTAACTTCAATTGTTAAGATTTTTTGATAAATACTATCGTATTTACTCTTTTGTTCCTTGTAATCACGGGCAATACTAGCTTGCTCTTTCAATGGTTCAACTTGTTTTGACAATTCAGAAACGATATCTGAAACACGATGCAGATTATCGGTTGTCTCTGACATTTTATTCTCAGCTTGTTGTTTCTTTTGTTTAAATAGTGAAACCCCTGCTGACTCTTCAATGATCGTTCGGCGCTCAACTGGCTTACTGTTAAAAATTGCTTCTACACGGCCCTGAGAAATGATAGAGAACGACTGTTTTCCCATCCCTGAGTCCATGAACAGTTCCGTAATATCACGCAAACGACACTGCTTATTATTGATCAAAAACTCAGTATCACCATTTCTAAATAAGCGACGACAAATTACCAAGTCATCTTGAGACGACTTGAGCTCTCGATTATGATTATCGAATTGTAAAATGACTTCAGCCCGATTCATTTGTGGACGGGTTGCACTTCCAGCAAAAATCACATCGACCATTTTGTCTCCACGTAAACTCTTTGCTGATTGCTCGCCCATTACCCAACGAATGGCTTCAGTAATATTTGATTTTCCACTCCCGTTGGGCCCAACAATACCAGTTATTCCACTGGTGAAATCAATCTTTGTTTTATCAGCAAAAGATTTAAACCCATTGATCGTTAATGATTTTAGCGGCATAAAATACAGACTCCTATAATTCTTCTAATGCTCTCTTAGCAGCCATTTGTTCGGCATGCTTCTTGCTATATCCCAATCCTTTTGACAAAATTTTGCCATTGGCAATCAATTCAACTTTGAATTTCTTGTCGTGATCAGGACCTTCTTCATCGATAACTTTATAGTCAATTTCGACTTCACCAGATTGTTGTAATCTTTCTTGCAAATGAGTCTTGAAGTCAGTGTCTTCAGAAAATTCACCCGAGTCGATATGAGGATAAACGACTTTCTTCAAGAAGTCATCAACTACTTCATTACCTTGATCAAGATATAATGCACCGTTGAAAGCCTCAAAAATATCTTCCAACAAGGTATGTCTTTGACGGGCACCTTGTTTTTCTTCACCTTTACCAATCAACAAATACTTGTCAATATTGATTTCTTTAGCAAAGCGAGCAAAACTATCTGTCCGAACAATATCTGATCTCAAACGTGTTAATTTACCTTCTGGCAATTGCGGATACTTTTTAAAAAGATAGCGCGAGATATTGATTTCTAAAACCGCATCTCCCAAAAATTCAAGACGCTCGTAATCACCAATACCCAACTCTTTGTGCTCATTATCAAAGGATGAATGAGTCATGGCTCTTTCAACCAGTCTTTTATCGTTAAATTTAATTCCATATTGCTCATCTAAAACTTGTAAGAACTTTGGATCTAACATAACGTGTCCCCTTTCCCAATATTACTAATTATACTAAACTTTGGCCCCAAATAATTCCGAATAATTCTCAGTATAGCTAAAGGTTTAAAGTTTAGGTAAGTATTCCGTTTCCAGAACTGAAAGTATTCAATTACTGCAAATGAATACTCTCAGTTCTTCCAACTAGTTTATTTTTTAATGGCAGTAGCAATAAAAAGAAGACTTCTGATTATTTAAATAAATTAGCCATAGGATTTTAACAACTATAGTTATATTAATTTTTCACCTTTAAACCTTCAGTTAGTATAACGCATAGTGCTAGTTGAATATTTTTACATTCAATTAATAACAATTATTTAGTCGGAAGAGCTGGGATATTTAACTAGCACTGCACGTTAGTATAAAAAAATAAGACCCAATGGCCTTATTTTTGATGTGATGAAATGTAGCTTGCTGCTGCACCAACTGTTGTAATCTTTTCAGCGTCATCATCTGGAATCTCAGCTCCGAATTCGTCTTCAAGTTCAAGGACAAATTCAACAAGGTCAATTGAATCTGCGTCGAGATCATTTGTAAATGATGTTTCTCTAGTAATGGTAGCTGCGTCAACTTCGAACTTGTCGGCAATCAATTTAACAATTTTGTCAAAAACTTCTTGTTCTGTCATGGATGGAATTCTCCTTATTTTTCACTCATTTTTTCAAAATACTTATTAGCCTTATTAATTGTATCGTTAGATAACATATCATAAATTTGTTTAACGGTATAATAGACTGCCCGATTATCAGCAGCACCATGCGCCTTAACGACTGGTGACTTGAGTCCTAGTAACACGGCCCCACCTGCTTGAGAAGTATCGAACATTTCTTTCATACCTTTAAGCGATGGTGAAACGATAGCTGCACCCATTTTAGTAAAAATACCGTTATTTAGCAAGGCATCTTTTAGTTGACCTAAGAGAATTTTAGCAGTCCCCTCAGTCGCCTTCAATGCTGCATTTCCAGTAAATCCATCTGTTACGATAACGTCAGCCTTTCCAGCTAAGATGTCCCCAGATTCGATATTACCAATGAAATTGATACCCTCGGTATTCTTCAATAATTGATAGGCCTCTTTGTGCATGCTATCGCCCTTGTCATACTCCGTACCATTATTTAGTAGTGCAACACGTGGCTTGTCGATTTTTTTAACGTCATGAGCATATATCGAACCCATAACAGCCCACTGTTGTAAGTATGATGCCTTAGCTTCGGCGTTAGCACCAACATCCAACATATTAACACCTTTTGGTGAATTTGTTGCTGGTAAAGTTGGCATTAAAGCTGGGCGGGCAACTTGTTTGATTCTACCGACGATAAAAATACCGGCTGCTAACAAAGCTCCTGTATTTCCGAGTGAGAACAAAGCGTCGTTTTCACCATCTTTAACTGACTGTGCGGCCAAAACCATTGAAGCATCCTTTTTGGAACGAATGGCTTTGACTGGTTCATCGGTACCCAAAATTTCCGTATCTGTATGTACGATTGTAATCCGTTCATCATTTTTCAAATACTCTTTGATGGCTGATTCTTTACCATACAAGACAAACTCTAAATCTTTCCATTCGTCACGAGCACGTTCGATTCCTTCAACTACTACTTGTGGTGCATTGTCGCCACCCATAGCATCAACAGCTATTTTCATTTTGTTTCCTCGCTAATCAAAATTATTTAATTGTTCATATTCATCGTTAATAAATGACTTCAAGGCTTTAGTCTCAGGATTATTAAGTAATTTTTCGTCCTCATAAAGTCGACTAGCCTCCTCTTGAGCCACTTCCAAGATATTAATATCGTTGATTGGATTACCAACTTTAAATTCAGGCAAACCGGATTGGCGATTTCCCAACAAATCTCCAGAACCACGCATCTTCAAATCTGCTTCAGCTAAGACAAAGCCATCATTAGTTGACGTCAAAATTTTCATACGCTCCGTGGCTGATTCATTCTTAGGGTCAGCAATCAAAATACAATACGACTGTTTTTCCCCACGTCCAACACGACCACGCAACTGATGCAACTGCGATAAACCGAAACGATTAGCATCATATATTACCATAACTGATGCATTAGGTACATCAACACCAACTTCAATAACTGTTGTCGAAACCAAAACATCGATTTTTTTATCTGAAAAGTCCCTCATAACCGTTTCTTTTTGGTCATTTGGCATTTGTCCATGCAAGAGCCCGATATGATATTTCTGACCAAATAGTTCAGTAAATTTATCATAAATCAATTCCGCATTCTTCAGATCCATCGATTCTGATTCCGAAATCAACGGTGTAACAACATAAACCTGTGCACCATCACTCAATTCCTTAGACACAAAATGATACATCTGTTCGACTTTTTGACTTCTGATCCAGTAAGTCTCGACTTTTTTTCGACCAGCTGGAAGTTGATCAATTCGTGAAACATCCATATCGCCATAAGTTGTAATTGCCAAAGTACGAGGAATTGGTGTAGCTGTCATTGCAAGAACATCTGGATTCTGCCCCTTTTCACGCAAAGCTTTTCGTTGATTAACACCAAAACGGTGCTGCTCGTCAATAACTATGAACCCAAGTTCTTTGAAATCAACACTATCTTGAATCAAGGCATGAGTTCCAACGACGATGTTAGTTTTACCATTTTCAATGTCTCCAGCAATAAAATCATGTTCCTTTTTAGTCAATGAACCAGTTAACAAAGCTGTCTTAATGTGTAAAGGTGCCAATAATTTACTAATTTTATCAAAATGCTGCTGAGCTAGGATTTCCGTTGGTGCCATGATTGCCGCCTGGTATCCTGCTGTAACAGCCGCCAACATCGCAATCACTGAAACAATTGTTTTACCAGAACCAACATCACCTTGTAATAATCGATTCATATGATGTGTCGATTCCATATCATCAAGAATCTCTTTAGTTACTCGATCTTGCGCGTCAGTTAATTTAAAAGGCAGACTTTTGACAAATTTTTGAATAAAGTCATGATCATATTTTTCAACGATCCCAATGTTTTTCTGTTCATCACTGCGTTTGATACTCTGTAAGCCACACTGAAATAAGAAAAATTCTCGAAACTTAGCGCTACGCCGAGCTTCATCCCCTTGTTCTTGGGTTTTTGGAAAGTGGATTCCCGAAACGATTTGCTCGTCATCCAACAGTTTATACTTCGTACGAATATATGTGGGTACAATCGTGTCAATTTGATCATGATATTTTTCATACGCTGCCTTGATTAAGTTGATCAAGGTTTTTTGATGAATATTTTTATTTACAGAATAAACAGAATCAACGGAATTATCGTGGATATCGATAACTTTCATTCCCATCAACGATCGTCGACTCTCATTCCATTTTCCATAAACAGCCACATCAGTTCCCGTTTCAAACTTATCTTTTAACCACGGCTGATTAAAGAACGTTACCATGATGGATTCGTTATCAACTAAAATTCTGACATTCAACCGGGTCTTCTTATACCCAAAACGTGCTACGACTGGCTCACTAGCAACGACACCTTTAAGCAAAATTTTCTCCTGATCAGCCGCATCATCAAGTGACTTGGCCTGCATATCCTCATAGCGAAAAGGAAAATAAAACAACAAATCATACACATTATTAATGCCAAGAGATTGTAAAGCCTCTAGCTTTTTAGGACCAACTCCTGGTAATTCCGCTAGTGAAACTTTTCTCAGATCCATAAACTTTCCCCCTTCCTCTAGACGATATTTCAAAATGAAAAAAGGCTATGACAAAACGAATCGTTTCATCACTGCCTCCTTTGGTTTTAATGTTTTATACTTTTTTTGCTGCTTCCGGCTGTGAGGAATTGGAACCTGATGTGTGGACCGGTTCCTCACAACCTACAGCTAATGTATCTGTTAATTTTATCACTTTGATTATTTAATAAATTTTAAAAATAAATAACTATCAAATCAACTAACTTTAATTAATTATTATTAATGAAAACCTATCAAACCAATGAGTTGGAGGAACTGATAGTATTGACCGAGGTTCAAGACCGCTTCTCAGGCTCGGACCGTTCCGCATAGCAGGTTAATACTATCAGTTCTGGAGACGGGACCCACTATTCAACCGAAATCAAATATGGATAAACTGGTTGATCACCTTGATGAATTTCTGTTTCAAGATCAGCATATTTATCATCTAAATAATCGGCTATCTTTTGGGCATCGTCATCATTACCGTCTTTACCAACAAGAATTGTGATAACTTCACTATCCTCATCGATCATTTTATCCAACATGTGTTCTGTTGTGGCAACAATATCTTCTTCGTCAACTAAAATTTTACCGTCAACGATTCCCATATAGTGTCCCTTAGTGATCTTCAATCCATCGATTTCAGTATCACGAATGGCTTGAGTAACCTGACCACTCTTAACTGTGTCTAATGAGTCTTCCATGTTTTCTTCGTTTTCTTCTAATTCAGCCTCTGGATTGAATGAAAGCATTGCTGTCATTCCTTGAGAAATTGTCTTAGAACCAACGATTGCGACTGGAATATCAACCAAATCAACTGCTTGTTTAGCGGCCATAATGATATTACCGTTATTTGGCAATACTAGAACACGTTTGGCATTTGATTTGTTAATTGCATCAACAATATCATTAGTTGATGGATTCATAGTTTGGCCACCACTGATAACATGTGTAACACCAAGACTCTTGAATAACTCTGTCAAACCTTCACCAGATGAAACAGCAATAACTGCATAATCAATTGGCTCTTGAACAGGTTCTGCCACTGGTTCTTCATCTTCATCAACAATAGTTTCATGTTGCAAACGCATATTATCGATTTTAATTTTAACTAAGGCACCGTACTTTTTACCAGCAGCCCAAACTTTATATGGATAGTTAGTATGGACGTGAACTTTAATAACTTCGTCATCCGAAACACAGATCAATGAATCACCGATTCCATCCAAATAATTACGTAATTTTTCATTATCGAAAACTTCATCAGTTGTGGGATTCTTGCCTAATTTGACCATCATTTCAGTACAATAGCCATTCTTGATCTCATCGGTACTAAATTGGCCTTGGAATGATTGATGATGACTGGCATTAACCATTTCATTCATATCGGTTTCATCAGGAATATATTCTTCATCAGTCGTTGTTTGACCAGTCAAGCCTTCTAAGAAGCCTTCATAAATAAAGACTAAGCCTTGACCACCAGAATCAACAACGCCAACTTCCTTCAAAACTGGTAGAAGTGATGGTGTCTTCTTAAGTCCAACCTTTGAACCAGTAACAACAGCTTTCATAACTTCGGCTAAATCATTAGTCGTCTCTACTTGCTTCATTCCGGCTTCTGCACCATATCTAGCAACAGTAAGTATTGTTCCTTCAACCGGCTTCATAACGGCTTTATAGGCTGTCTTAACACCATCGTCGAAGGCTTTAGCTAAATCCATTGCTGTCAAAGCGTCTTTATCTTCAATACTCTTTGAAAAGCCACGGAAAATTTGTGATGTGATAACCCCAGAATTTCCACGAGCTCCCATCAAAAGACCTTTAGCAAGTGCTTTACCAAGTATACCAACATGATCACTCTCTGATTCATTGACAGCTTTAAAACCGCTTTGAATTGTTAAACTCATGTTAGTTCCGGTATCTCCATCGGGAACCGGAAAGACATTAAGTGAATTTACAAACTTAGCATTCTTTTCAAGTCTGTGCGATGCGACACGCACCATATCTGAAAATTCTTTTTTTGTAATTAGTTCTTTGCTCAAAAGTTTCCCCTCCAACTAGCTTTCCTATTCGATATCGTCCAGAACTTTAATTCCTTGGACATACACGTTAACAGTGCCAGCTGGTGTTCCAAGCATTGTTTCTAGGTTGTATTTTACTTTTTCTTTTAAATTTTTTGCTACTTCTGAAATTTTAATTCCGTATCCGACGATTATGTAGACATCAACGGCCAGTTTACCATCTTCTTGATGGATAACTATACCTCTAGAAAAGTCTTCACGATTCAAAATTGTATTCATACCATCACGGAATTGGTTCTTGCTTGCCATACCTACGATACCGTAGATATCAGAAGCGGCTCCGCCAACGATTGTGGCAACAGTATTTGTTGAAACATCAATTTCACCGTGCTTTGTTTTAATTGTAACTGCCATCTCTGGATCCTCCTATTCATGGACCAAATCTATCATAAACAATAAAATTCTATCATAGCAACATTTCGAATTAAAGATTTATACAACATTAAACCATATTAATCCCTAAATAATCTATTGATTTCAATTCTTACTTATGGTAAATTAGTCAGGTGATATTTTAAAGAAAAAACATGTAGCCAAAGGAGGTCGGTCCCATGGCAAAAGATATTATTACAGGCCGTAAAACAGTATTCGGTAACAAGCGTTCTCACGCCCTTAACCAATCAAAGCGTTCTTGGAAGCCAAACTTGCAAAAAGTTCGTATCATGATTGACGGTAAACCTAGACGTGTATGGGTTTCAGCTAGAGCATTGAAATCAGGAAAAGTTACTCGTGTATAATTATCACTTAATTCATTAAAAAGGACTAGCAATTATATTGTTGGTCCTTTTTATTTTACACTATTATAATAGGTTTTAATTAATTAAGGGGGGATTCTATGAAAATATTAATTGGCAATCAAAACAAAAATGATGAGCAGCTAACACAGGCCATCGTTAATGCTAAAGATGGCGATATAATTGAGCTAATGCCAGGCACTTATTTTTCAAGTACTGACCCTTTTATTTGCACTATTAGAAGAAATATTAGTTTCGTTGGTAAAACAGAGAATAAAAATGACGTCAGATTATTCTGTAGTTTTACGGTTGGTGAACAAAATATCATTATTTTTAAAAATTTAGCTATCAGTTATACGGCTAATGAGGATAATACCCTCTCTGCTTATGATGGTGCAAGAATTTATGGCGATAACATTTCAATCAACCGCCAAACAGTCGACGATTGGGATACTATTTATGGAAAAGATGCCTATTTCTCATTTAAGGATTCTCAGATTTTAACCGGAAGAAAAGTTAAGGCCATTGGATTGTCGTTAGAGAATAGTCAATTGTTTGCAGATAATACTTCGATTCAATTGTTGTTACAAAAGCATTCAAAAGCCTATTTAAAAGATTCATTTGTCTATCACAAATTGGAATTGAGACAGACTTCCACATTGGATTTTCATAATTTATCGATTGATTCGACTGGATCACCCACTAAAAATGATTTAGCCGTTAAAGGTTATTCACGAATGAACGGACAAGATTTGATTTTTATTAATGATGCCCCCGCCATTCGAATTTTGAAGAGTAAGTTTAAGGTTGACAATTTTCAGCCAAAGACTAATGAGATCCATTTTAAATTTGATGATGTTTCTACTATCGAGGCTGATGGGAAGCTGCCCTTTAATGAAGGTCCTTCGGATGCAAAAAAAAATAATAATTAACTTGCAAAGGGTATGTATTCTCTCAATTTGAGAATGCATACCCTTTGCATTTAGTTTTATAATTATTTATTATTTGATTCTTTTTGTTTTCTTAATTCCTCCTTTTCCTTCATCTCATCTACTTTAGTGATAAGTTCGTACGGTGCGTAATTGACCCAGTCCCTAAATTTATAACCTCTTTTCTCTTTTTCAGAATCTTTATTTTTCTTCTTGTCCCCAGAGCCCTTTTTATATTTCTTAAGTGGCACACTTTGAGTAGCATAATGTGTTACTTCTACTCGACGATGTTCCAATAAATCCATCACATTAAATTTGTACTCTTTATTATTATTTTTAATTTCATCAACTTTATTCTTAAAGTAATCACTAACAACCATCTTGTCCAAAACTTCATTTGCATCGGCTCCAAAAACAACTAGCCAATTTGGTTGAATTTTTAAGCATTCTCGTATGAATATACCTAGTGAATTATCTAAAGTGTTTTTATTCTCAATACATAATTTCTTTAGTTTGGACCTTTGCGGTACATTGTTCTCTTTTAATTTATACTTATTTTCTACATATTTGTTTCCAGCTTTATAATCATCATCAGCTTTAGTCAGCATAGCCTTAACCTTTGACAGTTCATCCTGATAATGCCCCAAAACCAATTTATCAATTCTTCTAGCATCCAAGTTCGGTGTTGATTCAGGATGACTTAAAAACGATATTTCATCATCATTAATAAAAAAGTTACGCATCACATTTCCTGAATTGCTATCTTCATATGATTTAATAATATCTGTGATATAGCTTCCCTCAAAACATTTATCACTAGTTTGGACATATAGTTTATAGGTATTTGTTGGTCTATCAGTATCTCGAAAGTTACCCCAACCACTATAATCTTTATCTCCTGTACGATACGCTGCATTTAAACCAACAAACATATAATCATTTTTAAAATCTTTTTCATTAAAAAAATCATCTGGAAACGCAAAGGATTCCTTATCGAACGATGGTTTTGGAAAATCATTTGATTTGGATTCTTTTGATTTAGAACCACTTGATTGAAAATCCGATGGCTTAAAATCCACGATTCCACTCTTTTCAAATTCACCAACAATATCATCATACAATGGGAATTTATGCTTAGTCGTCAAAAAAGAAGCAAAACTATCTACTCCAATTTTTTTACCATTCTTATCTTTAAATCCAGTATCAATTTTAAGTAATTCATCTCTAACTTCAGCTTTACTCCGTACCATATCCTAATCCCCCAAATAATATATTTGTTAGTGCTTACAATTACGATTTCATTATATTATTTTTCCTCAATAAATTGCTTTTTCATTTAAAGAAAAAACGCCGAATTTATAAAAAATTCCGCGTTTTTATTTTTAATCTAATTTATCCAAACTCTGTGCTAAATCGGCAATCAAATCTTTTGAATCTTCAATCCCAACTGACAGGCGAACTAATTGATGTGTAATACCAGCTTTTAACTGCTCTTCAGATGAAAGTTCAGCGTGTGTCATCTTATATGGCAATTCGATCAAACTCTCGACAGCACCCAAACTAACCGCTAATTGGATCAACTTAGTTCCTTCAACAAACTTTGTTGAATCCAAACCATCTGCCAGCTCAAATGAAACAATTCCACCAAATCCATCGGTTTCTTTAGCAGCTATTTCATGATCTTTGCTACCGGAAATTCCTGGATAGTAAATTTTAGCGATTTCCTTACGATTCTGCAAAAATTCAACAATCTTTTGAGCGTTCTCCAAATGACGATCCATTCTAACTGACAAGGTTTGAATCCCACGACGAACTAAGTTGGAATCCTCTGGTGAAAGCGTTGAACCGATGGCATTTTGATTGAAGTAAATTCGATCAGCCAACTCTTTATTTTTTGCAACAGCCATACCGGCAATAACATCGGAATGTCCACTAAGATACTTGGTAGCTGAATGAATCACGATGTCAGCGCCTAAATCCAATGGACGTTGAAGATATGGTGATAAGAAGGTATTATCCACTATCGTTAAAATATGATGTTTCTTGGCTACTTCAGCAGTTGCTTTAACACTTGTGACGTGTAAAAGCGGATTTGTAAAACTTTCAAAATAAATTGCTTTAGTATTTGGCTTAATTGCTGCCTCAATTTCATCCGGATTTTGCGTATCCACGGCAGTGAATTCTAGTTGCCAACGCTTCAGAAATTCATTGATCAATCTAAAAGTTCCACCATAAATTTCTTTACCAATGATGATGTGGTCACCAGGTTTGAAAATAGCTAGAACAGCGTGAATTGCTGCAGATCCAGACGAAAAGGCAAATCCTCGATAACCATTTTCCAGACCGGCGACTTGCTCTTCCAAATAATTTCTAGTCGGATTGCCAGAACGTGCGTAATCATATTTTACCTTGGCCTCAACTGATGGATAAATATATGTTGATGAATTATAAATCGGTACGTTGACCGCCCCAGTATTGTTATCATTTTGTGGTTTCCCATGAACCAATTTGGTATTAAATTCAGTCATTTTTTAAACTCCTAATATATTGATTATTTCTATAATACTTCTTATTAAAATATTTTTGAATTATCAATACTTTCTAGTATCACGCGTTAAATAATTATTTTTAAAGCATTTGTGTCAATCACTGAAGGTTGAAAGGTGAAAAATTAATCTAATCATTGTTATTACAGTCTTAGAGCTAATTTATTATCCCTGCTAATAAAAAATAAACTAGTTGGAAGAGCTGAGAGTATTCATTTTGCAGCGAAAGTGGCGTTATTGCTTCAGCAATTACACCACCGGGCGTGTTGAAGACTCGCGGGTTTTGCGAGGCTTCAACCGAGGTCCGAGACCGCTCTTTGGCTCGGGCCGTTCCGCGCAGCAATTGAATACTCTCAGCTCTGGAAACGGCATACTTAACTAAACTTTCAACCTTCAGCCATTCATGAAGTATTAAAACTAACAAAATGAGTTGTATCCCACCTGATTATTTTTAAGTGTGTGATACAACTCATTTTTTATAAAATTTGCCTAAAATTAAAAAATCAAAATTAAAAAATTCTGGAAAGAGATATTTTTTTAATTCATAGTCATTCCACCAGTAACATTGATTCCTTGACCAGTCATATAATCTGACAACGGACTCGCTAAGAATAATACGACATTAGCAACATCTTGTGGCGTCCCAGTCCGACCCAGTGGAACTTGAGTATTATCTTCTCGCTCAATTGCTTCAGCAGTCAAACCACGAATCTTGGCACCATCTTTTCTTTCACGGTGTTTCATCGACGTTTCAATAATACCAGGACAGACCGCATTGACATTGATTTGATTCTTGGCAACTTCAATTGCCAACGTTTTGGTCAAACCGAGTACCGCATGTTTAGATGCAACGTAAGCTGACATAGCTCGATAACCATTCTTGCCAGCCTGAGAAGCTATCAAAACTACTTTTCCCGGTCTTTTAGCCGCTACCATCAATTTAACAATATATTTACTTATGAGGTATGTTCCACGCGTATTGACAGCCAAAGTCTTATCAAAATCAGCTGTGTCACTATCAATCAAGTAATCCATTGTTGAAATTCCAGCAACGTTTACTAAAATATTTGGTGTTAATTTTAAATCATTCAATTGCTTAGCCAAATTTTGAACACTGGATTCAGAACTGACATCCAAATTAATTTGATATTCATGATCATTAACTTGCTTGAGTTCAGTATTTTGATATGACAGATCTGCCGCAATCACGATGGCTTTCTCATTCTGAAATGTGGTAACCACTTGACGGCCGATACCCTGAAAACCACCAGTAACGAGGACAACTTGTTTCTCCAAAACTTCAAATAAACTCATAAATTACCTTCTTTATTACGTATTAGATTACGTGACGTTCATAAGGATCATTGGAAATTCCTTCTTCAAGAATCTTCTTCGACCATTCCTTAGCTGAGAACAATGAGTGATCACGATAGTTACCGCAGCTATACTTGTCAGTGCCTTGAACATCTTTCCATTCAACTTTGTTAGCAATGTCATCCAAAGCACCTTTCAAAGCAGTAGCAACTTCAGTCGTTGAATGTTCACCCCAAACGATCAAATGGAATCCTGTCCGACAACCGAATGGAGAACAGTCGATAACGCCATCAAGACGGTCTCTTAAAAGTCCAGCTAGCAAATGTTCGATCGTATGCAATCCTGCAGTAGGAATCGCATTTTCATTTGGTTGAACTAAACGTAAATCGTAGTTTGAAATTATGTCACCCTTTGCACCATTTTCTTCAGTAATCAAACGTACATATGGTGCCTTTACCTTTGTGTGATCCAATGTAAAACTTTCAACTTTAGCCATAATTAAATATCTCCTTAAAATTTTTATTATTTATTTTCCAAATATGTTAATGGTTTATTTACTTCAATCTTTGTTCCGTAATACTTTTTCTTAATATAAGCTTGAATTTCTTTGTTGTGATACAACTTCACTAATTTTTTGTAATTAGCATTATTCTTATTCTTGGCGGCAGTAGCGAGAATATTGACATTATCCTTCGTACTTTGATCGATTTTTTCATGGTAGATCGAATCCGTCAAAACATGTAGACCACTTTCCAAAGCAACGGTGTTGGAAATGAGAACAACAGGCACATCATTCAAAACACGGGGGCCAGTGGTATCGTCAATTTCTTTGAATTGAAGATTCTTAGGATTTGAAGCAATATCTTTCGTATTGCTCAAGGCGTTGAAACCCTTCTTCAAAGTAATCAAACCAGCTGATTGTAGTAACAATAGGCCACGTGATGTGTTTGCTGGATTGTTAGCAATGGCAATTGTAGTGCCATTTGGAATTTCACTTATTTTTTTATATTTCTTTGAATAGATTCCCAAAGGTTCCAAGTAAGTTGTGCCTAAAGCGGCTAACTTCCCTTTTGGATTTTGCTTATTGTAGGCATCGTAATATGACCATGACTGAAAGGCGTTGACATCGACTTGGCCTTGACTAGTGGCAGTATTCAATTGCGCCCCATCGGTAATCTCCTTCGTCTTAATATTTAGCCCTAACTTTTTGGCTTGTGAACTCTTGGCAATATGTTCCCAGATATTCAAGTCTGACCCTTGTGATCCGATAGTTATGGTATTGCTATCAGCTGCTTTAGCACTCTTGCCACATCCCACTAACAGGATGACTGACAAAAATAGAATTGCTGAAGCTAATAAATTTTTCCCTTTTCTCATTTCCATTCCTCCTCAAGTTTCTAATAATTCTCTAATTTTTTAAGTTGGTTTAAACCAGAAATTTTTCATTTATTTCGGCCCCTTTTTTTGATTAAAATATTTTGATCTTACTGGATATATTGAAGAAGTTTGTTTGGCATCGGATGGTAAAAAGCATGGAAGGTAAAGCAATCGTAGGAAAGAGGATCATACGGGCGACAATTAGTCGCCCCCATAAGTTGCTCTAAGTGGACAACTCTGGGTTTCATCATCAAATCTTTTCTTTAAATAACTTATTTTTGGTTGTTTTTTTAGTTGTTCTCGGTGGCTTGTCCACCAAGAGCAACTAAAAAAATCGCCCCTACAAATACAGAACTTCTCTGCAATGTAGGGACGATTACCGTGATACCACCCTAATTCGCATCTTGCTTACACAAAATACCTCAACGACACTAACATGTCCGGGATGATATCGCATCCTTGCGTACCTTTGGCTTTCACCTAGGTAAGACTCCAAGCTCATCTTCAGTTATACGTTCGCTCCACCTTTTCACTATCCAGTGGTCACTATCCAAGCTACTAATAAACCTACTCTTCTCTTCAACGTCTAATAAGATTAAATAAGTTTTAATCATGTAATTGGTGATTAATTTACACTCGTACTTAAAAATTGTCAACGTCTTTTTTGAAATCGACCAATTTTGAAGGTCAAACTATCGTCATTTTATACCTATACCAATTATCTAATATTAGCTTTTAAGGGTACAAAAAAAGGCATCCTTGGAAAGGATACCAAATTATTGATAATTAAGTTTAAATTTATTTTTAATTTTTATCACAACTCTGAATCACAGCAACGATTCCACTCTGAAAACTGAAGTCGATCGTATCGCCAACAAACTCATTGCTAGCCCAGCTTACCGGATGATCAATGCTAAAATCATTTAATTTATATTTCGCATCAATCAAATTCAGATGGGTTACTGGTCCCAAATTGACAAAGGCAATATACTTCATTCCATTTTCTTTAAAAATCGAATATCGCCCTGGTCTAAAAAAGCGAATCGTATTTGTTGCTGATTTATAATACAGTTTGTCATAAAAATCAGTGAATCTTGGGTCAAAAGGCAGAAATAAATTAACCAAAAAATGGTCGATTCTACCACCTGTTGCTCCATAAACGTAATATTCTTGAGCATTAAATTTTTCACGAGCAGCTAATAAACAAAGCTCTGAATCAGTATCGTCCTTTTCGGGAGGGAATTTTTTAAAAATCGGTACATTATCTTGCAACAATTTTTGTTCTTTTTTACTGATCGAATCAAAGTCACCGATAGCAATCTCAGGCATTACGCCATTTGCCATCAAGTGTAGACTACCTCGGTCAGCACCCACCCATGGTCCAGGAATTGCTTTGATACTCTTATTCAGCTCCTCTGGATATTCGCTCTGTGGTCCACCTAAAAGAATATTTACTCGTTTCATTGCTTAGCTTCCAAAGCCACTGAACGTAGACCATCAATGCGGTCTTTGAGTCCATCTTGTCCATTGAAGAGATATGATCCGGCAACAAAAATGTCAGCACCAGCTTTAGCACATTGAGCGATTGTTTCAGCATTAATACCACCATCGACTTCAATATCAAAGTTATCATCAGCCGCTGTTTGACGTAGTTGATCCAAACGTTGAATTTTCTTAGTCATACCAGGAATAAATGTTTGACCACCAAATCCGGGGTTAACAGTCATAACTAAAATACGATCAATAATTGGGAACAATTCCTTAACGGTTTCTAGCGGAGTTCCAGGATTAACTACAACCCCAGCCTTAGCCCCGTAACTCTTAACTAGTTCAATTGAACGATAGATATGTTGCGTACTCTCTGCATGGATCAAAACGGTACTTGCCCCAGCATCGATAACTGTCTTGATATAAGCATCAGGATTTTCAATCATCATGTGAATATCTAGAGGTTTGTCAGTAACTCGGCGCATCCCTTCGATAATAGCCGGACTGAAGGACATGTTTGGAACAAAGTTTCCATCCATCAAGTCAATGTGAAAGACATCTGCCCCGTCTTGGTCAGCTGCTCTAACATCGCGTTCTAGGTTCATAATATCTGCAGATAAAATTGAAGGTGCAATCTTTACTGTCATTTAAATTCAGCTCCTCAATATCTTTTTTTGTACGAATTAATTTCATTTAAGAAGTATAAGTAATTGTCATAACGGCTGTGCATAATTTCTCCAGCCTCTAAAGCTTCTTTAACCTTACAATTGGGTTCATTAACATGGTGACAGCCTCTAAATTGACAGCCACCGCTATATTGAAGAAATTCTGGAAAAAGTGTTGGCAATTCTTCGGCCGTGACATCCATCAAATCTATTGATGAAAATCCTGGTGTATCAGCTACTAACCCGTCTGCAATATCAAATAACGACACTTGGCGTGTTGTATGCTTTCCACGATTCAAAGTTTGAGAGATTGCTGCCGTAGCGAGTCCCAGTTCTGTATCGATATGATTTAACAGTGTTGATTTACCGGCACCTGATTGTCCTGTGAAAACGGTCACTTTATCAGCAAACGTTGCCTTAAGTTTTTCAACTTGCATATCATTATAGCTGTCCTGATCGTCAAATACTTGATAACCGGCGTTATGATATCCAGCCAAAATTTCCTTCAGTTCCAAATATTTGTCGTCACTCAAAAGATCCGATTTTGTTAAATAAATCAGTGGTTTAATATCGTTATGTTCAATATTGATCAAAATTTTATCCAACAAATTACTCGAGAAATTAGGTTCAGCCGCTGAAGTGACAACGATTGCTTGATCAATATTGGCAATCGGTGGGCGAACTAAACTATTATCACGAGGTAAAATTTCTAGAATATAACCTAAATCACCAGTCGCATCAAATTTAACCTTATCACCAACTAATGGCTTGATTTTTCGTTTACGAAAATTTCCACGTGCTCGCGTTCTGATCAATTCAGAATTCTCATCATCCAAAACATCATAAAATCCACTGATTGATTTTATAATTCTTCCTGTTCGTTCCATAAATCACCCATTTACTGAACCACCAAGCACAGTCTTGTTGTTACGCTCAACTATATATGATCCAGTTTGTCCATCTTTAAGATTAAAGCTCAATGTTACTGGTGTATCTCCGGTAATAGTCATAGTTTTGTAGACTGTTCCAATGCTATGTGTGGCATCGGAAATATAAATCGTGACATTGTTGTTACCGCTTGAGTCGTATGGAATCGTAATATCTTTTGTTACAGTATTGGTTCCTGACGAATTACTACTGTTGTCACTGCTATCCGAATTGCTAGTATCTTTGTCATTGCTGCTACTCTTGTCAGGATCAGCACCTTTAGAAATAACAACGGACAACGTACCGCCTTGGCTAATTGTACTATTAGCAGTCGGTGTTTGACTAATCAAAAGACCATCTTCAATATCGTCTGAATAATCATAGGATGTATTCAAAGTTAAACCGGTTTCAGAAGCATAGTCTTGAATACTCTTCAAATTATAGCCAGTTAAATCCCTGACTTTGACGACTTTTGGTTTGACTGTCTTAATTTTAGCCACAGTTAATGTCAAAGACTTATTCTTTGTCACAACCTTCTTACCACTCGGAATACTTTGCTTAATAATCGTTCCCGCGTCATATTGGTTAGTTGCTTTGTAATCAACTTTGACTTTAAAACCACGTCGTTTCAAATTATCAGAAATATCTTCATATTGTTTACCAACTAATTTCGGCATCTTGTAGTATGTAGCTCCCAAACTGACAACCAAATTAACTTTTGCACCATTTTTCAGTTTCAAGCCCTTGGCCGGAATCGATTTAATAACATGTCCTGCCTCGACATCATCATCATTTTCTTTGGAGAGATCTCCAACGGACAAGTTAGAACTTTTGAGAATAACGTTAGCCTGTTTAACTGTCAAATTGTACAAATCAGGGACGGTTGTTTCTTGATTGCTCTTCATCACCATCGCAACTATAAAAAGTATCAAAACCAGTGGCACAATTGAAGCCAACAAAATCATCTTACGTCTGCGACTCATCTTCTGTGGTTTCTTCTCTGAGGCCGCCTTCTCGACTGCATCATCAAGTGGTTCCATAACTCTTGTTTCTTCTAAATTATTAATTGGGGTCGGTATAAATTTAGGTTCATCAGCTCGCTCTGGCATCAGACAAGTATTCAGATCATCGCACATCTCACGAACAGATTGGTAGCGTTGATCTGGATCCTTGGCTGTAGCTTTGAGAACGGCATTTTCAAGTGGCTGAGGGATGTTTGGATCAATCTTCTTTAAATCGGGCATCTCCTCTTTGGAATGTTTCAAAGCAACTGTTACGGCAGTATCACCTGTAAAGGGAACATGTTTCGTCAACAATTCGAACAGAATAATTCCTAAGGCATAGATGTCTGATAAAACAGTTGCTGAACGTCCCTTGATTTGCTCTGGCGACATATAGTGAACGGACCCTAGGAGTGAATTAGTTCTCGTAATCGAACGTTCACTCAATGCTAGGGCAATTCCAAAGTCTGATACTTTAACTTGAATCGGATCTTTTTTCTCATCTACCAAAATATTTTCTGGCTTCAAATCACGATGAATGATTCCGTGTTCATGGGCATCAGACACTGCCATGCAAATCTGTTTCATAATATCGACAACTTCGCGGTATGGAATTGGAAAATGAGTCCGGATATATTTCTTCAGATTCGGACCATCGACATATTCAATAACAATATATTGCACGCCATCATCATTTCCAACATCCAAAACATTAACAATGTTTGGATTTGAGAGACCACTAGTTGCCTTAGCTTCACGTCCAAATCTCTTTTTAACAGATTCATCATCCTGGAGA
This sequence comes from Companilactobacillus huachuanensis, assembly GCF_005404815.1. GTDB lineage: Bacteria > Bacillota > Bacilli > Lactobacillales > Lactobacillaceae > Companilactobacillus > Companilactobacillus huachuanensis. Next base: position 39,599 of record NZ_BJDF01000010.1, read on the forward strand.
TCATACCGTAAAGCCTTTACAGCCACTTTCCGGTTTAAAAGTGTGTCATTAGCCAAATAAACATTGGCCATTCCGCCTTCACCAAGTGTACCTAGAATCTCATAACGACCGCCTACTAGGTAACCTTTCTCCATCTAGCGATTACCTCCATTATTCTTAGTAGAAAAGAGTAAGGCAGTAATATTATCTCTTCCACCGGCTGCATTTGCTTTGTCGATCAAGATATGACACTTGGTTTCCAGACTCATCTTTTGTGCTAAAACATCTTTGATTTCATTTTCTGGAACCATATTCGTTAACCCATCGGTACATAAGAGAATGATTGAGTTATCAACCAAATCAAAGTCTTTGACACGTGGCTGAACGGTTTGTGAGACTCCGAGTGTCTGCGTGATAATATTCTTCTGCGGATGATTTTCCGCCTCTTCGGGACTAATTTGACCGGTCTCCAATAATTCGTGAACCAATGAGTGATCAACACTCAACTGTTTCAATTCACCATCAGTGAAAATGTAGCATCTAGAATCACCGACGTTTACGACCATCATCTTATCACCGATAAAGAACACCCCGACCATCGTTGTTCCCATACCATTCAAATCATCGAATTGGTTAGAAACGGAAACGATGCGGTCATTTTCCTTACTCAATTCACGAATGATCCATTCGCGTAGTTCAGCAATATTGTCAACTTCTGATTCTTCGAAATTGTGACCTAAATGAGAGACTGCCATATCTGAGGCAACGTCGCCACCACGGTGTCCACCCATACCATCAGCAACAATTCCAAAAACAATATCTTTCTTATTCTTGAAAACATTCACATAATCCTGATTGTTTTCTCTGAGTTTTCCAACATCAGTTAATAACGCATATTCCATCAGTTTAGACCTTACCTCTTTAATTTTTTCTAACAAAAGTAGCTATAAAGAAACCATCCGTAAAGTAATCACTTGGTAGAACCTTAAGCATGCCATCTTTAACGGAATTATCCATTGCTGGATCATGCTTAACTGGTACTAATTCAAAATTCTTGTTAGTAGCTAGAAACTTCTCAACTACTTGTTCATTCTCTTCATCATCGAAGGTACATGTACTGAAGACCATCTTACCGTTAACTTCTAGTAGATCAACCATACTATTGAGGATTTCAAGTTGAACTCGTTGAAGATTCATCAAATCTTCTGGTTGACGGAAGTATCTCAACTCAGGTTTTCTTCTCATCAAACCTAGTCCAGAACAAGGAGCATCAACTAAAATACGATCAAATGTGGTATTGAGTATATCTTTAGCTTTACGTGCGTCAGTTGCACCTGTACTAATAATATCTTCATAACCCATTCTTTCACTGTTACTACGAATCAACTTAGTCTTGTGCTTGTGAATATCCAAGGCAGTGACTTCACCTTCACCAGCTTTAATATAACTGGCAATATGCGTTGTCTTTCCACCAGGGGCAGCACAGGCATCGAGTACACGGCTATTTGGTTGCAAATCAAGCGCTGGAGCAACTAACATTGAACTCTCATCTTGAATTGTGTATAATCCGGCCCTGAATTCATCAGTATCAACCAGATTACCACTCTCACAGACTAACCCAACTGCTGAAATTTTGCTTGGTTTTACGTCAAATCCTTTTTCTTGTAAAACTTTTTGTAAGTCAGCGACAGTTGTCTTATTTGTATTTACACGAATTGAAACATTCGAAGGTTGATTAATTGTTTGTAAAATTTCCTTAGTTTTATCGATACCTTGTTGTTCAACAAACTTATCAACTAACCAACGTGGAACACTATACAAAAGGCTCATGTCATAAATTGTATCTTTACCAGGCATATCTCTAGTTCCGTGACGCTGAAAGTTTCTCAAAACAGCATTAACCAAATTACCTGCACCTTGATTGGCGCGTTTCTTGGCAATTTCAGTTGATTCATTCAAAATTGCATGTGCAGGAATCTTGTCCAAGTAACACATTTGGTAGACAGCCGTCTGTAGCAATAAATCCAACCACAGATCAAGCTTCTTATCCTTCAAATATGGTTCCAATTGATATTCCAAAACGTATTTATGCTGAATTACACCGTAGACGATATTAGTCATCAAACGACTATCAGCATCTGACATTTCAGATTTATTTAAAAGATTGCTGATTTCAATATTTGAATATGCCTTGCTTTGGAAAACTCGTGTCAGTGCTTCGACTGCTAATGCTCGGGGATTATTTTTCATCAATAATTTGTTGTCCTTTTTCTAGATTCTTGCCCATTCCATTCATGTAATTGGCAATATCCATCATTTTTTTACCAGCTGGTTGAATCTTCTTAATTGAAACGCCTTGACCATCACCAGCAACAATAACCAATTTTTTCTTACCTAAATCAAAAATAGTTCCGACCGCTTGCTGAGAATTAATTTCTACAACTTCAGTCTGATAAATTTTAGTTCTCTGACCATCAATCAAAGTCCAAGCACCAGGATCAGGGCTCAAGGCACGAATTTGATCAAAGACATCTTCAGCAGGCTTTGTAAAGTCAATGCGTTCTTGTTCCTTAGAAATATTAGGTGAGAAAACAACTTGATCTGGATCTTGCTTAACTGGTTGAATATCGTCGCTCAAAATTTTAGGAATAGTATCTAGCAACAATTCACGACCGACGACAGCCATCTTTTCAAAGAGACTGCCGTTATCATCGTCACGAGTGATAGGTAATTTTTCTTGGCTGATAATATCACCAGCATCCATCCCTTTGACCATATACATGATCGTAATTCCAGTTTCTTTGTCACCATTTAGTAATGACCATTGAATTGGTGCACCACCTCGATACTTAGGTAACAAGGAACCATGCACGTTGATAGCAGCAACTTTAGCCGACTCCAAGAAACTGGTTGGTAAAAATTGACCATAAGCTGCTGTAACAATCAAGTCTGCCTTTAAAGCCTTCAATTCCTCAACCTCGGGACTTCCTGGCAATTTAACTGGTTGGTAAAGTTTGATGTTTTCATCTTCAGCGATGAGTTTAACGGGACTCTTTTGAAGCTTTTGTTTACGACCAACAGGTTTATCCGGTTGTGTCACAGCAGCGATAATATCGTAGCCCTCTTTTAATAGTCCTTTTAAAACAGTTGCCGAAAATTCTGGTGTTCCTAGAAAAATTATTTTTGTCATTCAATCACCCTCATTAATCAATATGTTGTGGTTCGTTATCAATCGCAATCGTAAAGCCATTTTTAGTATCAGCTTGTGTTTCATTTAGAATCTCTAATAATTTTTGATGCAGTTGTGGCTCATTCTTATATTTTACAATAATTTGATAATAATATTTGTTTTGTTTACGTGAAATCATCGTTGGACTTGGTCCTAATAGAATTGCATCTTTCGATAAAGCAGTTTGAAGTTGTTTTTTCAGCCAATAACTCTGTTTTAATGTCTTTCCCTCATCTTGGTTAGCGACACTGATCAGCGTTGTGAAATAATAAGGCGTGTAATTCGATTGATGTCTGAGATACATCTCTTGTTTAAAGAATGTCTCATAATCCTGCTTAGATGCGTCTTTGATCGCATAATGATCTGGATTAAATGTCTGAATTATCACATGACCAGTTTTTTCGGCCCGACCAGCTCGACCACTAACTTGTGTCAACAATTGAAAAGTCCGCTCACTGGCACGAAAATCAGCCAAACTCAAAGTTGTGTCAGCATTAATGACCCCAACCAGTGTAACATCTGGGAAATCCAATCCTTTAGCAATCATCTGGGTTCCTAACAAAATATCAGCTTTATGTTGACCAAATTGTTGCAAGATTTTTGCATGGGCACCTTTTCTTCTTGTTGTATCGACATCCATTCGCAAAACACGAGCCTCTGGAAACAAATCGTTCAACTGTTGTTCGATATTTTGTGTTCCAGTACCATAAAAACCAATTTTCTTACTGTGACAGTTCGGACAAATCTTAGGCACTGGCTCTTCATGTCCACAATAGTGACACTTCATTTTACCAAGGTCCTTATGATAAGTCAGCGAAACATCGCAGTTTGGACATTTAAGGACGAATCCACATTCACGACACATCATAAACGAAGAATAACCGCGCCGATTTAACAATACTATCGCCTGATTGTGATTAGCTAGGGTTTCTTCAAGCCCTGATTTCAAGGCTGGAGAAAAATCACCTTTAACAGCTGAATTTTCAGCATCACGCATGTCAACAATGTGGACGTGTGGCAAAACTTGATTGTTGATTCGTTTCTTCATTCTAATTAACGTATAGACACCCTTCTCAGCTCTTGCACGTGATTCTAATGAAGGTGTGGCACTACCGAGCACTACTGGGCATTTATTAACCTGAGCCCGCCACAAGGCAACATCTCGAGCATGGTATCTCGGATTATCATCTTGCTTATAACTAGCCTCATGTTCCTCATCAATAATAATCAATCCAATGTGATCCAAAGGTGCAAAAACAGCACTTCTGGCTCCAACAACGACCTTGACATCATGATTTTCAATTCGAGTCCATTCATCATAACGCTCACCATTTGACAAACCACTGTGCAAAACAGCCACCTGATCGCCAAAACGCCCAACAACACGGTTAACCATCTGCGGTGTCAAAGATATTTCAGGAACCAACATCAAAGCTGTCTTGTCTTGTTGCAATGCCTTCTCAATTGTTTGTAGATAAACTTCCGTCTTACCACTACCAGTAACGCCCTCAATCAAGAAAGTCTCCGGAGTCTGATTTTCGATTGCCGCAGTTATTTGGTCAACGGCCACTTGTTGCTCCTCTGTTAAAGCTAACTTAGTTGTCTTTTCTGGTGTAATACCAACTGGTTTACGTAATTTAGTTACTTCGACTACTTTAACAAGATTATTTTTCTCTGCCGTTTTAATGGCCGCACGAGAAATTCCGTAATCTTTTTCCAAAACATTAAATTCAATTGGCAAATCATTCAAATTATCTGCTAAAAACTCCAACAATTTAATTTGTGATTTGGCATTAGCCCGTAATTGGCTCTTAGCCTCATGCAACTGAATCACATTTAAATCAGTTGTCACAGCTTGTCTTTTAACTTGAACAGCCTGATTTTCAACTGTGTATTGAATATCAACTTTCCCATTTTTACGCAAGCGATTGATTAACTTGATAGTTTCATCATCAATTTGATTCGTGATTTCAAACATTGGTTGACCTTGCAATAAATTCATTACTTCAGAATCATCAGCCACTACTGGAATCACAAATTGCTTATATTTCGCACGCATAACACTTGGCAACATGGTTTGAAGACAAGATATTTGAAAAGAATAGGTCCGGTCGGCTAACCATGAAGATAAGTCCAACATTTCAGTCGACAGGACAGGTTTCAAATCAATCACACGAGAAATCGGCTTCAACTTACCCTGAAAATCACTTTGACTTTTGACCTGCATAACAAATCCCTGAATCTTACGTTTGCCTCGGCCAAATGGTACTTCAACACGCATCCCTGGTGCGACTACATCTGACAAAGCATCAGGAATCATGTATTCAAATGGTCGGTTCGTTTGCATCGTCGGAACATCAACGATTATCTCTGCTACTGCCATAAAAGCCCACCTATCTGAAATTGTATTTATTTATTTGTTGTTTGTTGTTTGTTCACTTCCGCAACCGGTTGTCAGAAATATAGTCTGCTGTGTGGACCGGCCCGAGCCTAAGAGCGGTCTCGAACCTCGATTTTGAGCTTTGCACAGTACGCAAATCTCAAAAGTCGTCCTGTGGCGTAATGGCTAAATCCATAACGCCACCTTCATTGCTGACTATATTTCTGACAATCGGTTGCTCGATTTTTTATTTGTATATATATCCTGGTTTTAGTCATTATTTAACTAGCATTATGATTCAAATTACGATATATATATGTGTTGGTTAAATAGATTATAAAATTCACAACTATTATAATCATAACCTACTAAGATTAACTGCAAACAACGGAAAGTCTCGATTAATAACCAATAAATTAGCCGGAGCTTGAGATGGATGGAGTTCAGCAGTGAAAGTGATGTTAGGCCGGCGATTTTCCGGTCTTACATCACTGGACGTCTTTTGAGACGCAATCTTCGGCTCAAAAGCGAGGGTCGAGACCTTGGCTCGAGCCGGTCCCACAGCGAACTCCATCCATCTCAAGCTCCGGCGGCAAAGAAAAAAACCCTCACCAATTATCGAAAATCAGTGAAGGAATAATTTTATTTGTCTTCTTTTTTCTCTTCTTCAACCTTTTCGGCTTCTTTTTCAAGAAGAATTGAATTAGGATCGATTTCAATTTTATCATCGGCAATTTCTTCAAAAGCACGACCAACGGTTCTTGGTGATTCATAGTGATTCAATAATTCGATATCACCATTTTCTAGTTGGTGCGCACGTTTAGCAGCTAGAACTGCTAGTGAATAACGAGAATCTACTCGATCTAAAAGCTTATCAATTGATGGATAAATAATCATAAATTATCAATCTCCTATTATTTTTTTGTATTGGTCAATTACTCGTGCCACTCTTAAGTGTTCACTTCTAATTATACCTTCAATTTTTTCAACTGCATTAGGTATTTTATCATTAACGACGGCATAGTCATAGCTTGTCATCATTTTGATTTCTTTTTTTGCCTTTTCCATCCGTTTATCGATGGTTTTCTCATCATCTGTTCCACGGTGAGTAATACGGTCGCGTAAACTTGCCAAATCAGGTGGTGTTAGGAACAAAAATACGCCATCAGGCATCTTTTCACGAACCTGCATCGCACCGTTGACTTCGATTTCTAACAAAACGTCAATTCCTGCATCGAGCTTTTGATTAACATATTTTAAAGGTGTTCCATAGTAATGGTCAACATATTTGGCATATTCTAACATACCATCATTTTTTATTTCCTCTTCAAACTCTTCGTTGGTACGGAAATAATAATCGACACCGTCGACCTCACCAGGACGCATTTGACGTGTAGTCATCGAAACAGAATAATCAAATTTAATTGATGAATTCTTCAACATCGCTTTTCTAACAGTTCCCTTACCTACTCCTGAAGGACCTGATAAAACGATCAACATTCCCCTTTTTGACATAATTAAGTTATCCCTACTATCTATATAATATGGTATCTATAATGCAATAAAATCACATGTTTTTCAAGGCTTTGACGGTCGTCAAGATAAACTTTTATTAAGAAAATCAAAAATAAAGTTGCTCTTTCGAACACAGGTTCGTATAATGTAAGTACAAACAAGTGTTCGGGGGACTTAAACATGCAAGCTAAACAATTACGAAATCATTTCACTACAAATCTAATCAACAATACCACTAATTTTATTAATAATAATTTTGACTTCAACCTTCAGGTCGATCCAAAACCTCAATTAAAACAGATGCCTTTAATGCAACTAGAATTTTTCGCAGAACAAAGTTTTCTTAATAAATATTCTGTCGTTATTACAATGTTAAACGACCAGCAGCTTCAAGGCAAATTTATTTCAAAAGTTAATAAAAATAAATACGTTTTCAAAATGAATTCAGCCTTATTTGAAATTGTCATGCTAAACCAGATTAAGTCAATTAACCTAGTCTAAACGTTTCTGTTCGCCTTGTGCTAATTCTAGTAATTCTTGGGCATGTTGTCGTGTCAAATCGGTAACTTTTGTCCCAGCCAACATCAATGATATCGCATCAACTCTTTGGAGATCGTTAAGCAATGAAACTTGTGTTTCAGTTTTGTCCTTAACGGTCTCTTTTTTGATTTCAAGTTGACGCTGACTCATCGCAGCAACTTGAGGCAAATGCGTAATACACAATACCTGCAAAAATTGTGACACCTTATAAATTTTATCACCAATAGCTTGAGCAACTCGACCACTGACACCAGTATCAATTTCATCAAAGACAATCGTTTCAACGTTCATTTTTTCAGCAATAATAGCTTCAAAAGCCAAAATAACACGAGATAACTCACCACCAGAGGCAACTCTGACTAAAGGCTTGAAATCCTCACCGACGTTTGTTTTCAAATCAAATCGTATCTGATCGATACCATTGATTGAAGGGCTTTCCTCCTCCAATGCGGCAAAGGTCACGCCAAATTTGGCATTAGGCATATATAAATCCTTTAACTGATGATTGATGGATTTTTCCAAAGTTGTAGCAGTCTTGTGTCGTTGTTTTGATAGTGTCTTTCCTAGATCCGTTAATGTTTCTTGCAACTCATTAATTTCTTGCTCAAGTTTGGCTTCAGTATTATCGTCAATATTAATATCCGAATATTCATGATGCGCTTTTTTACCAAAATCGATTACTTCATCTAAGGTTGGACCGTATTTTCTCTTGAGGCCATCTAAAGTAATTAAACGTTTTTGAATATTGTCGAGACGATTCTCATCAAAATCAAGATTCTCCAGTTGATCAGCAATCGTTGCCGCATTATCTTGCAACTGATAGTAAGCACCATTTACCGAATCATATAATTCCTTATAGGAATTATCATAATCCATAATATCTTCCAATTGATCACGGACATTTCCCAAAGAATCAACGACACCTGTATTATTTTCAGACAATCCGCGGTAACTTTCTTGTAGAGATGAACTGATTTTTTCAAAGTTTGACAACTGGTTCTTCTCGTCTTCTAACTTATCATCTTCACCGGCGACAACTTGTGCACTGTCGATTTCTTCAATTTGAAATTTCAACATATCGATTCGCTGTGCTAAATTTTGAGAGTTCTTTTGAATCGTTCGCAAGCGACTTCTTTTTTCTTGATATTCAGTAAATAATTGTTGATATTTGGCCAGATCAACTTGAAACTTGTCGTCAGCAAAGCGGTCCAAAATATTGATGTGATTGTCTTCATCTAAAAGTTCTTGTTGTTGATTTTGACCGTGAATCTCAACCAGAAATTTTCCCACTTGACGCAACACGTTAGTTTTAACTAACTCATTGTTTATCCGACAGACATTACGACCTTTTCGATTTATTTCACGTTTGATAATTACGAGATTGTCTTCGTGAGCAATTCCATATTCATCCAAAATAGCAAAAAGAGGACTACTTGATTTCACTCCAAATAGTCCTTGCACATTGAGTTGCTCTTGTCCTGTTCTAATAAAATCAATTGACGACCTGCTGCCGACTAATAAACCTAAAGCATCAATGATAATCGACTTACCAGCACCAGTTTCCCCGGTCAAAGCAGTCATCCCGCCATTAAAATCAACTTGCAATTTATTAATGATTGCAAAATTATTGATTATTAATTTTTTTAGCATTATTTCACCTATTTATTAAGACTTGAGTATGCTGCTTCCATAGTCTTTTCAACGGAAACATTCTCTAGAATTTCGCCTGGTTGTTCGTTTTCTGGCTTTTGAATATGCATCAAAAATTCGATATTCCCTTCGCCACCCTTGATTGGTGAGAAGTCCAATCCAGAAACGATAAAGCCAGCATTCTTAGCAAAGTTAGTAATTTTTTCCAAAACCATTTGGTGAACCTTATGATTCCTGACTATACCATGTTTCCCAACATTTTCAGGGCCGGCTTCAAACTGAGGTTTGATCAAACAAACTGCATCTGATCCCGGCAAAATGATATTAAACATTGGTGGCAAAATTAATTCCAAAGAAATAAATGAAACATCAGTCATCGCAAATTGAGGTAGACCTTCGTGAAAATCATCTGGCTTGCTATAACGGAAATTGACACGTTCCATAACTACAACTCGTTCATCTTGACGAAGCTTCCAAGCCAGTTGGTTATATCCAACATCCAACGCATAGACTTTAGTAGCACCATTTTGTAAGGCCACATCAGTAAAGCCACCAGTTGATGAACCAATATCCAAACAGATACGATCCTTTAAATCAATGTCAAACGACTTTAACGCCTTTTCTAGTTTATAACCACCACGACTAACATACTTGCTGTGGGCATTCTTTGCTAGATGAAAGACAGTATCTGCTGCTACTTTCTCTCCGGGTTTGTCATAACGAAGGTTATCTTGATTATAGACTTCACCTGCCATCACCGAGCGTTTAGCTTGTTCTCTTGATTCAAATAAATTTTGTTGAACTAATAAAACATCAATTCTTTCTTTTGCCAATATGTGTCACCTATTCTTTAAAATAATCCAAAAAGCTTACCAATAAGTTTTTATCGAATTCTGTTTCCTTTAAAACTGCATTCAGTGCATCTTTTACAAGATCCTTTAATTTAGCTGCAGTAGCTTCTTTTCCAATCAAGTTTGGGAAAGTATTTTTATCAGCATCTTCGCCATCATCAGCATCATTTAAATCATCCTTGAGCTGAAAAGCCAAACCGATATCATTAGCATATTGTACCAGATTTTTTGATAATTCGTGACCTGCAGAAAATGCACCAATCGTTACTGCCGCTGTAATTAAATCAGCGGTTTTTTGTTTATGCAAGGTTGTCAACTCGTCCTCTGTTAAATGCTTATCTTCCATGGTGATATCAGTCATTTGACCAGCAACCATCCCCATGGGACCAGCATTATGAGCCAAGATTCTGACAGCCGCCATCCGTTTATCAGTACTAAGACTCGACTTAGCAATCCAGTAAAAAGCTTGAGTCAGTAACCCATCACCTGCTAAAACAGCTGGACCAACGCCAAATTCTTTGTGATTAGCCAACTTTCCACGGCGATAATCACTATCATCCATTTCTGGCAGATCATCATGAATCAGTGAATATGTATGAACTAACTCAATCGCACCAGCTAAATCAAAGTAGGCAGGCAAGTCCTCAAGTTTAACTCCACAAGAATAAACAACAGCTAAGAAAAGCATCGGACGAACCCGCTTGCCACCAGCATCTAACGAATAGAGCATCGCATCACGCAAAGTCGTTTGTTTGATTTCAGAATTTAATTTGTCATTTAAAAATTTATTGAAGTCAGGTAAAACTTGTTCACAGAACTCTTGAAAATTTTTAATTTCCATAACTAATCCTTACTTTCATCTTGATCATTTTTAATGTTGATCTCTTGACCATCTTTAGTCATGATCTTGGTTACAGTTGCTTCAGCATCGCTCAATGTCTTTTCGAGTTCTTTACTCAAAGCAACACCCGTTTTGAACTTCTCCATGGCCTCTTCCAGTGGAACATTACCAGATTCGAGGTTGGAAACGATTGCCTCTAGATCAGCTAAATTTTCTTCAAATGTTTTCTTTTCAGCCATTATTATCCTCGCTTACTTCTTTGGTTGTTAACTTGACAGTCCCATCTTTGACCTTCAAATCAACAGAATCGCCAACCTGATAGTCATTAACATCTCGTAAAACCTTGCCATTTTTGCCGGTCGGAATTGCATAACCACGACTCAAAGTCTTCAATGGGCTTAATGAATCAAGTGCTGCAACTTGGCTACTAAAGATATTACGGTTTTTACTGATTATTTTGTTAACATTATTGATTAAAATTTGATAATTGCGATTAACTTGGTTGCCATAACTATAAATTTGCTCACGCGGAGATACTTGAACTAATCTATTTGCATCTTGAACCAAAGTATTTTTTGAACGACTAAGAATATTATTAGTATTCTGCTGCAATTTATCTTTTAGATAGTCGACCTTCTGTAGATAAACTTCGTAGATTCGCTCAGGATGCTGTAAAAAGACGTTCTGAGACAATGTTTCTACCTTTCGACGCTCATTACCTATGATATTATTCTGAGCACTGTAAAGTCTCGTATGGAGATCTTGTAAGTGTGTCAAAACATCATTCAAAACTGGGGTCGCTAATTCGGCAGCAGCTGTCGGCGTCGCCGCACGTAAGTCAGCTACTAAATCGGCAATCGTTGTGTCAGTTTCATGACCAACTGAACTGATAACTGGTATCTGGCTTTCAACTATAGCATCCGCCACGATTTCTTCGTTAAAAGGCCATAAGTCCTCAATAGAACCACCACCACGACCGATGATGATCGTATCAAAATTACCTGCTTCATTGATTCGCTTAATTTGACGAACAATCGTTGCCGCAGCCTCATCACCTTGAACTTGTGCCGGATATAAAACTAACTGGACGATTGGATAACGTCGACTAACTGTCGTCATAATATCATGAATAACCGCACCAGATTGACTAGTCACTACAGCAATTCGCTTAGGAAATTGGGGAATCGGTTTCTTAGGTAAATCAAATACACCCTTTTGAGCCAATTTCTTTTTCAACTGCTCAAAAGCCAAATATAATGCTCCTAAACCAGCTGGTTCCATTGAATCAATATAAATTTGATATGATCCACTTGGTTCATACAGTGAAATCCGCCCCTGGACAAGAACTTGCATTCCTTCTTCAGGTTGAAATTTAACCTTTTCAAAACTACTTCGAAACATAATTGCCGAAATTTTTGCCTTATCATCCTTCAAAGAAAAATATTGATGAGCCTTAGGACGCATCCGAAAGTTCGAAATCTCCCCCATCAAATAAACGTGGCCCAAATAAGGGTCCACGTCAAATTTTCTCTTCAAATATTGGCTCAAAGCGGTAACTGTTAAATATTTATCATTATCCATTTGCCCTGCCTTCGGCTAATTCAATCACTTGATCCACAAGAGCAGTGATTGTCATTGGACCAACACCACCAGGAACTGGCGTCATCATGGCGGCTTTATTCTTCACATCCTCAAAATCAACGTCACCACAGAGCTTGCCGAACTCGTCTCGGTCCATTCCGACATCAATCACAATAGCCTGGTCTTTAACGTAATCTTGAGTAATGAATTTAGCTTTTCCAATGGCTACAACCAGCACATCAGCCTTACTTGTTATTTCTTTAAGGTTCTTAGTATGAGAATGCGTAATCGTTACAGTGGCATTACGATCCAACATTAAAGCGGCAGTCGGCTTTCCAACAATATTGCTGCGACCGACAATGACAACGTTCTTGCCATCAAGGTCAACATCGTAGTGATCCAACATCATCAAAATACCAGAAGCAGTAGCCGGTTTAGTTAACGGTGTGCCGATCCAAAGATTACCGACACTGATTGGTGTAAAACCATCCACATCTTTTCTAGGATCAATTGCCTCGATAACTTTATCTTCATCAATATGATCTGGAACTGGCAATTGAACGATGAACCCATCAACAGTTTGGTCATGATTCAATTCATCGATTTTTTCCAACAATTCCTTTTCAGAAACAGACTCCTCAAAATGAATCAATTGAAAGTTAATACCCAGTTTTTCAGCCCGACGTTTCTTGTTGCGAACGTAAACAGAACTAGCACTGTTGTCACCAACTAAGATGACTGCTAATCCAGGAGTCACGCCTTTTTTCTTTAAGTCGGCTACACGTTGTGCCATTGTATCATCTAAAGCCGCCGCTACTTTCTTACCTTCTAATAATTTCATACTAATCACCATAAAAAGGCTGGTAAATTTACCAGCCTTTATCCTTCTACAAAATTAGATAAAATACCATTAACGAAGGACTTTGAGTCCTTGTCGCCAAAGTCACCAGCAATTTCGATAGCTTCATCGATTGCAACTTTCTTTGGAACTTCTAAACTGTTTTCCATTTCAAATAAACCAGCGCGCAAAATTGCACGATCAATACGAGACAGTCTTTGAACTGTCCACTTATTCTTTAGATGAGCAGCAATCTTTTCATCAAGTTCAGCTTGATGTTCGACCGTGCCAGACACTAAGAATGTTAAATAATCAGGAACAATTTCATCGGTTAAATCGCATAATTGCATGGTAGATGCGATTGCAGCTTCTGGAGTGTCCTGAGTGGTTTCGATGGAAAATAGTGATTGAACTGCGAGTTCTCTGATTTTATGTCTACTTATCACTAGTTTTATTCCTTTTTATCAGTTGTTACACGTTCTATTTCGCCAGATTCTTTCTTAGCGATTAATCCTACAACATGCACGTTAATTTCACTCAAGTCTAAATCGGTCATGAATTCAAGTTGTTCAATGGCTGATTTTTGGATCTCCAAGGAAACCTTAGGAATCGATACGCCATATTCTAGATATACATAAACATTAGCGGATATTTTATCCTCATCAAATGACACATCAACGCCTTTACCATGGTTGATACGGCCGAAGAGTGAATCGATTCGACTTGAAATAGTTCCACGCATTTCGTAGACACCATCAACTTGGTTTGTAGCAATCCCTAGAAGGATCTCAATAACTTGATGTGATATTTCAACATTACCGTTTATTTTTCCACTATCTTGTTGTAGAGAAACATATTTTTGTTCAGCCATAAACTTATCTCCATAATCAGTTATTAATTAGCACGTGAAATGTAAGTACCATCTTGTGTATTAATAGTTAACATATCATCTTCGTTAACAAAGAATGGTACTTGTACTACTAATCCAGTTTCCATTGTAGCTGGTTTTGAACCACCAGATTGAGTATCACCCTTAATTGAAGCTTCAGTAGCGACAACTTTAAGATCAACTGTATTTGGAACGTCAACACCAAGAGTCTCACCATTATACATCATAATAGTAACTTCCATGTTTTCCTTCAAATACTTCAATTGGTTTTGAATCTGTTCAGCTGGAATAGTTAGTTGTTCGTAAGTTGTAGTATCCATGAACACGTGGTTTGCACCATCGGCATATAGATATTGCATCTTTTTATTTTCAATAGTAGCTTTCTCAACTTTAGCAGTTGATCTGAAAGTCATTTCTTGAACAGCACCAGTTCTCAAGTTCTTTAACTTTGAACGAACAAAGGCACTACCTTTACCGGGCTTAACATGTTGGAACTCGATAACACGCCAAATACTGTCCTTAACTTCGATTGTTAAACCATTTTTAAATTCATTTACTGAAATAGACATTTTACTCTCCCTTGATTCATACAGATTTTGCCGATAAAACACTATACATTATCTTACCAATATTTACGTGTCAATGGCAATAACCCAAGCTTATTATATAAAAAAAAGAGGAACATTGTCCTCTTTCATATCAATATATTAATATACTGAAACTTTTCTCTTGTCTTTGCCAAGTCTTTCGAACTTAACAACGCCGTCAGTAAGAGCGAACAATGTGTCGTCTCCACCGCGACCAACGTTTGTACCAGGGTGAATCTTTGTACCACGTTGTCTGTAAATAATTGAGCCAGCTGTGATAGCTTGGCCATCAGCACGCTTAGCACCTAATCTACGACCTGCAGAGTTACGGCCGTTACTTGTTGATCCACCACCTTTATGGTGAGAGAAAAATTGTAAATTCATCTTAAGCATGAAGTTTACCTCCTAATCAAGATCTATCTTATTTTTTTGTACTTGAACTTCAATGTTTTTGGAATAACTGCCTTCGATATCCTTAAGGATCCAAAACAGGTTATCCAATAACAAGGCAGTATCGTGTGATATCGCTTTGTCAAATTGGCATCCGAGATGCCCACCGTTTACTTCATCCATGACTACCTGAGGACTTGCCCCAGTGAGTTTCTCCAGATTATTGATTGTTCCAATTGTTACCGCTGAAACAGCAGCACAAACTAAATCTTGACCATAAGGTCCTGAGTCAGCATGTCCTTTAATTAAAAAAGAATCAATCGTCTGATCAGAATTCTGGTGAAAACTAGCTCTAATCATGATTAAGCCTTGATACTATCGATAAGTACCTTTGTATATGGTTGACGGTGACCTGTCTTTTTGTGTGAATGCTTCTTAGGTTTGTACTTGTAAGTAACAACTTTCTTTTCCTTACCTTGTTTTTCAACCTTACCAGAAACACTAGCGCCTTCAACTACTGGGCTACCAATCTTAATATCGTCTCCGTCAGAAACTAAAATTACATCATCAAATGTAACTGCGTCCCCTTCTTTGACATCAAGCTTTTCAACATAAATTGAAGCATTTTCTTCAACTTTATATTGCTTACCACCAGTTTTAATAATTGCGTACATAAGCGTACACTCCCTTCTAAGACTCGCCAATCAGGTGCACTAAGCTTAAACCTGATTTTGAGCGGTTGTAGATGCAATAGTGATTGCAACTTATAAAATATAGCAAATTTCACTTGCTTTTTCAACTATTCTCGGTAATTTTTTTCATTTTCCATCGAACATTCTTTAATGAAAAATAACTCAATAAAATAAATCCCAACAGATTTAGCAATAATGAAACGATTCCAACCCAGTCATAGCGAGTATGAATTTCTATAATATTCTTTCCAGGTTGGGTTCGTAAACTGATTGTCTTACGCTTGGATTCATGTATCTTAATATTTTCATTATTTAACTGAATCTCATAACCTGAATAGTTTTGAACTGGTAAATCCAACGTTGCTGAGGCCGGATCATAGTATTGCACCCAGTAATCGTTGTCTTTGGTATAGAAAGAAACTGACGTTTTACGATTGTTGACCAAAAATTGATTCTGCCCGTGACTTGCAGTGTCATGATAATCCACTACAAATTTTTCATAATTGACCTGCGGATCATCAACAAATGTTTGCTTAGGATTCAGTGAAATACTCTGTGAATAAATCAGGAAGATACTCCCGGCCATAGTTGCTAACAATAATAACCACTTAAAAATTCCTGGAAACTCTTGAAAAATCAGAATAACCGTTCGACAAACAACAATCATCAAGAACAAATTCAAAACACTCTGTAAAGCCATAATTAGCCGACTAACATCTAACCCACTGACATCCCACTTATTGAATAAGATAATTATCATAGGAATCATTTCAAGAATCAAAACTTTATAGCTGAAACGGCTTTGCAGAAAAATCATTAAGATTAACAAGGCTACTAATATTCCGATACTCAATAAGAGATACTGTTGCATTACCGAAAAATTAAGTCGCTCGAACCATTTAATATAATCAATATTCTTAACTGGATCCTGTTGTAATTTCTGTGACCACTGTTGCTTGATCAAAGGTCCGATAAAACCAACCGTAGTCAAAATAGTCATTCCTAATGCGACCAGTGAATTGAGACCTAATTTAGTCCAATACTGCCAGTGATGCGCCAATTTGGTAAAAATCATCAAAATATAAATTGGCAAAATAGTCATGAAAACAACCAGTGCCACATAAGGTGATGTCCAAACGACCAAAGTCATACCCCAGACTAACGTTTGCCAACTCTGATTCTTGAAAAACAAGTACGCTCCGTAATAAACCATCGGCAAAAAAATCATCACAAGATAATTTTCAATTCTTTGATTCTGAAATACCAAGTTAAATCGATCAAAAGAAAACGTATAAATTACAGAAAATAAAATTGCCTCAAAAATATCGTGTGAAAATTTATTCATGTAATAATAAGCACTGATAAAAGTTAGAAATGTCATACAAGTAAAGTAAATGCCAAACCCCCAAAAAACATTAAAATTAATCAACAACCACCCCGGCAATAAAGTAAGCCAAGGACTAAAAATATTAATCTGACTTCCCGAGTGATTCCAATAATTGAAGTTAATTGGTGAAATAAAAATATTTTCCAAACTTTTCAGATGCGCAATGTTAAAAATCATTGTATCGCCAAAATTTGCTTGACGATAAAAAATTACGGTATAAAAAATACTAAATATCAAAAAAATAAAACCTAAGATAATTCTTTTCCATGAACGATTTGACACGGGTAAAACTCCTTTGTTTACTAAAAGTTCAATTAAATATACAGGCAGAGATTGCTAGGATTGAACTGATTCCAAAGCAGACTCTGAACCTCGCGACCTCCTCCGGCATCCCATCAAAATCTAATTAACTGAAGAGTGATGGGTGAAAAATTAATCTAACCATTATTATTACAGGCTTAGAATTAATTTATTTAAATACACAGAAGTCTTTATTTTACTGTTCCACTATAAAAAAATAAACTAGTTGGAAGAGCTGAGAGTATTCATTCGCAGTGAAAGTGGCGTTATTGCTTCAGCAATTACACCACCGGGCGCGTTGAAGACTCGCTGGTTTTGCGAGGCTTCAACCGAGGTTCGAGACCGCTTCTCAGGCTCGGGCCGTTCCGCGCAGCAAATGAATACTCTCAGCTCTGGAAACGGCATGCTACATCAAACCTTCAACCTCTAGCTAATTATACTAAAAAAAGGATTGTGCATACTAGTTCTCACACAATCCTTTGATAATATTCAAATTTTTTTACTACGCTAAGGTAGTCATAACCAATCGTCCCAGAACTAGAAAGAAGAAAACTGCGGCAACAACAAGTTTGCCACGTTTCAAATTCCACTTCTTGAAAACTCTTGTAATCAATACTAAGCCAATAATTAAGCCAATACCAATCAAAATCCCCATTAAATTACTAATAATTGCTTGTTGTGTCATAAACGCAGCAACTACATCCACCAAAATGAAAGCAATTGTAATAATAAACGAAAACTTTCTATTCAAATCTCCACCTCTAAAATCCCAAGCATTATAAATAACGCTTAAACTTTACGCACTTCGAAATCATTGTAAATTTAAATTATTTTCTTTGCAAGATATATTTTTATTGGCATGCCAAAAATACTAATACTTAGGCATTTATTTTTTTATAGTTTATATGATTGCCATGGTAAATCCCCAGAATAACGATAATTTATAACTGAAATACTCTTCAAATCATCAGAATCAAGTTCCATTACTAATCGATCATCATCAAACAATGGCCATTCGTACTTAATTTCCTCTTCGTATGGTTTACCACTGATTACAAACTCCAATAGTAAATTAAGCAAGTATTGTTGATTCTTTCGGTAATCAATATTCAACTCTGCCGCCGGTGTATTCAAATAACGAATCACACCACCGTGTTGCCCATCAAAAACTGTTGCTAAATTGCAATAAATTTCAGCCTCAGGAACTTTAGCTAACAAACCTGCAAGTCTTCTGGCTGGTAAGCAATACATTGCCGTCCCGAGCATTTGAACAAAATCATTCTTTGAATATTGATCAGGTAAAAGCTCTTGTTTTAAAATTTCATTATTTTTACCGAAAAGATCAATCAAGACATCATTTTCCAAACGACTGATGCTCATATCTTTGTAACCTTCTAATTCGTTGTCTCCAGCCGAAATAATGCTTTTAAAATGAGTTCTCTCCAAACGCTGACTCAATTTCTCAGGCCAATTATCAGATATTAAATCATTATCTATAACCGGTCCGAACCAATTCGTAGCAATATGTTGATCAACTGCTCTTTTTTGAACTAGTTGTAATCCATCATCCGTCAAGTTGAATAAATCTTTGGATGACTTAATGTTATTTATTTGACAAATTTTTTCAGAAACTTTTTGGGCTGTTTCCAAATCACGAATTGCTTGAACACCACCAGAAAATAACATGATTTTTTGAACACGGTCAAGAATCATTGAGTTAGATGCCATCAATGACGCAATTGACTTTGCCCCAGCGGAAAGTCCAGCTAAGGTGATATTTTTAACATCACCGCCAAAACTTTGCGCGTTATCCATCACCCACTGAATCGCCATTAGCTGATCTGATAGTCCAACATTAGTATCGCCACCATCAATAACTCCCCAGCCAAATAGTCCTAAACGATAATTGGGTACGACATGAACAACTGACTCATGATCAAGCCAAGACATTTGTTTACTGTAATTGCCCCCATGCAGAAATCCACCGCCATAAAATTCAATTACAATTGGAAATTTTCCCTCTACATCAGGGGTACAAATATCCAGGTTCAAACAATTTTCACCAAAACTAATTTTATCATCTTGATTAAGCGCAGCATCTTGCATTGGTTGGACGCTTGGATGGACTGCATAATGCATTTTATTAACTTCGTTTGTCCCAAATTTTGCCATAGAAAATTCTTCAGCTCTTTTGAAACGGCGACCGTAACCAAATGGAACACCTAAAAAGTCGACGTGGCTGTGATCCATCACACCATGGTAAGTACCTGTAGTTGTTTTCATTATCTTCTTCATTTAAAAATAGGCCCCCAATGAACAAAATATCAATTTAGTTAATATTTTAAACTAATAATATCAATGTACAAGAATTTCGTGTAACCATTTTTAAAACAAACTAATTGAAATTTATTAATAATTTTCCTTGTCTACTAAAATAACATTGTATATAATTTCAAAGACATGTTTTTAAGGGAGAGAAATATATGGTCTTAACAGATGCACAAAAACGTGCCAATGAAAAATGGCACAAGAATCACCGCGAGAGAGCAAACTATATCGCCATGCGCTCTTCAGCCAGAAGTTTTATTAGAAAAAAATCTACGCTCGACGACTTAGAGGAGCTACAAGATATTATTGAAAATCGTCGTAAAGAATTGGTTGAACCCTAAATAAATAAATTTAAATCAAAATTAAAATATGTAAACATTTACATTTGCAAAATTAATTTTTTTTTACTGAAATAAGTCATTTGTTTATGTCAAATGTAATATTTCTGATATACTTTAGACATAGATAAGAAGTTAGGAAACCTTATCTGATAAGTGTTCTGTCCAGATTCTGATGACATTAAAAGCTGCCTGTTATTTCGGAGATGAAGATTATGAAATTCCTAAAATTAATCGAATCATTATTAAATACCGAAAAAACTGAAACTTCCACACAAGATAGAGAAGTTTTGGCCGAATTAGAGGGCGAAAATAAGGCCTTTATCTTCAATAAATGATGTCATTCAGTAAATTATTAATTAGGGTCGGTTCACTTTTTATAAGTGGGCCTTTTATTTTGCCATTAATTAAGATAATTTTTAATAATTATCAATTTTTACATTGACATCAACTGATATCTTTCTCTATAATAATACGAATGAGGTCACAGTGGCTCAGTTGGATAGAGCAACGGTCTTCTAAACCGTAGGTCGTGAGTTCGAATCTCACCTGTGACATATCAGTTAAAAAAAGTCGTTAGAGTTTATCGTCTAACGGCTTTTTTATTGTAATTTTTTAACCAAAAGTTTTCCTACTGCAGCTGCCGAAAATGGATTTTGACCAGTAATAAATTGCCCATCTACCAAAGCATACTCAGAATAAGCACGCTGTTTCGAAAAGATTGCCCCATGGAGTTTGGCAACTTCTTCATTCAAAAACGGCACATACTTTTTCTTACCGCTCAATTGTTCCTCAGCATTGGTAAATCCGGTAATGTGCTTATGCCGAATTAGATACTGTCCCTGCTCATCCTTAATGTATAATAGACCCGAAATTCCATGACAGACTGAAGTTAAAAAACCATCATTTTGATAAATTTGCAGACTTATTTGGTGTAGTTTTTCATTATATGGAAAATCCCACATAACTCCATGACCGCCAGTATAATAAATTGCCTGATAGTCCCTTGGATCAATTTCATTGGGACTAATTGTATTAGCCAAAGCACGATCTTGAAAACTTTGCTCACGATACATTTTTAGATCATCTGGGGTCGCATATTTAAAACTACGTGGGTCAATTGGTACAAAGCCACCTTTTGGACTAACGTAATCAACTGAGAATCCAGCATTTTGCACAATTTCAACAAACTCAGTTGTCTCACCCAACCAAAGTCCGGTAGCTTCTGGATAGTAACCATATTGTGTTTTATTAGTTTCAACAACCAGAATCTTCTTCATTTGCTTTTCTCCTCTTTGATAGAAACGTATATCTATCATAAAATAAAAAGATTAAAATATTTTTCCATTTTGTCGTTGCAACTTTTATAACTTTTCTCTATAATAGTACGAGTGATGTCACAGTGGCTCAGTTGGATAGAGCAACGGTCTTCTAAACCGTAGGTCGTGAGTTCGAATCTCACCTGTGACATAATTGTATTTCATAAAAAGAAATATTCAAAGAAAAAACCCTTTTAAACTAACGTTTATAAGGGCTTTTTCTTTGGATTTAAATTGGACAACTAAAGGTTGAAAGTTTAGTTAAGTATGCCGTTTACATAGCTGAGAGCTATTTAAATAAATTAGCTCTAAGACTGTAATAATAATGGTTAGATTAATTTTTTACCTTTCAACCTTTAGTTGGACAAGATTTGGACAAAACCTATTTTTATTCATGATCCATCATTTCAGGAACTGCCATAACGTCAGTATCCACAATTCCAAACTGACGTCTCATTTGAGACTCAATGTGTTCTCCCAAACGATAGCTATCCTTCACTTCCATATGAGCATCAACTGCAATGGTTACATCCAGCGTCACCATATTACCATTGTAAGTGGCTTTCAAATCAACAACTCGCATCACTTCAGGATATTTTTCAATTGCCAACTTAAACTGTTCTTCAACTTTAGGATCAAAGTAATCCGCTAAGTTCAAGCTGCTCTCACGGAAAATTTTAATCCCTGAAATTAAAATAAAAATACCAACCGCAATACTGGCAACTCCATCAAGCCAAACGATTTTAAATAAGAGCGCTCCACTGATTGCAATGAAAGTTGCTGCACTTGTCAATGCATCACTCAAACTATCTTGAGCGGCAGCTGTCAAAGCTGCATTTTGTAGTTTACGTCCACCATTTCGATTGAACCACCAGACAACTAACATGATTATTGTGGCGATTCCAGCACCAACCAATGTGATAGGATTAGGAACATCCATTTTTGTCTTACCAAGTAAACTCAAAAGTCCGGTGTACATAACATTTAGGGAAATCCCAATCATGATAATTCCAGTAATCAAAGTAAAAACAGTCTCATAATGAAATCTCGACAACTGTAATTTTTGCCCACTTTTGGTTGGATCATCCGGCAAGGGCTGTCCCATGAAGTCGTCATCACCCATATCACGAGCGATGAAAATCCCAATCAGTAACAAAACTGCTGAAATAATACCTGCTAAGTTATTCAAAGCATCCGCTCGTAACGTCTGTGAATGCCCTACAATGGCCAAATAATACTCGATAATAGAAATTAGTAAATATGCTAAGACATTGAACCAAAGATGATGTTGAGCACTGTGAAGTCGTTGTAATTCCTCTTTTTGCATCTTCTTCCAAATTCTTTGTTCCTCTTGACGATGTGCTGATTGTTCTTCCATAACCAAGCCTCTTTAGATTAAACAAAATCTATTTTAGCAATTTTTTAATGATTAATGCCAAAAAAAGCCCTTTCCAATTGGAAAGAGCTTTCTTTTCTTATCGTTGAGGATAGAAAACTGCAACTCTCGTTGCTCATTCAATATATCATCTCATAAGTCAGAATTCTACAAATTCAACAATACGTAAAGTAACTGTATTTTGAATTACATTTCTGTTAATAAATGATAACGAATTATTACTAGGCGACCATCTTCAACAACTTGTTCATAGCTTCTTCAATTGACTTACCGCATGCAGAAACCCTAGTGTTTTTCTTATCAAATACGGTAAACAATTGGTGCTTTGTGTCCAAAGTCACTTTATATCTCATATTGCTTACCTCCAATTTATTTATGTTTCCTAATCATACACGCATTTTTAATAAAATCAATAGAAATAAACAAACTATTTTATTTTTTGTCATTAAAATTGTTCGTAATCAATCACATGACGTTTCCCAAAAAATATGTCTAAGACGTGAAATAGGTACTAATTGTCAATAATTTAGACCAACCTAAAAGATGTCAAATTTAATCCCACAAAACGGCACTTTGTAATTAAACCGTAATAATGTAACAAAAGTTTTGGCATCAAATTAGCTTCCAGAAAATCCATTAATTGTTCAGAAAAAAATGATAATATTCTTGAAAAGGTACTTAATAAGAACTGAATTGTTCGCATTTAGGGCATTTAAAAGCATTTACTATCCAGAATTGTTTCATGAAACAAAAAAATCTGACCATTTGGCCAGACTTTAGAAGAATAATTCTTTACATGCATTTGAAATGGCGATCTTAACGTGTTCGAAAGTTAGGCCACCTTGAATATAAATAGTATATGGTGCTCGCATTGGTCCGTCACAAGAGAACTCAATACTTGCTCCCGAAACGAATGTTCCGGCTGCCATAACAACTTTATCCTCGTACCCAGACATTTCACTAGGAATTGGTGAAACATCGGAATCAATTGGTGAGAATTGTTGAACCATTTTAGCAAATTGAACCATCTTATCTGGATCGCCAAATTCAATTGTTTGAATCAAATCTGTTCGGTCATCATCCCACTTAGGTGAAACATTCAAACCAAGTTTTTCAAAGATAGCTGCCTCAAAAATTGCTCCTTTAATGGCATTCCCTGTCACTCTTGGAGCTAGGAAAAAGCCTTGGAACATTTCTGATTGACGATCAATTGTCGCACCTTCAGAAGCACCAATACCAGGCGCTGTTAATCGATAGCTTGCCAATTCAACTAAATCCTTCTTACCAACAATATAACCACCAACTTTGGCTAAGCCACCACCAGCATTCTTGATCAATGATCCAGCCATCAGATCAGCTCCAACTTCAGTCGGTTCTATCTCCTCAGAAAATTCACCATAACAATTATCAACAAAAATAATTGCGTCGGATACAGTCTTAACTTGCTTGATGATTTCAGCAATCTCTTTAACAGTTAAACTCTTTCTAGTTGAGTAACCACGAGATCTTTGGATTGCAATCACTTTAGGTTGCTGTTCCTTGATTTTTTGTTTCATTAAGTCAAAGTCAACTTGATCTCCAGCCATCTTGACGAAATCAAAACCAATTTTATAATCGATCAGTGATCCTTTTTTATTACCGGCTACACCGATAACTTCTTGCATCGTGTCGTAAGGTTCACCGGTAACATACAAAAGATTGTCTCCGGGACGTAGTAATCCAAATAGAGCTGTTGCCAATGTATGCGTGCCTGAAACAAACTGTGGTCTAACTAATGCGGCCTCAGTCTTAAAAACATCCGCATAGACAGCCTCTAATTGATCACGACCGCGATCGTCATCCCCATAACCGGTTGTTCCTAGCAAGCTTGACTCATCGATACTCTCCTTACGAAAAGCCTCTAGAACCTTATTTTGGTTCTCCAAAACTTGTTCATCAATTTCAGCCAACTTTGGTGCAATCATTTGGTCTGTTTCTTTAATTAATTCCTTCAATTTATCTGGAAATGCTGCATTCCACTTAGTCATCTTTGCCTCCTAGAAATTTAAGGATATTGGATTCAATATCGATTTGATAATTTTTATCATCACTAATATTATACCAATCAACATCCATTTGATTACGGAAATATGTAAATTGACGTTTGGCAAAGTGACGGGAATTCTTTTTAATTTCCTCAAGACAACTTTCCAAACTTGCTTTCCCTTCAAAATATGGAAATAACTCCTTGTAGCCGATTCCATTCTTTGCCTGAGGTAAATTGTCGCGATTGTCATAAACATACTTGGCCTCGTCTAACAAGCCCATCTGTACCATCTTATCCACGCGGTCATTAATTCGTTGATATAGTTTAGGACGTTCATCCGTCAGGCCGACCAAATAAAAATCTGCCCACTTTTGACCATTATTTTGTTCAGTAATTGATTTACCAGTGGAACGCATAACCTCAATAGCTCTAATAAGCCGTCGTGAATTTTCAAGATCAATCTGCTGAAAAGCTAAAGGATCTTCATCCTTCAAAATTGCTTGCAACTTATCGATTTGGCCCGAATTTTCAAGCTCAACTAATTCTTGACGATATTCGTTATCATCTTTTTTACCACCAAGGTTCAAATTATTAATTAACGAACTCAAATAAAAACCAGTTCCACCAACAACTAATGGCAACTTATTTTTTGCTGATAAATTAGTAATAATGGTTTTGGCTCTAGACTGAAAATCCTTAACTGTATAACGTTGATCAGCATCACAAATATTGACCAAGTGATGTGGAACTTTGATTAGTTCCTCTGGCGAATCTTTGGCGGTCCCTATATCAAGATTACGATAAATTTGCATCGAATCTCCGGAAATAATCTCACCATTTAATTTTTTAGCTAATTTCAAACCAAGCGCACTCTTTCCAACAGCGGTCGGTCCTACTATCGCAACAACTTTTATCAAAAAAATACCTCTCTTAGACAGTCTTTTATAGATATTTTAAACGAAATACGCCATAATGAGAATTAAAGACAGGAGGAATATTATTATGGCAAAAAAGCAAAAACATCTTCGCTTTGTTAAAGGCTTCCTTGTTGGTTCACTAACAACAGCTACAGCAGTTTACGGTGCTTTACACGCATTCAAGAAAAAGGTTATCGAACCCGAAAATATTGAAAACGATCGCATCGAAGCTAACCGCAGACGTGCTAACCGCAAGAGCCTTCAAGCACATCAAGGATAACAATTAATGTGGAACTGATAGATTTTCTTCTATTGGTTCTTTTTTATTCTTCTTAATTATGCCACTCTCTTAAACAAACTAAAAAATGCTGTGTCAGATTAACCTCTGCACAGCATTTTTTTAGATTTTAGTAGTTTTCTTAGTCTTGCCTTCCCAATCAGCAAAACGATCTTCTAACCACTTAACGTCAGTAAAGCCCCACTTCTTTTGTAACTTAAGAGCGGCACGGACACACATATTTTTGTTATCCCCATATAGGTAAACTGGAAGATCTGGTCTTAATTCACCCTCATTGTACTTGAGCTGTGTATATGGAAGACTTCTGGCACCCAAAATATGTTTGGCATCGAATGCATTTTTTTCTCTTAAATCAACAATTTGAGCTTTTCTCATTGTTTCCTCAAACGTCTTTTGGTCCATAGAACCACCCATACTTCTACCTTTTAACCAAAAGTATAGCCATGAGCCAACCCAGTAGACCAAAAATCCGATTACAATAATATATAAAATCACATTCAAAACTTGCATTAACAAAAACTCCTAATCAACTTTAATCAATGAAGCAGCACCAATAACACCGGCACCATTACCCAAACTAGCTAATCTTAGTTCAGTTGCATCCTTAATTGTAGCAAATTCATTGGCACGCATAGCTTTGTCAACCTTTGCACGAAGGAATTCACCAGCAGCTGAAACTCCACCACCGATAATGATGTACTTAGGGTTCAATGTGTTAGCAATGTTACCGAGGACAAATCCAAGTGAATCACAAACATAATCTGCTACGATCATTGCTAGGTCATCATCTTTTTTAGCTAAATCAAAAACATCCTTAGCTGAAATATCTTGACCATCATCAAGCATAGCCTTTAATTCTGATTTACCAGCGTATTCTCCAGCACGATCTCTAGCAACACGAACGATACCAGTAGCTGAAGCGATTGTTTCCAAACAACCTCTCTTACCACAAGTACACATGAAGCCATTAGGATCAACTGTAACGTGACCAATTTCTCCGGCAGCACCATTAGCACCTTGAATTAAATTACCATTAGCGATGATACCACCACCAACACCAGTACCTAAGGTTACAAAGACAACATCATTAGCGTTGTTACCCGCACCTTGCCATCTTTCACCAAGAGCTGCAACGTTAGCGTCATTTTCAATTGTTACAGGAAGACCTGTACCCTTTTGAATATCACGCACTGGATAAACTTCGTCAGTCCAGTTAAGGTTGTAAGCACCTTTGATTGTTCCATCTTCATGGTTGATCGTACCAGGTGAACCTAGTCCAATACCATCGAATTGGTCAGGATTCATGTCATACATCTTGATATGATGATTGATTGAATCAATGATATCAGGGATGATCATTTGTCCATCAGATAGAATATTTGTTTCAATACTCCACTTTTGTTGGATCTCACCTTTATCAGTAAGAATAGCAAATTTAATTGTTGTACCACCAAGGTCAACACCGATTAACTTTTTGTCTGTCACTTTGATCTGTCCTTTTCTTCTTGTTTTTTCTCTTCTAACCTGTGCTCACGTTTTAAGACCAATTGAACACGAATAAAAGTCTGTTTGTCGATTAATCCACCTTCATACAACCGCCTGATTTCGCTTGACATCAATTCGATATCCCAGATTCTTTTGCCAACGTGCACAAAAGTTCCATAGCGTTTCAAAAGCTGTTGTACATCATAGAGGGTTCTAAAGCTCATATTATCCATAAACTATCATACCCTTTGCATACATATAATAAGAGATAGCAACAGCTACCAAAATTGCCAGTATGCGAAAGATCATTTTTGGACGACTGATTTTAGGCAATCCCAAAGCATATCCGAGGAGCAACCCACCAACAGCGCCACCAATGTGACCCCAAATATCGATACCGGACATAGTTAGATCCATCAACAGGTTAACTGCGATTAGACCCAAAAAGCTTTTGCCAAGTTCTCTCAAAAATCGGTTCTCGCGATAAATTAAGCCTAATGCTAGAAAGGCAGCAAACATGCCGAAGAGAGACGTACTAGCACCAGCTGAAATAACATTATTAGCACCAAAGGCAAAACTCGCAAGATTACCCATAATACCACTTAACATATAAATCACGAAAAATCGCCAATGTCCGACCATTGGCTCTAAGATTTGACCAACATATAACAGTGTAAACCCATTCATAAAAATATGAAAGATACCAATGTGTAAAAATATTGGCGTGATCAAGCGCCACCATTGGCCAGCCTGAACTAAATTATTAGTTTTGGCTCCCATCAATAGCAACGTTTGATAATTTTGTGACCCACCAACCAGTGACTCAACAATGAAAACACCAATTGTCACCGCTAGTAAGACCCATGTAACGTATGATTTGCTCTCTTTATTGATTATCTGCATTAACATCACCCTTTGATACAAAAATCTTATCGATTGGCTTGTCTAACACGTAAACCGGCCAGGGAGTATCTGTGTAATATTGTCTCGACGATGCTAAGGAAATTGTTTTCGTTGGATGCTTAGCTAAATAACGGTCAAAATAACCCGCACCAAAGCCAAGTCGATTTTTTGAGTGTGAGTATGCCAATCCCGGTACAATCAAGAGATCAGGCGGATCCATCACATTATTTTCATAATTTTTAGGTTCTCGCACACCAAATGAACTCTCAACTAATTCGGTATCTTTGGTATATTGAACGAATCTCATTGAATAATCCCCAAAAGTTTTGGGAATATAAACATCTTTACCCATTTCCCAACATTGATTAATAATTGGAAACGTGGGAATCTCATCATTCATACTCAGCGTAATCCCAATACTTGGGGTATTTTGAAAGTCCAAATCATCGAATAATTGCATGTAAAGATCATTGATTTCTTTTTGAGCCTTATCGGATTTCATAAACTCACTGACCAAATCGATCTGCTTTTTTCTAAAGCTTACCTTATCCAATTAATCACTCCCTTAGTAAAAAAAAACAACAGGGGTTTTAACCTGTTGTTTATTTTGTTTCACGATGCAATGTAACAGTGTGCTCGCGTGGACAATATTTCTTAAGTTCAAGGCGATCATGATTGTTACGTTTGCTCTTGTTTGTTAGATATGTACGTTCGTGACATGAAGTACATTCCATTGTTATGTTTACTCTCATATTGGGAACATCCTTTCATAATACTTAACTAAATTCAACTAATTAAATATATCATTTTTTTCAATATTTTAAAAGGTTAAATTCAGATTATTTCTGACCAGTCATCTTATAATAGTCTGTATAAATTTGATGTGCAAGCAAGTTTGGATAACTACCACTCTCACTTGTAAGATTAGGAAAGACGATTGCCATTGCTACATTAGGATCATCGTATGGTCCAAAACTTACCAAACTTGTGGTAATTGTTTCTGGAGGATCAGATGAAGGATTATCAGGATCATAGTAGAAAGATTGTGCAGTACCAGTCTTAGCAGCAACCGCTGGTGAAAGGTCAGCCAGCTTAGTAGCTGTAGTCCAGTAACCACTACCATGAACAGCAGCGTACATACCTTTTCTAACCACATTTAGATCATCCTGGGTAAATCCAACCTTATTCAAGACTGAAGGCTTAGTAACGGATGTTAAAGCACCCTTAGTTCCATCATCCTTAGTCTTTTGAATCGATTGCACAATATATGGCTTCAAACGATATCCACCATTAGCAATGGTTGAAATATATTGAGCCATTTCAATCAATGTATAGGCATCGTAGTTACCATAAGCCAAATCCAGTGCAGAACCAGTCTTTAACTTACCATCACTATTAGTTGTTGAACCTTCGATACCTGTAGTTTCACCAGAAATATCAATTCCGGTCTTTACACCTAAACCAAATTGGTTGAAGTACCCACGCAACTTGGAGAAGATGTCAGAATCCATACTGATTGACTCATTAGGAACATACTTAGCGTGACCTTCCTTTAAAGCCAAATTCATCATATAAATATTAGATGAAAATTGCAGTGCACGAACTGCATCCAAACTACTAAATGTTCCTGCAGGGTAAACAGATTTTTTAACCGGAGTACCTGGCAAGTAAATTGGATCATCGGCTTGAGTATTGTTTTCAGGTGTAATGACACCATCCATCAAAGCACCCAACACTGTTGCACCTTTAACGGCAGAACCCATAACGAATGTTCTGTTGATAACGCCCAAAGCATCTTCAGTCGTGTCACCAGTCTTTGGATCATTGTGAATTCCGGCCATTGCCAAAACGGCACCAGTCTTTGGATTCAAGACAACAGCATAGGCACCATCAGAATACTGAGTAATACCAGCAGCCTTAGCAGCACTATATTGTGTATTCAAATCTTCTTGAACTTTCTTTTGAAAACTCGAATCAATCGTTAAGTTAAGGTTCCCACCCTTTTGACCTTTGTAGAGTACCGTACTCTTCTTGATCTGGTTGTTGGAACCAATTTGAACTTGACGTTGACTCTTGGTACCAGACAGAATCGATTCATAATTCTTTTCTAGATAACTAGTTCCGACACGGTCATTACGAGAATAACCTGATGCCAACATTGAATTAATTTCATCATCTGGAATACCTTGTTGTTCTGTGGAAACCCCACCGATAATACTGGCAATTGATTTACCTTGTGGATAATCACGTGTCCAATTACTACCGATACTGATTCCTGGCAACTCAGTTAAATGTTCGCTGACTTGAGCAATTTCTCGAGCGGACAAATTTTTATCCTTCAAGAAAACCGTTGAAAGTGAATAAGCGGCACTCATCTTCTTAAATAAAGAAGCTCTCTGAAGATCTTTATCATTCAGATGAATGCCCTCTTTTTGAACATATTTAACTTCATTGGCATAGATTTTATTTGCTGATAAAGCATCACCATTGGAGTCAACCCGATCTGACTTAGGCATTTGCTTAGCAACTTGAGTTGACTTATTAGGTGCAGCCAAGATGTAATCTGCCTTGTCACGTTCAGTTAAATCGTCAACACTAACAGTCATATACTTCGTTAATCTACTTGCAATCGTATAAATGTCACTCGACTTAACACTCCCACTCTTCGTATAAGTGATAGCATTTGCTGTCGAGTTCCCAACTAAAAGTCTACCTTTAGAATCATAAATCATTCCACGTGGTACACTGCCCGTCATTACTGTCTTATCTGTTCGGTCAACCTCTGCTTGAAACTTACCACCATAAACAATTTGTAAGTAAGCCAGTTGTGCGACTAACATTGCGAATAGAACAAAGACAATAAAAAAAAGCAGGTTTAGACGAAATGGAATAGTAGACTTCGCTTGACTACCTGTTCTTTTCTTTATTATATCCAGTATTCTTCTCATATTTATCCTTCAAAAAAAGCGAATAATTACTCATTCGATTTAAAAATATACTTCGGTCCTTCGAGACTCTCGTCATATTCGACCAATAGATCATATCTGGCAAAAAACCAAGTATCACTATCAGTTATATAATAACTCACGCCATTGATAACAGTAATGGACTCCGGATCAACTGGTTTCTCCTTACGCATAGCGATTGAAAATCCCTCATGAACCATTGTCTTTCCATAAACCTTACCATAAAAATGTACACCATCACCAGGTACTAAGTCCAACTCTTCTTCAAACCATTTTACTGCTTTATCAGTCAGTTCAATCTTCATGACGTCCACCTCAATCATTTAATTAAGATAAACATAGCAGAAAACATAGTTATTCAGCAACTGCAACGTCCTTAACAGTTACATCATAACTACCAACTGGAGTTTCAATTGTAACCTTTTCACCGATGTGTTTACCAATAAGTGCTTTAGCAATAGGTGATTCATTAGAAATCTTACCGCCGTCAGGATCTGATTCTGAAGCACCAACAATAGTATAAATATCAGGTTCTTCACCATCTTCTTGAACAGTAACTTTTTTACCGATTGAAATTTCATCATCAGCTACTTGATCAGCATCGATAACTTTTGCATATTGAATGCGTTCTGTTACTTCAGAAATTTTTGATTCAATAACACTTTGTTCATCTTTTGCGGATGTGTATTCTGAGTTTTCAGAAAGGTCACCGAAACCACGAGCAATTTTAATACGGTTGATTATTTCGGGACGTTTAACTTTTTTTAATTCTTCCAATTGATCTTTTAAATCTTGTAAGCCTTTGGCTGTCATTGGATAATTTCTATCTGCCATTTTTAAAATACCTCTTTCAAAATACATTATTTATTCTAATTTCAAAATGTCATCTAATCAAGCACGATTAGATGACATTTATTTATATATACAATTATATCCTATTGTCCTGTTGTTGCATATCTACTGTTATGCTCGGCAAGAGTATGTGAATAAGTAATCTTAGCAGTCTTCAAGTTAGCGAAGAAGTAAAGATAGTTTTGATCTCTATCACTAGGATTCAAGGTTGCTTCAATCGAATCTAAACTTGGCGTATTGAATGGACCAGGTCCATAACCCTCATTCTTATACAAGTTATAAGGAGATTTAACACTAGTATCCTTGTTTGTCAGTTTAGTTTTATGCGTATTCAAGGCATACATAACTGAAATATCAGATTGTAATGGCATATTGATTGCAAGACGGTTATAAAATACACCAGCAATCTTTTTACGATTCTTAGTATCCAAACCTTCACGTTCAACCAATGAGGCAATTGTCAAGACTTGTTGAACTGTATAACCTTTTTCCTTAATCGTTGAATAATAAGGTTGCATCTTCTCATCTTCATTTTCAACCATTTGGTTAACAAGTTCTTTCAACGTCATACCCTTATAAACACTGTATGTAGCTGGGAATAAGTAACCTTCAAGATGGTATCTGACATTCTTTTTGGCCATTGAAGAGTCTAATAATTCAGGATATTTCTTTTGAAGTTGTTTCAAGTATGATTCATCTTTCATTAACTTCATAAAATCAGACTTCTTAAATTTCAAACTCTTCTTAGTATCGGCCTGAATGGAAGTACCAATCTGGTCGATGGTAACGCCCTCACGGACAAGAACAGTATCACCCGAATTAGTTGCTGGTGGTTGAGCGGTACCGCCCTTTTGCAATTGCTTAACAACAGTCCCGACACTCCAAGACTGTTTAAACTTGTAGTATCCGGCCTGAAAGTCGGTATAATTTTGAGCTTTGATATAGAAATTAAAGACTGTCGCACTCTTAATAACTTTATCTTTTTCAAGAGTCTTAGCGATTTCTTTGCTAGAAGAACCTATTGGGATTTTAACAACAATATCTTCTTTACTATTTGCATTATATGGTTGCAATGAACTATTTACGTAATTGAAGCCAATAATAGCAACGACGACTGCTAAAACTGCAATAACCCCGACAATCCAGTAAGCAATATGATTTGCTACTTTTCTTTCTTCGGAGCGAGTTTGCATTTTATCACTCGACTCTTGCTGTAATGCTTCTTTTTTATCATCCTTTTGGCTCAAGACACAGCCTCCCGAGTTAATTTATTAGAATTATACCATTAGTTTCAGCATAATTATCTAATTTCAACATTAAATTTTTGTGCCAAGCTGTCTTTTACGAGTGAAAATGCTTTTTCTACTTCATCATCAGTCAAAGTATCATTAGGGTTTTGGAACTCTAAGTGGTATCCAAGTGACTTATGGTTTGGCTTGATATTCTTACCTTCGTAAACATCGAAAATATTAACATCTTTCAAATACTTTCCACCGTTAGCAAAGATATCTGCAACGATTTGACCATTTTCGATATTCTTTTCAACTAGAATAGCTAGGTCTCGACTGATAGATGGATATTTAGGAGCGCTCTGAGCCTTGACATTCTTAGCATTTAAATCAAATATCATGTCGACGTTCAATTCGAAGACAAATGTATCTGAAACACTGTGATCAGCTTGATAATTAGGGTGCAATTTCCCAACCAGACCAATAACTTGACCATTTGCCAATACCTTAGCTGTTTGACCAGGATGCATATTCTTGTACTCGTCGGTTGCAACAAAAGTAAATTCAGCATCTGTGTTTGTAAATGATAACAACTCTTCAACAATACCTTTGACATAATAAAAGTCAACTGGTTGGGCAGTCATATTCCATGAATCGGCAACAACATTTCCACTAATAGCACCTGATAAGTATGTTATTTCGTCAGGGCGATTTTGACCGGTAGCTCTCTGGAAAATACGGGCATGTTCAAAAATCTTCAAATCAGCATTCTTACGAGCTTGATTATAGGCAACATTTCTAACTAAACCAGGAATCAAGCTATTACGCAAGTATTCGTGATCTTCCGTCATAGGGTGCAATAGTTTCGTATATTCACTATTTGTCGTGTTGAAAGCTTCAACCTCTTGTTTACTTAAAAGCGAGAAGTTGATAACTTCATCCAGACCTTCACCTAAGAGAATGTCACGCAGTTTGTTAGCCAATTCACGTTTAGGATCATAGCCACCTCTTGTTTCCATTCCAGCTGGTAAAGTATTTGGCAAGTTAGCATAACCATAAATACGGTTAACTTCCTCAACCAAATCGGCCTCAATTTCCATATCCCAACGACGAGTAGGAATTGTTACCGTGATAGCATCCCCATCAACGTCAATGTCAAAGCCAAGACGATCCAATATAGCAACAATTTCATCAGTTGACAATTCTAAGCCCATTAAATGATTGATGTGACTAATACTACCCTTAATAATTGTTGGTTGTGCTTTTGTGAAGTTTCCAATAATGTCATTAGAAATTTCTTTAGCATCACTAGTTTGATCCATTAGTTGAACCGCACGCATTAAGGCCTCATCAACAATACCTTCATCAACACCCTTTTCAAAACGATTCGAATCATCGCCACGGAGATCGTGTCTTTGGGCCGTCTTACGAACTGAAGTCCCATCAAACACTCCAGCCTCAACTAACACGTTCTTGGTATTTTCATCAACAGCAGCTTCAATACTAGTTTGAACACCTGCAAGGCCCAAAACTTGGTCACCTGCAACAATTACTAAGTCATTGTGATTCAATGATTTTTCACCGTCATCAAGTTTCAATTTATCACCATCATTGGCAAATTTAACGGTTAATTTTAGTGATTGTAATTTATCCAAGTCGTAAGTTTGGATTGGTTGACCGTATTCGATCATCGCATAATTAGCAGCATCAACAATACTGTTGACTGGTCGAATATTTTGATTCCAGAGTCTTCTTTGCATCCAAAGTGGACTCTTACCTACTTTAACATCCTTCAATTCACGAAGTAAATAATCAGGGACAAGTTTCTTTTCAGCAACATCAACCGTTACATCGTTAATATCTTTAATTTTATCGGCTAATAATTCAGGCTTCTTGAAACTTGGTTTTTCATTGTAAGTTGCACCAATTTCCCATGCAGCTCCACGCATACCCAACGTATCAGCACGATTAGGTGTGATATCAATATCGATCATTTGGTCTTTCAATCCCAAAAGTCCGTAAATGGCATCCCCAGGTTCTTGTGGTTCATCAAAGACATAGATCCCATTTTCAAATTCTTTTGGCATGTATTGTGCAGGAACACCAACTTCATCAAGTCCACAAATCATTCCGTTTGATTCTTGACCACGTAATTTACCACGCTTGATTTTTACGCCACCTGGCAAATGTGCTCCATGTAAGGCTACGATAACATACTGATCAACAGCAGCATTAGGAGCTCCACAGACAATTTGGATATCTTTTGATTCACCAACGTCAACTTGGCAAACTTTCAAATGATCAGAATCAGGATGTGGTTGAATGCTTGTAATGTGACCAACAACTAAATCTGTCAATTCTTCACCCAATTTTACGGGACCAGATTCGATACCAGTTAGTGAAATCTTATTAGCCATTTCTTCAACGGTATGATTGACGGTAATATATTCTTTTAACCAATTAACTGAAATCTTCATTATCTTAATTTACTCCTTTGAATTGTTCTAGGAATCTAACATCATTTAGGTAGAAATCACGAATATCATTGATTCCATATTTGAGCATTGCAAAACGTTCTGGTCCAAGTCCAAAGGCCATGGCACTGTACTCGTTAGGATCAATTCCTGACATTGTCAAAACATTAGGGTGAGTTAATCCGGCACCTAAAACTTCGATCCAACCAGTATATTTACAAATACGGCAACCTTCACCACCACAGTTGAAACATGAAACATCAACTTCAACAGATGGTTCAGTAAATGGGAAATAACTTGGACGGAAACGGATTTCACGATCAGCACCAAAGACGTGACGACATAAGGCATCCAAAGTACCTTTCAAATCAGCCATACTGATATTTTTATCAACAACAAGACCTTCGATTTGGTGGAATTGATGTGAATGTGTGGCATCATCATCATCACGACGATAAACGACACCTGGTGAGATCATCTTCAATGGACCCTTTGAAAAGTCATGAGCTTCCATGTCACGTCCTTCTTGAGCGGAAGTTTGAGTTCTCATCAATAGTTCATCTGACAAGTAAAAAGTATCTTGCATATCACGAGCAGGGTGATCCTTAGGGATATTTAATCTTTCAAAGTTATAGTGGTCTTCTTCAACTTCATAGCCACTTGCAACCTCGTAGCCCAGGCCGATAAAGAATTGTTCGATATCTTCGATCGTTTGATTCAAGATATGTTTTGTACCTTGAGCTTGTTTAGTTGCTGGCAAAGTAACATCAATAGTTTCATCTGCTAATTTTTTTGCAACCATTTTTTGATTCAATTCAGTCATTTTTTCTTCGATGGCTGCTTGGATATCATTCTTAACATTATTAGCTAAAGTACCAATTTCAGGACGTTCCTCAGCTGGAACATCTTTCATTCCACGTAAAGCTTTGGTAATGGGACCCTTTTTACCTAAAAGATTAACTCGTAGGTCATTTAATTCTTGAAGTCTTTCAGCACGCTTGGCTTCGTCGATACCATTTTCTCTTAAGTTCTTTAATGTATCATTTAATGACATATTTTTTCCCTCCATGAAAAATTGTTTTGACTTTTTCATAAAATAATTAGTGCAAAAAAAGTCCTCCTCCCAAATAAGGGACGAGGACTCGCGGTACCACCCTAGTTCATGTTAAACATGCACTCAAGTAGTTATATAGTAACTAACTAAAAACTCAGAAAGTGAATTCACTGTTTTATTCATCAAGCCTATTTCAGTTAACGGCTCTTCCTGTCATGAATTTAACAGTTACTATTTTTCGTCAAAGTTTAAATATTTATTTTATATAACGATTATACAAAAACTAGAAACTTTCGCAAGTTTTAAAGTGATTGTAATCCGTACATCAAAACACCGGCAGCAACAGCCACGTTAAGTGATTCAGCTTTTCCAAGAATTGGAATATAAATATTTTCGTCGGTTTTATTTAGAACATCTTGTGTAATACCATGAGCTTCATTACCCATGATCAAAGCAAAACTGTCGACTTTTTCTAACTCAGTATATGGTTTGGCCTGGGCATTAACCTCTGAACCATAGATCTTTAAT
Organism: Companilactobacillus huachuanensis; assembly: GCF_005404815.1. Classification (GTDB taxonomy): domain Bacteria; phylum Bacillota; class Bacilli; order Lactobacillales; family Lactobacillaceae; genus Companilactobacillus; species Companilactobacillus huachuanensis. Next base: position 77,361 of record NZ_BJDF01000010.1, read on the forward strand.
TGCGACTTTTTAGCTAATTCGATAGCTTTATTGATATCCATGCGATGAATTGGAAGATGGAATTGACTACCTTGCATTGAGCGTTGAACCTTTGGTTGATAGAAGTCAGCTGTATCTAAACTAGTAATAACTCCATCATATCCAGCGGCATCAGCAGTTCTAACGATTGTTCCGACATTACCTGGGTCTTGAACATCATCTAACATTACCCATTTACCAGAAAATTCATTAAAATCAGCATCATCTTGGACTTTGATTACCGCAAAAATTCCCTGTGGAGTCTTTGTTTCTGATAATTCGTTAGCAACGTCTTCAGAAAGTACCGTAGCAATATCACGATATTTTTTAACTAGACGGTCATCTTCATATTTTTCTGTAACAAAAATTTTTACAAAATCTTGTTCAAATTGATCAGCTTCACGAACTAAGTGAAAACCTTCAATCATGTAAGTACCCGTCTTACGAATATTTTTTGTTGCTGACAATTTCTTCAATTGTTTAATTTCATCATTTTTCTTTGACTCAATATATTTCATATCATCCATCCCTCTTGTTCTATAATATAGATATTAACACATTCAAAGATTTGAGGTGATCACTTGTGAAACATCTTTCCATTAATGTTAATGGTTTAGTCCAAGGTGTCGGCTTTCGTTACTCAACGTTTCAAGTCGCTGAAGAATTGAACGTCTTTGGTACAGTTAGAAACGAAAATGACGGTTCAGTCTCGATTGAGGCCGAAGCGGATGAAAAGATTCTTTATATTTTCTTAAATAGAATAAAATCTTCACCATCTCCCTTTGGAAAAGTAAACAAAATGGACTATACTTTTTCTGACGACTTGCAACATTACACGAAATTTACCGTGATTGGTTGAAACGTCATATTACTTAACGTATATTACTTTGTATACAATTAAAAGGGTGGTTTATTAAGTGAATAAAAAATACGTCAAATATTTATCAGTACTGTCGCTAGTTTTGGTACTGACACTAGTTTTGACGGGGTGTGCACAAGGCTCATCAGCTAATTTACATGCTCCAACTAGTGGGCCATATGGATTTATCTATAAATGGCTAGGAACTCCGTTCCAGAATTTAATCCTCAAAACAGCACAAACTGTTGGTGGAAAGAATGCTTATGCTTGGGGAATCGTAATTATTTCCTTCGTTGTTCGTTTATTGCTTGTTCCATTGGCATTGAATCAACAGTACAAGTCAACAACGCAACAAGAAAAAATGCGCGCCATTCAACCACAGTTGAAATTGATTCAAGATGCCCAAAAGAAAGCTAAAGGCCCTGACCAAACTCAAAAGGTCAGTGGTTTGATGATGGATGTCTACAAACAAAACAACTTGAGTTTAACCGGTGGTATGGGATGTCTCCCATTGCTTCTTCAAATGCCTATCTTGATTGGTATTTATCAGGCTGTGCAATATTCTAAACAAATTGGTTCAGCTACATTCCTATCAATTCCGTTAGGAAAGCCAAGTATCTTGATTGCTATCATCGCGACTGTTTTCTATCTAGTTCAAGGTTGGATGTCACTTCAAATTGTGGCTCCTGAGCAAAGAAAACAAATGCAAACAATGATTTTGATGAGTCCGATGATGACGTTCTTCATTTCAATGATTTCTACAGCTGCTCTTGCCCTCTACTTCTTGGTTGGTGGTGTCGTAATTTTGATCCAACAATTTATTACAAATTACGTAATCACACCAAAAATTAGAAAGAGAACCGATGCCGAACTTGAAAAGAACCCGGTTAAGGTCGTTGTCACTAAAGAGATGCTTGATGGAATTCTTAATAATGGCGGTTCTGAAAGTACTTCTACTTCAACAAAGGCTACTAATGCTACACCAGAGGATAGAGCCAATGAAGATAAAGAAGCTAAAGATTTCCACAAAAATATTCGTGAATTAAATAAGGGTAAACAACAACGTAAAAAATAATTTTTTATAAGTTATTCCCTAGATAAAAATAGTCCAAGCAATCTTTTTATCGAGATTACTTGGACTATTTTTATACAATTAACTGAAGATTGAAAGGTGAAAAATTAATCTAAAGCTTGCTATTACAGACCTAGAGCTACTTTATTTAAATACTCAGAAATCCTCGTTTTATTGTTCCGCTATTAAAAAATAAACTAGTTGGAAGAACTGAGAGTATTGCACCTGCTGTGCGAACCGATTCCGAACAGCAGATGAATATTCTCAGCTCTAGAAACGGAAAACTCACCTAAACCTTCAACCTAAATTATATAAGTTGCCGCAACCCACTCATTTGTTGCTACTCGATGATAGGTTACGCCATCAGAATTTTTAGTTTGATCGGTATACCAAGAAGAATTGTTCGATAAAGCTCGATCCATAATCCTTCTTGTCGATCCATCATTATTAAATGCAACTAATGGCACAAATGAACCGTTAGAATTTTTAACATTTATCGTATTGGCGCTATTTGTAACAGGCTTTGTTGTGGAACCATTGCCACCGTATACATCTTGCGTCGTCTTTAAATTATTGTAGTAATAGCCGACCATATCGTAGAACTGGTACATGCTATAACCCCATTTATTAAAGTAACCCACGGGATCGGTATGATCTGTCTCATGATACATTTTGCTGACTTGGTCATGCGATAAAATTGTAACTTCTGGCTTATCAGGTAAATTATATTGAATTAGTTTTGAGGCCGTATAATAGGCATCATTGGCAATTGATCTGGCAAACGAATCATAATCATGTGTATGACACAATTCTACTTGAACATATTTGGAATTGGCTGTTGCACCAGCACCCCAAACGCCATAGTCAGTATTGTGAATATTAATAATCTCATTGTTGTCAACAAAAGCATGAACGTAGGCACTTATTTTAGACCAATTATTGTTAAAGTAAGTTGCTTCGTTCTTTGCATTCGCAGTTGCCCTATCATCAGCCGTTTCATGAATCACGACACCTTCGGGCTTACCGACGCCATGCTCATAGGGAGTCCAATAACTGAACGTTCCCTCTTGATTTTGAATTTGAACTGGTCTAATACGATTGCTAATAATGTAATCGTTGACCGTACCAGCCTGAACAGTTTGTACGTTGCTCAAAACAAATAGAAAACTGACAAAACTGGCTAATAACATGTAAAAATAAACTTGTTTCTGTTTCATTTCTAAATTCTCCCCCTAAAACATCCATAATCTAAACTACTCTGGAGATAGGAACTTTTCAACCATCAAATAACAAAAGTGTTCAGTTCCCAAAGCTGAACACAGTCAATATAAGAATGCGTAAGATATAATTTTCCCGTTTACTTAACATCCTAAAGAGGCACTGTAATCCAAAATCGGATTACAGTGCCTCTTTATCTCAGTGTTCAAAGATTAACCATGCTTCGTACCAATCGGCAAACTTTAGAAAAATTGTCAATTCTGAGAGTATTCATTTGTAGTGAAAGCGGCGTTAGAACTTTATTCTTACACCAATGGAGTGTTGAAGACTCGCGGGTTTTGCGAGGTTTCAATCGAGATTCGAGACCGCTCTTTGGCTCAGTTCGTCCCCACAGCAATTAAATACTCTTAGCTCTGGAAAAGGCATACTTTCCTAAACTTCCAACCTTTAATTCATATTATCAACATCATAATTATCGTTGGTATCAGTATCATCACTATTATCTGAATCGCTGTCATTTTGACTATCCACTGAATTATCATCATCTGAATTATCGTCTGTACCTTGATTCTGATTATCAATTGAGACACCTACAGAAAATGGAGCTTGATGAATTACAGTCCGATTTGGGAAAACAGTCCAATCATCTACCGTTATTGCGACACCATTGCCACTTTCAAATAATCGAACCCAATAAACATCTTGACCATCGTTAGTTTTAACTGTGCCATTTGTACCAGAAGTTTCATCAGTCATAAATGTATACGAGGTACCTTGTGGTGCTGGTCCATTCAAGCTCTGAATTAATGCTACCGCTTGTTGACCACTAGTGATCTCGCCAACCGGTACTGAATTTTGACGTTCAGTATCGTTAGTTGGTTGTTGCTTTTTGACAGGTTCCACTTTTTTTGTAGCTGAGGCCTTCTTATATGCCTTCTGCAGGTCTGTCTCTTTTAAGTTAGTAGACTTAACTGTCATCACATTAATCTCACTGTAAGCCAATTTATTGTTCTTATTTTTATAACAATATAAACCGATTGTCGAGAAATCAGCACTGTTTAAACCTTGAAATAATTTTTTAAAAGTCTTAGTACTGTTAGAACCAATTTTTATACTTGAATCAATTGTAGAATTGATATTAGATTTCTTCGGATATGCCAGAATGAATTTATTCCCATTAAATGTCACATTTTTACTCGTTCGATTGACAATTTTCAAATCAACAGCTGAAGAATCGCTACTTCTAACAAAAGTAAATGTCATTTCTGATTTTTCAGAATCGCTTAGTTGAGCGTAATCTATCGTTTGTTCAGTATTTTTAGAACTTTGATTGTCTTTGGAACTAGTGGTCACTTTGCCGCAACCGACTATTAACAACAATAATCCTAGAAATAAGACGGTTAATCCCCTTCGCTTCATTATCTTTCCCCCAATAACTTATCTTGTATAATATACCATTTTACTTATTGAACAAAAAATACTCATCATTACGAAAATATATCGTTACACGTAAAAAAACACTTCTCGGAAATGTATCCAAGAAATGTTTTTTTATTAATATTTAACTTATTTTTGACTACTTTCAGCTGTTTCTTTTTCAGTTTGTCCCTCATCTGGAACTTTTTGAACTAGTGGCAATTCAATTTTGAAAACTGTCCCTGAACCAACGACACTTTCCACTTCCAAACTACCTTGATAGATTTCAATCAATCGTTTGGCAATAGAAAGCCCTAAACCGTTCCCTCCACGCTTTCTAGACCGAGCCTTGTCAACTCTGTAGAATCTATTGAAAACACGTTTAAGGTCATTTTTAGCGATTCCTAGGCCATAATCTTGGACAACTACTTCCAGCAAAGCAGAGTTAGTTGAGGCCGCCAAATTTATTTCCTTACGATCAGCCGAATATTTAAAAGCATTATCCAACAAGATCACCAATACTTGCTCCAAGTGATTACGGTAAATCTTAACTTCACTACCCTCACGGATATCGTCATCGAAGTTGATCACAAAATCTGGATGCAACATCTTGAAGTCATTGTAAACTTGCGTAAACAAAGGTTTAACTTCCGTCGTCTGCTCCAAATATGCACTGTCGATCTGTTCAACACGCGTAAGATCTAGCATCTCTTGAATCAAGGACTGCATACGCTTCAACTCCTGCATGGAAGAGTTGATTGAATCATTCAAAACCTCTGGATCATCTTTGCCCCAACGTTGTAACATACTCAAATGACCTTCAAGCACAGCTACCGGCGTCCGCAATTCGTGTGAAACATCCTCCACGAATTCCTTTTGCTGATTAGTATATGCCTGCATACGATCCAGCATCTTATTGATATTAACAGTTAATTCATAAATTTCATCATTTCTTTTACGTAGTTTAATACGTGAGTCAGAATCCGGTTTCTTATTCAAATCATCAATAGTTTTATTGATTTTCCGCAAATCATTTAAAACTAACGTGACCATATAAAAAGTTAAAACAACCCCTAAAATAAAAACTACGATACCGCCAATAACTAGTTTAGTTGTAAATGAATGGATTTCGTTAACAGAAGCTACACTCTGCACAGTTCTCATTGCTAAGATTCCAACAAAAATATAAGCCATCAAGATAACAATTGAAATCAATGCTGTCCATTTTAATCTAATCGAAATTCTCATCGACGCATCACGTACCCTTTACCACGAACGGTTGAAATATAACTTGGTGCACCGGCTCGATCGATCTTGTTTCTCAAATACTTGATATAGACATCAACAACATTTGTTTCGGTTGAAGAGCCAGTTCCCCAAACGCGTTCCAATAAGTCATCACGACTCAAGACCGTACCGACGTTTTCCATCAAAGCACTCAATAAATCATATTCACGACGAGTCAAATCAATTACCTCACCGTTGCGTTTCAATGTTTGAGTAGTCTTATCAATCACAAGATTCTTATATTTAAGAACTTGATCATTATTTCTTGTCACATCAATATCTAAATCAATGCGTCTTAACAATGCCCGGATACGAGCAAGTAATTCTTCAATTGCAAATGGCTTAACGATATAGTCATCAGCACCATGATCCAAACCAGATACACGGTCAATGATTGAATCACGCGCTGTCATCATAATAATTGGAGTATTTTTTTCTTGACGAATTCGACGACAAACTTCGATACCGTTTAACTCTGGAAGCATTAAATCAAGTAGGATCAAATCCCAATCTTCAGATAAAGCTGCTTCGAGACCAGTTCTACCATCGCGTTCAACGGTTACTTCGTAGTTCTCATGTTGAAGTTCAAGTTGAACGAATTTTGCCATGTTCTCTTCGTCTTCAATAACAAGTATTTTAGCCATACATATCTCCTATACATTGAATATTAAATTATCTTTAATTATAGCTTAATCATTACTTTGAATATGTCACGTTATTGGCAATGCACTAATGATTTTAACATATAGCAAAAATTAAAAGAAGACAAGCTTTAATTTTTATTTTTTTAGAACCGTAAAAATTTTATGTTTGAAAGTTAAAAAATCGGTGCTTTTATATTCATTTGACTGAAGGTTGAAAGTTTGATGCATTATGCCGTTTCCAGATTCTGAACTTAAACCAAAGAAACACTGTAATCCGTTTATGGACTACAGTGTTTCTTTTAATGTTCGAAAGTTGACCATATTCTGTCGACTTTCAATTCAATACATTTAAAAATTATTGTTCTTCGTACCAAGTATAGTGATATGTACCTGGTTTATCATTTCTCTCATAAGTATGAGCACCGAAGTAATCTCTTTGTGCTTGAATCAAGTTGGCAGGCAATACTTCTGAACGATATTGATCGTAGTAAGAAATAGCAGCCATAAATCCTGAAACAGGAATTCCCGCTTGAACAGCATAACTAACAACATCACGAACATCTGATTGATATTCTTCAACGATACCCTTGAAGTAATCGTCTAATAGCAAGTTGTCTAATTTTGGTTCCTCATCATAGGCATCAGTGATCTTTTGTAGGAATTGTGCACGAATGATACATCCAGCACGCCAGATTTGAGCAATCTTACCGTAGTCAAGATCCCAATCATAGTGGTCTGAAGCAGCTTTCATTTGAGCAAATCCTTGTGCATAACTGATGATTTTGCTGAAGTACAAAGCCTTACGAATCTTAGCAACTAATTCGTCCATATTTTTGATTTCCGGAGTCTTAGTAGGTGCAGGAAGAACCTTGCTTGCTTTAACACGTTCGTCTTTATAAGCTGAAACATAACGTGAGTAAACTGATTCTGTAATTAATGATTGTGGTACGCCAAGTTCTAGAGCACTTTGTGAACTCCACTTACCAGTACCTTTGTTACCAGCTTTATCCATAATCTTGTTGACGATGTAGTCATCTGTGCCTTCATCATCTTTTCTTGTCAAGATTTGAGCAGTAATGTCGATCAAGTAACTTGAAAGTTCACCCTTGTTCCAGTCATTAAAGACATCAGCAATCTTGTTAACATCATTGTTAAACAAGTGCTTTAACAAGTTGTAACTTTCTGAAATTAATTCCATATCGCCATATTCGATACCGTTATGAACCATCTTTACATAGTGACCAGCACCATTAGGTCCGATATATGTAACACATGGTGCGCCATCTTCATCAGCCTTAGCTGAAATTTGTTCCAAAATAGGAGCAACTAAATCATAAGCTTCTTTTTGGCCACCGGGCATCAATGATGGACCATGGAGTGCTCCAAGTTCACCACCGGAAACACCCATACCAATAAAGTTGATTCCAGATTTATCTAAACGTTCATTACGTTCCATAGTATCTTCAAAGTTCGTGTTACCACCATCGATCAAAACATCGCCTTTATCTAGTAAAGGTAACAATTGTTCAATAACGGCATCAGTACCAGCACCAGCCTTAACCATCATCATGATACGACGAGGTTTTTCTAGTGAGTCTACAAAGTCCTCAATTGTATAACTTGGTACCAATTTCTTTTCTGGATGTTCTTCAACAACCGCCTTAGTCTTTGAACCTGTACGGTTATAGATAGCAACCTCATATCCACGACTTTCAATATTTAGGGCAAGATTCTTACCCATAACAGCCATACCGATAACACCAATTTGTGGTTTTGCCATTAATACTTACCTCCGATTTTTGTTCACATATTCATCTTAACAAAAAAATAAAAAAGGAGTATATAAAAACTACTCCTTCTCATCATTATTTTTAAATAAATCTTTTAATTTAGCAAATTCAGGATTTACATGTTCTTCCTCTTTTTGCTTATTAAAGTCATCTTCAGAGATAACTTCCCAGTTTTTACCAGAAGGCATGATATTTTCCGTAGCTTCCTTCTCGGTTAAAACTTTCTGTGGAATACTCAATAAAATATTATCAAGAATTGATTCATACACATTGATTGTTGGATCATCTTCATCGACTGGAATCACAATATTGTAGTCTTCCAAATCTTCAGTTGCCACATTGTCAACATTGTATGCTTCATTGACTCTGATTTCGATTGGTAATTCGACTGGTAATAAACTTCTCGTTGAAGGAACTTTGAGTGTTGTCTTAACTTTAACATCTGAAATAACAAGTCCGTTATCATTGAACAACTGGCCTTTTACCTCAACTGTTTCAGCGTCTAAAACATCCTCTGAACGTTTCTTCAATTCGGCAGTTAAATCGAGTTTTTCCTCAAATTCAAAAGGTTTGTCTTTATAGCGACGAACGTCTTGAACATCCCAATTTAGCATTAATGTACCCCTTTCATATAAGGTATTTTTCCAAAATTTTCTTCCTGATCAGTCACCAATTGGCGAATTCGATCCGCCCTGATTTCTAGATCAAGTAAATTTTTTTCGTTCTTCCCTACTTTAGTAATTAGTTTAACATTTGATGACTTCTTCAAAATATTTAAATATTTCTGGCCATTCTCGTTAAATCCTAATATTCTCAAATAAGGATTATTATAAACATTATTAATTTCTGAACTCTTAACGTTCAACAATACATAAATCATCAAACGTCGAATTCGTGCCATAGTATAGCGTTTTGACTTCACTTGTTCAATAAATTGAGTAAAATTTTTGCTTTTAACAATCTCTTTTTTCAACTTATATTCCAAGCCTTCTACCATTTGGTAAATCTGACGTAATTCTTCCAATGTTGAATTAGTAATTTGGTATTTCAAATATGGAAAATAATCATCCCACGTTACTAGATTGCGTTTATTTAGGAGTTCTTGCGTCAAATCTGGCGTCAATTGATCAAAAGTTTTCTTATCCACTAATCGTTGGCGAATTTTTGTCGCACTAAAATCACTTGGCAAACGTTTGATAGTCTGAACCGAAATTTCAAAGTCATGTCGCTGAATCTGTTTGACATAATTCAATCCTAACAATTGATTAGGAAACTTGGAAACATTAATACCAACTGACTGATAGTAATCCGTCAAATTAGTGGCCGAATTCTGCTGATAATTCTGTTTAAAAGAGTTATCCACAGCCAATAGTTTCTGTGCTATGCTGGCAAAATCGATTTGTTCCTCGGTACCAAAAAACAGTGTATCTATATCTGCTTGTTGTAGCAGTTTCACTGCCCCTTGAGCAAATAAATCTGCTGGTTCGACCGCGTAGGCGGTTGGCAATTCGACAACTAAATCGACACCATATTCGACTGCCAACCTGGCACGATCCCATTTATCCAAAACTGCAAAATCACCCCGCTGGACAAAATTGCCAGACATAACGGCAATTAACACATCAGGGTGATATTTTTGTTTAATCGAATCAATGAACAATTTATGACCATTGTGAAACGGATTAAATTCAGCAATTAAACCATAAACTTTCATTATCAGATCCTCTATTTTTCTGCCGAAAAGAACCAACGCGTTGAATCATCTTTAACAGACGATTCACCGAACTCAGCGGTTACTGAAACATTCTTGAACCCAATATCCTTCAAAATTGTAATAAAAGTTTCAACTGGATAAGTCCGTTCTTTATGCAATTCAGTATTGACTGAATAGCCTTGAATCTTGTCATTCCAATTGAAAAATGTCAATTCGTGTTCGATACTGTGGGGATACTCGCCTTCAAAACTGTTCCACATAAATGCTGAATCTTCAGTCCGATGGTTGAACATATACCCAGGGAAAACCTCATCCATCTGATACAACGAATGTGCATCAAACAAATATTTCCCACCATCGTTCAAATGTTCAAAAGCTTGATTGAAAGCTACTGCTAATTCATCTTCATCTTTTAAATAACAGATAGAATCGTCAAAACAAGTAATCACGTCAAATTTGTCAAAATCGTATAGATCCATCATATTACTTTGGACGAATGGAATTGATTTTGAAGCTTTTTGGGCCTTTTCAGCTGCAATTTTTAACATTTCATCAGATAAGTCTGTTCCGGTCACTTGAAATTTATCAGCCAATAGAATGGTCAAATCACCTGTTCCACATGCTACATCCAAGAGACTTTTACCTTCTGGAGAAACTTGATTTTCAACATATTGCGCCCATTTCGAATAGAGTGAATCATCCATCAATTCACTGTAAACACGCGCAAAGGAATTGTAAATCATTCTTCAGTAACCAAGCCAGAAATATCAACTTCTGGTGCATCTGACCAAAGTTTTTCAAGATTGTAAAATTCACGTTGTTCTGAAGTAAAGACGTGAATAATAACATCGTGAAGATCAATCAATACCCAGTCAGAGTTACGAGTTCCTTCGACGTGACCAATCTCAACATCGTTTTCGCCCTCTTTGTCTAAAACAGATTGAACGATAGCGTCAACTTGTCTTTGTGATGAAGCGTCGACAATAACAAAATAATCAGCCATGATACTTACTTCACTGATATTTAAAACTTTAATGTCATTTCCACGCTTTTCATCGGCTGCCTTCACAGCAATTTCCATTATTTTCTTTGAGTCCAAATTATAATTCTCCTTTTGCAATCCAGTAATTATAACTAACAAAAGTTGCTGGATAGATTGTTCTATTTTTGTCTACTAAATGTTGGACGGAATGTTTCAATTCATAAGCTACTGCCGAATCAAGTGATTTCTCAGAATAGAGTCGAGCTTGTTCAATTCCAGGAAAATCACGCTTTGGTTCAATGAAATCACCAACGAAGACACATTTGTCTACTTGAGTCATATTCGCTGCTCCCACGGTATGTCTTCTAATGGCGTTTAAAACATCCTCGTCATAAATACCCAACTCATCTTTAATAATCTCAGCACCAACGATTCCGTGCCAAATAGCATTATTATAGTTCAACAGTTCTGGGTCCAAGTGATACTTCTTAATTGCATCAATAAATTCTTGGTCATCGTGTTCTTTAGCATAATCATGTAAAAGTCCTGCCAATCCAGCTCGATCGACGTCCCCATCATATTCAGCTGCCAACCCGCGACTTGTTTTTTCAACTCTCAAACAGTGCGTATAGCGAAAATCACTCAAAGTGTCGTGCATTCGACTTAGAATGTCTTCCCGATTCAAGCCCTGTTTTATACAATTATAATTAAAATCAGTCATTATAAAGTCCCCTATCCTCAATATACCAGGCAACATCATCAGGAACTAAATACTTGATCGACTGTCCCTTTTTGACACGCTGGCGGATCATACTCGAGCTAATTTCTAACTCCGGAGTATTTACCCAAAGTATAGGATAGTTTGACTTTTTCTCAAAACCTTTTCGGCAAACTCCAACAAAATGAATCATTTGTACTAATTCATCAATATGTGACCACTTTGGCAGGTTTTCCACCATATCGCCACCAATAATAAAATAGTATTCGGTATTCGGATTCAGTTCCTGCAGCATTTTGATCGTATCATACGTATAACTGACCCCACCACGGCGAATATCGGTCAGATCCAAGTCAAAATGAGGATTGTTTCGAATAGCTAGTTTAATCATTTCAACTCGATCATCAGTTGCAATTGTTGGTATAGCCTTTTCCACCCCGCGATGTGGCGGAATTTTGTCAGGTAAAAATAAAACTTTATCTAAACAGAGCTGTTCACGAACCTGTTCCGCAATCAACAAATGACCAAGATGGATCGGATTAAATGTTCCACCCAAAATACCCACGTGGCGCTTAGGAAAATTGCTGTGAAACTGTAATTTTGCTTTTGTTAATAATTGTTTTTGAGTATTCATTTTCTCATCACTTAAATTTAAATCTTCTCTAATTCAATTGAGTATTTACGATTTTTGATTTTTGAAGCTTTCTTATAAAAAATCATTTTTGAACCAATTGTTTGAATCGGTACGATTTCAGTATCGAATTCATTCAAAGCATCAATCAAATCTTGTGGTTCAACCCTTGTGTTTTGTAAGAGTGAAACTTTAATCAACTCACTTTTTTCAATCAAAACCTCGAATTGATTCAAAAGATTTTCAGTAATACCTTCACGACCGACTTGAAGTACTGGCTTCATTGTTGCAGCTTGACTTCTCAAGTAACGGTTCTTTTTTCCTTTAATAATCATCTAGTTCTCCTTAAATAATTGCGTTTCGAATTGAGACACGGACACCATCTGGAACATAGGCTTTAACCTTAGTTCCGGCAGGAATTGTCAACCAGCCCAAACCATAAATAACGATATCTGACTTTTCATGAGCTGAGAAAATTTGACTTTTGAATTTAGGAAATTCAGTAACATCAGTTGGTGGTGTCAAAATATCTCCTAAATGCTTTTCATAAAATTCATCAGCATTGCTAGTCTTAGTTCTGTGAAGTGGCAATCCTTGTGTAACATAGAATGTAGCATTAGTTCTCTCGTTTAGAAAATCAAATCTGGCTAATCCGGCTACAAAGATTGTTTGTTCATCACGCAATTGGAACGTTGCTGGACGTAGTGGCTTCTTTGGCGTCACAGTTTTTAAATCATTGGCATTTAGAAAATGAGCAAGTTGGTAGCGATGAATGATACCTGGTGTATCAATCAAATTGTGTCCATCATCCAAAGGAATATCGATTTGGTCCAAAGTAGTTCCTGGGAAACGTGAAGTCGTAATTAAATCTTTGACATCTGTGCGGGCACTAATGATTCGGTTGATCAAAGTCGATTTACCAGTATTAGTTGTCCCGACAACATAAACATCCTTACCATCACGATACTTCTCAATCATATCCATCAATTTATCAACGTTTGTTCCCTTAACAGCGGAAACCATAATTTGATTAACCGACTTGATACCATTTTCTTTACTTTTTTGTTGAACCCAGTTTAAAAGTCGGTTTTGGTTAACTGAATTAGGTAACAAATCAACTTTATTACCAACGACCAAAATCTTCTTATCACCAACAAAACGTTGTAAGCCAGGGATAACGCTACCTTCGTAATCGAAAATATCAACAACATTGACCACTAAAGCATCTTCATCAGCAATTGAATCCAACAACTTCACAAAGTCATCATCAGACACATCAACGTCGGTAATTTCGTTGTAGTTACGCAATCTAAAACATCTCTTACAAAAGAGTTCTTTCTGTTCATCCGTACCATCGTCTTCAAGATATTTTTTTAGAGTTGACGCCTGAATATATCCAGGCTTATCTTTATCCTCTGTTTGAATCTGTGCACCACAACCCATGCAGTACAACTTTTCATCATTTTCTGTCATTTAATGATTCCTTCCAGTATAAATTCTTATCACGTTTTTGCATCACTTTTAGAATCGGACGTTCAAAAAATCTATTAATACGGGTTTTCTTTGCATCTGTATTGACTAACGGTTTAACTAAGACAGTTTTTAATCCAGCCATATTTCCGGCCAGAACATCGGTCATAACTTGATCGCCGACAAACAAGATATTCTTAGGATCAATACTTTCTTCTTTTATATGTTCCATGATCACGAATGGCAATGGTTTCACTGCACGAGCTACGATGCTGACGGGCAACTCATGGACAGCTTTTTCCACACGTTCATAACTGTTGTTAGAAACGATCATGACTTCTATTTCATTTTGGGCCATTTGATTAAGCCATTTACGGAGTGATAAATCATAGTCATTACTATTCCATGGCAAAAGAGTGTTATCCAAATCTGTCATGATAGTCGTGATACCAAGTTCTTGTAAGTCTGCAACTTCAATATCTGTGATTTTATCAAGCATAATATACGGTTTAAACATAGATTTAATCCTCATCTCTGCTAATTAGTAAAAAAACGTAATTTGGGGTTATCCAAATTACGTTTTAAAAAATTAAGCTAAAGCTTTCTTAGCTGTATCTACTAAACTTGTGAATGCTTTAGGATCTTCAATAGCAACTTGAGCTAGCATCTTACGGTTGATGTCAACGTTAGCTAATTTCAAACCATGCATTAATTTGCTGTAACTGATTTCGTTCATTCTTGCAGCTGCATTAATTCTAGCAATCCAGATCTTACGGAAGTCGCGTTTAACTTGACGACGGTCACGGAATGCGTAACGGTATGAAACCATAATTTGAGTATGTGCTGCTTTAAAAGTGATATGTTTTGAACCACGATATCCCTTAGCCAATTTTAAAACTTTCTTACGACGTTTGCGAGTTACTGTTCCACCTTTTACACGTGGCATAATGACTCCTCCTTTTGATTAAAAAAATAAATAATTAGTATGTAGCTAACATTTGTTTGATACGTTTCATATCACTTGAGCTAACCATACCTGGCTTAGCCAATTGGCGACGTTGCTTCTTAGTCTTACCGTGGAAACGGTGACTTGTGTAAGCGTGCATTCTCTTCCAACCACCATTAGCAGTCTTCTTAAATCTTTTTGCTGATGCGCGGTGTGTCTTTTGTTTAGGCATTGGAAATCCCTCCACTATTTCTTCTTTTTGTTATCTTTTGCGTTAATTGGATCAAGCATTAAGAACATACTACGACCGTCCATTTTAGGCCTAGTTGTTACAGTAGCAACATCTTTGGTCTGTTCAGCAACACGGTCTAAGACTTCTTTACCTATCTCTTTATGAGTGATTGCTCTACCCTTAAAGCGAAGAGAGACTTTGACCTTATCACCTTTAGCCAAGAACTTGCGAGCATTATTAAGCTTTGTATTGAAATCATTTGATTCAATAGTTGGACTCAATCGTACTTCCTTAAGACTAACAGTTTTCTGTTTTTTACGTGCTTCTCTATCTTTCTTTTGAAGATCAAACTTATATTTACCATAGTCCATAATTCTGGCAACAGGTGGTTTTGCACCTGGTGACATTAGAACTAAGTCCATACTTGCTGCTTCAGCTAAACTTTGTGCTTCAGCTCTTGGTTTAACACCAAGTTGATCACCTTTTTCAGAAATCAATCGTACTTCACTAACACGTATTTGATCATTTATTAATAAATCTCTTGCTATGAGTAGTCACCTCCGGAGTAATTTGACCCACAAAAAAAGTGGGCTGCATAAGCATGCCCACTATAATTATCTACGTAATCGTATTAACCTAGAGGCAATTGCATAGGTGAGAAGCGGGCGCTTCTGCTTAATCTCAACAGTTACTAACTATACCAACAAAGTATCGGTCTGTCAATACATCGAAATAACATTTGTTAAAAATTGTTGAAAAAATCAATACATATAATTTAGCATAATTTATAACCTAATACAAATATAGCGCCTCCGGTCATCAGAAAAGATAGTTCTGCTGTGAGGCGAGCCACAGTAACAGTCTCAGTCTCGATTTGAAGGTTTGCCAAAATTCCGGTAAATACTCTCTAGTTTAATGTATTTAACTGAATATTGAAGGGAGAAAAATTAATATAACCATTGTTGCTAAAGCCTAGAGCTAATTTATTCAAATAATCAGGAGCCTTCCTTTTGTTGCTACTGCCATATAAAACAAACTAGTTGGAAGAGCTGAGAGTATTCATTTGCAGCGAAAGTGGCGTTAGGGCTTTAGCTCTTACACCACTGGGCGTGTTGAAAACTCGCGGGTTTTGCGAAGCTTCAAACCGAGGGTCGAGACCGCACCCCAGGCTCGGACCGGTCCGCATAGCAGGTTAATAATCTCAGTTCTGGAAACGGCATATCTACCTACTCATATTTAATTAAACTGTCCACAGCACCTAAAACAGCCTCCTCACTATTTGATAATGGTTTCCAGCCTAAAATCTGCTTAGCTTTTTGATTGCTTACATTCCGATTCATATTCTTCATCAATTTGCCTTCTTTAGCAGTTTCATTAAATAACGAACCAACATTCATTATCCAATCTGGTAAACTCTTGGAACTTACCTTGCCTGCTGCTTGAGGACGTTTTTGTTGAATCAAAGTTGCAATTTCTCGCATTGAGATCTGACCATCTGCTGAGGCTATAAACCTTTGTCCAGCCACTTGTGGTGTTTCCATTGCTCTGATTTGAATATCCGCTACGTCTCTCACATCAACTACATTTAATGGTAAATTGGGAATTCGATTCATTTTTCCAGATAAGAGATTTTTCAAGAGATCAAAACTTCCTGATACGTGAGCGTCTAACGATGGTCCGAAAATTGCTACGGGATTAACTGTAACTAACTCTAAATTTACATCTTCCTTATTCACATAATTCCAAGCTGCTTTTTCTGCCAATAATTTCGACTTTTCATAGATGGATAAACCTACTTGATTCTCATCTGTCCAATCATCTTCGGTAGTCAAGCCTGCCTTTTTACTAAACC
Source organism: Companilactobacillus huachuanensis (assembly GCF_005404815.1). GTDB lineage: Bacteria > Bacillota > Bacilli > Lactobacillales > Lactobacillaceae > Companilactobacillus > Companilactobacillus huachuanensis. The sequence continues at coordinate 94,210 of NZ_BJDF01000010.1, forward strand.
CAACGGCTCCAAAATTTGAAGTCATTACTACCCTCTTAATACCACTTTCATTGGCTGCTTTTAAAATACGCATCGTTCCATTCAAAGCTGGACGGATTGCATCCATTTCATTCTTAGGTTTATCGAAAAATACTGGTGATGCTACACTGAAGACTCCATCACGATCCTGCATTGCTTCAATCCAATTATCATCGCTTGAAAGATCTGCTTTGATAAATGATAGTTTTGAGATATTTTTTACATTATTGGCTTGCAATACTTTTAGAATTCTATCCTGACCATTATCCTTCCGAATCGTGGTTCTAACGTCATAGCCCTTATTCAACAATTGTAAAATAATTTGTAATCCCAAGAATCCTGTTCCACCGGTTACTAATACTTTTTTCATAAAAATGCTCCTTGATATATTTTGATTTATTGATTATCATCACTCTAAACCCTAAACTATGGTTTAGTGCAACACTTTTAAGGAGTTTAATATGGAAAAAACTTATTCAATTAAAGAGGTCGCTGATTATTTCAATTTGCCGATTTCAACAATTCGTTACTATGACAAAAAAGGACTCTTACCTTTCGTCTCAAAAAACGAGGCTGGTTATCGTGTCTTTTCTGAATCAGACTTTGGATTTATCAAAACTATTTGTTGTTTGAAGGACACCGGCATGCCAATCAGTGACATTCGAACGTACATTGAACTCTGTATGCAAGGCACTCCTTCAATTACCAAACGTCGTTCTATGTTACAACAACATAAGCAAAATGTTATTAAACAACAAGAAATCCTTACGAACAATCTCAAAGAAATTGATGTCAAGATTAATCGTTATGCTTCGAAAGAATCTAAGAATATTATTAGTGCCCAAATTAAGTTTGTTAAGGACGAAAAAAGAGACCTCCATTTGAAAGATCCCTTCTTATAGGTAGAAATGTATTAAAAAATTTTGAACAACTTATCATCTTTGAATTGACGACGTAGGCGTTTACCTACGACACTCTTAGCAGGAACATCTTTTTGAATCTGCTCATAAATGGCTTTGATTTCCTCAGGAACTTCTTCACGATTCGTCTGATAATAATTGACAACATTATGTGACAATTTGGCAATGACTTCAAAATAAACTTTATCATCATTGTTCCCCATCAATGAGCGTGCACATTGCTCAACTATCTTTTTTAAATCTGCATTATTTTTAATAATTTTATTGTTATACACTGTGCCCAAACTCTTAATTAGATTATTACTTTTTTCATCCATAATTTATTTATGCCTTCTTTAATTTCACTCATACCTTCTTTATTATAGGCACAATTAATAATGTGATGTAACATTTAGATTTTAATCTTAACTAAAGGTTGAAAATTTAGTTAGGTATGCCGTTTCCAGAGCTGAGAGTATTCAATTGCTGCGCGGAACGGCCCGACCCTGGGAAACGGTCTCGGACCTCGGTTGAAGCTTCGCAAAAACCGCGAGTCTTCAACACGCCCGGTGGTGTAATTGCTAAAGCAATAACGCCACTTTCGCTGCAAATGAATACTCTCAGCTCTTCCAACTAGTTTTTTTAATAGCGGAATAAAAAAAGATTTTCGATTATTTAAATAAATTAACTCTAGGCCTGTAATAGCAATCGTTAGATTAATTTTTCACCTTTCAACCTTCAGATCTTAAATAAAAAATTACACTATTTCATCACTGCTTAGGTTCACTTTTTGAATTTGATGATAAACAAAAAGAATTCGTTTTCACTAACCCCTCGGGGCTTAAGTAAAAAAACGAATTCTTTTTTTATTCTTATTAAACGAAGTTGAAAAGAAACCTCACGAGCTAGACAAGGGAGACTTTCTCCACTTTTCATAACTATGCACTTCACATAATTACGAAAATGCTCCAGAGCCGAACCCCTTGTTATGCTCTCTAATCTTTATCAGTAACGTCCTTACGACTGTAGTTAGCAATATCGGCAACGACACTGTCAACGAACATCTTAGCATTTTCTGATTCGGAATCTTCTTCACCATATTTTCTAACTGAAACTGTGGCGTTCTTTGTTTCATCATCACCAACAACGATTGTGTATGGAATCTTCATTGTTTGTGAATCACGAATCTTGTAACCCATCTTTTCATCACGGTCATCTACTTCGGCACGGATGTTCTTAGCACGTAATTCTGCAAGAACTTCGTTAGCGTAGTCTGAATGTAATTTTTGGTTAACAGGAATGATACGTACTTGTTTTGGAGCTAACCATGTTGGGAAGGCACCTTTGTAAATTTCAATTAGGTAAGCGATAAATCTTTCCATAGTTGAAACAATTCCACGGTGAATCATAACTGGTCTGTGATCTTGTCCATCAGCACCAACGTATGTTAGTTGGAACTTCTCTGGTTGCATGAAGTCTAATTGAATTGTTGACAATGTTTCTTCATTACCTAGAGCTGTCTTTGTTTGAACATCAAGTTTTGGACCATAGAATGCAGCTTCACCTTCAGCCTCATAGTACTTAAGACCAAGATCATCCATAGCACCTTTAAGCATTGATTGTGACTTGTTCCACATTTCATCATCGTCGAAGTATTTAGCAGTATTGGCTGGGTCACGATAACTTAGACGGAATGTGTAATCATTGATATCAAAGTCTTTATAAACTTCAACCATCAATTGTAGTGTACGTTTGAATTCTTCTTGGATTTGGTCAAGTGCAACGAATGTATGACCATCATTTAGTGTCATTTCACGAACACGTTGTAGTCCTGACAAGGCACCTGATTTTTCGTATCTGTGCATCATACCAAGTTCAGCGATACGTAAAGGAAGATCTCTGTATGAACGGTTGTGGTGGTTGTAAATTTGAATATGTGAAGGACAATTCATAGGACGTAGTTCAAGCATTTCGCCATCTCCCATGTCCATTGGTGGGAACATGTCTTCACGGTAGTGTTCCCAGTGACCTGAAGTCTTGTAAGCATTCAAGTTCATAAGAATTGGTGTGTAAACGTGTTGATAACCCCAAGCAACTTCCTTATCGATGATATATCTTTCAATAACACGACGGATTGTAGCACCATTTGGCATCCAGTATGGAAGTCCAGCACCAACTTCTGGGTCAACGAAGAATAAGTCAAGGTCACGGCCGATTGTTCTGTGATCACGCTCTTTAATTTCAGCACGGCGTTTAAGATCAGCTTTCAATGCGTCTTCCTTGTAAAAGGCAGTAGCGTAAATTCTTTGTAACATTGGATTACTTGATTTACCTTGCCAATAAGCACCAGCAACTGAAAGTAATTCAAAGTGTTTCAAAGCTTTTAGGTTTGTAAGTACGGCGTCATAACCGAAGTCAACAAATCCATCTAATGTGTATACAGGAATTTGAACTGATTCAATAGCAGATACTAATGATGACTTGTATGGATCGTCCTTGAACATTGCTTCAAGGCCGTTCTTGTCCATCATTGATCTTTCAATCTTGTCATTGTTCTTGATGATTTTGTTCATCAAAGCAGAAATTTCTTTCAATTGATCAACACTGATTTGACCTGATTTACTATCAGTATCAACGTAGAAACCATCATCATTGGCTTGTTTTTCACCGAAATGAAGATCTTCTTTGAAACTCTTAGCAGCGGCAGCGAATACTAAAGCAGCTGTGTTTCTAAGTACCTTTTGTGCATCTTCTGAATCTTCAGCTGTAACGATTTCAATCTTAGCATCTTGCTTGATTGGACGTTCAAGATCAACCAAAGTATCGTTTAATTTACCAGCAACAGCTTTTTTACCTAATGATGTGCTAATTGACTTAGCAACGTCCAAGGTTGTAGTGCCTTCGTCAAACTCCTTAACTGAATCATCTGGGAATGTTAACTTGATTTTTGACATTGACTATTTTCCTCCTAAATTTCGATAACAAAAAAATACGTCCCTGAAGTATATCCATATATTTAAATATGCACATACTTCAGGGACGTATTTCTACGCGGTTCCACCCACTTTAAAACTGTATAACAAATAACAGTTTTCACTCATTTGGTTATAACGTAACCAACAATTATACAGTTTTAAGTGAAAGTGGTAACTCCAGTAATGGGTAAGCTTTCAGTGACCGTACCCTCCCTGAATAGAACCGAAGTGTTATCTTTCATGGCTTTATTGAAACATTTATTTTTATATAATGCAAGTTATTTTTCGAATCTTCTGTTTTGACCAGTCACAATAACTTCGTGGGATAAGTACTTAACACGCTCCATGATACGCTTTGCCTTAACTGGTTCTTCCTCACCTCGCTGGTTGATAGCAAGGTGTTTTTCCAATTCTTTCATTGAAAAATTTGATGAAAAGAATGTCGGTAAATTTTCTTGCATCCGATACTGCAAAATAACTCCCAAAACTTCATCCCTGATCCAACTGGACATTGAATCAGCACCAATGTCATCAAGCATCAAGATCTCAGCACCCTTAACTTTATTAACTTTAGCCAAGACGGTATTTGATCCAATTGAATTCTTCATTTCTACAGCAAACGTTGGAAAATGCATCATTGTCGTGTGAACATCACTCTTAAACAATTCATTTGCAATTGCTCCGAGTAAATACGTTTTACCTACACCGAAGTCACCAGCCAAATATAAACCTGGTACAAAACCTTTTTGATTCAAATAGTTGTCGATAAAATCGAGTGACTTGCCCAATGCTTCTTGACGGCCATCTCCGTTATAATCATCCAACTTGGCGCTTCTAATATCGGAAGGCATATCCATCAAAACAAACCCATTCTCATATTGATTTCGTTTCTCACGATTCTGGGTTCTTTCATTTGGATAATAAGCCACTTCAATATTGTGATTGCTAACAGTCAATTTAGGATAATAGTCGCGGGATAATTCACTAGCATGATTTTTGTTGTTGTAAAACTCATAAATACTGGCAGCACTTGTCGAAATAGCCTTGGAGTCTATTTTCTCACTATTGTCCTTCAAAAATTGTTGAACGTCAGGGTCTTTCAAAGCACCATTAAGAAGACGGCGATAATCCTCCGTCAAATTCTTTGAATTCAAATATTCAGCCAGTTTTTTACCTAAATTTTCCATGCTTAATTATCCTTATTTCTTAGTCGATTTAAGCGATCTTGCATTTCGCTGTGACTATTTTGTTGATTCTGATTGTTTGGAACCTTCGCCTTGTACTTAGTCCAGTCAGTTGCTTGTTCCACTTTGCGATTCTTATTGTTGTTATAGCGACGTTTGGGATTACGTGGTTTTGTTTGGAAATCATTGATCCGTTTCAAGGCCTGCTCTGGGGTCTGAATATTGTTCTGTTGCCAATCATTAGCCATTGTTTCCATCAGTGGCGATGTTAACGTTGGTGAATTTTGTAGAATATAGTAAACCATAATATTCAGAACGGGTGCTGACAAGTATGTCTTCATTGCCATATCACGCAGAGCACGAGATTCAACGGTTCCCACAAAGCCACCGCTCTTTTGCTTCTGAGCTGCCAAAAAATCGGCCGGAGTCATTGTTTTAGCTTGTTGTAAAATCAATTGGTCAGCACGATTTAAATTGGTCTCAGCAGACTTGGGAGTCTCTTCAACAGTTGGTGCCTGTTGTTTCACTGAAATATTAGCATTTTTCTCAAAACGATCTTGAACCGAGCGCTTCAAACGTACTGGATCAATTGTATTATTGACGATATCACAAGTTTTACCAATCAAATCAATCAAGATCATTTCGTTCAAACCATAAAAAGCATGCAGATTAAGAATCAATTCTTGATTTTCCAACAAATTATCCGGATGAATCCGATACAACTGTTGAATTCGATCAGAAATGAGTTCCCAATCTAATGGTTCAACTTCTTTGCCATTCAAACTAGGCTTTTGAGCACTAGCAGTTATCGTGAAATTACTCTTAGCATTCTTTACTTCAGTTGGTGTGTTAATCAAATCGCTATTACTCAACTGGAAGACTTCCAAAAAGTCCTTAGTAATTTCTTGTGAATTATTCAGAATCAAATCTGAATGGGCATATTTATCTGCCAATAAGCGATATTTACTATCACTAACCTGCTCATATAGAAAGATACTCATTAAATCGTCTTTGAAAAATTCATCCGGTGACAATGGTTCAAACAACTGATAGACATAATAAGGTCCAAGGTCATCCTTCTTTTCAAACGTCCGCAACAAACCTAATGCTTCAGCTTTAATACGTGCTTCATAAAAACGCTTCAAATCAATTCCTAAAAGGCTCAATAATTCTGCATGACTCTTACGTTGCGTAACTAGCTCTTTATTTGGTAATTTTTCCCATAGCAATAGATAGAGACTAAAAGCCTCAGTTCCTAAAATTGGCAAATATAAATCTGTTAAAACGTGGCGATCATCATCATTAAGGTGACCATTTGGCAAACACCAATAGCCTACTAGTGGTGTAAACTTTTCTGATTCAAAATTACTTGTAGACACTGGCATCCCTCTTATTTCTTATCAATTTTATTGCCGTTCGCCATCATCTCTTGAACTTCTTGCATGAAACTATTCATGTCTTTAAATTCACGATAAACACTAGCAAAGCGGATATACGTAACATCATCAACCTTGGCTAAGATTTTCATGACATGCTCACCGATAATTTGTGAACCGATTTCACTCTCACCGTTGGCTCTAATCTCGTTTTCAACTTTATCAACGATATCATTCATTTGATCCATAGTAACAGGACGCTTTTCAGCTGCACGAACGATTCCTCGGAGCAACTTTTCACGACTGAACTCTTCACGATTTCCATTCTTTTTGATTACTAAAAGTGGCGATTTTTCTAATCTTTCAAAAGTCGTAAAACGTGTACCGCAGTATTCACATTCACGACGTCTTCTAATAGCGCGTCCCTCATCGCTTGGACGACTGTCAATTACTTTTGATGAATCATGATGACAATGTGGACAAATCAAAATTCCAACCTCTTTTCCAAATTAAAGTTGTGACATTAGTTTTTCAAATTCTTGTTCTAGATGCTTTAAATCTCCCGAATTATCAATTACAAAGTCAGCACGACGTTTTTTCTCATCCATCGACAGTTGGGAATTAATTCGATCTTGAGCAACTTTTTTTGACAAATCATTACGTTTCATAAGGCGATCTAATTGAATTTCAGGACGTTCATACAGGCTGATAACGCCGTCAAAATAATTCTCATAGCCACCTTCAAACAACAATTGGATTTCAAAAATCGCAATTGTTTTACTGGTAGACTTTTTAATCAAGTCAATTGTCTCTAAAATTTTCTCTTTAATCAAAGGTCGCGTTATGTGATTGAGTTTTTGCAGTTGTTCGTTATCGCTAAAGACGATTGACCCGAGTTTGGCACGATTTAAGGTCCCATCTGCATTCAATATTTGCTCGCCAAATTGATCAACAATCTGTTTTAGACCGATAGAGTTAGGAATAACTACCTCTCGAGCAAATGAATCTGCATCAAAAATTATGAAACCATGCTCGCGAAACATGGCTAACACCGTTGATTTACCAGCTGCAATTCCACCAGTTAATCCATAAATTTTACTCATTTGACAACCTGACACTTAGGACAAAAGTGTGTTCCTCGACCATTTACTTTGATTTTTTTAATCTCGGTACCACAACGTGGACAAGGTGTCCCTTCCTTACCGTAGACCTTCAAACTATTTTGCATATTACCCTTATGACCAGTTGCATCAACATATGACCTGACAGTTGACCCACCTGCAATTATTGCCTTTTCCATTTCTTCATTGGAAACTTCAATAATATTCTGAATGTCGATATCATTCAAATGATTAGCCGGCGTTTCGGGATGAATCTTAACTTTCCATAATACTTCATCGACATATATGTTCCCTAAGCCGCTCATTACTGACTGATCCAACAAAACAGTTTTAATATCTTTACGATGACGCATGATACGCGGCTTCAGATTATTAAAGGTAAATGCGTCAGAAAGCGGTTCTGGACCAAGTTTTTGAATCGATTTATTATTCTCCAAATCGTCAGTATTCCACAGTTGCATTCGACCAAATTTTCGAACATCATTATAAATCAATTTTTGACCATTATCTAATGTAAAAATGGCATGTGAATGCTTATCAATCGCACTTGGATCAGCCGAAATTCGATAACGACCTTCCATACGTAAATGACTGATGATTGTATACCCATTATCTAAATGTATCAACAAAAATTTAGCTCGACGACCAACATCATCAATTGTTGCCCCTGTAACAAACTCTTTGAACTGGTCAACATCCCCAGTAATCAAATTTGGGTAACGAATCTCTACATTAGTGATTTTTCTACCCTTAACTTGGGCTATCAAACCACGCCTAACTGTTTCTACTTCTGGCATCTCTGGCATATTATCAACCTACTTTGCTTCATACCAAGTTTTCCCGTGAGCAGTTTCAACCTTCAATGGCACATCAAGTTTGACTGCTGAATCCATCACGCTTGGTACTAATTTTTCTAAAGTTTTGATTTCAGATTTTGGAGCTTCAAAAATCATTTCATCATGTACTTGTAATAGTAAATTGGCTTGAAGATTTTCTTCTTTAAGCTTCTTTTGCATATTGATCATGGCCACTTTGATAATATCAGCGGCACTACCTTGAATTGGCGTGTTCATTGCCGTTCTTTGAGCAAAGTTTCTGATATTAAAATTACTTGAATGAATATCTGGTAAATAACGACGACGGTGCATAATTGTTTCCACATAACCATTCTCACGAGCATACTTAACAATATCATCCATATACTTCTTAACACCAGGATATTGTTCAAAATATGACTCAATAAAGGCTGCAGCTTGCTTTCTAGTAATACCGATATTTTGTGACAAACCATAGTCGCTAATTCCATAAACAATTCCGAAGTTAGTGGCCTTGGCCTGCCGACGCATATTTGGCGTTACGTCATCAGTACTGTTTAGACCAAAGATTCTCATCGCCGTATGGGCATGAATATCATAGTCTTCTTTGAAGGCTTCTTGCATATGTTCATCACCTGAAATATGAGCTAAAACACGCAATTCAACTTGTGAATAGTCAGCTGAAAAAATCTCCCAATCATCATGTTGCGGAACAAATGCTTTTCTGATCTGCTTACCTTCATCAATTCGAATCGGGATATTTTGCAAATTAGGTTCAATTGATGACAAACGGCCAGTCTGTGTCAACGTCTGTAAATAAATCGTATGAATCTTATTATCAGGTTGTACAAATTTTTGCAAGCCAACAACATAAGTTGATTGAATTTTTGAAATTTGACGATACTCCAAAACCATTTGTACAACAGGCGACTTATCCTTCAGCTTATCTAGAACATCGACTGAAGTTGAATAACCTGTCTTAGTCTTTTTAACAACGGGTAACTTCAAATCTTCAAACAAAACAACACCCAGTTGTTTAGGTGAATTGATATTGAATTCTTTTCCTGCCTCTTGATAAATTTTTTGTTCAATTTCAGCCAAACGAGTAGCAAAACTGTTTTCCATTTCCTTTAATTTGGAAACTTCAACCGTCACACCTTTTATTTCCATATTTGCCAAAACAATTGACAATGGCAATTCAATCTCATCATAAAGACTGTCTTGATCATTTTGCTTAAGTTCGGCCAACATTTTATCTTTCAAGCCATCAATAACCTGAGCCTTTTGAGCAAGGAAATTCAACAACACATCAGTATCTTCAGGGACTGCTTTTTTCACGCCCTTGCCATAAAATTCATCTTCGGAAGGCAAACTAAGATTATAATTCTTAGCTACCAAACCGATATCTTGCTTGTTGTCATTGGTATCAAGCAAATATGCAACCAACAACATATCGAAACTGATACCATCCAAATCACAACCATAACGATGTAATAACGCAATCGTTCGCTTGTTATCAAAGAGGTACTTCTCTTTAGATTTATCGACCAACCAGGTTTTCAAATCAGTATTTTCTAAGATGGAAACATCTGCTGTTCCATAATAGTCTTTACCATCCGAAATCACGATTCCGACAATTGGTGCCAAGTGATAATTCTCACCGAATCCCTCAACAATCAACGTTTGTGGCTGAGTATTCTGAACTATTTTTGCAACCGCAACTTCATCCAGAACTTGGACTTTGATATCTGCCAAAGCTTCAGAAGTATCTTCTTGAGGCACGTCCATTCGGTCGAGGAACGTCTTGAAATTCATTTTTTGATAAAACTGAATCAATTCTTCTTGATTATCACCGTGATATTCGAGATCACCAACTGTTATTTCAACTGGTGCTTCCAAATTAATTGTGGCTAATTTTTTACTCAAGTATGCTTGATCTTTATCATTAATTAAATGCTCTTTTAACTTGCTTTTCTTCATTTCGTCGACATGATCATAAATACCTTCAACACTGCCGTACTCATTGATTAACTTGATAGCAGTCTTTTCACCGACTTTTTCAACCCCAGGATAATGATCTGAAGTATCGCCCATCAAACCTTTCATATCGATAATTTGCTTAGGTGTAATGCCTAATTTTTCTTGAACATGCTCCGGGGTGTACGCTTCCGTTTCCGCTACACCTTTGACATTAACTTTGACGGTAACTTTATCAGTTGTTAACTGAGTCAAATCCCGATCACCCGTGATAATCGTCACATCCATCCCATCAGCTTCAGCTTTACGTGACATTGTTCCAATAATATCGTCCGCTTCATAGTCAGGCAAATCATAAGTTTTAATACCGCGATAACTCAACATTTCCTGAATCAATGGTAACTGTTCCATCAATTCTTGTGGAGTTTTAGCACGAGTACCCTTATATTCCTCAAACATCTTAGTTCTAAAAGTAGTCTTACCAGCATCAAAAGCAACCAAAACATGAGTTGGCTTTTCATCTTTTAAAACCAATTCCAACATGTTATTAAAGGCGTAAAGTGCGTTCGTGTGAATACCTTCGCCTGTGACAAATTTATCCAAGACATTGTGCATGGCAAAGAAAGCCCGAAATGACACACTATTTCCATCTATTAAAAGCAATTTTTTATTTTTTGACATATATTCTCCAATAAAACCGAAATTAACTAATTCTATTTTAACAAATACTGCTGTGTTGTAACAGATTAGCGGTAGTTTATTTGTGAATGCAGTTTTCAAAGTCTGCAAATATTAACCTCCGTGACTTAAAAAGATCCGAGATAATAATTATTATTGACATTAAGTCAAAGAGACACTGTAATCCAAAATTGAATTACAGTGTCTCTACTTAATCATTTTGTTTTTCATATCTGAAATAGATATAGATTATTGATATCAATACTAATAACGATAGCACAGTCAAAATAATAAAATCAATTTTGGCACCTGCTATCATATTCAAAATCTCACTCTTAGTACCACTGGTCAATGCTACGGCCGTAATCACAACGGATAACACGTTAGTACCAAGTGAACCGGCATATTGTTGCATCATGCTATAAAGTGAATTTTGATCTGACTTTTTGGGTCCTTTTACTTGAATACTGCCGTCGGACAATGAAACTCCAAAGCCCATGCTAAAACCAATTCTAACTAAAATGTAAATCCAAATAATGGACGTCATCGTTAAACTCTCACTGTATAACCAGAACAGTCCAGATCCCACCGTAATCAATAATCCACTGATTAGTAATGGTGACCAAGCGCCCTTTTTATCATACATGTAACCCGCAACTGGTCCAAACGCCGCACCTAGTAATGAACCTGGTAAAAGCATTAATCCTGCTTGAGCCGAATCTAGTTTCAAAACTGTTTGGGCAAATATCGGTAAAACAAATGACAAACCGATATTAATGAATTGTAGACTAAAGTATCCAAATAATCTTAAGCGTAAAACTGGAATTTTTAGAATTGAAAGATCAATCAATTGACGGTTACTTTTTCGATTATACCAAGCAAATAATCCAACAATTACGATTGATCCCAAGACCCAGAGTAAAAATTGACTCGAAGTCCAGCCATAACGTCCGGCTTGATCAAAAGTAAATAAGATAACTGAAAAAATAATTGCTAAGCCAAGCACACTCAAGTAATCAAATGAGATACCTTTCGTACCTCTAGCAGTTCCTCTAACTGTTAAAATACCAATAATAAATAATAAAACAATTAATGGTAAGACTCCAACAAATATTTCTCGCCATGTCCAAATTCCATTAATAACACCACCATAGGTAGGTCCCAAGGCTGGTGCTAAAGAAATAACAATTCCCGCCAATCCAGTATAGAGTCCTAACTTTGATGGTGGGATTTCCTCAAAAATCAGATTAAACATTAATGGAGTTGATAAACCCGTTGAAACTGCTTGTAACAAGCGTCCAGACATTAAGACTGGAAAATTTGGTGCCATCAAACAAATCAATGAACCGATAAAACAACAGGCCACTGCAAAAACAAAAATCTTCAACGGATCGAATTTCTTTAAAATATAAGCAGTTGTGCTCATAACGATCGTTGTCAGTAACAAATATCCTGTCGTCAGCCACTGAACTGTTCCCAAACTGACTCCTAAAGTCTTTACCAAAGTAGGAAATGTGACGTTCATGGAAGTTTCAATCAAAATACCTGTAAATGATAATAATCCAACTGCCAGGATTGACAATTTAACACGCGTCGATACAGAATTATCCAAAAAATTTTTACCTCTTTTCATACAAAAAGGCCATGACAATTTGCTCTGTCATAGCCTACTTATTAAGTACTACTTTACTATTTTAAAAAAAATATTGCTAGCAAAAAATTATGTTCAAGTATTTAACTAACACAATGAATTAACTTACTAAAGGGTGAAAGGTGAAAAACTAATATAACCACTGTTGTTGCGAGCATAAAACAAGTTTATTTAAATAAGCAAAAGTTTTCATTTTATTTGTTACTGCCATGAAAAGATAAAATAGTTGGAAGAGCTGGGAGTATTCATTTGCAGCGAAAGTGGCGTTATTGCTTCAGCAATTACACCACCGGGCGTGTTGAAGACTCGGGGGTTTTGCGAGGCTTCAACCGAGGTTCGAGACCGCTTTCTGGCTCGGACCGTTCCGCGCAGCAATTGAATACTCTCAGCTCTGGAAACGGCATACTTAACTAAACTTTCAACCTTTAGTTAACTTATAAAAAGCCAGCACCAGTAATCACATAATAGAGATTACCATTGCTGGCTATATTTTTATTGTTGATTAGGATTCAAGGTACTTAATAATTGTTCATAAGCAGTTTCATACTTTTGAACGTCTCCAGCACCCATGAAAATCATCACTGTATCGTGGTAATCCAATAATGGTGAGAGGTCATCAAGTGTTAGAACTTTACCACCCTTATGGATCTTGTCACCAAGATCTTTACTTGTAATATCACCATGGGCTTCACGAATAGAACCAAAGATGTTAGTCAAGTAAACTTCGTCTGCTAAATCTAGTGACTTAGCAAAGTCGTCCATTAAGGCCAAAGTTCTTGTATAAGTATGTGGTTGGAAGACAGCAACAATCTTTTTGTCAGGATACTTTTGTCTAGCAGCATCAATTGTAGCTTTGATTTCTTGTGGATGGTGAGCATAGTCATCAATGATAACTTGGTCAGCAACTTTCTTTTCACTGAATCGTCTCTTAACACCACTAAATGTTTGTAATTCACGGTTGATCAGCGCGTGATCTAGTTTTTCCATGTGACCCACACCAATAACAGCTAGTGAATTAAGAACATTATGTTCACCGAACAATGGAACTTGGAAATTACCAATATTTTCGCCATCAATAGTTACATCAAATGATGAACCTTTAACGGTACGTTTGATGTTTGTAGCACGGATATAATCTGATTCATTCAAACCATATGTGTAAATTGGAGCATCGGTCTTGATTGACTTAGCATGCGTATCTTCACCCCAGATGAAAATACCTTTCTTAGTCTTTCTAGCTTCTGACTCAAAAGCGTCAACAACATCATTGATTCCGCCAAAGAAATAATCGGGATGATCAAAATCAATATTAGTTATAATCAAGTAATCTGGTGAGTAAGCTAAGAAATGACGACGATATTCATCGGCTTCAAAAACAAAGAACTTAGCATCTTTGATTCCTTTACCAGTACCATCACCAATCAAGTATGAAGTCTTAGCAATACCACTTAATGTGTGTGCCAAAAGACCAGTCGTACTTGTCTTACCATGTGAACCGGCAATACCAATTGAAGTATAACCGTCAACCAATGTACTAACCAATTCAGGATATGTAATTACTGATAAATGCATATCATTAGCCTTTTTAATTTCTACTTGGTCATCACTAAAAGCGTTTCCTTTTACGATTGTCAAACCCTCGTGAATATTTTTTTCATCGAAGGGTAAAATTTTAATGCCTGCTTGTTCAAGACCACGTTGCGTAAATGTATATTTATCAATATCTGATCCTTGAACCTCATATCCAAGATCCTTCAATATAAGTGCTAATGCACTCATACCAGTACCTTTAATTCCAACAAAATGATAGACTGTATTTTCCATAATAACTCCTAATCGAACAAATTCTTTGCTGCTTCAAAATCAAATGCTTGGCCAGCTGCACCTTTATCAAGTACAAGGATACCATGTTTTTGTGGTGCATTAGGAATACCTAATTCCCTAGCAGAACAAATCATACCAAAACTGTCAACGCCACGTAATTCACCTGGCCAAATTTCAGCTCCTGTTGGCATTACCGCACCGGGCAAAGCAACAACAACTAATTGTCCCTGATCAATATTTGGCGCACCACAAACGATTTGAACTGGCTTATCTAGTCCAACATCTGTTTGAGTAATATGCAAATGATCTGAATCAGGATGTTCCTTCATTTCTTCAACGTGTCCAATAACAAATTTGGGACTATTATCAGTCACTAACTTATCAGAAAAACCTGCTTTAGCAATAGCATTGTTTAAAATGTCAACTTGCTTGTCATCAAGAAATACTTGACCAGATTCATTTTGAATACCTAGTTCTTCACCAAGTCCAAAAATGTTGAACCCAATTGGAGCGTCATTTTCTTCGTTAAAAATACGTACGATATTATCTTTTTGAGTTGTCTCTTGAGTTGCAACATCTTCTGCTGTTTCAACTAATAAAACATCCCCTAAAACATTTGGATTATAAAAGCTTAATAGCAAGTTTTTTCCCTCACTTGATTAAATTATTTTTTACTGAAGGTTGAAAGTTTGATGCATTATGCTGTTTCTTAATACTAAGAATATCCAATTGTGCTCTTTTGCCAATTAAATAAATTGGTAAATAAATTGAATTTAGGACTGTCACAGCAATGTTTATATCACTTTTTCACCTTTCAACCTTCAGCTTTTTAACTAAAATAGCATTACGCGTTAATTACGCTGTTAATAAAGGTCTCAACTTCTTGTTTAGTTTTACGATCTTTATTTACTAGTCTACCAATTTCTTTGCCATTTTCAATAATAACAAAGCTAGGAATTCCCATAATGCCTAATTCTTGAGCAACTTCCATGTTATCATCACGGTTAAAACTGATCCAGTTGAAATCAGAATACTCTTGCTCTAGCTCTGGCAATTTAGGTTCGATAAATTTACAGTCAGGGCACCAGTCGGCATGGAAAAATAAAATGTGTTTGCCTTCTTTAGTTACTTCGTGCCAGTCTTTTACGCCATAGTCCTCAAATGTTTTCATACTTTTCACCTCTTCAATAAGATACTTTTTATTTGTTAAACGGTCAATTAAGTGCTCTTGGGTATTAGATTGATATATAATAGTGGTAATATATCATTAAATCGAAATCAAGGAGTGATTTTTATGAATAAAAAAGGTATCGGTTCATTAATCGTTGCTGGTACTGTCGTTGCTGCATCTGCTGCTGCCACAGTTTTAGTAAAACACCATCTAGATAGCGAGAAAATTATCAATAAAGTTAAGTCCGTTTTGGGCGAAGATAGCAAAGTCATCGGTTCATGGGTTGAACCCTTTTATCAAAGAGTTGATGTCAATGGACGTGCAACTTGGGGAATCGTTGGCGGTGTAACTACAATGGACGAATTCGATGTTGCTCAATATCACTTCATCGCTGATGCTGTAACAGGCGAACTTTTGAACATTAAAAAAGTACAGTAAGCAAACAAAAATTAATTTTTAAATTGGGCTTTCAGGTAATTGATCCTGAAGCCTTTTTTTGAGAACTTTTCTTCATACTCAGTTTCGATGTTATTTGAATTGAATCCTTCATTGTTATGTAGATCCAAAGAAATTTCATCGAATTTCATCCCATAATTATTCATACTGATCAATGAGTATTCAAATAATCCTTGATTGTCAGTTTTGAATTGTAGATAGCCATCAGCTTTTAAAATATATTGGTATTGCTTCAAAAATGATTTATAAGTCAAACGACGTTTTTCGTGACGTGTCTTTGGCCATGGATCAGAGAAATTCAAGTAAACTCCATCCACTTCACTTTCAGCAAAATACTCAGATAAATCAGCACCATTGGCTAGTAACAATTGCAAGTTGGGTAACTTTAACTCAACTTGCTTTTTTAGTACCAAGGCAATGGCTCCTTCTTGAACTTCCATCGCAATGTAATTATTTTGGGGATTTTGTTTGGCCAATTCAGTGATAAATCTACCCTTACCTGAACCGACTTCAATGAACAAAGGTTGTTTCTTAGCAAATCGATCTTGCCACTTACCTTGCATGTTCTCAGGTTGAATGGCAATCATATCAAGATTGTCATTGATCATTTCTTTAGCCCAAGGCTTATTTCTTAATCGCATAAATATTAATTCTCTCCATTAATCTAGATATTTTTTCAATTGTCGTGGCATGTAGAAATAATTGACAAAAATCAATACTGCTAAGCCAGCAACAATGATTATCAAACTATTCAAACTCATACCAAATTTATAAATAATTGCCAATGCACTGACAATCCATTGGATCGATAAAATAGTTGTACTTAGCTTTGTAAAATCAGCAATTTTAGTTTTACCGCTGATTGGATAAAGGCGTTGCATTAAATTTTGCATAACCTCTTTGAAGTAAGGCTTCAATTGGAAACCTACTAAATAAATAAACAACATTTCTACTATTAGTGAGATATAGAAGTTGTCGATCATTGCCAACATAATAGCTTGAATCACCGTCAAACGGAGGAACAAACCAATATATTCATTATTTCTGATGAACCCTCTGGCAAAAAGATACAAATAAGTATTGCTTGAGACTGGTTTGATTGGCGTTAATAAACCATCCAACCACTTGCGACGTTTTATTTTACTATTAACACCTGGCACATCAGTAAAGAGATTGTAGAAACGTTTGATTCGAAACATTCTCTGATCTTCAGTTTCAATCGCTAATTTCCACTGCAATTGACCACTAGTTTCCAAAGTTCGAACTCGAGCATTCAAGAAGAAGTAATAAATTATTGCCACAATCAACATTGTCCAACTGAACAAATATGTTGAAACAATCAATGCTACCACTAAGAGAATGTTTGAGGCTAAACGCATTCCAATCTTACCGAAATGTGCTCGGCCGTATATTTCCATTAAATTAACATCTAAAAATGCCAATTTATAGACAATTAAACCTGCAGCAATTACTACAATATCAATTATCTTTAATCCAGCTCCTCGTGAAGCAAAAGCTGACAATAAAAAGTTGACCAACGCTAAAGTCACAATTGGTAAAAAGCTACTATAATTTTTAGCTGACTTAAAGTACTTATAAAAATCTTTTTCCTTAACTAATAAGAAAGTACTATCCGGTTCTTCGAGCAAAGTGGCAATCCCACCTACCTGAACCGCTAAAAATAACAACAAAATAACGATTGGCTTTCCAAAGGTCAAAGTTTGGTGAATCGTACCCAATAAATTGGAATACCAAAATCCTAACGCACCAATTAAGACGATAAACGCTAACACGAAATTATCATTGAAGATCAATCTTAGATATTTGAATTGATTAAGTTGATGTCTTCTTAATCGTTCATTCCAAAGTTCTGACATTAGAGATCCTCGTTTGACATCTTGATATAAATATCATCAAGATTGGCATCTGGTTGCATATCAAATTTAGCTTTCAGTTGATCAAGCGTACCGTCAGCTCTCACTTGACCATGATTGATCAAGACAAACTTATCCGCGTGATTTTGAACTGTAGCCAGAACGTGAGTTGACATCAAAACTGAACACCCTGCTTTTTTCTTAGCTTCCACAATATTTAATAAATCGTTGACTGCCAAAGGATCTAGTCCTGTAAATGGCTCATCAATAATAAATAAACTAGCATCAGTCATGAATGCACAGACAATCATCACCTTTTGCTTCATACCTTTAGAAAAATTCTGTGGGAACCAATCCAACTTATTATCAAGTCGGAAGGTTTTCAACAATTGGTTAGCATTTTCCCATGTTTTATCATGGTCCAAGTCATATGCCATTATTGTTAAATCAATATGTTCCTTTAATGTAAGTTCTGGATAAAGAATTGGCATTTCGGGAACATAGGCAATTTTCTTACGATACTTTTCCACATCATCGTGCAGGCTGATTCCATCAATTAAAATCCGGCCCCCACGTGGTGTCAATAAACCGATGATATGTTTGATGGTTGTTGATTTACCAGCACCATTCAAACCAATCAGTCCAACAACTTGTCCACTTTCAACTGTGAAAGTTTCTTTTTTTAAAACTGATACTTGACCGTATCCACCGGTCAGCTCTTTTACTTCTAAAGTCATGGTTTAAACCACCTATATCTGTTTTTAATAATGTTAATATGATAGCATTATAGTAAATATAATGCTGTTTTTTGAAAGGAGATTTTTCTATGGATGATTGCATTTTTTGTAAAATAATCAACAATGAGATTCCTAGTACGACAATCTATGAGGATGATGATATCAAAGCTTTCTTCGATATTTCTCAGGTCACTCCTGGTCATACCCTAGTAGTACCTAAGAAACATGTTCAAGATATCTTCGCTTATGATGAGGATTTAGCTGAACGTGTCTTCAAAAAAGTACCTATGATTGCTCGTGCCATTAAAGCTTCAAATCCTGATATTATCGGTATGAATATCTGCCAAAATAATGGTGAGATTGCTTACCAAAGCGTGATGCACTCACACATCCATTTGGTACCCCGTTACTCAAAAGACGATGATTTCTCAATGCACTGGGGAGATAACACTGGTCTAGTTGACAATGAACAATTACAGGCACGTGCCGACAAGATCAAACAACACTTGGAGGATTAAGATGAAATTTTTTGCTGGATTCATGGTTGGATCAATTTCAGGAGTCGCTATCCACTTGTTTCAATCAAAAGATGCCACATCTAGTATCAATAATACCAAGATATTTAAGAATATAAAAGATTTTAAAGACATATTAGCTGATCTCCAAAAGAATTCTGCAATTGTTCCTGAAGTCCTCTCTGGAATTCAAAAGGATGTCACAGAATATACTGAAAGCATCAAGCCTGATGTTGAAGAACTTCAGAATTCAATTCAAGAAATGCAAGAAAACGTTGATAAGTTTCAAAAATAATCATGCCAAATATGAATTTTTTGTGATTTTTTCTTAAAATGATAAACTATTCACTATTTTTTATGGTAGTCTTTTCAATTGTAGACATATTAATTAAGGATGTGTAAAGATGAATAAACGATTAACTAAATGGATTTTGGCTATTGCCGGTCTATTTATGATAACAGTTGTTGCTGCTGGTTGTTCAAGTAACAAAACTGTTGCAACTCTAAAGGGTGGAAGAATTACCCAAGACGAATACTACAAAGAAATGAAGAGTTCTTCGTCAGGTAAGCAAACACTTCAAACAATGATTATCACAAAGGCCCTTGAAGACCAATATGGTAAAGACGTTTCCACAAAACAAGTTGACAAGGAATACAACAAGTACAAGAGTCAATATGGTTCATCATTCAGTTCTATTCTTCAACAAAACGGTATGACAACTGCTCAATTCAAGAAGAACATTCGTACTAACCTTCTAACAAAGGTTGCTTTGAAGAAGAACAAGACCGTTACAAATGCAGATCTTAAGAAAGAATGGAAGAGCTACCAACCTAAGATTCAAGTTGCTCAAATTCTTGTAAGTAAAGAAGCAACTGCTAAAGAAGTTATTACAAAACTTCAAAATGGTGAGAAATTTGCCGATTTAGCTAAAGAATATTCAACTGATTCTGCAACAAAGAACAAGGGTGGTAAAATGGCTGCCTTTGATAACGATAGTACAAGTATTGATACTGACTTTAAGACAGCTGCATACAAGCTAAGTAAAGTCGGAGATTACACAGATACACCTGTTAAGACAAGCTACGGTTACAGTGTTATCCAACTTGTTAAGAAGCCTGCTAAGGGTAAGATGAGTGATCACACAGCAGAACTTAAATCTAAGCTCTATGCTTCATGGATGCAAGATTCAACAGTTATGCAAAAGGTTATCTCTAAAGTCTTGAAGAAGGCTGATGTATCTATTAAAGATAGCGACTTGAAGGATGTTCTTTCAGGTTACGTTTCATCAAGTTCATCATCATCTTCATCAAAATAATAATATAATCTAAACAATCAATAACGTTGGTTAATTCCAGCGTTATTTTTTTTGCTATTTTATTATATATATATATGCCGCCTCCGATTGTCAGTAAATATAGTCCGCTGTGGGGACCGGTCCGAGCCAAGGTCTCGCACGAGGCTGCTGAAAAAGTCCATAAGATATTTATAATGTTTTTTAAGCATCCAGTTATGGGTGCTTTTTTGATATAATCCACTTAATGAGGTAGATGACTA
>NZ_BJDF01000011.1 GCF_005404815.1 Companilactobacillus huachuanensis
TAGTCATCTACCTCATTAAGTGGATTATATCAAAAAAGCACCCATAACTGGATGCTTAAAAAACATTATAAATATCTTATGGACTTTTTCAGCAGCCTCGATGGTTGTGAGGTTTGTCATATTAGCAAATAAATACGATGAATTCGTTGGAGCCGTGACTGTAGTTCCTGTGGTAGGCGCTATATTTATGGTAGTGATATCGCCTGTGTTGCCACCCCAACGATCAGTATCAGTGCCGTTGCCTTCATCTAGTTGGCCAGTAATGTTAAGTGTTGTACTTGTTGAATCGTAATTCCAACCATTACCAGTATTTGTTGTAACTGCAACAGCTTCAGCAACTGGGGTTACAGGAGCTACAACAGCATCAGCAGCTAAAACATCGGCAGATAAAGTGGCGGCTGCAGGAGTCACAGCCATTAATTTATAATTTGTAAGTGTCGGTGCATCTACAGTGGCCGTAGCGTCTGTAGCATCAGTAGTATTATCAGCGGTAGTTACTGGATTAGATTCTGAAGCTGCGTCCGTTGTCTTTGCGACGGAATTATCAGTGACAGGAGTAGTTTCATCTACGGCAGTGGCCGCTTTAATAGCAGTATTAGTTGTATCTGCAGTAACTGGAGTTTCGGAAGTTGCCGAAACAGGTGCGCTTTCTACAGTAGTATCTTCCTTTGCCGTTGAAGCTACATCGCTTGTGTTAGCTGTAGTAGCATCAGTAGTGTCCTTGTTTCCAGTATTGTTTTCCACTACAGATGGTGTAGTAGTTTCAGTAGCAGCTTTAGAAGTACTATCAGTAGATGTAGTTGGGGCTGAGGTTGTTGAGGCAGTGTTTGAGCTGTCCGACGAAGTAGTCCCCGTACTGGAAGGTGTGGCGCTTGTTAGGCTTGTTGAAACTGTTGAAGCAGTAGTTGCA
This sequence comes from Companilactobacillus huachuanensis, assembly GCF_005404815.1. GTDB lineage: Bacteria > Bacillota > Bacilli > Lactobacillales > Lactobacillaceae > Companilactobacillus > Companilactobacillus huachuanensis. The sequence goes on from NZ_BJDF01000011.1 coordinate 911, forward strand.
TCGGCCTTAGCGACGTAACTAGGTGCTGTCATTAGTAACATTCCTCCGGCAATTGAAAGGCTGCTTACCACAACCCATGCCTTTTTAGACTTAACTAATTTTTTTCTCATGACCGAATTAGGGTCGCGTTTTAACTGTTGAAACCTCATAATTTTTACCCTCTATCCTCATAATTAAATAGGAAATGCCTATAGGCATACCGCTAAATTATAGTATTAAGATAAAAAAATATATTTCATTTTTGGTAAAAATATTTTACTAAAACAGTATTTTTTTATAATTATTTAACTTTCTAACATGTTGTAATGGAGTAAATGTAAATAATTTTATTAAGAAGGATAATCTTTTTAAAAAGATATTAAAAAAGAGCACAAAAAAAAGCCACATCTCTGTATCTCTGTGACTTTCTTTTTTATAGACTACTAATTAGTTTTTAACGATGTTAGTAGCTTGTGGTCCACGGTCGCCGTCTTCAACGTCGAATGTTACGTGTTGGCCTTCGTCCAAAGTCTTGAATCCGTCACCTTGGATAGCTGAGAAGTGAGCAAAAACGTCACTACCATCTTCGCGAGTAATAAAACCAAAACCTTTATCAGCGTTAAACCATTTAACTGTACCTTGTTCCATGAATGAGAACCTCCAGCGCTTCTTGCGCAAATTTTTTGCATTTTAAGCCAATTCAGAAAGTAACCATTCAAAAGAAAAATTAAGTCTCTTACTAACTTCAATACAATAGTTGCATTATGCTCTTTTTTTCTAGAAAATGGAACCCCTTTTTAATAATTAATGCAATTTCTTTTTTCTTTGACGTAATTAAAAGTTAAAACGCCATGGTATTTGCCCGGTAAATCACGGTTTCTAGACATTTTTTGAAATATATTTATTTTTCGTTACTATGCTTGTATCCGTAACTGAAGTAAATAATAAGTCCAATTGCAGTCCAACCAGCGTACATTTTCCAAGTGAATGATTGTAATTGTGTCATTAAGTAGACACAGGCCGCAAATGAAACGATTGGAAAGATTGGATATAACGGAACACGAAAGGCCGGTTTCAAATCTCGAGTATTTTTACTGTGGCGCAGGGAGATAACACCGATTGATGTTACGGCGAAGGCCAAAAGAGTACCGATATTAACTAGTTCAGTGATTTTTTCAATCGGGATTACGGCAGCGACTGTTGCAGCAACTAACCCGACTAGAAAGGTGCTTCTAATAGGAACACCTTGTTTGTTCAAATTTTTAAATTGACTTGGTAAAAGTCCATCTCGACTGAGTGAAAAAATCAAACGTGTTCCACCATAGATAACGACCAGCAAAACGGTGGTCATTCCCATAATGGCTCCGAGTGAAACAATACCTGAGATCCAATTAAGATTTAACAAGTTGAGGGCGTGTGAAACGGGATCGGCAACGTTTAGTTGTTTATAGTTAACCGCTCCGACTAATACTAATGAAACTAAACTGTAGAGGATAGCGACAATTAAAAGTGATGCAATGATTCCAATTGGCATGTTTCTTTTGGGATTCTTGACCTCTTCACTAGCCGAAGATACCGTATCAAATCCTAAGAAGGCATAAAATGCGACTGCCGCACCACGACCAATTCCACCAATACCGAAAGGAAGGAATGGGTTGTAATTCTTTGGTTTAACATAGAAGACTGTTACAGCGACGAATAATAAAATAACAAATATTTTGATATAAACCATGATGGTGTTAACTTTCATCGATTCATTCAGGCCTTGTAAAAGTAACGTTGTAGCGATTAAAACGATAATGAACGCAACGATGTCAAAACGACCTTCAGGGTTTCCGACAGTACCTGCGGCGGATTGCAGAACTTTTGGTAAATGAATTCCGAAGCCGGCAATGAGGTTTCTAAAATAGGCTGACCAACTTACGGCGGTAGATGATGCCGCAAAGAGGTATTCAGAAATCAGTGACCAACCAACGATCCATGCGATGATTTCGCCATAGACTGAGTAAGAGTAGGTGTAGGCACTACCTGCTAAAGGAATAGTTGAGGAGAATTCAGAGTAACAAAAAGCGGCTCCAATACAGACTAATGCTGCTAGAAGATACGTTAAAATAACCCCGGGTCCAGCATAATTTGCAGCAATAATTCCGGGCGTGATAAAAATACCAGAGCCGACAATAACACCGACACCCATGATAACAAGGTCTTTAGCTGTTAAAGTCCGTGCTAAACTGGTTTGTTCATGCAGTAGATCATTAACAATATCTTTTTTGCGAAACAGCGATGGCATAAATTGAATCCCCCTGACTAATGTACATTTCATTATGACATGTTAGGTATTAAATTTACAGTTTTACCTAATGTAATTAGTATTAATTTAATGTAAGTGAATTATGTTGTGAAAAAGTGCTAAGGAGGTGTTGTTTTCTTTTAATTTGGATACCAGGTCTTTTTGTGTTTTCAATAATTGCTGAACTTTTGAACATATGAATATGATTATTTCATTAATATAAAATTATTAATTACATGAATTGGTAGGACATTTTAATAATTGCTGATTGGAAATTTAGAATGAAAATAATAATAGTTCATGTCACACGTGGCGTTATAACGGTAAAAGGCGATGATGTGTCAATGACAGATGGACGACAATTTTAGGAGTTTAGTGATACCATTTGGGTAAATGAAGAAGGAGTGAGACCAATGCAATTTAATTTTGATAAAATAAATGATCGTCGAAGCGCTAATTCTTTTAAATGGAATGTTAAGGAACATGAGTTGCCAATGTGGGTCGCTGATATGGATATTCAGACGGCACCAGCTATTATGGATGCCATGCATAAAGATGTTGATCGTGGAATTTTTGGTTATCAATTTGTTCCAGAATCCTATTACCAAGCGGTCGCTAGTTGGTATAAAACGGAGCATAATTTTGAACCTGAGATAGACTGGTTAGTTTTCAGTAATGGAATCATGCCAACGATTGGTTCAATTTTGCGCCACTTGACTGACGTTGGGGACAATATTTTGATTCAAGAGCCCAACTATAATTCATTTTTCAAAACGATTGAAAATAATGGTCGTCATATCCTGAATAGTGAATTGACTTACAAAAATGGCAAGTACAACATTGATTGGAAAGACTTAGAAACAAAGATGCTTGATCCCCAAACTAGCGCTATGATTGTCTGCAATCCCCACAATCCTAGCGGTCAGATATGGGATAAAGCTACGCTGACTAAAATTGGTCAGATGGCTATTAAACATCAGGTTTTGATAATTTCAGATGAGATTCATGGTGATTTAACAATGCCTGGGCATGATTATATTCCGTTCGCTTCATTGGATAGTAATGTGATTGCCAACAGTATTTCTTTGGTATCACCAAGTAAAACCTTTAATCTGGCAATTTTACATGCTGCAACGATGATTATTCCAGATGCACAATTACGCCAAAGAGCTGAGAGAGCTGTTTCTGTCGATGGTTTGAATGAACCAGGTATTTTGGCAATTGACGCTTCAATTGCTGCCTATACTGAGGGTCATGAGTGGCTTCATGAACTACGTGACTATATTCAGGGAAATCGGGAATTTTTGGAAAAGTTCGTTCAAGACAATATCCCAGAAATCAAAGTTATCCCCGCTGAATCAACATATTTGGCCTGGATCGATTGCCGTAAGTTAACTGATAGGTCAGATGATTTTAATCAATACTTGCGAGATGAAACAGGATTGTATTTGGCCGAAGGTACGAAGTATCGTGGTAATGGGAACTGCTTCTTGAGAATGAATTTGGCTACACCTAGATGCAATGTTGAAGACGGTGTAGAAAGATTGAGAAAAGGCATTAATAAATTCGTTAACTAAAGGTTGAAAGTTTAGTTAAGTATGCCGTTTCCAGAGCTGAGAGTATTCACATGGTGCGAGGAACGGACCGAGCCAAAGTGCGGTCCCGAACCTCGCTACAAATGAATACTCTCAGCTCTTCCAACTAGTTTAATTTTTTACTTTTCAACCTTTAGCACATAAATCAAAGAGACACTGTAATCCAAAGTCGGATTGCAGTGTCTCTTTGATTTATTGCTCGAACGTTAACATGTTTTGTCTCACATTACTATTTGATCAAAACCATAATAATTGGAACAACAATCAAACTAAGCAAAGTAGTTTCGGTAACCATTATTGCTGCGTAATTTGAATCCGCATGATAAAGCTTGGCAACAACGGGGGCATTCGTCATAACGGGCATTGCTGCTTGAACGATGAAGACTTGTCTCATCAATGGTGTGGCGGGTATGAACAGGAACAACGCTGCCATCAACAAAGGTGCACAGATAAATCTTCCGAAAAGTATTGCCACATTATCTTTGTGAAAGGAAATATTCTTGAGCCCGGCGCTGTAGATTGAAATACCGATAAAAATCATTGATAGTGGAATAGTCAGATTTCCCAAGTATTCAAAGTCAGACATTAAGAAGCTTGGCAGTTGAATATGGAGCATTACTAAAATTAAACCTATGATGAATCCCAATAATGGTGGTGAGAATACTTTTTTGAGTGTCGTTTTGAGCTTGAAATGTCCTTTAATTTCTCCATCCATTTGAATTAGATAGGTTCCTAGTGTCCAGAAAAATGTGGTGTTAGCCATGTAATAAACGAGGACGTAAGGTAAACTTTTTTCCCCAAAGAGAGCCATGTTGACAGGGAGACCAACGAAAACAGTATTGGAATTGAAGAACATTGAAGCAAAGAGTCCTTTATGCTTAGGGTCAATTTTGAGTATTTTAATCAGGAGAATCGAAATAAAAATCAAAATGGTCATTGAAATGACAGGAATTGCCAAGTCGGGTAACAGTTTGATCAATTTGGCGGCCGTAAAATCTTTGGTAATGGTCGAAATCATATATGTTGGCAAGGCAACTTGGGTAACCAATTTAGCGATTAGTCTAGTTGAATTTTCAGAAAACCAACCAAGCGCACTGAGGCCGTAGCCAACTGCAATTAAACCGATGATTATAAGAATCCCTTGAATACTGGAAAAGAATACGCCCATTTGAAAAACACCCTTCACATTTATGTATATGTCTTATGTTACACTTTTTTGAAAAATTTTGAAAAAGGTTCGGACTTCTTAAGTATTTTCATAATAGGTACGGTCCAATTTAAAAAGTGGTCGAGTCTAAATTCTTGTAAAATGTAATCGCTGTCCTACAATGGAACTATAAATGAAGACCATGTTTTATGGTTTTGTCTAAAGGTGAAAGATTAAAAATTAATATAACCCTTGTTTTTAAGACCTGGAGTTAATTTTTTTAATAAGCAAAAATCTCTAATTTATTGTTCTTATCAATAAATTAGTTGGAAGAGCTGAGAGTATTCATTTGCAGTAATTGAATACTCTCAGCTCTGGAAACGGCATACTTTCAACCCCTTAGATAGTTTTATTAAATAGGAGGAATTGATTATGGCATATAAAACAGTCAATCCATATACAAATGAACTAGTTAAGTCTTATCCCGATGCTACATCTACGGAAATTGAAGCAGCATTGAGCACTGGAAATTCACTATATAAGAAGTGGCGCGATGAACCTGTTAATAGTCGAGCTGTGATTTTGCACGAAATTGCTGACCGTTTGCGTGAGAACGAGGATGAATTGGCAAAAATTGCGACAACTGACATGGGTAAACTTTACGCTGAATCCAAGGGTGAAGTTGAACTCTGTGCCATCATTGCTGACTATTATGCTGACAACGGTGCTGAAATGTTAAAGCCAACTCCACTAAGCAGTCGTAATACTGGTGATGCTGAAATTTTACATCAAGCAACAGGTATTTTGATGATGGTTGAACCATGGAATTTCCCATATTATCAAATTATGCGTGTCTTCGCCCCTAACTTTATGGTCGGAAATCCTATGATATTGAAGCACGCTTCGAATACTCCAGGTTCAGCTGCAGCATTTGAAAAAATCGTTAAAGATGCTGGCGCTCCAGAGGGAAGTTTGACAAACTTATTTGCTAGCTATGACCAAGTAGCTGACATCATTGCCGATCCTCGTGTTCAAGGGGTTGCCTTGACTGGGTCCAAGCGTGGTGGTCAATCAGTTGCCGAAACAGCTGCTAAGAGTTTGAAGAAGAATTCGATGGAACTTGGTGGTTCAGATGCCTTCGTTGTTTTGTCAGACGCTGACGTTGATAAAGCAGTTGATTTGGCTTGGCGTGTCCGGATTTATAATGCTGGTCAAGTATGTACTTCAGACAAGAGATTCATCGTTGCCGACAATTTGTACGATGAATTTTTGAAGAAGCTCAAGGCTAATTTCGAAAAATTAGTTCCTGGTGATCCAATGGATCCTAAGACGACGATTGCTCCAATGAATTCCAAGCGTGCTAAGGAGAAGTTGCAAGGTCAAATTGATAAAGCTGTCGCTGGTGGCGCCAAAGTTTACTATGGCAATCAACCGATCGATTTGCCCGGTCAATTTATTCAACCAACGATTTTGACGGACATTGCTCCCGATAATCCAGAATTCTATGATGAAATGTTTGGACCAGTTGCCCAAGTATTCAAAGTCAGTTCTGATCAAGAAGCTATTGACTTAGCTAATAACTCTGAACTAGGTTTAGGTGGCATTGTCGTCTCAGCTGATTCCCAACATGGTAAGGCTGTTGCCGAAAAGATTGAAACGGGTATGGTCTTCGTAAATTCATTCCTTGTTTCATTACCTGAGTTGCCATTCGGTGGTGTTAAAGGTTCAGGTTATGGACGTGAAATGAGTCAATTAGGTTTGACTGCCTTTACTAATGAGAAGTTAGTTGTTACAGCTCAAGAACCCGATTGGAACAATCCAGCCGGTGGGTTGGCAGTTTTTAAATAAACTAAGAGAGCCGCCTCTGGTGGCGAGGTATGGAGTACCGCTATGGGACCGGCGCGAGCCAAGGTCTCGCGCCTCGCTTTTGAGCCGAAAATCGCGTCTCAAAAGACGTCCTTGTTGTAAGGCCGGAAGACCGCCGGTCTAACAACAATTTCACAGCGGTCTCCATACCTCGCCACCAGAGGCTAATGTAAATTTAATAACTTTGGTTTTAATATTAAACAACTCAAATATGATATAAAATTGAAAAAGCGGACTACCAAATACTGGTAATTCGCTTTTTTACTGTGCTGATAATTTATTGTAAACATCGTTAGACATATCTTTTTCGAATACTTCTCGGTATGTATAAACGTAAGCACCTTTTGCCGTTACTTCTAGAAAATGCCCTTGTTTCAATTTGCCCATACCAGTGAATTTTATGGGATGCTCGTTGCCGTTCTTGTCGTAACTTGTGAGTGTGTAATCATAGTTGCCATAACCATCTTCATCACGACCTTTGGCATTGTCGATCTTAACGTAGTAAGGTTGCTTCTTGACCAAAAAATTATATTGTCCAAGTGCTGAAGAAAAATCATCGGTCTTATCCTTCGTATATACGCATGCTCCGACATAGACGATTCCGACAATTGATATTGTTAGTAATATTGAATGTAATAATTTTCTCATAGTTAACCACCTCTTGATAATAGTGTAAAATGGCGACTGTTTTTTTCACATTTGATTTTCTAACAGTTTACTTACAATTACGTAAGGGTAAGAAACTAAAGGTTGAAGGTTTAATTAAGTATGCCGTTTATAGAGCTGAGAGTATTCATTTGCTGCGCGGAACGGACTGGGCCAAAGTACGGTCTCCAACACGCCCGGTGATGTAAGAACTGAAGCTCTAACGCCACTTTCGCTGCAAATGAATACTCTCAGCTCTTCCAACTTGTTGTTCTTTTTAATGAAAGGAATAATAAAACAAAACTCCTGATTATTTAAATAAATTAACTCTAGGCAAGAAATTTAATCAGCTTGGAGTTATTTCATCTGAAAGCGATTACGCGGTATAATTAAAGTACTAATAATTGTGATGGGAGAAATGTTTATGGACGAGACAAAAAAGTTAGTAAATAATGATTTTGAAGATATTATGTTAAATCGCCACTCATATCGTAATTTTAAGAGTGATGTAGTTATTCCACGTGAAGAGATCACTGAGATGCTCAAGGAAGCAATCACGGCTCCTTCAGCATGTAATTTACAGTCATGGCATTTTGTTGTCTGTGATGACGCTAAGGGTAAGGAAAAAGCTCATTCAGTTGTGATGCCATTCAACTATCCACAGATTGACAGCGCATCCGCAGTTATCTTCGTTTTGGGTGATACACAATCACACCTAAAGTATCGTGACGTTTGGAATAAAGCCTGTGAAAATGGACAAATCACACCAGAAGAACGTGACAAAGTATTCAAGACATTCTTGCCATTATACGAACATGCTGACAGAAGTTTCTTGGAAAAAGATGCTACGATCGACGGAAGTATGGCCGCTATGCAATTGTTATTGATTGCAAGAGCTCACGGATATGAAGCCAATCCAATGTCTGGTTATTTCTTCGATAAAGTTGCCGCAGCATTTGACTTGGATAGTGACCGTTATATACCCATTACAGCAGTCGCTATTGGTAAACCAGAAGGTACATTTACTAAATCAGTTCGTTATGACGTTAAAGATGTCAGTGAATTTATTTAGGCTTTTCAGTTTTTTTGATGTTTTCAATATTGTATTGAATTTATAAATGTTTATATGAAAAATAGGCTTCATTCAGAAATTAAGCAATTCTGGATGAAGCCTATTTTAATGTGGAGTGATGGCATAGCTTTGGCGTTGTTAATTTATTTATAATTCAATTAGTCGGAAGGTCTGAGAATATTCACCAGTTGTGGGTGTGGCGTTAGAGCTTTAGCTCTTACACCACCGGGCGAGTTTGGAGACTTTCCGGTCTATGGAAAGGCTTCAAACCGAGGTTTGAGACCGCTTCTCAGGCTCGAACCGGTCCGCATAGCAGGTGAATATTCTCAGACCTGGAGACGGCCAGCTTTAATCCAATTCTTCATCATCTATTTCTGTGGATTCAATAGATTTTGTAACTGGAACTTTATTACGTTCTTTGACGAAGTAGATTATCGTCATAACGACTAAAAAGACGACTCCGACCATCAATGAAACGGTTGTTTCAGGATTTAAGAACATAAACACTAAGATAATTAATAGTGAAATAATTGCGAGGTAATTACTCGTTGGATAGAATGGCATTTTGAATGGATGAGTTTTCATCATTTCATGATTGATTTTTCTGAAACGCAGCTCACTCAAGAGGATTACGAACCATGGCACCATACCTGGCAAGACACTGGAGCTGTATACGATAACGAAGATGTTGCTTGATGTGTGAAGGAATAGTGGCAAGGTATAGTTCAAAATTAATCCTAATAAAATACCAATTGAAATGGCCAACACAGGGATGTATGGAACATTGTGCTTTGAAAGTTTTACGAAAGATTTAGGTAAATGTTTTTCCAAACCAAGTGTGTAAAGCATTCTACTAGAGCTGAAAATACCTGAGTTACAGCCGGACATGGCAGCTGTCAACATAACGAAGTTAATGATTTCAGCCGCAAAGGTAATTCCAACTTTAGAAAATGTTTCAACGAATGGGGAACCAATAGTGCCTAATTTGTCCCATGGATAGATAGCAACGATAACGAAAATCGCTCCGATATAGAAAATTAAGATTCTACCAACGATTGAACGGATGGCTCTAACGATATTTTCTTGAGGATTTTCAGCTTCACCCGCTGTAACCCCGATAACTTCGATACCTTGATACGAGGCGACAACGATTGAAAGTGCAAAGACGAAACCTTTGAGACCACCTGTGAAGAAACCACCGTTTGTCCAGAGATTACTGATTCCAACGGGATGACCGCCATTACCAACACCAAAGACGATAACGAAGAACCCTAAGATGATCATCATAATAATTGTAAGAACCTTAATTAAGGCAAACCAGAATTCTAATTCACCATAGGCTTTGACAGAAGTTAAGTTGGCTAGGCAAAGCGTAACGACTACGACGACCCCGGCAATCCATTTTGGCATCGTAGGAAACCAAAACTCGAGGTAAGTTCCGACGGCGATAACTTCACTGATACCAACGACTAAGTATTGAAAAACATTGCTCCAAGCTGTTAAATATCCAACTACAGGATGCAGATATTCAGTCGCATACTTGGCAAATGAACCAGTAGCAGGGTCAACGTAAAGCATTTCGCCTAAAGCGCGCATGACCATGTATAGGATCAACCCAGCCAAGGCATATGCCAATAAGACTGAAGGACCGGTCCACTTGATCGTAGATGCAGATCCCATGAAAAGACCAACCCCAATGGTTCCGCCCAAAGCAATCATTTGCATTTGTCTTGAAGATAAACTGCGACTCAGTTTTTCCTTAGCCATATATAAACCGCCCTCTTTGTTCACGTTTCATGAACACTTGTATTAATAACATGGATTATATGATAACGCAGTCCTGTGAAAATGTCATATGTTTTTTCATATTATTATGAAAAAGTTAGATGTAAAGTTAAATGCTTAATATTCTAGATAAATATTTTTATTTTGTGATTCAATATAAATTTGTTTATATATATTTACAAATCAACATATAAATTAGATAATATAGGATAATAGTAGAGAGGCTCTTTGAATCTTAATAATTATGCGGGATATAAAGGCAAAGCTTTACCTTTTATTCCGCATAATTTATCTACTGGATTTGAAGATGTAGCGAGGACAAAACTATGGATATTAATATTTTTATTGAGCGGAGAAAGTCATTAAAAATGTCACAGGTAAAGCTGTGCGAGGGTATTTGTACGCAATCGACCTTGAGCAAATTTGAGAATAATGGTCGTGTACCTTCATTGAATATCTTGAATAAACTTTGTGAACGTCTGGGGCTTTCGGTTGATGATCTTTATAAAAACTCGACTGATTCCACGACTCATATGCGTCGAGTTTTAGAGCAGATCGAAAAGAAATTTATGATGGAAAGTTATCCTGAAGTGGCTCAAGGTTTGAGTGAAATTGATGTTAATACAATCAACAATCCGACCTTGAAACTCCAGTACTACTACCAAAAAGGCTTGTTTACAGCACTAACTAATGGGAAACCTGAAGAGATGTTTTTCTACTTTTCACAGATTTTGGACGATTTAGACGAAAAACATCAGACAATTTATTCGTATATCGCTTATATTGGCTTGGGAACCTTTTATTCTCGACTCAATCAAATTAAAGAAGCTGATTTCTATTTTGAAAAAGCTTGGAACTTTATTAAATTACATGCAAATGAAACCTATCCTAAAAACACAGTGAATGACTATTTACGTTTATTGACTGTTATCTTTTTTACAGCTTCCTTCTATATTAAGGTCAATGATTTTGACAAGGGGACAGACCTAGTTAATCGCGGGATTAAGTTGTGTGCTGAAGAACACATGACTTACTACTTGCCTCGGTTGAAGTTGTTGGCTGCCAAGATTGCTATTGGTCAGGGAAAATCATCTGAAGAAGTTTTAGGACTATTAACAGAAGCCGCTGCCTTTGCCAAGATCAATCGCAATGAAGTGGTTGAATTGAGAATTAATGCATTACGTAAACAGTATGAAGAAAGTAATTAGGATGGTTAATCCGATTATTCTAAATATTGAGCTATTTAGGTAAGTATGCCGTTTCCAGAGCTGAGAGTATTCAATTGCTGCGCGGAACGGCCCGAGCCTGGGAAGCGGTCTCGAGCCTCGGTTGAAGCCTCGCAAAACCCGCGAGGCTTCAACACGTCCGGTGGTGTAATTGCTGAAGCAATAACGCCACTTTCGCTGCAAATGAATACTCTCAGCTCTTCCAACTAGTTTATTTTTTTAATGGCAGTAGAAAAAAAGACTTCTGATTATTTAAATAAATTAGCTCTAGGCCTTTAACAACAATGGTTATATTAATTTTTCAACCTTCAGTTTTGAAAATAAAAATGATAGAAAGCATCCCTTAATCGGAAGCTTTCTATCATTTTGTTTTGTCGTAATTTATCTAAACTCTTTTACGTTTTAATTCAAAGATTGAAATTAATCCTAGAATCAATACTCCTAAAATTGAATAAAGAATATTGGCATCTTTGGAACCGGTCTGAGGCAAAAGGCCATTTGAAGTATTAGTCTTTTGATAAGGAACGGATGGAACCATTGGATTGCCAGATGTGAAGTTGGTAGTTGTGTTAGAACCGCCACCACCGTTACCTGTATTTACTTGGTCTCCAGTACCACCGTTGTTGCCGTTATTACCATCAGGATTTCCGGGAGTAAATGGATTGCCAGGGTTATCAGGATTTTCCGGTGTCTTTGGTGTATGAGTATTAGTTATCGTTATAACGCCGCCATTTGCTGACTGAGAGGTAGTATAGCCAGAAACGTTATTTTCTTTAATACTGTATTTGCCGTTCTTGTCCAAATTATTCCAAGTGTATGACCAAGCATTGAGTGAATTCAATTGAACCGCTTGACCAGTTACTACACCATCCCTTAATAGATGAATAGTTACTTGGCTAGGACGAAGGTTGTCTTTGTTATTGTTGTCATTCCAAAGTTTATTAACGGTTAGATTAGTTTTATCGTCTGTTGTTGTGCTTGGCGTGTGTGTATTGGTGATTTTCACGTCAGTTGCATCGGTTTTATCAATGTTAGATGCGTAGTTGGCAACTGTGTCCTCAGAAACGCTGTAAGTTGATTCTTTGTCGAGTCCGGTAAAGTTATAGTTCCAACTGTTATTAGCGTTTAAAACGGCTGAATTGATTTCTTTACCATCTTTAAAGAGATGAACGGTAACTTGATTAGGACGAAGGCCATCTTTGTTATTATTGTCGCTCCAAGTTTTAGTAACATTCAAGTTAGTTTTGTCATCAGTTGGAGTTGTCGTTGAAGGTGTATGCGTATTGATGATTTGCACATTAGTTGCATTAGTTGAATCAATGTTTGTTGTGTAGTTAGCGACTTTATCTTCTGTGATAGTATATTTAGCAGTCTTATCAAGTCCAGTAAAGTCGTGGTTCCAGTTGTTATCGGAATTTAAAACGGCTGAATCAACTTTATTACCATCTTTTAATAAGTTAACTGTGACTGAAGTAGGACGAAGATTATCTTTATTATTGCTGTCGCTCCAAATTTTGGTGACATTCAAATTGGTTGTTGTATCACCAGTATTGCCACCGGAATTTGGTAATGTATTGGTGATCGTAGCTGTTGTCGCATTTGAATATGCGATAGTCGGTGTGTAACCTGCGGGAGGATTTATTTCAGAGACTGTATATGCAATATCTTTGTCATTTGCAGTCTTATCAAGTTTATCCCAATTGTATGTCCAACCATTATCCTTATTCAAAGTTACTGGTGACCCACTATTTACACCGTTAGCTTTTAATTGAACTTGGACTGAAGTAGGACGGTTAGCACTATTGTTGTCGTTCCAAATTTTAGATACTTGGAAATTCGTCTGATTGTCAGTTGGTGTTGTGTTGGCCGTATTAGTGATTGTCGCGGAAGTGTCAGTTTGATCAACATCAATGTTTTTGGCATAACCGGTAACATCATCTTCATTAGCTGAGTATTGAATAGCTTTGCCAGCAGCATCGTTCTTAGCTAAACCAGTCCAAGTGTAAGACCATTTGCCATTAGTATCAGGCTTGATAGTTACTGGATCACCAGTCTGAGTACCGTTAGCTGTTAAATGCACTGTGATTGAACTAGGACGCTTGGAACTGTCGGTATCAGACCAAACCTTGTTAACGGTGAAGTCTCGCGTATCGTCAGTTGGCGTAGTCGTTGAATCGTGTGTATTTGTGATGGTTTCTGTCGTTTTGTCATCGTTATATGTGATTGATGGGGTATATCCGTCGACAGTATCCACTTCTTTTGCGGAGTAAGTTATTTCATTACCATCTGCGTCATATTTTGGAAGCTGATTAGTTTTACTAGATGTATCTGCGGAATCATTAGCACCAAATTTGTATGTCCAGTTATTTTCAGAATTCAAAGTTACTGGGTCGCCAAGGGCCTGATCGCCTTGATTATTGTCATTCTGATACAGCTGAATTTGAACAGAAGTAGGATCCGTGACATCTTTATTATCGCCGTCGTCCCAGACTTTGTTGACGGTTAAACTAGTAGCAAGGGTATTGGTAACAACTTTATCGTAATTATTATTGTAGTTGTAACTGTCAGATGAAATGTAGTTTGAGGGTATATCTGATTCGGATACGTACCATCTGTCGGGTGAGGTTAATTCTGGTAGATTTTCGAAGGTATATGTCCATCCATTTTCCTTCGATAATTTTGCCGAATTAGTTGCTGAACTAGAATAATCACTTGGAACTTTATGATTTCCAGTAAATGCGCTCACTGTGATAGGATCGTGATCATCTTGAGCCTTGCCATCATTCCAAACCTTTTTAACGGTAAATTTAGTTTTATCAGGAGTTAAAGTATTAATTATATTTTGTAGAGTTGTGCTCTGTGTTGGATCTGGAATATTCACAGTACCCGTGAATCCAGGTGCTGTAGTTGCATCTTCTTGAACGGTATAGTTGATTTCATTACCATTAGCGTCGTACTTTGGAAGATTGTAGAAACTATACGTCCAGTTATTGTCATCTGAAACTGTTTGAGACTGGTCCGTTTTTATGGAATTGGCCAATAAATCGATAGTTACCGATGTAGGTTTGTTAATTCCAGTAGGTAGTACACTAGGAAGATCCCATAATTTTGTACCAACTATTGAAGTAATAGCGCTACTGGCTCCTGCGTCACTACCCAATTTATTGGTTGAAAGATTGACAGGTATACTTTGAATTTCAGTTGTTTTAGAAATCAAATCTCCAGTATTACCATATGAATCTGATAAATTGTCAGTATTAGTAATTTGTGTATCATAATTAATTATTATGGTTTGATTAATGTCACCGAATTTAGCAGTGAAACCTTGGTCAGTTGTTTCTAAGCCCTTTAACATGTTAGTTTCTTTGTCATCTGTCCTTACGCCCGTCGTTTTATCGAAGGATGTAGGATAAGCAACAATTGGGTGGTCAGAATCATTTAATAATTTTTGATTAGGACCGATAGTATCTTTATAAATGGCGTCAGGAATCGATGCTTCTTTATAGTTAATTCTGACAGTCCAGTGGATGATATTCCCGTCAAAACCACCATATTTGTAAAGAACTTCTTTATTATCAGGCAATGATGGTTTTACACTGACGGTACCAGTTGAATTGGAATCTGGATTACTAGCCGTTCCTTGACTGGTCCAATCCAATACGATGTCCTTGCTGAAGTCAGTATTGGCGTCCCAAGAAACTCGGTTGACCCAAAATGACCCTATAAGAGGGGAGTCTCCTTTTGAAAGACTCTCGGCTGTGTCGTTGAAAGTTATCGTAATTGTCCTGGTTTGAGGATCCAAAACGTCAGTCCCGATAACAGTGGAACTCCCTTTTTGATAAACATTAGCTGTATCGGCATTACTTAAAGCAAGTTCTTTCGGAACGGTAACGACCATTGTGTCACCAGCGTGAATAACTTGATTAGTGCCATTTAATTTATTTGAGAATTCCCAATAAGCTTTCATTGATTGATTTTGATCGAAAGTAGTTAATTTATTACCATCCAAATCTTGTAACTGAACAGAAGTTATTAATGAATCTCCCCAATTTGGACCCGAAGCCGTACTCGTGGTGGAATCTGCTGCTTTGACAATGCTACTTGAGCTGGTCATAAAAACAGACAGGATTATGATCAGTAGACTAAATATGCTATTTCCCTTTTTAAACATATTTATTTTTCCCCCTAGTTCAGTAATTCATGAATACTTACTTAAATCCGTATATACCATTAATATTACTACTCGTATTAACAAATATAAATATATTGATAATGAAATTTAATAAAATCATACTATTATGGAAATGGCATATTCGATTAAACTTTCAACCTTTCTTTTATAAGCTATAATTACTATATCTGCACAATTTGGAGGAAAACATGGCCACACTTGAAGTTAAGAATTTACACGTTGAAATTGAAGACGAAGAACGAAAGACAAAAAAAGAAATTCTAAAAGGCGTTAATCTTGAAATGAAGACTGGTGAAATCCATGCCATCATGGGTCCTAATGGTACTGGTAAATCAACTTTGTCACAAACAATCATGGGACAATCCAACTACCACGTTACTGAAGGCGATATTTTATTGAATGGTGAAAGTATTCTGGAAATGCCTGTCGATGAGCGAGCTCGTAAGGGATTATTCTTAGCAATGCAATATCCTGCTGAAATCCAAGGTGTAACTAATGCTGAATTCTTGCGTGCTGCTATCAACGCTCGTCGTCCCGAAAATGACAAAATTTCAGTAATGGATTTTCTCAAAGAATTGGACAAGAATCTGGAACTCTTAGATATGAGTCAAAAAATGACCGAAAGATATTTAAATGAGGGCTTTTCTGGTGGTGAAAAGAAGCGTAATGAAATCCTCCAATTATTGATGATCAAACCTAATTTTGCACTACTTGATGAAATTGATTCAGGTTTAGATATTGATGCGCTTAAAGTTGTTTCCAAGGGCGTTAACTCAATGCGCGGTGATAATTTTGGAGCATTGATTATTACTCACTACCAACGGCTTTTAAACTACATTCAACCCGATGTCGTCCATGTAATGATGGGTGGCCGAATCGTTAAAAATGGTCCAGCTGACCTTGCGTTGAAGTTGGAAAAAGAAGGTTACGCTGGTTTAAGGGATGAACTTGGACTTGATGTAAAATTGGTTGATGAGGATTAGGAGGCAGCGTTATGACGCCGGACAAATTAGTACAAATCGCTACTGAAAACAATGAACCTGAGTGGTTTGTTCAAAAGAGACGAATGGCTTTGGATGTGATGGACGAATTGCCACTGCCAGAAATTCAGAGGTTTGATTTTCATAATTGGCAAATGACTCCAGATGTTTCTCAAAAAATTAGGACATCTTTGCAGCCTAATCAAAATTTCGTATTAACTGATATTTTTGATGCAATTAATGAATATCCAGAATTATTACAAAAATATTATATGCAAAAGGTTATTAAACCAGATGAAAATAAGTTTACAGCCTATCACACAGCGTTTATGAATCAAGGGATATTTCTCTATGTGCCCAAAAATACGGTGATTGAGGATCCAATTGAGATTAATTTAGAGCAAAATTCTCAGGCACCTTTTATTTCTCATATTTTGATTGTGGCAGAAGAGAATACGCAATTTTCATTTATTCAAAAAATGACTACAACAGGTGATCAGTCTGCAATTGCTAATTGTATTGTGGAGATAGTTGCTCAAGCCAACAGTAATATTAAATATGCGGCGGTGGATGAATTGGGCGAGAATGTTACTTCCTATTTAAGTCGTCGTGCCTACGTGGGTCAAAATGCTTACGTGGATTGGTCGATTGGGATGATGAACAGTGGTAATACTATCGCTGACTTTGATACTGATCTGTATGGTGAAGGTTCGCATTCTGAAATTAAAGTGGTTGATATTACATCTGGTCGTCAGCAACAAGGTATTAATACGCGGGTAACTAATTATGGCAAACATTCAATTGGTCATATCAATCAACGCGGTGTCATCATGGATCGTTCACGACTTATTTTTAACGGAATTGGACATATTATTAACGGTGCGTCAGGGTCGAATGCTGAGCAACAAAATCGTGTTTTAATGATGTCTAGCAAGGCTCATGGGGATGCTAATCCAATCTTATTAATTGATGAAAATGATGTGATAGCAGGTCATGCGGCTAGTGTTGGTCAAGTTGATCAAAAACAACTGTATTATTTAATGAGTCGTGGGATTGATAAGAAAACTGCCCAACGCCTGGTGATTCGAGGCTTTTTGGGAGATGTACTCGTCTCAATTCCGTCAAAACAAATTCGTGAACAATTAATCCAAACAATCGAGAGGAAGCTGGAAAATGGACAGCAAGTTTCTGAAAATTCGAAATGATTTTCCAATTCTGAATCAAAAAATTAATAATGAACGTCTAGTATATTTGGATAACGCCGCTACAAGTCAAAAACCCCAAGCAGTGATTGACGAAATAGTTCGCTATTACCAAAATGACAATGCCAACACCCATCGGAGTGTCCATACATTGGGTGAGCGTGCGACTGAAGAATATGAAGCTGCACGAGGCAAAGTGCAACGATTTATCAATGCCAAAGAAAGCCGAGAAATCATCTTCACCCAAGGAACTACTGATAGTTTGAACCTAGTAGCGTCAACATATGGTGAAGAAAATATTTCCGCTGGTGACGAGATCGTCGTTTCATATATGGAACATCACAGTAATTTAATTCCATGGCAACAATTGGCCTTACGAAAGCATGCCATATTGAAATATATTGAATTAACAAATGATGGTCGGCTGGATATGGACGATGCTCAAAAAAAAATAACTGATAAAACTAAAGTCGTAGCCATTGCTCATGTCAGTAATGTTCTGGGAGTGACCAATGATATTAAAAAAATGGCACAAATTGCACATATCCACAACGCCGTTATGGTAATCGATGGAGCTCAAGCAGTTCCCAATCAGCCAGTAGATGTACAAGCTTTGGATGCCGATTTCTATGCTTTTTCAGGACATAAGATGTTAGGACCCATGGGCATAGGAGTTCTTTACGGTAAAAATAACTTGTTAAACAAAATGTCCCCATATCAGTATGGTGGCGAGATGATCAACTTTGTTGAAAAATATCAAAGCACCTGGGCTGATATTCCTTGGAAGTTTGAGGCAGGTACTCAAAATGTTGCGGGAGCAATTGGATTAGGAAAAGCAATCGACTATTTGACTGAAATTGGCATGCAAAATATTGCTAATTATGAACAAAAATTAGTTGAATATGCATTGCCGAAATTATTAAATATTCCTGAAATAACAGTCTATGGTCCGCATAGTCCTAAGTTACATAACGGCGTTATATCATTTAATTTAAAGGGGCTTCATCCTCATGACTTGGCAACAGCATTAGATATGGACGGCGTAGCGGTCAGAGCGGGACATCATTGTGCCCAGCCACTGATGAAATATTTGAATGTTGTGGCCACTGCTAGAGCTAGTTTTTATATTTATAATACCGTTGACGACGTCGATCAGTTGATTTATGCCATTCAAGATGCAAAGGAGTTCTTTAAAGTATGAGTTTGTCAGGATTAAATAGTTTATACCGTGAAGTGATATTGGACCATTCAGAACATCCGCATCACAAAAAAAATTTAAAACAGGCAACAAGTAAAGTGACTTTAAAAAACCCTACTTGTGGTGATGTCATCAATTTGGAACTCAATCTAGTTGATGGGAAAATTGCTGACATCGGCTTTACTGGTGAAGGATGCACGATCAGTCAATCATCAGCCAGTATGATGACGGATGTTGTATTGGGAAAAACAACTGAAGATGGTTTGGAAATGGCACAGATATTTTCTGAAATGGTCATGGGCCAAAAACGCTCCGCTGCTGATTTGAAAAAACTAGGTGATGCAGCAATTTTGTCCAGTGTCATGCAGTTTCCAGCCAGAATTAAATGTGCCACACTCTGTTGGTGGGCCTTAAGAAAATCATTAGGAGAAAATGTCGATGATTGATTTAAATAATTCAGATTACGAATATGGTTTTCATGATGATATTGAGCCAAAATATTCTACAGGTCGTGGATTAACCGAAGAAATAGTTCGTCAAATTTCGGCTGAAAAACAAGAACCTCAGTGGATGTTAGATTATCGTTTGAAATCATATGCACTTTATAAGAAGTTATCACTGCCAGATTTTGGCCCGGACTTATCGAAATTAGATTTGGAAAATATGTACTATTACCAAAAAATGACCGATAAAAAATATCGTGATTGGAATGATGTTCCAGATAAGATGAAGCAGACTTTTGACCGATTGGGTGTACCTGAAGCCGAGAGAAAATATCTGGCTGGTTCATCAGCACAATATGAATCTGAAGTGGTCTACCACAATATGCGGACCGAGTTTGAAAAATTAGGTATTATATTTACTGATACAGATACTGCTTTGAAGGAATATCCGGAACTGTTCAAGCAATGGTTTGGAAAATTGGTTAAGCCTAGTGACAATAAATTTGCGGCTTTGAATGCGGCTGTTTGGTCAGGTGGATCGTTTATTTATGTACCCAAAGGAGTCCGTTGTGACATTCCAATTCAATCGTATTTCCGTTTGAATTCTGAAAATTCGGGACAATTTGAGCGGACATTAATCATTGTAGATGAAGGTGCCAAAGTTGATTATGTCGAGGGTTGTACAGCTCCCAACTATTCATCTGATAGTTTGCATGCTGCTGTGGTTGAAGTAAACGTCAAAAAAGATGCGTATTGCCGTTATACAACGATTCAAAATTGGTCAGATAATGTGTATAGCTTGGAGACAAAGCGAGCAGCCGCTGATGAAAATGCAACAATGGAATGGGTCGATGGTAATCTTGGTTCTAAGGTAACGATGAAATACCCAAGTGTGTATTTGAATGGTGAGAATGCTCGTGGAACAATGTTATCAATTGCCGTTGCCAGTAACGGAATCCATCAAGATTCCGGAGCAAGAATGATTCATAACGCCAAGAATACTTCCAGTTCAATTGTTTCTAAATCAATTGCTCAAACAGGCGGATCCGTTGATTATCGTGGCACAGTTCGTTTTGGAAAACATTCTGATGGCTCAAAGGCACATGTTGAATGCGATACTATCATTATGGATAATGAGTCATCATCTGATACAATTCCGTATAATGAAATTGATAATGCCAACGTTTCAATGGAACATGAAGCTCGAGTTTCCAAGATTTCAGAAGAACAGTTGTATTACTTAATGAGTCGAGGAATTTCAGAAGCAAAGGCCACAGAAATGATTGTTATGGGCTTTGTTGAGCCCTTCACTAAGAAATTACCAATGGAATATGCAGTGGAATTAAATCGTCTGATCAGTTATGAGATGGAAGGCTCGATTGGCTAAAAATTCCGTTTCCAGAGCTGAGAGTATTCAATTGCTGCGCGGAACGGTTCAAGCCAAAGTACGGTCTCGAACCTCGGTTGAAGACTCGTTGGTTTTGCGAGGCTTCAACACGCCCGGTGGTGTAATTTAAAGCACTGACGCCACTTTCGCTGCAAATGAATACTCTCATCTCTTCCAACTAATTCATTTTTTTAATGATGGTAATAATCAAAAAAATAAAATATATAAAAATATTTAGAATAAAATGATTGACAACGCTTACATAAACATGATAGATTATGGACGAAGTCAAAGGGTGTTACTATTAAATTAGGCACGACCTGGGAAGAGTTGTAGTAACTATTCTTGGGTCGTTTTTTATTTGTTCTGATAAAGGCAGGTGAGCTTATCGAGTAAATTTGTTCGAAATATTGTTAAAGGAAAGAGTATTGGGTAAATGAGAGTAATAAAAAAAATTAACCATAATGCTATTTTAATAAACGATAATGGGACCGAAAAAATTGCTCTAGGCAAGGGAATTGGTTTCTCAGCTAAGCCCGATGATTCTTTCGATGAAGTAAACGCCGAGAAGGTTTTTATTCTCGATTCGAAAGAAAAAACCAAAATGTTTAGCGAAATGGTTAATCAAATCCCAATGGAATATATTGAGTTTTCGGAAGAAGTCATTAATTATATTTCAAAACATATTTCAAAACCATTGGATTCTAATATATACATTGCTCTAACTGATCACATTTATTTTGCAATTCAGAGACAAGCCGATGATGAGAATGTTGCTGCAATTATGCTTCCGGAAATGAAAATGCTATATCCTGATGAATTCAAGACAGCCGCCGGTGTGGTTGATTTAATTAATAAGAAATATCATACGAACTTGGCTGATAATGAAATTGGATTTATCACAATGCATATTGTTAATGCAGAGCTTGGAGAAAAGAATAGTTTTAATAGCCTTAAGATTATGGAGGTTACTAAATATATTCTGAATTATCTTGATAAGAATGGTTATAAGGGATTAGATAAGAATACATTTTTATATAATCGCTTGATGATACACATTCGATTTTTAGTTCAAAGATTGATTTACCATGAATCGACGCAAGATAATGACTTATCATTTTTCAACGACTCATTTAAGAAGAGTAAAGAGTACTTATTAGCAACAAGAATTGCCGAATTAGTAGATACCAAATATGATTTAGAAACTAATGATAGTGAACGGATGTACCTAGCAATACATTTAATGCGAATAAATAATAATATCAGGGCGTAACCGTTAAGTCGGGCGTGACCTCATCGAATACACAGAACCATTTTTGTGTACTCAATGAGGTCTTTTTTTATAGGAGGAATTCATAAATGGGAAAAGTAATTTTTAATTCAGATGATTTTGGATATAGTCGTGGCGTCAATCATGGAATTGTTGATGCCTATCAAGAAGGAATTTTAACTTCAACAACATTGATGGCCAACATGCCCGGATTTGAACAAGCTGTGAATTTTAAAAAGAGTTTACCTAATTTAGGTGTTGGAGTTCATTTAACACTAACCTGTGGGGATCCACTATTAAAGAATGTTGATACGCTGACTGATGATAACGGTCATTTTAAGAAATTGAGTTTTTATCATGATGATGATTTCCAGATTGATTGGGATCAGTTGTACCAAGAATGGAATGCACAAATTCAAAAAGTTTATCGTGCTGGAATTGTTCCCACACACCTAGATAGCCATCATCACACACATTCATTTGGAAAAAATCAGGAAGTTGTAATTGAGTTGGCTCATAAATATGATTTGCCGGTGAGATGTAATTTTGAGCGTCATAACGAAGTCGGCCACGTGGATTACTTCGAACCATACTTTGATGATGTTGGTGAAGAGGACCAAAGCAAGTGGCAAACGAATCGCACTAGAGAACAACAAATTCAGGAATTATTAGACCAATTACGTAGTGATGAAACAAGTGAAGTTATGTGCCATACCGCTTATATCGATCAAACGTTGAAGAATGGTTCCAGTTTTACGGTTCCACGAGTTAACCAAGTCGAATTCATGATAAATTCCGATTTTGCTAAGACTGTGAAAAGAGACGCTGATATTGAATTAGTTAATTATGGAGATGTTTTCAATTAGGAGGAAAAGACAATGGGTGGATTTAAAAAGGGACTACAAAACCTAGGTCGGGCAATGTTACTTCCCGTAGCAGCCCTACCATTAGCCGGTTTGATTTTGAGATTAGCTGCTCCAGATATGTTGAATGTACCAATCCTGATGGCAGCTGGTAATGCGGTCTTTGGAAACTTAGATATTCTGTTTGCGATTGGTGTCGCAATTGGATTTGCAAAGGCCAAGGACAAGGGGATTCCAGCGATGACTGGATTTCTGGCAATCATTACTTTAAAACAAGGATTGTTAATTATTGATAAAACTATCGATATGGGAATCTTTGGTGGTATTATTTCTGGTTTGATTGCTGCTTGGACGTACAACCGTTTTAAGAATCAGAAATTACCAATGGTCTTCTCTTACTTTGGAGGAGAGAAATTTCCATTAACCATGGTTTTGGTATTTCAAACGATTGCAGCATTTATCTTCGGTTACATCTGGCCAGTTATTCAAGCCGGAATTGATCAATTTGCTAAATTATTAATGGGAATGGGCGCAATTGGTGTCGGAATCTTCATGTTCTTGAACCGACTCTTGATTCCATTCGGGTTACATCACGTTATGAATACTTATGTTTACTATGATATGGGTAAATATACTGCACCAAATGGTCAAGTTTTCCACGGTGAAATTACTCGCTTTATCAACGGAGATCCTAAAGCCGGATTGTTCCTCTCAGGATTTTTCGTCATCATGATGTTCGGTGTTCCAGCTATCTGTTTGGCAATCTATAACGCCGCTTACAAAGACAGAAAAGATGAAGTCAAAGGTATCATGGGAAGTGGCGCTACAACATCATTTGTTGCCGGTATTACTGAACCAGTTGAATTCACATTTATGTTTATCTCACCAATGCTTTATGTTATCCATGCCATTTACGCAGGGTTGGCCGGATTTATATGTGCGTTGTTTAATATCAAGATAGGATTTACCTTTGGATCCAGTATTATTGATTACTTGATAAACTTTAAAATTGCAACCAACCCGATTCTTATTTTGCCGATTGGTGTCGCGTTCTTCGCACTGTATTACTTCACTTTCTACTATCTAATTAAGTGGAAGAGTATCCCAACGATGGGTCGTGAAGAAGTCCAGGATTACGGTGAAGAAGCAACAGCTGACGAAGAAAATCTTTCAATGGGTAGTAAGAATTATGAATATACAGCTAAGAAGATGCTCCAAGCCTTCGGTGGTAAAGAAAACATTGAAGAAGCCTACAGTTGTAACACTCGTTTACGTGTTGAAGTAAAAGATCCATCCATTGTCGATGAGCAAAAAATCAAGCAAATGGGAGTCAGTGGAATTATTAAACCTACAGAAAACAATTTCCAAGTCGTCGTTGGTCTGGAAGTAACTTACGTCATGGCCGAATTTGGAAAATTACTCGATTCTGAATAGTGGAGGAAGACTGATGTTATTTCAAAGAAAGAAGACTTTAAAATCTGTCGCTAATGGTAAAATCATTCCTTTATCAGATGTAAATGACGAAGTATTCTCAACGAACATGATGGGTGTAGGATATGCCGTTACAGATCATGATGGCAAGATATACTCGCCAGTCGATGGCAAAATTGAGAGTATTTTTCCAACTTTGCACGCTATAACCATTAAAAGTAATAAAAACGTCACTATATTAGTCCACATGGGACTTGATACAGTTGATCTCAAGGGAGCACCGTTTGAATTATTCGTTAAAGCAGGCGATACGGTGAATGAAAATCAATTGATGGCCCAAATGAATCTGCCAATGTTAACTGAAAAAAATAAGGATAGCGCCGTTATGGTTGTTTTACCAGAAGTGCAAAAAGGCAGTGTAAATGCCAATGATAGTGGATCAATTGAAGATATTGCATTCAAATTTTAAATATAAAATCTAGGGTAGGTAAAATACAATGAAAACTGAAAACTTACATATTACAATCGCTGGTGGTGGTAGCACATATACACCAGGAATTATCATGGCCGTTCTGAACAATATCGACCGTTTCCCAATCTCAAGCATTACTCTCTATGATATTGACAAAGAACGTAATGACGATATGTGCCTAATAATCAACTATATGTTGCAAAATAACGATTTACCAGATGTGAAATTGACACAGACAAGTGATCCCGAAACAGCTTTTACTGATGTTGATTTCGTCTTCTCTCAAATTCGAGTTGGTGGGATGGAAATGAGAGAAAAGGATGAAAAAATTCCTTTGAAATATGGTTTAGTTGGTCAAGAAACTTGTGGCCTAGGTGGATTTGCATACGGACTTCGTTCAATTGGCGGCCTGCTTGAAATTGTTGGTTTTATTCAGAAGTATTCGCCACAGGCTTGGATACTTAATTACACTAATCCGGAAACATTGATTTCTGAAGCTGTACGTCGAGTTTATCCAAATGTTAAAATGTTGAACGCTTGTGATATGACGATTTCATTAGAAGAGACTATAGCTAGAAACTACGGTTACAATCGTGAGAACTGGATTCCAAAATATTATGGCTTGAATCATTTCGGCTGGTATACATCGATCTATGATAAAGAATTGGAAAGAGATGTTATGCCAGAATTGATTCAGAAGTTAAAGGACACACCAATGAAGGTGGCATCATTTAACTCTGGCGATAATTCGTGGCAAGATGCTTGGGACATGTTAAGTAAGATCACAACTAATTTCCCAGACCAAATTGCCAATAATTACCTCGAATATTATTTATATTCAGACGATGTAGTTGACCACGCTGATCCAAACTATACACGTGCTAATCAAGTAATGGACGGACGGTTAAAGCATACTAAAGACGTTGCAAACTTAATCCGTTCCGGGGCAACAGATGATGTGATTGACTTCGATTTTGGTGAACATGGACAATATATCGTTGATATGGCAACATCAATCTTGAATGATGAACATAGAAGATTCATGTTGATTGTGCCAAACTACGGAGCAATTCCAAACCTCCGTGAAGATGCCGTAGTTGAAGTACCAGCATACGTTGGTCGTCTAGGTGCTGAGCCAGTTGCAATGCGTCACCACATCAATGATTTCCATAAAGGTTTGATGGAAGCGCAAAACGCCGCGGAAAAATTGTTGGTGGATGCTTTCTTTGAACACTCATATTCGAAAGCATTGCAGGCCTTTACTTTGAATCAGACAGTTAATTCAGCAGCTAAAGCTAAGTTAGTGCTTGATGAAATGATTATTGCTAACAAGGGCTACTGGCCAGAATTGAAGGAAGATGCAGCACCGGTTTTGGAAGAAGACAATAGAATTTAGATATTGAGGCATCCTTAAATAGGGTGCTTTTTTGTTGAACCCTGTATAATACAGGTAAGTTGACTGTTTGAAGAAAGTGGTGATTAACTTGTCAAAACTAACATATTTATTAGATAGAAATGATTATGAGCAGTATCGGGATTTATTCTTTTATTCATTTGATGAGCCTGAAACTGAGTCTGAAAAAGAATTTCTGAAACGAGAATTCGATCACTCAAGTGTATATGGCATCAAAGAGGATGGGCAGCTGCAAGTGTCGATTACTTGTGTACCATTTAAAGTTAATTTCTTTGGCAAGGAGTTTGGGATGTCTGGAATTGGCAATGTGATGAGTGCCCCAGAATATCTGCAAAGTAATGGTGTCGACACGTTGATGGAGCAGGCGTTGACTGATATGTACCGAAATGGAACGACCTTGTCTTATTTGGGGCCATTTTCTTACGATTATTACCGTCGTTTTGGATATGAGCAGGTTTTTGAAAATTTACAGATTACCTTGCCATTTACGAAATTAGCTCGCTATGTTAAACCTTCGATGGGTCACCTGAAGCGCTATCGATATGATCAAGCGCAAGATATAATTGGAGAATTATTTGCGGATGTTAATACGTCAGGAACTATCATGAGAAAAACTTGGTGGTGGAAAAATCTGGCACTTTGGTACCCAGATGATTTATTGGCAGTATACTATGATGCATCGGATGAAATTCATGGTTATATGCGTTATACATTTCATAACGGCGATTTCATCGTGCGTGACATGTATTATCAAACACCAGATGCCTTTTTAGGATTGATGCATTTCATTAATAAACATCGTTCCATTTATAAAAATATCGAGATCAATTCAACTGATACAAATATGCGAATCAATAATTTTTCGACGAATCCATGATATTGAGCCTATCAATTTGGAGGTTAATGATTCTCTGAGTTGGAACAATCACATCTGGGTTCTATCTGTAAAAAACGGCGTAGTCAGTTTAGAAAAATCTGATAAAGAAATTCCGGAAGTAATTGTTGATATTCAGACGTTAACTAAGGCCATGTTTGGCTATCAATCGTTGTCGGATTCATTTAAAATAGGCAACGTTTTGGGGAATACTGATGAAATTGAAACATTGGATAAACTTTTTGTGCATAAGAAAGCCCAATTGAAGGACTTTTTCTAATTTAGTAATTAAAGATTGAGGATAGAATATGGTAGAAAAGAAAGATCAAGTTAGAGAAGCCCTGGAGAAAGTGATTGATCCAGAACTTGGTATTGATATTGTTAATTTAGGATTGATTTATGATGTGACAATTGAAAAGAATAATCAGGCCGTTATAACGATGACATTGACAACAATGGGCTGCCCTTTGAGCGACATGCTGCATGATTCAATCAAAAAGGCAGCAGAATCAGTTGATGGTATCAAATCTTGCGAGATTCAATTAGTATGGTATCCAATTTGGGATATTGGCAAAATGAGTCGTTATGCTCGTGTGGCATTAGGAATTCCAGAAGGTTTTGGAATTTAATTAGTAGGTTAGTTATTAAGTCATTTGAATTTTTGTTAAGTTGGGCCTTCCCTAAGGCTGAGAATATTCACCTGCTATGCGGACTATTCCACGTTCAGTTGAATACTATCAACTCTGGAAACGGCATAATAATAAATTTAATATCTTCTTGAAACATATGTTTGACTAAACTAATATTAAGACTGAGTACAAGAGAATACGGAGGGTTTATTTTGAAAAAGAGTACATCATTACTATT
The DNA here is from genome assembly GCF_005404815.1 of Companilactobacillus huachuanensis. Lineage (GTDB taxonomy): Bacteria > Bacillota > Bacilli > Lactobacillales > Lactobacillaceae > Companilactobacillus > Companilactobacillus huachuanensis. Next base: position 29,109 of record NZ_BJDF01000011.1, read on the forward strand.
AAGCGGAATTTTGGTTTCAGGTATGGTACTTGGAACAATTGTTACACCCGCAACAGTCCACGCATCAGATGATGCAGCTGCCGTTACACAAGCTGATACAGATGTCACAAATACAGTAAATTATTACAACAGAGCAGGTGCTTCTGTTGCCTCAAACAGTGTCACTGGTACAAAGGGAGCAGCTATTACAGCAGTTCCAGATGGTTACACATTAGCAGATGGCGAAACACCCGTCTTTACAACTAATGGTGGTTCTGTCGGTGTAAAAGTTACCCAAATGATTTCTTCAAAAATTAATTTTGTTGATCAAAATGGTAACTTGGTTAAGTCAGAAACAGTTGATGGTGGAGACGGCAATGCTTATACCATTGCTACACTACCAGCTGGTTGTTCATGGCCTAAAGATGCCAACAAGACAATCACTTTGGAATCAGGCAAGGAATACAATGTTCCCGTTGAAAAGCAAGTTTCAAATACAGTGATTTTCAAAACTTCTGACTCAACTGAAGCCGGTAGAACAACCGTATTTGGCGATAAAGCAGGCGACAAGGTAACTTTAACTGCGGACCAAATTCCTGCAGGTTACACAGTTATCAGCAATGATTTAACACTTCAAAGCGATGGCAATACCCAAATTATTGCCGTTACAAAGAATGTTGAAGGAATTACACCATTCACTGCCACAGTTCGAGTTGGTAGTGTCGCTACAACATTGTATACCGTTGATGGAAAAGCTATTACAAGCCGTCTATTAGGACCAAACAGTGACTGGAAGACGGCCAACAAGTTAGTTCTTAACGGTCAAGCTTACTATCAAGTTGCTACAACAGAATGGGTTCCAGCTGACAAAGTTACTGTCATTTCACAAACAGACAATAATACAGATACGAATTCAACTGCTGAAAAGGCCGATAGAAAGACTGTTACAACAAAGAACGTCGACTATACACCACTTTATGATGGCAATGGTAAAACAATCAGCAACCGTGGCTTAGGTAAAAACTCAGCATGGGCTACTGATCAAATGCAAACAATCAATAATGTTAAATATTATCGTGTTGCAACTAACGAATGGATGATGGCTTCAGATATCGCCTAAATTAGTTTAGATAAATGACTGTGAATCGATTTATGATTCATGGTCTTTTTTTTATCCCCAAATCGAATTAGTAAAGAAAATTTACAATTATCATAATGATTTGTCACTGGTATCTAATACTCCGTTTTTAAATTAAATTTATCTGATAAAATGACGCTTACACAACTAAAATTCTATGTAATTATATAAATAACTGGTTTAAATATAATTGATTGATGGTTATTAAATTTATAAAAAACTCAACTAAATTTAAATATGTGATTTATTTATTGCGAGAATATTTTACATGTAATATATTAGTCCTACCTTATTGAAAATAAGGAATATTTTCTTTTCGGAGGAATAAGAGATGAAATTAGGGAAGAGTTTAATTATTACAGGTTTATTGTTTTCAAGTATTTTAGGTAGTGTGAATGTTGGTAGTATTACTGCTATGGCAGCAGAACAAAATTTAACAGGAGGTGCCGATAATAACAAAGAAAAGACAGTTACTGTCAATTATATCGATGAAGCCGGAAATTCAATTACAGATAGTGGATTCACTGGTGAAAGATCGATAAATGTCCTATCTTCTGCTACTGTCGTTACAGAAAATCTTTTGGGGATTCCTGAAACGTACAAATTGATTACAGATTTAACGAAAGCAAGAATAGATGACAAAAATAACATTACTTTAACTGTAAAAAAAATAGATGATAAATCAGAAAATATTGATGTACATATTATTTTTGTGAATAAACAAGGTGATAATATTCCTGCGGCAAATATTAAGCCAATTGTACTTAAGGATAAAAAAATTGATTCAAAAATAACTGAAAAAGATGCTGGTGAAGCTCCTGCAGGATATAAATTTGTATCTGGTCAAAGTGTAGAGATTGTTAAGGATAAAATTGATGGAGTAGCTGCATATATAGCAAAAATTGAAGTTGAAGATTCTAAACAGACTGTTGTTACAACTAAAAAACCTTCAAAACATGGTGGTCATGCATCACAAAGAGTACGTATCTCATTCATTGATCAATATGGTGATGAAGTAGGTTTTCAACAATTAAATGGAAATGTAAGTTCTACAAGGAAAATCTCAGCACCAAAAGGTTACTCACTTGTTAACGCAAAAGATGCAGATATCAAGTTTGATAAGAGCAGCAACAAGAATCTTAAACTAAACGTTACCAAGAACAAGCCAGTTTCAACTATGGAAGAAGGCATTATTACAACAAACAGTGGTGAATTCAAACATCTTTACACTATCGAAGGTAAAGATATTACAAACCGTGGTTTAAGTGGCGATTCAAAGTGGTACACAGATCAATATGCAACGATCAACGGTGAAAAAATGTTCCGTGTAGCAACTAACGAATGGGTTAAAGCTACTGACGTTTATAAATAGCGAAAATAAAAAGTCAATCCAATTAATTTCTGGATTGACTTTTTTTATACCCTAGAAGTATTGCAACAAGTCAGCTTCAGTTAACTTATTTTTTTCTTCCTGATTCAAATCTAAAATAATTTCACCCTTCTTCAAAACAATTAAACGATTGCCATATTTCATAGCATCAGAAAGGTCATGTGTGATCATCATGCACGTTAATTCTTTTTCCAAAATAATTCGACTGGTTAGTTCCATCAAGTCTTTACTTGTTTGTGGATCCAAGGCTGCTGTGTGTTCATCTAACAACAATAACTCAGGTTTCTGGATAATTGCCATCAGGAAACTCAACGTCTGTCTTTGACCACCTGAGAGCTTTTCAGTAAATGTATTCAAACGGTTATCCAAAGTTGGCAGGTTAGAAATTAATTTTTGGAATTCTTCCATATGATCATTTAGTTTACGTAATCTTAAACGTCTGGGTAAGCCACGTCTTTTAGCCAACAGTAGATTTTCAGCCACGGTCATTCTGGGGGCGGTACCAGATTTTGGATCCTGATAAACTCGACTGATGTGACGGCTACGTTTGGCTAGATTTTCGCTAGTTATATCATCACCGTTTAACAAAATTTTACCGGATGTTAATTGATTAGTTCCGGTAATGGCGTCCAACAAGGTTGATTTACCAGCACCATTTGTTCCGAGGACAACTAAGAAGTCTTTGGGATTAATTGTTAAATTGATATTATTCAAAATATTTAAATTATCATCGTCGTTATAAATTGTCTTAACGGCATCTTTAATTTCTAGTAATGGTTTCATTTAGTTTTAACCCCATTTCGCAAAGTCTTTAAAAATTGTGCTCGAATTGTTGGTAATGCCAAGCAGAGAGCCAAAATGATAGCTGAAATAAGTTTCAAATCGTTGGTATTGAATCCTAGTAGTAATACGATCATCAAAATTAAACGATAGACGATACTACCAATAACAATTGTCATGAGACGAACGCTTAGTGGAACATCAGGGTAGATAACTTCACCGATAATGATGGCAGAAAGTCCGATGACGATGACACCGATACCCATGTTGACGTCGGCGAATCCGTTTTGTTGGGCAATCAAACCACCTGTTAATGCGACGATTCCGTTAGAAACCATCAAACCGATAAATTTCATCACAGTTGTATTGATACCAAGGGATGCAGCCATGGTTTCGTTATCACCAGTTGCGATAACAGCCTGCCCTTTTTCAGTATTTAAAAAGATAATTAATAGGAAAATAATTAAGGCAATAATAATGATACCTAAGACGATACCGTTAAAATTAGTTGGTAATTTATCTAAACCGAATTGGTTGAAAATATTAGTTGATTTCGTAAGTGACATGTTGGCTTTTCCCAGAATTCTCAAGTTGATCGAGTAAAGGGCAGTCATTGTTAAGATTCCAGCCAGTAGAATCGGAACATTGAGTTTAGCATACAGAAAGGCTGTCGCAAATCCGGCTAAACAACCAAAGAGAAAGGCAATTAATAGTGAATAAAGAGTTGAGTGACCACTTTGAATTAGACTTACGGCAGTGACAGCTCCCAATGGGAAACTTCCTTCAACGGTCATATCAGGAAAGTCCAAAATTCGGAAGGTGATGAATAATCCAATGGCCATGATTGACCAGATGAAACCTTGACTTATAGTAGATACGATTAAACTCATTTGATGATCTGTCCTTTCTTTTGGGCTTCTTTGACAAGTGAATCTGGGAATTCGATGTTAAGCTTCTTAGCCATTTTTTCATTTAACATTAGGTGGCCTTTTTTCATGAAGGTAACTGGTGTTGTAGCGGGATCTTCTTTGTGTTGAAGGATACGGACAACATGTTTTCCAGTTTCTTCACCAAGTTCATATTGGCTGAGACCGACTGTAGCTAGTCCGCCATCTTTAACCATAGTAGTTGCGGCAGGGAAAACGGCGATATTTTGTTTAGCTGCGATAGAAGAAAGCAACTTCATACCAGAAGCAACCGTATTGTCAGTTGGAACGTAAATTGTTTGAACGCCTTGTGCTAAAGCAGTACCGACTTGTTGAATATCGTTAACTGAGTTGATGCTGGAAACTTTAACGGTCATACCTTGTTTCTTGGCTAATGTTTCCATCTTTTTCATTTGACTAGTGGCGGAAGCATCGCTGGATGTGTAAATGATACCGATAGTTTTAAGATCAGGAATGACTTGTTTCATTAGTTTCAATTGAGCCTCTAGTGGGGCTTGGTCAGAAACACCAGTGATATTGCCACCAGGTTTTTGGTTGTTGCTGATGATACCAGCACCCTCAGGGTCAGTGACAGCACCCATGACAATTGGAATTTTTGAAGTGGCATTCTTTAATGATTGAACTGAAGGAGTGGCAATGCCGACTGCTACATCAACGTTATCTTGAACGAATTGTTTACTGATAGTTCTTAGATTACTTTGATCCCCTTGAGCATTTTGAAATTCAATTTTGACGTTCTTGCCATCAATGTAACTATTTTTCTTCAATGTGTCGTCAATCCCCTTATTGATCTGGTCCAAGGCGGGATGTGACATCAATTGTAGAACCCCAACTTTTGGAATCGCATTTTGTTTTTGGTTATCTGCGCGTCCTGTATAAAAGTATGCAAAAATTAAGAACATTGCTAGTGCAATTAGTGTTACGTAAAGTCTTCTCGTATGTTTCATCGTAATATCCCCCAAATTAAAAAGACAATCCCAGAGTGTGTGGGATTGTCTTAGAAAATAAAATACCCACATGGTTAAATTTAAAAAAATTTTTCCATGCGGGCTTTGAAATTATCATAGTTTAATAAGCCGACACGGATTCAATCCTATTCAGACTGAATCCATCTCGGATTAGTCTGAGTTATCGGCTTTGCCAACGAACATTCACGATGTTTAGAGAATTAATAGTTTTCATAATAGTTATCTCCTAACAAATTGATGTCTCAAATATATTTCAACATGGTCATCTTGTCAACTACAAATTTGTAATGAAAAAAGTATAAAATATTTTCTGAAAAAACATATAATGTAGAGAAGAGCATAAATGCGAGGCTATTTCATGAAAAAAAATTTACGGATATTGTTGTTGGTTGGTTTAATTGTGGCATTTGTTACTGGGTTAACATACTTTGATAGCTTCATGTATCATGATCCAGTCATCAAGGTGCAACAAGTAAAACAACTCGATAAGAGTACTTCAACCGACGAGTACAAGAATACCGATACTCAGATTACCCAACGAGTAATAGGACGATTTCTGAATACAAAGGATAAAGGTAAGACTGTTTCCTTCAAGAATACTTATTACCAATCACAGTTGACCGATACGAAATATACAGTTGGTCAGCAAGTTATTCTCACCAAGAGTGGTCACGCCTATACACCGAAGAATGTAAAACGTGATACGACTCTAGTTTTCACCATTGGTTTGGTCGTTTTCTTAATGTATTGCATGAAATTCGATCGTCGCAAATTATTTATCAGTATTTTACTTAATGTCATTATTTTCTATGGATTCTTGAACATAATTATTAAGACGCATAACAGTGTTCTATTACCATTAACCGTTATAACGGCACTATTAATATCGGCTGTGGCTCTATTAGTTATTCTGGGACCGACATACCAAGCGTTAATGGCGTATTCGAGTACAGTCATTGCAACAACGGTGGCACTGGGACTAAGTGTCTTTGTATTGAGCATGTCAGGCTATGGCGGAGTCCATGTGGAGCTAAATGATTTTGAATTACAACCTTATAAGGGCGTTTTCTTTGCACAAGTTATTTTTAGTGTTTTAGGCGTTATACTCGATGAAACGATGGATATTTCTTCATCATTGATTGAAATGAAAAAGGAATTGGCTGATGTTGAGGAAGCAACTTTGTTCAAATCAGGCATTAATATTGGTCGAGAATTGATTGGACCGTTGATCAATATTTTGTTATTTATTGTGATCGCTGAAAATTTAAACATTGTCTTATTGTATTTAAGCAATGGCAATTCAATTGGCTATACTGTTGAAATGACGCTAAGTCTCGGACTGACGCAGCTTTTGATCAGCGCGATTGGAATTATTTTGACCGTGCCGGTTACGAGTTTTATCGCTAGTAAAGTAATTACAAAGAGGGTGAAATAATGCTGTATTTATTTTTGACCTTCGTTGTCTTATTACTGATGGTCACAGGAACACGTGGATTTACATTATTGTTTGGACTAGGAATCAATATTTTCTCAATTATTGCACTATTGATACTGATTGCTGATGGATTCAACGCTTTGATTACGACATGCATTATTTCAGTTGTAATTCTAGTTGTGGCAATTTATATGAATGTCGATAATCCTAATACTGCCAGCACAGCTTTCAAAACTTCGTTGTTAATAATGGTCGTAATTTTATTGATTACGATTCCTTTGGAATACTGGGCTAGTGCTCAAGGGATGGCGGCAGAAAATCAAGACGAACTGGAAGGCTTCTCCTTAGCAGCTGGAATTTCGTATCCAAAACTAGCAATTTCTATTATTGTTATCAACAGTTTGGGAGTTATTTCCGAAACAAGTGTCGCAATTACCAGTGGTTTGAATGAAATCGTTGATAATAAACCAACAATGACACCATCTGAAATTTTTGATGATGGTTTCTCAGTAGGTAATAAAATTCTCAATACACAGACAAATACCTTATTATTCAACTTCTTCGCTTCAACATTCCCATTATTCTTCGTTATTCATTCATTAGGATATAAGTTCACGGAAGTGTTGAATGATAAATTAGTTGTTGCTGAAATTTTGACGACACTGATCTGTACAATAGGTGTTATTTTAACAGTACCAATAACTTCTTATCTGGTCTATCAGAAGGCCAATAAGAAGATAAAAAAGCAAACAAGTGAGTAGATGTGAACGATAACAGATTTCTTGAAACCGTTGCCATAATTACGTAATCCTCCTAAGATAGATGTTATATGGATTGGAAATGTATCCTTGTTAATTTCTAAAAGTTGAAAAAAGAAGATTTGATTTTTCATCCTCTGGAAATGACACACTTCAATTAATAAAAAAAGGGGAGATTACATAATGGCATACAGTGATTGGTGGAAAAAATCAGTCGTTTATCAAGTTTATCCACGTAGTTATCAAGATAGTAATGGTGATGGAATTGGCGATTTACCAGGATTAACAAGTCGCCTGCCTTATATTAAAGATTTGGGCGCTGATGTAATTTGGTTAAATCCAATTTACAAGTCACCTGACAAAGATAATGGCTATGATATTAGCGATTATCGCAGTATTCAACCTGCGTATGGAACGATGGATGATTTTGACAAGATGTTACAAACAGCCCACGTTTTAGGACTCAAAATTATGATGGATCTGGTTGTCAATCACACGTCTGATCAGAATAAGTGGTTCCAAGAGAGTAAGAAGTCTAAGGATAATCCTTATCGTGATTATTATGTTTGGCGCGATCCTGTAGATGGACATGAGCCTAATAACTGGGGTTCTTACTTTAACGGATCAACTTGGAAATTTGATAAGACGACAGGTCAATATTATTTACATCTCTTCGCTGATGGACAACCTGACTTGAATTGGGAAAATCCCAAGGTACGTGATGAAGTTTGGAATGTTATGCGTTTCTGGCTTGATAAGGGTGTCGATGGATTCCGAATGGATGTTATCAACTTGATTTCTAAACCAGCAGGTTTGCCAGATGGTGAGAAGGCTCCCGATGAAAAGTATGCGGATGTTGGTAAGGTGGTCGCTGATGGTCCACGTTTGAATGAATTTTTACAAGAAATGAATCAAAAGGTTTTGTCGAAATATGACGTTATGACGGTGGGTGAAATGCCTGATTCAACGCCGGAAGATGCGATTAAATATACTGGATTGGATTCTCATGAATTGAACATGGTCTTCCAATTTGATCATGTTGGACTTTCAGGCAATCCTGATAAACGTTTGGGTAAATGGTATGATGAGCCAGTTAAATTAGTTGATTTGAAGCGTTCTTTGAGTAAATGGGAAACTGAACTCAATGGTAAAGGCTGGAATAGTTTGTATTGGAATAATCACGATCAGCCTCGAGCTGTTTCTAGATTTGCGACCGATGATCCTAAATATCGTGTTCGTGCAGCCAAAATGTTGGGGACAACACTCCACATGATGCAAGGAACTCCTTATGTCTATGAAGGCGAAGAATTGGGCATGACGAATGTTCACTATACGAAACTTTCACAATATGAAGACTTGGAATCATTGAATGCCTATCATGAATTCGTTGATGATGAGAAGATTGTTGATAAAGATTCAATGTTGAAGTATTTGTCAATTCATTCTCGTGATAATGCCCGAACACCAATGCAGTGGGACAAGAATAAGAATTCCGGTTTTACCAGTGGCAAACCATGGTTTGATTTAAACCCTAACTTTGGTAAGATCAATGCTCGTAGTCAAATTGAAGACGGAGATTCAATTTTTAGTTACTACAAGAAATTAATTGAACTTCGTCATAACAGTGATTTGATTATTTATGGTGATTACGAATTGTTGGATCCCGAGGATGAGCAAGTATTTGCTTATAAACGCCGTTATAACGATGAAACTTTGCTGGTAATCAGTAACTTTACCAAAGAAACAGTGACGAGAGATTATGGTCAGTCGAAAGGTAAGCTGTTGATTGGTAATTATGGTGATGATTTGGATATGGAAATTCGTCCTTATGAAAGTAAAGTTTATCTATTTAACGTGTAGTGTTAGTTAAGTATGCCGTTTCCAGAGCTGAGAGTATTCAATTGCTGCGCGGAACGGCCCGAGCCTGGGAAGCGGTCTCGAACCTCGGTTGAAGCCTCGCAAAACCCGCGAGTCTCCAACACGCCCGGTGGTGTAATTGCTAAAGCAATAACGCCACTTTCGCTGCAAATGAATACTCTCAGCTCCTCCAACTAGTTTATTTTTTTAATAGCTGGAACAATAAAATGAAGGTTTATGAGTATTTAAATAAAGTGGCTCTAGGTCGGTAATAGCAATCGTCAGATCAATTTTTCGCCTTTCAACCTTCAGTAAAAGAGTAATTTGCAGATAAAAATAGGAAACTCCCAATTGGGAATTTCCTATTTTTTTTCGGCTAACTTTTCAGCCATTTCTCCATCAGGATAAACCGTCAAGGTGTCGGCTTTACCAGTAAACAAGACTAATCCTGGTTTTGCACCTTTTGGCTTATGCAACTGACGAACTTTCAAAACATCGACTGGAACTTGCTTTAGACCACGGCCCTTACTGTAATAAGCAGCTAAGCTGGCAGCCTCAAGCAAAGTTTGTTCACTTGGTTCAGTGCTGTGAATAACCACGTGGGAGCCAGCTAATTCACTGACATGCATCCAATAGTAATCTTTTCTGGCAGTCAGAGTTAAATGATCATTTTGGACACTGCTCTTGCCAACTTCAACTAAAACATTATCGGTAGTATAGAAACGACGAGGATGGGCTGGTTCAGGAGCTTTTGATGAATGTAAAACTTTGGTCTTGATAGCGTCTTCAGCAATTAATTGTTGCCTGACTAATTTTGCCTGTTCTTCATCTTCTGCATCGAATGAGTGTTGACGTTGCAATTCTTTGTCCAAAGCTGATTCGGCGTTAGATAAATTATTTTTGATTGTCTCAAGTCCACGTTTATCACGATGGTATTGATGGAAGTATTCCTCAGCGTTTTCCATAACTGACTTATTAATGTCCAAGTAAATTGTGATGTCCTGATTAGGGTGGCTATAATCTGGTAAAACTACATAGCCTTTTTGACCATCAATTTGTTTGACGTAAGTTTTTAATAGGGTGCCTTTAACTTGGAGAATTTCGGCATCACCGATTTTGTTGATAGCTTTCTTTAATGAAGTGATTTGTTTTTTTGTGTGGTCGATTTGCCAGGCCATAGCCTCGATAACTTCAGTAGCAGTAGATTTTTGTTCAGTTGACATTTTTGAGCCTCAATTCCTAATGCTTTAATTATAACATCTGAAGGTTGAAAGCTTAGTTAAATATGCCGTTTCTAGAGCTGCGAGTATTCATTTTCAGCAATTGAATACTCGCAGCTCTTCCAATTATTTTTTTTAATAGAATGAATAATAAAACGAAAACTCCCAATTATTTAAATAAATGGACTCTGGGCCTGTAACAACTGGGGCTATGTTAAATTCTCAAACTTTAGATAGCATCAAAAAAAGAGCTCTATTTGACTAGAACTCTTTTCCAGCTAATTCTGCTTTAGCATATGCATGATCCAAAATTTCGATAGCGTGTATTGGATCTTTGTCCATACCTTCCGCAAAAACTCCTGAGTAATCATCGATGCCCATCATGTGGAGCATCGTTTGTAAATATTGGTCGCCTAAATCATAAATCATCGAATCGTTTTGAATGTGATCATTGTGATAGTTACCACCACAAGATTGTAAGTGGATAGCTTTCTTACCATGTAGGTCACCGATTGATAAACCATCATGATTATAGTGAAAAGTTTGACCAGCTTGCATAATTAAGTCAATGTATCTCTTCATTTCGGCAGGGATAAAGAGGTTATACATTGGATTTACAAAAACATATTTATCAGCGTTAATGAATTCATTAATCCATTTTTGACGTGACTCGTTGAAACGTTCTTCATCGGGATTCAGTTTACTTTTGGCAAGATTCTTATTGTAGATTGAAATCGCGATTTTGTTCAATTTGAAAGGCATATATTCCGAGATATTGTGGACAATGATTTCATCATCTGGATTTTTGGCAATATATGAACTGATAAAGTGTTTGTATAATTCATGTGTTGAAGAACCCTTGGCAGTTTCGGGGTGCGCATAAATTACGAGTATTTTTGGCATATTAAGGAAATCCCCTTTCTACAAATTTACTTATATTATATATCTGAATAAAAAAACAAACCCATAAATATATGAGTTTTTTGTTTTTTTACTTGCTGTAAGATGAAACGAGAAAATTGGATATTGAAGACGGGATCTAAGGTAAATCATTGCCTGCAGCAAAGTATACGTCGTACCATTCTTGTTTAGTCAATTCGACGTCGCCACCTTTGGCACTGTCAGCGATATGTTCAGGGTTCATTGTACCGATAACAACTTGAATCTTAGCAGGATGTCTGAGAATCCAAGCAGCAGCGATAGCATTCTTGCTTACATTATATTTGTCAGCTAACTTTTGTAAAATTTCGTTTAATTCTGGGAACTTGTCGTTATTGATGAATGTTCCGGCAAACATACCATATTGGAATGGTGACCAGGCCTGAATAGTTACACCCATACGTCTTGAAAATTCAAGAATTCCGCCATCATGGTTGATTGAACGTGTATCAGTCATGTTTGTATGCATTCCTAGGTCAATCATACCAGTGTGCATAATGCTAAATTGGAGTTGATTGATCATTAATCGTTGGTCAACAGCTTCCTGAACGAGGAGATATTGTTGTGGGTTAAAGTTAGAAACACCGAAGTGACGAACCTTACCAGATTTTTGTAAGTCGTCGAAGGCTTCAGCAACTTCTTCAGGTTCCATCAATGGATCGGGACGGTGTAGTAGGAAGGAGTCTAGATAGTCGATTCCCATGCGTTTCAAAGATCCGTCGACAGCATCAATTAAATGTTGCTTAGAAAAGTCATATCTTTCACCAGAAACAATGCCACCTTTTGATTGGATATAAATATCGTCACGGTTAACGCTACTTTGTTTTAGTGCGGCACCAAAGACCTTTTCGGAATCGCCACCACCATAAATGTCGGCCGAGTCGATATAATTGATACCACTATCAACGGCGACATCTAAGCTTTTAGCAGCTTGTTCTGGAGTTAGACTGTTCATGCGCATGATGCCCAGTGCAACTGATGATACCTGCCAATTTGTGTCACCAAGATAAAGTTGTTTCATAAAATAAGCCTCCAATATTTTTTAATAACACTTACCTGTGGTGCTAGTTATATATGCCGTCTACAGAGCTGGAAATTTTTCACTAGCTGTGCGGAACGGTTCGAGCCAAAATTACTGTCTCGAACCTCGGTTTGAAGCCTTGACATAGGTCGTCAAGTCTCCAAACACGCCCGGTGATATAAGAACGGGAGAATCAATCTCCCGTCCTTATATCACTTCCACGGCACACAAATATTTTCCAGCTCTTCCGACTAGTTAATTGTTCATAAATTGAGTATAGAAAAGCTCAATTATTTTATATCCAGCCCGTTTTAAATTTTAATTTGGAAAATATAATTGAAGCGAATATTTGTAATTAATTATCAACTAGCACCATGCGTAACACTTTAATTATTGTGTGCCAGTCGGTAGAAGTCAACCTAAAAGATTGCGCTTACAATATGTATACCTTTTGAAAAAAGCCAAAATCTTGCAAAACTTAAAATATTGAATAAATTCGAAGGAATTATATCAAATAATAACGATTGACTAATGTAAATTTACATAAATATGCTGAATTTATTTCTGAAAAGTATATGCATTTCATTTAGTTATATAGTCTATAAATAAAAAGTATTTTATATGTAAGCGATTACAAGCTACGCTATATGTGAACTTAAGCACATAGATTTATAGGAGGCTTTTTGATGAAAGAATATAAGATACTTTATGAAGGCGAATTAAAAGTGGGCATGAGCGGTTCAGTTTCCAAACGTATTACTGAGGAAGACGTTGATACCTTTGCTAAAGTTACAGGCGATTATAATCCAATGCATATGGATCAAGAATTTGCCGAAAAAACTCAGTTCCATAAACGTATTGCCCACGGAATGTTATCCGCCGGTATGATTTCAGCCTGTTTAGGTACTAAAATGCCTGGACCAGGAGCCATTTATTTAAATCAAACATTGCGATTCGATAAGCCAGTTTACTTTGGGGATGTATTAGTAGCAACAGTTAAAGTTGAGAAAGTCGATCAAAAAGCACATTTCCAAATCGTAACATTATCAACTATTGTAACTAATCAGAATGGTGACAAAGTTACTGAAGGTGAAGCACAGATAATGCCAGCAAAGAAAGAATAGAGAGTGGAGCAGACCCGGGAATTTCCGAGCATTTGCGTAGCTTCACGAATTATCCGCGTACTTTGCGGATGATTCGTGAAGCTACGCAAAGCGGAAGGAGTTGCCCAGTCGGAACTCGTTTTGAATCCACTGCATATATACATATAAAACAGCGCTAGTAATCAAAAAAAAGATTACTAACGCTATTTTAGTATTCCAATTACTTCCTATGTTAAGTCAGTTTATTTTAAACCCAATATCGAATAGTCAAAAATAAACGAGCCTCATTGTGCAAGAAATTCACCAGCAGTGAAATGTTAAATAAGGGCGTAAGTCCTTATTTAACAGGACGTCTTTTGAGATTCGCGGTCCTTGCGAAGCTCAAAAGCGAGGTTCGAGACCGCACCATGGCTCGAACCGGTCCCACAGCAGGTGAATTTCTTGCACAATGAGGCGGCAAGAGACCAAAAACAAAAAAACAGCCCTATTATAGGACTGTTCTTCAGCGATAATTATATGGTGTAGAGTTTATTTACCAGTGAATTTAGCGTGGCGTTTCTCAAGGAATGCGCTCATACCTTCAGTTTGATCTTCTGTAGCAAATGTTTGTGCCCACATTTGTGTTTCGAAGTCGATAGCTGTATCCAATGGTAAATCAGCGGCACGGTCGATAACGTATTTAGCCATACCAACAGCAATCAAACCATTCTTCATGATTGTTTGTGCAATAGCAGTTGCTTTGTCCATCAATTCTTCAGGAGCAGCAACTTCATCAGCGATACCAACACGATAAGCTTCATCAGCCTTGATCATTGTACCAGTAGCAATCATTTCTTTAGCTTTGCCACGGCCAACAAGACGTGTTAGACGTTGTGTACCACCAAATCCAGGAACTATACCAAGAGTAACTTCTGGTTGTCCGAACTTAGCTTTTTCTGAAACAATACGCATATCACATGATGAAGCTAATTCAAGACCGCCACCTAAACAGAAACCATTAACGGCAGCAATTGTAAATTGTTTCAAGTTTTCGATCTTGCCAAATGAATTGTGTGCTAGTTTTGAAAGTTCAGCGGCTTCAATAGGATTCATGTCTCTCATTTGAGAAATATCTGCGCCAGCAACGAATGCCTTTTCGCCAGAACCTGTAACGATCAATACTTTAATAGCATCTTCATTATTCTTAACAACATCGAGTGCTTCACCAATTTCTGCTAATGTAGCTGAGTTCAAAGCGTTTAGTGATTTTGGACGGTTGATTGTTAATGTAGCAATTCCATCGTTAGCCTCTAGTAATACGTTTTCGAAATCTTTCATACCTGTTAATTCTGTCATGTTAGTAACTTCCCTTCAAAGTTGTTACCAGCAAGTACTTTCGAGACCAATACTAAAGATAAATTTTTAAAATGCAAATTTATGTGTGAAATCGGACAATTATGAATGCCGAGAACATAGCCTTTTCAATTTTTGAAAATTTTTTTAGACCCCCAAACTTTGTGAAAAAACGTCTTTATAGGATAATGTAAACGCTATCATACGGGCGAAAATCGAGGCCTATAACATATAGTTATTAAAAGCATGAATAAATATCAATATTTACGTAGCTAAATTTCTCCGTTATAGTTCAGTTTGCTAAGTTGATTACGAGGTCGTAATTCATTTAAATCTTAAAGTATTGATCTATATTTTGACTTGGTAAAACTATTTTGGGGGTATTTAACAATGAGCGGAACTTGGGACGCACGCTTCGCAGCAGAGTTTTTTGGAACGATGATTTTGGTATTATTCGGAAATGGTGCAGTTGCTAACTCATTTCTTAAAGACACGACCGGTAATGGGGAAAACGGCCAAGCCAATGGTGGTTGGATCTTTATCGCAGTCGGATATGGTTTAGGTGTTATGATTCCAGCAATGATGTTTGGATCAATCTCTGGTAACCATTTGAATCCAGCAATTACAATTGCACAGGCAGCCGCCGGGATCTTTCCTTGGGACAAAGTTGCACCATATATTATTTTTCAATTTTTAGGTGCTATGGTAGGTCAATTACTAGTCTTAGTAATTTATTGGCCTTACTACAAACGTACTAAAGACGAAGGGGCAATCTTCGCAACCTTCTCAACTGGTGATACAGCCGGCAGTACAATGAACGGTTTCTGGACTGAAGCAATTGGTACAGCAATCCTAGTTTTCGCAGCTATGGGATTATATCGTGGAATGTTCTTCAAACAAAGTATTGATATTGCTAATATCGGTGTAGGTTTAGTTATTACAACGTTAGTTATGTCAGTCGGAGGACCAACTGGACCAGCTTTGAATCCAGCTCGTGATTTGGGACCAAGACTAGTGCATGCATTCATGCCAGTACCAAATAAAGGGTCATCAAATTGGAACTATAGTTGGGTACCAGTAGTTGCTCCAATTGTCGGAGCAGTTGTCGGAATCTTTATTTTTAAAGGTTTCTTCGGACTATAACATGTAATGATGTCGTCTCCCGACTAGATATTTAACAGATCGAACGTGTTTTAACCAATAGAATCGCCTGAGGGCACAAGTAATGGAACCTGCCGTGGATTTTTAATCTACAGCAGTCTCCATCACTTGTGCCCCTTTTTGTTGTGTTGAAATATATCTACTCTGATAGTTAGTCTATAAGTCATGAACTGGATCAGTCAGAGATAAGGAGTCAGAGTTACACGTGGATTTTTCGTAGACAGGTGTCTTAAAACCTGATTCATTGCGCGTACTATATGACTGACAACCTTTGCCCCATTTATTAGTCTGATTTATTAACAGATATGCAATATATCGAGGATTCATTATCAAGAAACCCCTCTGTATTAAGAGACTCAGCCATATCTAATAACAATCAAGTACAAAAAATAACCTAGCCTGTGGGTGCAAGAATTTCACCTGTAGTGAAGTGTGATGTAAGGACGTAAGTCCTTATATCACAGGACGTCTTTTGAGACGTGGTCTTCGGCTCAAAAGCGAGGTTCGAGACCGCACCTCAGGCTCGAACCGGTCCCACATCAGGTGAAAATTCTTGCACCCACAGGCGGCAAACCCAAAACAAAAAAGCCGAACCTTTACAGGCCCGACTTTAAAAATCAAAATCTAAGGAATCAACATATACAACCAGGCAGCAACTGCACCACCGGCTAGAGGTCCAAGGATAGGAACCCAACTGTAGGCCCAATCTGACTTGCCTTTATTAGCAATTGGCAAAATTTGGTGGGCGATACGTGGTCCCAAATCTCTGGCTGGGTTGATGGCATAACCGGTCGTCCCACCTAGTGAGAATCCGATTGATGTGATCAAAACTCCGACTACCATTGGATTTAAACCATCTGTGAACTTTCCACGTGTAAATGCTAAAAGTGCGAAAACAAGAACTAAAGTACCAATAAATTCACTAAGGAAGTTCATTGGATAATCACGAATTGCAGGTCCAGTAGCGAATGTCCCAAGAATTGCTGCTGGATCATCGGTTTCCTTCCAGTGTGGATAGTAGTTAATCCAAACGATTACGGCACCAACTAAACCACCTAATGTTTGAGCAATCATATATGGTATTACGTATGACCATTTGAACAATCCGGCGATTGCCATTCCCAAGGTAACTGCAGGATTCAAGTGTGCGGGACTTAAGAATGCTGAACAATAAACACCGAGTGTAACTGCCAATCCCCATCCAAGTGCTATGGCAATCCAACCGGATCCTTCAGCTTTCGATTTCTTTAGTGATACGGCCGCTACAACACCATCACCAAGAATGATTAAAACCATTGTCCCAATAAATTCCCCAAGTAACTGTAGCGTTAAGCTATCATTCGTCATAATAAATCTCCTCCAATTTCACAATGATTACGCTTACATTTGAATTATACATTGCTAATAAAGGGATTACTATGTAATTCTATTGTGAAACTATTGAGAATTTATTATGGAGAGTATGACAAGATTTTATAGGTTATTGGAATTTGTCGTTATATAGGAGAAAAGACGGTCTTTTATTTTTAAAATCTGAATATTATCTGATAAACATTCAAAAAATGATTCGATTTTTTACTAAGTAATAGCAAGATATTGTAACATGCAATATCTTGTTGTCTATTTTTAGTGATAACAGCGCTTACCGTTGATATGACAAGATTATAACCGAATGTTATATCGCTGATAATCAAGTAATATTGGTTTGAGTAATTGTAAAGGCTTACATTAGCAAGTGAAGATAGTTATTGATATCACAATGTGATGTGGCTATCGAGGTTTTCAACCAAATGAGGGAAATCATTTTAAGTTATCAAAAAACATTTGAAAACTCAAAACGCCAGCGAGTACTTTCAATCAAATGTTAAAAGATAATAATTGACTTCATTCATTCTATTAATTTATTGATAAAGGTGGAGTTGAATATGTCAGACACAATGGTAAAAATTACTGAAAAGCTCAAGGGAAACGTTGCTCGATCAGTTAATCCTGAAGGATGCCGTCAAGAAATTCTTAATCAAATCTCCTATGTACAAGGAAAAGGTAAGTATGAAGGTGCTAAGAAGGCTTTGATTATTGGAGGGTCATCTAGTTATGGACTTGCTAGTCGAATTACAACAGCTTTTGGTCAGGGAGCTGACACAATCGGAGTTTCCTTTGAACGACCACCTCGTGATGAAAATATGCTCGGAACTGCCGGTTGGTATAACAACATATACTTCCGTCAAGAAGCAGAAAAAGCAGGCTTGATCGGTAAAAACTTTATTGGCGATGCTTTTGCACAAGATATGAAGGATCAAGTTATTCAATATATTAAGGATAGCTTTGGGGGAAAGATTGATCTCTTAGTATATTCTGTGGCTGCTCCAAAACGGACAAATCCCGACAATGCCGATGAAACGTGGCGTTCAGTGATTAAAACCGTTGGTAAATCAGTTACCGGTGAAAATATCAATCTAGAAGAAAATAAATTATTTGAACAAACAGTTGAACCTGCTAGTGACGATGAAGTAGAAGCTACGAAACACGTCATGGGCGGTGAAGACTGGGAGATCTGGGTTGATGAATTAAAGGCTGCTGGAGTTTTGGCTGATGGATTCAAGACAATTCTTTATTCATATATTGGACCAAAGAGTACATATGATTTTTATCATGAAGGTACTCTAGGAGCTGCAAAAGACGCAGCTGAAGCATCATCTCACAAGATTCAAGACAAAATCAAAGACATTGACGGTGAAGCTCTAATTTCCGTATCTCGTGCCGTTACTACTAAGGCATCCGTTGTTATTCCTATTTTTCCAATGTATTGTATCGCACTTTATAAGATTGAAGAAGAAACGGGAACACACGAGACACCAATCATGCATAAAGATCGTCTATTCCGTGACATGGTTTACGGAAATCGCCGTGAGACTGATGATAGAGGCCGCTTACGTCCGGATGCTTGGGAGCAACGTGAGGATATCCAAGCTAAAGTTTCTGAATTAATGAAGAAGATTACACCAGATAACTTTAACAGTTCCTTAACTGGTTACGATGAATTTAGAAGAGAATTCATGCAACTAAACGGTTTTGAAGTACCAGGTGCTGACAATGATACTGTAGATTTAGATAAATTAATGAAATTGAGACCATAATATTTTTCGAATAGCATCTTACCTATAACTTTCAAAGCAGTAGGTAGTTGTGATCGATGAGTTAGAAAAGGATGGGGTGTTTTTAATGACTGTACAATTTATTAACAGTGAAAAGGCTGCAGAGCTTATTCCTGATAATGCAACTATTGCTTTGGAAGGTTTCTTAGGCTCAGATGTTGCTGAAGAGATCCTAGAAAATATTCGTAAGAGATTTGATAAAGAGGGTCATCCTAAGGATCTAGAAGTATGGCATGCATCAGGTATTGGTGATGGTAAGGATAAAGGAACTAATAACTTTGCTGCTAAAGGTTTGTTGAAGAGATTAGTTGGGGGACATTGGGCACTAGCTCCACAACTAGAACCTTTAGTCGCAAACAATGACTTTGAGGCATATAATTTCCCTCAAGGTGTTATGTCACAAATTTTCCGTGATTCTGCCGCTCATAAGCCTATTCAAATTAGTCGAGTTGGCCTTGGAACATTCGTCGATCCAGACATCGAAGGTGGCAAGCTAAACGATGCAGCTAAAAAGACTGATTTAGTTTCAAAGATGAAGATTAAAGGTGAAGATTACTTAGCATATGATGTTCCAAAGCCAAACGTTGCTATTTTACGTGGAACATATGCTGATGAAGATGGTAATATCACTTTTGATGACGAACCATTGACTCTTGAATCAACATCAATCGCTATGGCTGCTCACAATAACGGTGGTAAAGTCTTTGTTCAAGTAAAGAGAATTTTGAAGAAGGGTTCAATGAAACCTAAGGATATCAGAATCCCTGGACTATTGGTCGATTACGTTGTTGAAACAAATGATGAATTGATGACAAGACAAAGTACTGCTACACAATTCAATCCGGATTATGTTAACCAAGCCGTTGTTAAAGCAGCTGGTGCAATTAACGTGCCACTTGATGCTAAGAAAGTTATTGCCAGACGTGCTGCCATGTATAAGAACGAAAATGACAACATTGTTAACTATGGTATCGGTAAATATCCAGAAACAGTTTCTTTGATCTTAAAAGAAGAAGGAGCTGCTGAAAACGTTACGACAACTGTTGAACCCGGAACATTTGGTGGTGTTCCTATGGGTGGTGGTGACTTCGGTTGTGCCATTTCACCTGAATCAACAATTGATCAACCATATATGTTTGACTTCTACGATGGTGGTGGTATTGACATCACATTCTTAGGCCTTGCCGAATTGGATAAACTTGGTAATATCAACGTTTCTAAGTTTGGCCCTAAGATTGCTGGTACTGGTGGTTTCGTTAATATTACACAAAACACACCAACAGTTGTCTTTACTGGTACATTTACTGCCGGTGGACTTAAAGAAGAAGTCAAAGATGGTAAACTCAATATTCTTCAAGAAGGTAAATTTAATAAACTTGTTAATAACGTAGAACAGATCACATTCTCTGGTCCAGTTTCACACGACAACAAGCAAAATATTTACTACATTACAGAACGTGCCGTCTTCCAATTGGTTGATGGTGGTATTGAGTTGATTGAAATTGCACCAGGTATGAATCTTCAAAAGGATATTCTTGATCACATGGACTTCAAGCCACAAATCAGCAATGATTTACGCTATATGGATCCTCGTATCTTTGAAGAACCATTGATGGGCAATGTCACTAACCAACCAGGTGAAAAAGTAGCATTGACTGTTTAATGTCCTGGCTTAAAATATAATAATATAGAAGCAAACTGATCAAATTAGTTTTCTGCCAGAATAAAAAATGTCTAATTCACTTGAGTGAGTTAGACATTTTTATGTTTCTTGAAGTCCGCCGGAGGGGGACAGTGATGGTAATCTACAGTGTGACCGGCGCGAGCCAAGGTCTCACACCTCGATTTTGAGATTCGCAAGGTACGCGAATCTCAAAATACGTCAGTGGAGTAAGGGCTAAAGCCCTAACACCACTTGCACTGCTGATTCCATCACTGTCCCCCTCCGGCTGGGTTATTAGTTAAAATGTTATGTTAATTAACATCTAGAATTGGTGATTTTTAAATTAATCTGGATTTAATGATTCTTCTAATTTCGAAAGTAGAAAAGTGAAATTTACAAATTATTTACAAAGACGCAATTCCAACTAAAGAACTAGTCGGAAGAGCTGAGAAATATTTGTGGGCAGTGGAAGTGGCGTTATGGCTTTAGCCATTACGCCACCGGGCGCGTTTGGAGCCTTGCCGAACTGTGGCAAGGCTTCAAACCGAGGTTCGAGACCGCACTTTGGCTCGGACCGGTCCGCACAGCCAGTGAATATTTCTCAGCTCTGGAGACGGCATGACAGAATTAATCATTGATATGATCTTGATGTTCCTTGAAATAATTTATGAACCAATCTTCAGTGTATTTAACAACGGCGTTTTGATAGATGTCTTTTATGCTGCACATGCTGATTGTCCATGGGAAGTTTGGATCGATGTCACGATGTTCGATGTTAGTTCCAGAATAATTTCCACCAATTGGGGAAGCGATGATTCCGACGGCATCGTCCATTTCGGAACAGATGTTTAGGATCAAATCCCAAGAACTTGTTTTGAAGAAGTAGTTAGGGCGCAAATCGTTTCGAATGAACTTCTGATTTATTTGATAGGTAACCATGAAACTGTCATCGAGAGTGACGATTTTTTCCTTGGCCACTTCTTTGAAGGGAATTGGTCCTTTGAAATTGTGGAAGCGATGATTTTTGTTGAACCAGACGGCCACAGAGTCATCGTAGATCTTCTTTTCTTGAACTGAAGGGTAGGTAGCCGGTGAAACTAGCACTGCCAGATCGATTTCTTGCAAAATTAACTTCTTTTGCAGCTCATAGGCACCTTTTTCGACGATTTGTAGGTCGATTTTAGGATTTTCTTGAATGAATTTGGGAATCGCTCGATTGAATACGGTGGAAATAATGACTGGTGCGATTCCGACTTTGACGGTTCCGGTCTTATCATCGGCTCGGTCGTGGATACTTTTGATCAAATCATCGTAATCTTGACTGATAGTACGGCCGTGTGAAATAAGGTCCTCGCCAGTTGGAGTTAGTCCAGTAATTCTACCTTTGCCACGAGTAAAAATTTGAATCTGTTCAACATTTTCCAATTCACTGATAAGTTTACTCAATGCAGGTTGCGAGACATTGAGGACCCGTGAACTCTTAGTGAGATTAAAATCATTGTCGACGATGGTTATTAAATATTGAATTTGATGAATATCCATAATTTATTTTCCCCTTTCAAAAGGTAACGGTAGCAAGTGGTCTAGACGTGTAACCGCTTACAACGAATGCTGCAGTAATATAATGAAAATTTATAGTAGAGGCCACATACACATATTTAAATCAATCATAAATTGAAGATTAGTTGTGCTGTTTTCAGAACTGGGAAATATGCACTGTCAGTGCAACCGCCAACTAATATTTCTGAGTTCTTATGATTAATTGTTTCTATTATACTTATAAATTTACTGAATGAAAATGATGGAAAAATTAAAATACTAACCAGCACTTCACATTAAATCAACTGTCTTTCAGTGTATTTGGACTGAATTTGAATATAAAAGAACATCAACCGGAGACGGAAATCTAAAACTATAAGAAAGTATTGAGGTTACTAATATGCAATTTATTACAAGTGATGATGTAAGACTGGAATACGATGACGTCGGTCAAGGAGAACCTATTTTAATTATGACGGGTTACGCTGGCTATAAGGAGATTTGGCGTTCACAGGTTGAACTTCTGAGCCAACATTATCGCGTCATTAATTTAGATAGGAGAAATCACGGTCGTTCAGAAACTACAACCAAAGGATTACGAATGAGTCGCCAAGGAAAAGATGTTGCTGAGTTATTAGATTATTTGAAAATAAATAAGATCAGTATGATGGGTAATTCAATGGGTGCAGCAACTATCTGGGCATATTGTTCCTTATATGGGGATGATCGAATTAATAAAATAATCAGTGTTGATCAATCACCCAAGATGATTTCTGATAAAACGTGGCCATACGGTCTCTTGGATTTGAACTGGGACAATTTCCCCGAGGAAGCGGAACAGATGTATCACGTTCACACGACCTATCGCAATATCGATGATGAGACATATAAATTGGTCAAAACTGTTCAGGGTGGTAAGAAATTCGATTATGAACTGAACCGACCTTTGCTGTTTGACCATGCCTTTCAGGATTGGCGAGATGTTATTAAAACTTTGAAAGTTCCCGTTCTCTTTCTATCGGGAAAAGAAAGTCCATTTTGGTCTTCCGAGCATGCGACGGCCTCTGCCAATTTATGTGAAAACGGCAAGGCCATCATTGTACCTGATTCTGGACATATTATTATGTCCGAACAGCAGGAATTATTCAATACTATCATGATGGATTTCTTGCAATCATGATCAATGAAAATGTTATAAATATGTTCAAACTACTATATCTAAATTATACGTTTTTTTATAAGAAATGTGAGAACCGTTATTTGATAATTTTCCATATTATATTTTGAATACCATAGCTAAAAAGTGAAACCGACTATTTTAGCACTTTTTAGGGGTAATAAGCAGTCTGCATAAGGTCAATAACTTGAAGTTATGGTTATATAGTCAATAATTGCTAATTATTTTTAATAAAAGTGCGGTAAACTAACCAAAACAATAATCAATAAGTAATTATCGAAAAAAGTCTTTACTGTTTATCATAATAGCCATAAAAGTAGGTTATATGCTTATCAAACGCTGATATAACAGGGATTATAAGACTTTTTTAAGCGAAAAATGGCTTCAAAAATAGAAAACGCTTACAAAACATCTTTTTGCTAAAAGCTGATAAAACGGCATTTTTGATTATTTAATAATTAGTAAAAAATTGAACGCTATTTGCAATTTTAAATAACGATTGTAATATAAATTGTAGGAGCGCTCGAGAGATAAAGAAATGTTTTTCATAAGTAAACGATTGCAAAAATAAATTTATTGCAAATCAAGATCGATTTTCACTAATTAGCCTAGGTAAATGAAAATTGATTTTTAACCTATGAATTACATTTATGGATTTGTTTTTCACACTTAACTTTCTATTGGAGGATTTAATTATGAATAAAGTATGTGAACTTTTAGGAATCAAGTACCCAGTTGTTCAAGGAGCTATGCAAGAAGTTGCTACTGCTGAATTAGCCGCCGCCGTATCAAATGGTGGTGGACTTGGAATTATCGCTGCTGGTGGTAAGACAGCTGACCAAGTAAGAGAAGAAATTCAAAAAGCTAAGAAACTAACAAAGAACACATTTGCTGTTAACTTGATGTTGATGGATCCTAACACACCAGACGTTGTCAAAGTTGTTATCGATGAAGGCGTTAAAGTAGTTACAACTGGTGCTGGTACACCTAAACCTTACATGAAAGATTTGAAGGCCGCTGGTATTAAAGTTTGTCCTGTTATTCCTAACGTTAAGATTGCTAAGAAGATGGAAGAAATGGGTGCCGATGCCGTTATTGCCGAAGGTATGGAAGGTGGAGGACACATTGGTGTTCTAACATCACAAACTCTATGGCCACAAATTGCTGATGCTGTTTCAATTCCTCTAATCGCTGCTGGTGGTGTTGGTGACGGACGTGGTGTTGTAAATGCCTTTGTTGCTGGTGCACAAGCTGTTCAATGTGGAACAATCTTCTCAATCGCTAAGGAAAGTCCTGTTGGAGATAACTGGAGAAAGTTAGTTATCGACGCTACTGATACTTCAACAGTCGTTGCTGGTGCAACAATCAAAGATGCATCACGTATTATCAAGAACAACATTGCTAACAAGTTAACAGAACTTGAATTAGATCAAGTATCACGTGACGAATTCAACTCAGTTATGAACGAAGGATTAAGAAATGCCGTTCAAAAAGATGATGTTGATGATGGACTAGTATTTAGTGGTCAAGTTTCAGGTCTAATCAAAGAATCATTACCAGCTGGAGAAATCGTTAAGAAGTTAATGGACGAAGCACAAGAAGTTCTTAACAAAAAAATTGAATTGGTATAGGGATACCAACATAGGTTTATGTTAGGAGTTAATAAAAATTAACTTAGTATTTGTCGCCAGGGATGGTGGCAATCGTGGGACTACTAAGCTAGTCACACCTCTTTCGTAAATCCATATATGGAGAGGTTAAAATGACAGAAAAAAAATATATTCTATCAATCGATGAGGGTACGACAAGTACTAGAGCAGTAATTTTTGATCATGAAGGAAAAAAAGTGATCGATTCTCAAAAGGAATTCACACAATATTTTCCTGAACCAGGTTGGGTTGAACATGATGCTAATGAAATTTGGAATTGCGTTCTTTCAACTATAGCTGATGCTTTTATTGAATCAGGTGTTAAACCTAGTCAAATAAGCGGTATCGGTATTACTAATCAACGTGAAACATCAATTATCTGGGACAAAGAGACTGGCTTACCAATTTACAACGCTGTTGTATGGCAATCACGTCAAAGTTCTAAAATTGCTGATCAGTTGATTGAAAAAGGTTATAAAGATCAAATTCATGAGAAGACTGGCTTGGTTATTGATGCTTACTTCTCAGCTACAAAAATTCGTTGGATCTTGGATCAAGTACCTGGAGCTCAAGAAAGAGCTGAAAAAGGTGAATTATTATTCGGAACAATCGATACATGGTTGGTTTGGAAACTCACTGGTGGGAAACAACATGTAACGGATTACTCAAATGCTAGTCGTACAATGTTATTTAACATTCATGATTTAGACTGGGATGATGACATTTTGAAGATGTTAAACATTCCAAAGGTTATGTTACCTGAAGTCAAATCAAATTCAGAAATTTATGGACACACAGCAAACTATCACTTCTATGGTAGTGAAGTTCCAATCTCTGGTATGGCCGGAGATCAACAAGCTTCATTATTCGGACAATTAGCTTTCGAACCAGGAATGGTTAAGAACACATATGGTACAGGTGCTTTCGTTGTTATGAATACCGGTGATACTCCAAAATTATCAGCTAACAACTTATTAACAACGATCGGCTACTGTGTCAATGGCAAGATGAATTACGCCCTTGAAGGAAGTATTTATGTTGCAGGTTCAGCTATTCAATGGTTACGAGATGGAATGCGTTTATTCGAACACGCTTCAGAATCTCAAGAAGCAGCTGAAAAATCCGATAACGAAAATGAAGTTTATGTTGTACCAGCCTTTACCGGTTTAGGAGCTCCATATTGGGATTCAGACGTCCGTGGTGCAGTCTTTGGCTTAACTCGTGGAACAACGAGAGAAGACTTCATCAAGGCAACACTTCAATCCTTAGCCTATCAAAGTCGTGATGTTATCGATACAATGAAGATTGATTCTGGTATCGATATTGCTAAATTAAAAGTTGATGGTGGCGCAGCAAATAATGATTATTTGATGCAATTCCAAGCAGATATTCTCGATACTGAAATCGATCGTTCAGCTAACTTGGAAACAACAGCACTTGGTGCAGCCTTCCTTGCTGGATTGGCCGTAGGCTATTGGAATAACGTTGATGAATTAAAGAATATTCATTCAGCAGGTAAGATTTTCAAACCAGCAATGGGTGCTGAAGAACGTGAGCATCTATATACAGGTTGGCAAAGAGCCATTAAATCAGCACAAAGCTTTAAAAATTAGAATGCAGTCAAGATAATCAAATTGGTTGTCTATTGCGTAGTAACGAGGGACGAACTTATGACATTTTCAATTAAGAGTAGAGCAGAAGAAATAAAGAAATTAAAAACTAGAAGACTTGATTTATTAATCGTTGGTGGTGGTATTACCGGAGCAGGTGTTGCTCTACAAGCTAGCGCTGCTGGCATGAGAACAGCCTTGATCGATATGCAAGACTTTGGAGCTGGGACTTCATCGAGATCGACACGACTAGTTCACGGTGGTATTAGATACCTTAAGAACTTTGATGTTGAGGTTGTCTCTGAGACGGTTCAAGAACGTGCAATTATCCAACATGTCGCACCGCACGTAACAAGACCAGATCCAATGTTGCTACCAATTTATGACGAACCAGATACAACATTCTCCATGTTCTCAGTTAAAGTTGCCATGGATCTATATGATCACTTGGCAGGTATTAACAAATCAGAACATTTGAAACAATATGCTAACTATACTTTGAACAAAGAACAAGTTTTGGAGCTAGAACCACAATTGAACCCAGAGAATTTAGCTGGTGGTGGGATCTATCTTGATTACTTGAACAATGACTCACGTTTAGTTATCGAAAACATTAAGAAAGCTCATGATTTGGGCGGTTTGATGGTTAGTCGTTTGAAGGCTGTTAAGGTTCTTCATAACCAATTTGGCAATGCATGTGGGATGACTGTCAAAGATATGGTTACTGGTGAAGAATTCGACATCAAGGCCAAAATTGTTCTTAATGCTTCAGGTCCATGGTCTGACTTTGTCAAAGACTTGGATGAAAATCATGATCAAGCTAAGACACAAATGCGTCCTACCAAGGGTGTTCACTTAGTTGTTGATCAATCAAGATTGAACGTTCCAAAGCCAACATACTTCGGTTCAGGTACAAATGATGGTCGTATGATCTTCACAATTCCAAGAGATGGTAAGACATACTTTGGAACAACTGATACTGACTTTAAGGGTGATTTAACACATCCTAAGGTTGATCAAGGCGATGTTGACTACTTGCTAAGAATCATTAACAAGAAGTATCCAGAAGCTCACATTACACTTGACGATGTTGAATCAAGTTGGGCTGGTGTAAGACCTCTTGTTGCCGAAGAACCTGCTCCGGTAGATGATAAAAAAGCAGAAGAAAAACCAGATGTAGTTTCTGGTGCCAGTGACTCTGGTAGCCATAAACTAACTGCCTCACAAGTATCACGTGGTAGTTCATTGAAGCGCGCTGATGATGGCTTGATTACCTTAGCTGGTGGTAAGTTAACTGACTATCGTAAGATGGCTGACGGCGCTATGAAGATGATCATCGAAATTATGAATACACAATATGCACGCGACTACAAACCAGTAGATTCAGCAAATATCAAAGTTTCTGGTGGGGACTTTGACTCAGATCACGCTGAAGATGCACTTAAGGGTTATGCCAAAGAAGCAGTTGCTGCAGGAATTGATCCTGTCGGTGCTGAAAAGATGGCTAACATCTTTGGTTCAAATATGGAACAAATCCTTGATGGCGCAAAAGATACTAAATTAGCACCAGGTTTGAGCTTAGCTGAAACTTTGAGCTTGCGTTATTCAATGGAAAATGAAATGGCTATGACTCCAGAAGATTATCTATTCCGTCGTACAAATAATTTATTATTCAACCACGACGAGATTAAGAATATTGAAGCTGGCGTTATTAGTGAAATGGCCGCTTACTATGACTGGACAGATGACGAAATTCAATCTTATACCAAAGCAACTGATGAATTGATCAGTGAAGCTTCATTGGATTACTTGAAGAAAGCTGCTGCCGTTAAAGCTTAGTAAAACCATTTCAAGTAGAAAATCTTAGTCATTGGGAGTTTTATTATGACAAATTTTACTAATACCTATCATGCATTAGGTACAGAAATCAAATTAACAGTGTTTCAAAAAGAGCATGTACCAGCTCTTGATAAGGCCAATGATTTAGTTCAATGTTGTGAGGATCTTTTAACAGTTAATCGCACAGAATCAGAAATCATGTCGATAAATCATGCTTCAGGTAAAGGTCCAGTATCGGTATCTGAAATCAGTTATGACATAGTTAAAAGGGCCGTACAAGTTAGTCAAGAAAATCATGGGTTTAACGCAGCAATAGGGCCATTAGTAAAATTGTGGCATATAGGATTCTCCGATGCTGAGATTCCTAGCGACCAAGAAATTTCTCACACATTAAGATTGACCAATCCCAGACGTATCATGTTGAATGATAAAGAGAGATCCGTCTTCCTATTAGATGAAGGAATGGAATTAGATTTGGGTGGTATAGCGAAAGGCTATATTGCAGATGCTATTAAGAAATTATGGCATGAACTAGGAGTTGATCAAGGAATTATAAACTTGGGTGGAAATGTTCTACTGGTAGGTCGAAGCATTCATAATGATGGACTTTGGAAAGTTGGCGTTCAGTCTCCCTTTGATACGAGAAATGAACCAATTGGGATTTTAGAGATACCAGATTATTCAATCGTTACCTCTGGAATTTACGAACGATTTTTGAACAAAAATGGGCACAGCTACCACCACATTATGGATCCGTTGACGGGGTACCCAGTAGAAACCGATTTATTGGGAGTTACTGTTGTTAGTCCTAAATCGATCGACGGGGAAATTTGGTCCAGTTTAGGATTTTATAACGATTATGAAGGAACTAGAAAATTATTATCTGATCCGAAAATAGGTTTGATATTTGTTTATAAAGATATGACAGTTCGCTTAACGGATAACTTAAAGAACAAATTCAAAGTTACGGATTCAGTATTCAAAGTAGTTCAATAAAAAAATTCGATGAGATTGTAATTCTACGGAATGCAATTCATCGATTTTTTTGTTTTTGTATTGAAATATGCCACCTCCGGTTGGCAGGAATGTAGTCCCGCTATGAGGGACCGGTCCGAGCCAAGGCGCGGTCTCGAACCTCGATTTTAAGCTTCGCAAAGTACGCGAATCTCAAAAGTCGCCCTGTGGTGTAATGGCTAAAGCCATAACGCCACCTCCATTGCGGGCTACATTTCTTCCAGCAGGAGGCTCGGTTTTTTTAAATGATTCTAGTTGTTTAGATAAATTCAGTCGCTTTTCGTTCTTTAATTTGCCTCTTTAATTGAATTTGGGAATATTTAAATTAATTTTGAACGCAAATTAATCTTGAATATAAGCAATTAGAATTTATTAGATGAATTTGAAACATTTATGAATTTAATTAGAAAAACTAGGCGGAAGAGCAGAGAGTATTAACCCGCTGTGGGTGTGGCGTTATTGCTTTAGCAATTACACCACCGGGCGCGTTTGGAGACTCGCTGATTTTGCGAGGCTTCAAACCGAGGCTCGAGACCGCCTTTTGGCTCGAGCCATTCCGCATAGCAGGTTAATACTCTCTGCTCTGGAGACGGCATCTTTAATGGCCTAGATGGATGTAAGAAAACAGCAATATTTATGTAGAAAATGAAAAATTATTTTCTGAATATGAAATATTATTTTATAAATATTATTTTTCTACGTGTATTATTGAAATTTTATTCAAAAGTTGTATCATCATAAATGTAAACGATTACAATAAATTTGGGGGTAAGAATTATGAAATCATATGTTAAAAGATTTTTAGTTATTTTATCCGGTATCGTAGGGATGCTGGGAATAGCTACGTTTACAGCTACAAATGCGCAAGCGGCTGCGGCTAAGGTTTCACCTATCAGTACGGTGACAACAACCACAATGTATTCAAAGCAAATGCATTTGGATTGGAATTATGATGTTTATTTACCTGCTGGATATAATCCTAGTGCTAATAAGAGATATCCAGTGCTATACATGATGCACGGTTTATACGGAAATCATAGAAATTTACTTGAGAGATTTAACTCTCAACAAATGCTTGATGGGGCAATGAAACGTAACAATACTAAAGCAATCGTCGTCTTTGTCGATGGTTTCAATAGTTTTTATGTTAACCAAAAGGGTGGCCTCAAAGTAGAAAGTGCTTTGATGAAGGATCTAGTTCCAAAAATTGATTCAACATACAAAGTCTCTAAATCAAGAACTGACCACGCTGTTGGTGGTGTTTCAATGGGTGGCTACGCTGCTGCTAGATTATCATTGAAGTATTCAAATTACTTCTCTAAAGCTATCATGGTTTCACCTTCTGTTTGGTATAAATTGCCAAAGGATAATTTGATCAGACAAAACATGCATGCCTTTACTAATGGCAAGACTAACTGGTCAGATAAGGTTTATAACGGTTTATTCCCTACAGAATATATCAACAGTAAGACTAAGCCAGTTAAGTTTTATATCGAAACAACTTCTGGCGATACAACAGTTCCTATTAAAGACGTTAATCACTTCGTAAAGGACGTTAAAAAGGATACTGACAAAGTCTCCATTAAATATGTTAAGGACACTGGCGACAACCATAACTGGGCTTACTGGACCAAAGCCACTCCAAAAGCATACAACTGGTTGATGAATGAATTTTAAATAGGGGGAGGAAATAAACATGAACAATAAAGATATTGCTAACGAAATATTAAAAAATGTTGGTGGTAAAGAAAACGTTACTGCAAACGTTGCTTGTATGACTAGATTAAGATTAGGCATCAAAGACAACGACAAAGTTAATATTGATGCCCTAAAGAGAATTGACGGCGTGCTTGCTGTTGTTCAAGCTGATACATTACAAGTTGTTTTAGGTCCCGGTAAAGTTAATAAAATTGCGGAACCATTTGCTGATTTAACAGGAGTTGCTTTAGGTAGTGATTCTGATGAGGGCGATGTAGCTGAAGACAGTAAACATGGTGAAGATGTTAAAGATATTGCTAAAGAGAATAAAAAAGTTAATAAGGCTAAGCATGATAAACCATTGCAACGTGGTCTACAACACATTGCTAACGTCTTTATCCCATTGCTTCCTGGTATTATTGCCGCTGGATTGATCAATGGTTTAGCCAATGTTATTGATTATCAAACTGGTCAAGCTTTCGTAACTGATTGGTGGTACATGACAATTAAGACACTAGGTTGGGGACTATTTACGTTCCTACCTATCTTTGTTGGTATGAATGCAGCTCGAGAGTTTAAAGGTAGTGCCATTCTTGGTGGTATCGGTGGAACTCTTTGCTTAGGTGTTACTGTTACTGGTTCACCATTAAGTTCACAAGCTATTTCAATGCCATTCACACATGCACCATTTACTGTAGGTGTTGGTGGTTTGATCACTGCTTTACTAATGGGTATCTTCTTTGCCTTCTTGGAAAGAAATTTCCGCAAGATCATGCCTAGTGTTCTTGATACATTCTTCACGCCATTATTGACGGTTATCGTTGGTTCATTGATTGCGGTTGTCTTCCTACAGCCTGCAGGTGCTTGGTTAACAACAGCCATCTACCTTGTAATGGACTTTGTTTATACTAAACTAAGTGTCTTTGGTGGATTCATTCTATCATCAACATTCTTAGCTTTAGTTTCCGTAGGATTGCACCAAGCTTTAACTCCAATTCACGTTTTACTTAATGATCCTGCTGGTCCTACACATGGTATTAACTACTTGCTACCAATTTTGATGATGGCCGGTGGTGGTCAAGTTGGTGCTGGATTTGCACTTTACTTCAAATCAAAGAACAAACGTTTTAGAAAAATGGTTATGAGTTCAATTCCTGTTGCTATCCTGGGCGTCGGTGAACCATTGATGTATGCTGTTACCTTGCCACTTGGTAGAGCCTTTATTACTGCCAGTATCGGTGCTGGTTTCGGTGGTATCGTGGCTTCACTATTCCACTTGGGTGCTGTTTCTCAAGGTGTTTCCGGATTGTTCGGACTCTTGATCATGCAACCGGGTCAACAATTGACATACCTGTTAGCGCTTTTAGTTGCTTATACGGGTGGTTTTATTGTGACATGGTTCTTCGGTGTCGATGAAAATAGAATTGATGAAATTTATCCAGAATAAAGGAGTTTGATTATGTTAGGATTTTCAGCTTACTTGCACAGTTCATTGAAAAAAGACGATTTAGTAATGTTTAATAAGTTTGTCCAGGCTGGTTTTAAAGGTGTCTTCACCTCAATCAATTTACCTGAAGATGACCCTAAAGTTCTGCTGGCTAACTTAAAATCATTAGGTCAAATGTGTGCCGATAATAAATTGGAATTGACACTGGATGTTTCATCTAGTGCATTGAAGCGTCTCAATTTAGAATTGCCACATGATTTAAATGTCTTTCAAGAGCTGCATGTAACAATGTTGCGGATCGACGATGGTATCTCCATTCAAGAAATAGCTCAACTCTCTCAGGAAATGAAAATTGCGTTGAATGCTTCTACTATCGTTCAGTCTGAAATTGATGAATTGAAGGCAGATAAAGCTGATTTTACAAACTTAGAAGCCTGGCATAATTATTATCCTCGTGAAAATACTGGATTGGATAGGGATTGGTTCAAAGAAAAAAATCGGTGGTTGAAACTAAACAACTTTAAAGTAATGGCCTTTATTGCTGGCGATGAAAACTTACGGGCCCCAGTATATAAAGGGTTGCCAACTTTGGAAGAGAATCGTTATGAAAATCCTTTAGTTGCGGCTCTAAATATGGGTGATTTCGATGTTGATCGGATTTATATTGGAGATTCCGCTATTGCTACGACTACCTTTGAACAGTTTAGAAATTACTTTGTCGACCACGTTTTACAAATTAGAGTACAATTGCACAATGCTCCTAGTTATATTTCACATATTTTCCATCAAAGAGCAGATGTTTCTAGAGATGTTGTACGCTTAAAAGAAGGCCGTCCACTCAACCATTCTAGGATCGAACCAAACAACAGTGGTTTGAGAAGACAAGGTTCGATTACGCTTGATAATGTGCTTTCTGGCCGTTATCAAGGTGAATTACAATTAGTGAAATATCAATTGCCAGCTGATAATACTGTCAATGTCATTGGCCAAATTGCTGATAAGGACATTGGTTTAATGAAGTATTGTGTCGCTAATCAAGCAATTCAGCTAATTGATATTGAAAGTTAGGAAATGAATGATATGGATATAAAAAAATTATCAACTGAAGGTCGCAATTCTCAAACGACTGACTTAGATGAAATGAGCCCATTAGAAATTGTCTCAGTCATGAATCAAGAAGATCAAAAAGTACCAGTAGCTATTAAGCCGGAGTTACCACAAATAGCAGCAGCCGTTAAAAAGATTTCACAGGCTTTTAGAAACAATGGACGCCTATTTTATGTTGGTGCTGGAACTAGTGGCCGATTAGGAGTTTTAGACGCGGCTGAATGTGTACCAACTTTTGGGACCGAGCCGGAAATGGTTCAAGGCTTAATTGCTGGTGGTGGTAAGGCCATGACTTTGGCGGTAGAAGGTGCCGAAGATAACGTCGAATTGGGTGCCAGTGACCTTAAAGAACATGATTTGACTGATAATGACGTTGTAGTTGGAATTGCCGCTAGTGGTCGGACTCCATATGTGGTTGGTGCTTTGGACTATGCCAAATTAGTTGGAGCTGATACAATTGCGTTATCGTGCAATCAGGATGCAATCATCAGTCAACATGCTGAGATAAAAATTGAAGTCGTCGTAGGTCCCGAAGTTTTGTCTGGTTCAACTAGATTGAAGTCAGGAACAGCTCAAAAGATGGTGCTCAACATGTTGTCCACAGCTTCAATGGTTGGGGTCGGCAAGACTTATGGCAATTTGATGGTCGATGTAAAGCCAACTAATAAGAAATTAGTTCAGCGTTCAATTAATATTATTGTGGAAGTTACTGGTGTGAAAGCTGATATTGCTCAAGCAACTTTAGAAGAAGCAAACTATTCAGTCAAAGATGCTATCGTAATGATTTCAAATAAGATGGATCAAGCAGCGGCCGAGCAAAAACTAACTGAATCAGGTGGATTTGTACGTCAGGCAATCAAGTGAGGTAGCACATGGTTAATACAATCTTATTAACAATTCGTTCGAAAATAGAGAATGCTAGTAAAGCTGAAAAAATTCTGGGTGAGTATATTTTGCAAAATGTACAAATGATCCCGGGGATGAGTGTAGCTGAATTATCAAAGCAAAGTGGTGTCAGTCAAGCCACAATAGTTAGATTTGCCCAAAACTTAGGCGTGGATGGATTTAAGGGATTAAAAGTGGAACTCGCACGCTGTTCCATGGACGATGTAATTAACGGCTTGTATGACGAGATTTCGCCAGATGACGATGTTGATGAACTGAAAGAAAAGCTAGTTATTCGAATTCAACATACATTGGAAACAACTAGTCAGGGTCTGGATAAAGATATTTTACAAAAGACCGTCGACTTGCTTGTTAGTGTTAACGTCATTCAAGTTTATGGACTTGGAGCTTCTAATTTGGTTGCCGAAGACTTTACACAAAAGTTTTCTCGAATTGGTTTGAATGTGATTAATACGCAAGATACTCACGAGATGGCAGCTAATTTTTTGACCCAGCATAATCGTCAAGTTATCTTTCTTATTTCTGATTCAGGTGAAACTGTGGAGACCTTGACTTTGGCCAAGTTAGCTAAGAAAAAAAACGTTCCAGTTATTAGCCTGACATCGAATACGAATAGTAGTTTAGCTAAAGCGTCGGATATTCATATTTTGACGAGTGACAGTGTTCCCAAAGATCAAGTTAGATCGGCTGCGACAACATCTCTTATCAGTCAGCTGTATGCCGTCGATTTGATATATTATCTCTACCTACAACGAGATTACGATAAAAATGTTCAAAGATTAAAAGAATCACATCTTTTAGTTGATGAATATTTTGCTAAGAAAACAAAGAAGCGTTAAAAAATTGCCGTCTCCAGGGCCGAGAATATTCACCTGCTATGCGGACCGGTTCGAGCCTGAGAAGCGGTCTCGAACCTCGGTTTGAAGACTTTCCAAAAACGGAAAGTCTCCAAACACGCCCGGTGGTGTAACGGCTAAAGCCGTAACGCCACATCCACAGCTGGTGAATATTCTCGGCCCTTCCGACTGGTTGGACTATTAAATAGGTTAATTTATGATGTATGGATAAATTACATAAAACTGAGTTGTATCACACTTAAGGAATCAAATAATTAGGTGGGATATAGCTCTTTTTTGTTGTTTTTAATATTTAACTAAAGGTTGAAAGTTTGATGCATTATGCCGTTTCCAGAGCTGAAAGTATTCATATGCTGCGCGGTACGATCCGAGCCAAAAAGCGGTCTCAAATCTCGGTTGAAGCCTCACCAAAAACCGGTAAGTCTCCAACACGCCCGGTGGTGTAAGGACTAAAGTCCTAACGCCACTTTCGCGGCAAATGAATACTTTCAGCTCTTCCAACTAGTTTTTTTATAATAAGAATGTCCAACTGTGATCTCTTGCCATTTAACTAAATTGGTAAATAAATTGAATTTAGATCTGTCACAGCACTGTTTATATCACTTTTTCGCCTTTCAACCTTCAGTATTTAATGATCATCAATTACCCATGGCGCTAGTTTAGGTAAGTATGCAAGTATGCCGTTTCCAGATCTGAGAGTATTCATATTCTGCGAGGTACGATTCGAGCCAAAAGGCGGTCTCGAATCTCGGTTGAAGACTTACCAAAACCCGGTAAGTCTTCAACTCGCCCGGTGGTGTAAGGGCTAAAGATCTAACGCCACTTTCGCGGCGTATGAATACTCTCAGATTTTCCAACTAGTTTTTGAATAATTAGGAATGTTTAATTGTGATTTTAAATAGATTGAATTTAAAACTACCATGGGCATCGTCCATATCAATTTTTCACATTATATAAAAGCAATTGAATAATTGTCCATGGCAAATTTCACATTCAATTAATAACAATTAATTAGTCGGAAGAGCTGGGAAATATTTGTGTGCTGTGGAAGTGGAATAATTACGGGAGAACCTCCCGTAATTATTCCACCGGACGTGTTTGGAGACTTGACGAACTATGTCAAGGCTTCAAACCGAGATTCGAGACCGTATTTTGGCTCGGATCGTTCCGCACAGCAAGTGAATATTTCCCAGCTCTGGAGACGGCATCATACAGTAGCCAAAAATAACCACTAATCTTCAAATATTGACCACTTATTGTAAAATCGAATACAAATAAACTTTTCTGCATAGAATAATAATCATAAACAAGAAAGAAGTGATTATTATGAAACTGCTTCAAGCAATAAATTTAACTAAAAAATTTCCCAACAAATTAGCTGTTAATAATATTTCCTTAACAATCAATCAAGGAGACTTAGTCGCACTATTAGGTCCCAATGGGGCTGGTAAATCGACTACTCTGAATATGCTTATTGGCGTCAGTCAACCAACTAGTGGAAAAATAATTTTTGGTGATAAATCTGCTAGTATCAAAGATTATAAAAATGAAATTGGGGTCGTTTTTCAAGGGAGTGTGCTGGACGCTAATCTGACTGTCAAAGATAATATTATGACTCGTGCCCATATGTACACAAGGACAGTGCAATTAAATAGTTTAATTAAAAAGTTTGAATTGGAAAGTATTTGGAAGCAGCCTTACTGCAGTCTTTCTGGTGGTCAAAAACGTCGGGTCGATATTGCCCGTGCTTTGATCAGCAGTCCTAAATTATTATTTCTGGATGAACCATCAACTGGATTGGATATTCAGACTAGAACTAAGATTTGGGAAGTGTTGAATCAATTACGCGAAGATACTGGATTAACGATTGTTTTTACAACGCATTATTTGGAAGAGTCAGAAAATGCAGATTATGTTTACATTATGGATCAGGGTAAAGTAATTGCTGAGGATACTGTGGCTGGTTTACAACAAAAATATACCCAAAACGTTTTACAATTGGATTATCTAACCGGCGAAACTACAACAACAACACTTGATAACAAAGATGAAGCTATCAAAATTTTGGTTAAAAATGCTAAATTACTGACCAATTTTGAGTATCGTCCGGGCACGATGGATGATGTCTTCATGAACTTAACGGGAAAGGAGATTCGTTAATATGAAAGGATTAATGTATCGTAATTTAAAAATTTATTTTTCTAATAAAAGTGGAGTCTTCTTTTCCTTGATGGGAGCATTGATTTCTTTTGTCTTGTATTTAATATTCTTGCGTCAAAATATGGTCAGCAGTTGGAGTAGCGTGCCAGATACGAAGTTGCTTCTGGATCCCTGGCTGATTGGTGGAACGCTGACGATTACAGCCATTACTACGACCTTGAGCAGTTTGAGTTTAATGGTTCAGGACCGGGGAAAAAATACTTTGTCCGACCTTAGTTTGACTGATGTTAGTTATTTAGGTATTCAATGTTCATATTTACTGACCGCAATGATTGTCGGAATTATCATGCAACTAGTTATGTACTTTATGATGGGCGGTTACTTTATGATTGCGGACAATAGTCCACTAGAAATGGCAATTTTCCCACAAATTTTTGGCATTATTGTATTAAGCAGCTTTATTTGGACAGCCTTTAACTTGCTTTTGTTATCGTTTGTTAAAAAAATTGATACTTTAGGAAAAATTGGAACAATCGTTGGGACTGCCTCTGGTTTTCTAGCCGGTGTTTATATTCCAATCGGAATGTTGCCAACTACAGTTCAACAATTTATGAAATACACGCCGGCACTGTATAATACAGCTATATACCGAAATATTTTGATGAATACGCAGTTGCAACATTCGTTTAAAAATTTCCCCGTTTCAGTCTTAAATAGTTTTAAGGACAACATGGGTATTAGTGTTAAATGGGGCAGTCAAATTCTGACAAATCAACAAGATAGTTTGGTAATTCTTAGCTTTGCAGTGGTAATTAGCATGGTGGCAGTTTTGATCTTCAGATTTAGTCGACGCGTGGTTATTAGCAGAGCATGATTTTAAGGGGAATATAATATGAAAATAAACTTCAATCAGGACGATAAAATTCCCAAAAATGAAATAGATATTACGGTTAAAGCAGCCAATTTTTCGAATGAGGTTCAAGAATTAATGCGTAAGTTGGAGGAACTGGATGCAACGTTTTCAGCTATTCCATTATCAGTTGATGATCGGGTAGTTATGGTTCAAATTGATGAAATTATTGCGATTGAAGTTTTTGAAAATGAACTGACAGTGTATACACACGAGAAAAAATATTGCTTTCGTGGTCAATTAAAGAAAATGATTGAACGGATCAATAATAATGATTTTGTACAAATATCTAAAAATACCGTGATTAATTTGAATCATTTGGATTCACTTGAAGCAGCATTTTCCGGTAATATGACAGCATTTGTGACAGATGATTTGAAATTCAGTGTCAGTCGAAAATATTTAACTGGCTTGAAAAAACAACTGGGAATGTGAGGTGTGAAGCATGGAAAAAATATTGAAAGTAGTCAAATATTTTGCGGTTGGAGTTTTATTGGGATCATTCAGTTTTATGCTGATCTTGTTGTTTAGCGGAAGTATGATGGTTGAGCCAAAATCTGTCTTGTCACTACTCTTCTTCAGCGGATTGATCGGACTGGTCTCTATGATTTTTGAGACTGAGTGGTTTGCCTTTCCAATTAGATTATTACTGCATTTGATCATTACGATAATAATAGTTGGTATGATGATGTATTTTGCAGGATGGGGGGGTCTAGTTAAGAGTGGACATATATTATCGTTTATTCTTACTTTTGTTCTCATCTACATAGCAGTTTGGGTGATGCTGTATTTAGCAGACGTGACCAATACTAAGAAAATTAATTCTGTGATACGTAAAAGGAAATCTAGATAAGGCTTTGTTCATAGAACCTGAGGCATTAACTAGATATGAAATTAACTAAAGGGGCTTGAATCCTATTATGAATTCAAGCCTCTTTAGTTAATTTATAGTTATACGCTTACATAAATAACAAATTCTGGTAGTATAAGTATTGCTATAATAGATATAAATAAAGTACTACTTATGGTGCTAATTTAAGTAGGCTGTTTTCAAA
Source organism: Companilactobacillus huachuanensis (assembly GCF_005404815.1). Classification (GTDB taxonomy): domain Bacteria; phylum Bacillota; class Bacilli; order Lactobacillales; family Lactobacillaceae; genus Companilactobacillus; species Companilactobacillus huachuanensis. The sequence goes on from NZ_BJDF01000011.1 coordinate 68,923, forward strand.
TCTGGAGACGGCAGTAAAAAATATAGTTAATATTTGGAGAATTTGCGTATGGTTGCAGAAATTTTGTATCAAAAAGTGGCCGATGATATCAAAAAAAATATCTTATCCGGTGTTTATGAATTAGACAGTCTGATTCCAACTGAAAATGATCTCGAACAAAAATATTCCGTCAGTAAAATTACCGTTCGTAAAGCAGTTGAACAGTTAGTTGCTGAAGGTTATTTGTTGAAGAAGAGTGGAATCGGCACCCGAGTTGTCAGCAATCACTTGTTCAATAAATTATCAAAGGCCAAGTCGTATTCCACAATTGTTCGAGAGAATGATCAGTTAACAAAACAAGTCTTAGAAGTTGCTAACGTTACGCCAGAACAGACGCCAGTGGCAGCTGAATTTGGTGAGCAGAATATTGTTTACATCAAGCGATTATATTTTTTGGATAATAAGCCATTTATTATTGTGAACCATTATTTGCCTAACGTAAAAATTCCGACAGAGAAACATAACCTGAAAAATCAATCATTGTACAAGTTTCTAAAAGATAGTGGCCAAGAAATCAACAGTTTCAAAGATGAGTTTAGTGCGGTAAATATTAGTGAAGATGACCAAAAACTGTTGAATAAAGCAGACACGTTAGCCTTAAAGCGAATCAGACGGGGATTTGATAATAAAGGCCGTTTGATCGAGTATACCGAATCCATTTATGATAGTAATAAAATGCCATATAAAATTGAATACGAAATTTAACTGTTTTTTTGTTGAGGTATAAATTAGATAGCGTAATTGTCTTTATACTAAAAAATAAATTAGTCGGAAGGGAGGAGAATATTTACCAGCTGTGGGAGTGGCGTTATGGCTTTAGCCATTACACCACCGGGCGTGTTTGGAGAATCGCTGATTTTGCGAGGCTTCAAACCGAGGTTCGAGACCGCTTTTTGGCTCGGACCGGTCCGTATAGCAGGTGAATATTCTCCTCCCTGGAGACGACAACCTTCGATGTTCAAGATTTTATTTAAGCGTTTACATCATAACGTTATAATGTTATGATGATTGCGAAAAAAGAGGAGGATAATATGGATAATTTTGTTAATTTTTTGAACGCCAAGATACTGCCGGTTGCCAATAAAATCGGAACACAGCGACATATGATGGCAATTAGAAAGGGAGTTATTTCAACACTACCACTGACCATCGTAGGATCATTCTTTACCTTGATCAATAATCCCCCGATCCAATCATGGGCCAATGCGATGGCGCCATATAAGGAAATTCTAGATATACCATTCCGTTACACTGTCGGAATTTTAGCACTGTATGCAACATTTGGGATTGCATCAGCTTTGGCCGATAGTTACAAATTAGATAAATTGACCAACGGAATTTTAGCTGTTTTAGCATTTTTGGTCTCAACAGCGGCACCGATTCACATTACAGAAGATGTTAAGGGAGTGATTTCGGCTGGACGTTACATTGATATTTCGAACTTGAGTGCCTCATCACTTTTTGCTTCAATTGTGACCGGACTTTTATCGGTTGAAATTTATCGTTTCTTTAAAGAAAAGAATATCACTATCAAAATGCCTCAAGGAGTACCACCAGAGGTTTCCAATTCCTTTGTTGCTTTGATTCCTGCAGCATTTATCCTGATTTTCTTCTGGTTCATTCGTTACATCTTAAACTTCAATATTTCGTCATTTTTGAGCATGATCTTGATGCCACTAAAGGGCGTTTTAGTTGGTAACAGTCTCTTCGGTGGTTTACTGACAATTCTTTTGATTACTGGTTTTTGGACCTTAGGTATTCACGGGGCAGCAATCATGGCGCCAATTACGAGACCTTTCTGGGAAATGTCAATTGCTCAAAATATGGGTGAATTTGCCAGTGGTACTAGCGCTAATCACCTTTCAACAATCTTTACTGAACAATTTTTACAATGGTTCCTTTGGATTGGTGGAGCCGGTGGTACTTTGGCTTTAGTTGTCTTGTTCATGTTCTCCAAGTCAGCTTACCTCAAGGATTTAGGAAAGCTTGCGCTCTTACCAGGACTTTTCAATATTAATGAACCAGTCATTTTCGGTGCCCCCATTGTGATGAATCCCATTTTGGGTATTCCATTCATCGTGGCACCTCTAGTTACGGGAACACTTTCATATTTCATGACTATCTGGGGTGTTGTGCCAATGATGATGGCTCGGTTACCATTTACTGTCCCAAGTCCACTAGGTGCATTCAGTAGTACAAACTGGAGTATTCCGGCCATGATTTTGGTTTTCGTTAACTTCTTGATTGACCTAGCAATTTACTATCCATTCTTCAAGATTTTTGAAAAACAACAACTCGAAAAGGAATAGGTGAAAATAATGGTTCTATTACTGCTAGCAATTTATTTTATCGCCTGTGAAATTCTGGTTCAAAAAGACATCATGCCCAAAGTTTTAAAAAATTATCGAGCTGGAAAGTTAATTCTTGTCTCTTTAGTCGTAATTTTAACTTTAGCGGTGATTAGCTTCTATATAAAATATGCCGTTATCTTAGTTATTCTCAGCACGATTTATTTGTCAGTTGTGATTTCAAATTACTATCTGAAAGAATTTCAGAAGATGGAAAGAGGTAAAAAAATATGACTAAGAGAACCCTCGGTATCTCACTTTATCCAGATCACAGTGATGTGAATGAAGATAAACGCTACCTTGTACTTGCTAGTCAATATGGATTCACCAGAATTTTTATGAGTATGTTGGAAGTTTCAGAAGGTAAAGAAAAAGTTGCCCAAAAATTTACTGATCTGATTAAATTTGCCAAAGGTTTGGGTTTCTCAACTACTTTGGATATTGCACCGAATATTTTTGATCAATTGGAAATCTCATATGATGATTTAGACTTCTTTTCTGAATTAGGGGCCGATGCAATTCGATTAGATCAGGGGTTTGATGGTCAAAAAGAGGCCTTATTGTCATTCAATCCCCAAGCGATGAATATCGAATTGAATATGAGCAATGATGTTGCCTACCTAGATAATATTTTGAGTTATTCGGCCAATCGACCTTTCATATCGGGTTGTCATAATTTTTATCCGCAACGTGGAACTGGTTTACCACTGGATTTCTTTATCAGTGCATCGCAACGATTCAAGAATCAAGGCATTGAAACGGCAGCCTTTATCACATCACAAGCGGGAACGATTGGACCTTGGGATATCAACGATGGCCTACCAACTTTGGAAATGCATCGTGATTTACCACTGGATATTCAAGCTAAACACCTTTTCGCCACGAATTTAATCGACTGTGTGATTATCGGAAATGCTTATGCTTCTGAAGATGAATTGCGCCGTCTCGGTGAAATGGACCGTTATCAATTGGTCTTCAATGTTGCTCTATCAGAAGGAATAACGCAATTGGAACGCGAAGTCTTACTTGATAATCAACATGTCAGACGTGGTGATATCACTGATTTAGTAATTCGTTCGACGGAAGTCCGAAAAAAGTATAAAGCTAATGATAATCCTGTAAATTCAGATACACATACCTTTGTTCGCGGGGATGTGGTTATCGGTAATGATGAATTTGGTAAGTATAAGAATGAGTTACAGGTCGTTTTACGGGATCACAGCGATATGAGAAAGAATCGAGTGGCACAAATTCCAACGAATGAATTGTTCCTCCTAGATTACATCGGAGCATGGGACAAATTCCGTTTTAGGAGATGATTTTTTGAAAAGTCTCTATATAAAGAACGGTAAAGATATTAACGAGCAACCTTTGGAATTGTTATTAGAGGATGGAAAAATTGTGGATGTCGCACCGCAACTAGATGTTACAGCTGACGAAATTATTAATTTGCAAGGTCATTCATATGTTTCTGCAGGTTGGATTGATGACCATGTTCATTGTTATGAAAAGATGTCGCTATACTATGATGATCCTGATTTAGTTGGTTATTGTAACGGCGTTACAACGGTGATTGATGCCGGTTCAACGGGAGCTGACAATATCGGTGACTTTCATCATCTCGTACAGTCGAAAAAAACTAATGTCTACGCGATGATTAATATTTCAAAGACTGGTATTTTGGCACAGGACGAATTGGGTGATATGGATCGACTACAATTTAACACGCTACAACAGGCAATAAACGATTATCCTCATTTTATTATTGGTCTAAAAGCTCGCATCAGTAAATCGGTTATCGTTGGTAATGGGATTAAGCCGTTGATAGTTGCTAAAGAATTTCAAAAGCAATTGTCTCAAAAATTACCATTAATGGTCCACGTTGGAACTAATCCACCTGAATTGTCTGAAATCATGGATGTTATGGATGCAGGTGATATCATGACACACTGCTTCAATGGCAAGGATAACGGCATTCTTAATGCAGATGGTTCGATTAAAGATTTCGTTCAAAAAGGTCTCGATAAAGGAATTATTTTTGATGTTGGTCATGGGACGGAAAGTTTCAATTTCAAAACGGCTGAAGTAGCTTTTAAAAATAACCTTTATCCGCAGAGTCTCAGTACCGATATTTATCATGGAAATCGTGAGAATGGTCCCGTTTATAATCTGGCAACATGTATTGAAAAAATGCTATATCTAGGTTTTGAATTGCAACAAATTTTGCCAATGATCACAACTGTTCCAGCAACTAATTATCATTTGTCACATAAGGGTAAGCTGGCTATCGGAATGGACGCTGATGTAACAATTTTCAACATCGAAAATTATTCAAAAACGTTAGTTGATTCAGATGGCAATACTCGTCAAAGCACCAAGACTGTCGAGCCAATCTATAGTATTGTCGGCGGAAACGCGTATCTGATTGGAGAATAATATGGATATCTATAAAAAATATAACTTGAAGCATGTCATCAACGCTGATGGAAAAATGACCATTCTCGGTGTTTCTAAAGTGTCAGATGAAGTGGTCGAGGCCCAAAAACAAGGTGCCCAAAATTTCTTTGAAATGGGTGATCTACTTATTCAAACGGGTAAGTATCTAGCTAAATTAGTCGGTAGTGAAGATGCACTAGTAGTTAATTCGGCTTCAGCAGGCATCGCAGAAACAATTGCGGGAATTATTGGTCAAGGCAGTCGTTATCACGTTTACCACCCATATACTGATCGGATTTCAAAACGTGAAGTGATTTTACCAATGGGTCACGATGTTGACTATGGTACTCCAGTAGATGTGATGCTTGGTGTTGCCGGCGCCAAAATGGTTCCCGCGGGATACGCCAATATGTGTACGTCTGAACATTTGGAAATGCAGATAACAGAACAAACAGCAGCAATTCTCTATATCAAGAGCCATCACACGGTTCAAAAGAGTATGTTGACAATTCCAGAAGCTATTGAAGTAGCCCATCACCATGAATTGCCACTAATTTTGGATGCGGCAGCCGAAGAGGATTTGTTGAAATATCTTAAATTAGGTGCTGATGTAGTAATTTACAGTGGTGCTAAAGCAATCGAAGGCCCAGCTTCCGGAGTTATCTTTGGTAAAGAAAAATATATTCGTTGGGCTCGTATGCAGGGCGCTGGCATCGGACGGGCAATGAAAATCGGTAAGGAAAACATTATTGGTTTAACGACCGCAATCACTAAATATTTAAAAGATGGTTCTGAGTCCGGGGAGTCAATGAAGTCTAGATTGTCACCGTTTGTTGAGAATTTATCAGAAGTATCAGGTCTAAAAGTCAGAATTGTTCAAGATGCTGCCGGACGCCAGATTTATCGTGCCGAGGTAACCCCAACTGGAGATTTGTCTGCTAAGGAAATTTGTGAACAGTTGCGTAACGGCGATATAGCGATTTATGCCCGGGAATATCGGGTCAATGAAGGCATTATCGAGTTCGATATTAGAGCGGTTGATGATGTTGAAATGTATCAGATTGTATCCAGTTTAAAGAAAATCGTTGGAGGAAAATAAAGATGAATTTACTACCTAATTATTTAGCAAATGGAATTTGTTTGAACGTACTAGCTAATTCAGTTCAAAATGCCAAAGATTGTTATGAAGCCGCTGAAGGTCACGTGGTGCTCGGCGTTTTAACTAAAAATTATCCCAGTGATGAAGACGCAATCGCTGATATGAAATTGTATCAAGCAGAAATCGACAATGCAGTTTCAGTTGGTTTGGGTGCTGGTGATCCAAAGCAGAGTGGGATGGTTGTTCGAGTTTCCAAAGCGATTCAACCACAACATGTTAACCAAGTTTTCACAGGCGTTGGGGCTACTAGAGAAGCTTTGGGTCAAAACGAAACCATTATTAATGGACTAGTTTCGCCAACGGGTAAAGTAGGATTCGTCAACTTGGCTACTGGTCCTTTGAGCAGTCAAACAGTTCCAACGGAAGTTTCAATTGAAACTGCTATTGCTATGTTAAAAGATATGGGTGGTTCGTCAATTAAATTTTTCCCAATGAAGGGATTGGCTCATGAAGCAGAATTTAAAGAAGTAGCTCGTGCTTGTGCGGCCAATGATTTCGATCTCGAACCAACGGGTGGAATCGACTTGGAAAACTTCGAAACAATCGTAAAAATTGCAGTTAATGCTGGGGTTAAGCGGATTATTCCACACGTATACAGTTCAATTATTGATAAAGAAACTGGCGATACTAGACCAGAGGACGTCGCAAAATTATACGAGATCATCAAGAAGTTTTAGGGGTTAGTGTATGAATATTTTAGCTTTTGGTGAGGTTATGTTGCGGTTCACTGTTGCCGAGAAGATGATGCTGGAACAAAGTGATCAGTTGACTATGTCGACTGTCGGGACTGGCGTTAATCTTTTAAGTAGCTTGGCCCATTTTGGTTACAAGACTTCATTAATGACAGTATTGCCGGACAATCCCATAGGCAAAAAGGCAGCCGCGGACATACGTAAATTGGGTATTTCTGATCATAATATTATTTATAAAGGCAAGAATTTGGGCAGTTTCTTTGTGGAATTAGGACAAGGGGCTAGGCCACAACGCGTGACTTATCAGGATCGCCTGTCGAGTTCTTTTTGTATGATGGATGCCGACGATTATGATTTTGAGAAAGCCTTGGTAGGTGTGGAAATTGTCCATATTTGTGGCATAGCTTTGAGTTTGAATCGTCAAACACGAAACGCAGCTTTAAAATTGGCGCAAGTTGCCCATGAACGTCATAAGACAGTCTGTTTTGATTTCAATTATCGGATGAGTCTTAATGAAGAAATCAGTCATGAAACAATGAAGAAACGTTATCAAAAAATCTTACCATTCGTTGATATTGTTTTTGGAAGCCAACGGGATTTGACCGATCTATTGGATTATCAAATTAAAGATGAGTCAAAACTTTACCAAGAATTCTGTCATGATTATTCAATCAACTTTTTTGCTGGCAGTAAACGTAGTTTTCAAGATGGTAAAAAATATTTTGAAGGATTTCTATTTCACCATGATACGATCTATCGTTCAGCTGCCAAAGAATTGAACATATTGGATCGAATCGGAAGTGGTGATGCCTTTGCAAGTGGGGTTCTGGCCGGATTGATTGAAAATTGGGAGTTCACTGATATTTTGGAATTTGCGATTGCCAATTCGATTTTGGCGCAGGCCTCAATGAACGATTCTCCAATCTTTAGTAAAGCAGATGTTTTCCATTATGTTGATACTGAAGGTAAAAATGATTTAATTAGGTAGGCCGTCTCCAGGGTTGAGAATATTCACCTGCTATGCGGACCGATTCGAGCCTGAGAAGCGGTCTCGAATCTCGGTTTGGAGACTTTCCATAGACCGGAAAGTCTCCAAACACGCCCGGTGGTGTAACGGCTCAAGCCGTAACGCCACACCCACAGCGGGTAAATATTCTCAACCCTTCCGACTAGTTTGTCTGTTTTATTAGACAGAATGATTTCTGATTATAGGAAGATTACATAAAAAGAGTTGTATCACACTTAGTTATTTAAGGCTAATCCATTAAGTGTGATACAACTCTTTTTTGTTAATTTTAATGTTTAATACGTATGGTGCTATTCGATAATTAATTACAAATATTCTCATCAATTGTATTTTAGAATTTAAAATATTCCAGATATAAAAGCAATTGAATATTTTCACATTCAAATAATAACGATTAATTAGTCGGAAGAGCTGGGAAATATTTGTGTGCCGTGGAAGTGTTTGGAGACTTGACGGAACTATGTCAAGGCTTCAAACCGAGGCTTGAGACCGCTTCCCAGGCTCGAACCGTTCCGCACAGCTAGTGAATATTTCCCAGCTCTGGAGACGGCATATTTAATTTTTAGTTACCTTCAACTACACCAAGATTTTCAGCAAAATCATCCTTAGGCTGATCTGAACCGACTAAGTGTAAGTCAGCATTCATTGCAGATAAGAAGTCGAAGAAGGCTGAATTAACACCTAGTTCATCGAGTTCTGTTAAAGACATTTGATATTTAATCGAATTCTCTTGTCCGAGTTCAACTTTTTGTACCCACTTAGGTTCACGAATTGACTCACGACCGATTGCAGCAAAGTCGATACCGGCATCGATAATTTTTTCGACATCAGTAGGTTTTTCAATTGAACCAACTGAAATCAATGGTAAACGGTTATTTACGACTTTTTTAACCTTGAGGATAATTGGTTCGGCATCGGACTTGTCATTCAATGAAGTTCTCCAAGAATAGCCCATTGATACATGTAGGTAATTGATTGGTTGGTCAGCCAAAACGTCGATAAATTTCAAAGTATCATCCAATCTGATACCAGGTTCCTCAATTTCCTCAGGGGAAATGCGGTACCCAACGATAAATTTGTCATCAGCGTATTTCTCAACTACTGCGTGAACTCTCTTAATGACTTCAAGAGGGAAACGCATGCGATTTTCAAGACTGCCGCCCCATTTGTCAGAACGACGATTTGAGTGGGGTGAGAAAAATTGCTGCATTAAATATGTATTGGCACCGTGCAATTCGATTCCGTCAAAACCAGCTTGAATAGCACGACGAGTTGCTTGACCGAAGTCTTCAATAATTTGTTCGATTTCGGATTCAGTCAATTCACAAGGAGTTTCAGCATTAGGACGTAACGCGGCTACAGCACTAGCCGAAACAGGTTGGACACCACGTAAAATTTTAGAATTAGACATTCTCCCAGCATGGAAAATTTGCAAAATAGCCTTGGTGCCGTTTTGTTTGACAGTGTTAGCCAATTTCTTTAAACCGGGCATGAATTTATCATCAGCAACGGAAGGTTCACCTTCAAAGCCTTTGCCATTGTCAGATACGTTCATAGTGGGAATGATGAACATACCAACGCCACCAGTATGAATATTGAAATAACGTAATTCATCTTGTGAGACTGCTCCGTTTTCTAAGGCTGCGGCCTCAGTCATTGGTGGGATGACAATCCGGTTTTTGATCGTAACACCATTCTTAAAAGTATAAGGTTTTAAGAAATTATATTTTTCAGTCATAAAACTACACCTCATTTCTAAAAGTTTCAATGGAATCATTGTAATAAGTTCTGTGCTAAAATCATAGTACGCACTATTTAGTAACTATCTAAAGGTTTAAAGTTTAGGTAAGTATGCCGTCTACAGAGCTGGGAAATATTCACTAGCTGTGCGGACCGATTCGAGCCTGAGAAGCGGTCTCGAATCTCGGTTTGAAGCCTTGACAGAGTTCGTCAAGTCTCCAAACACGCCCGGTGGAATAAGGACGGGAGAACCTCCCGTCCTTATTCCACTTCCACGGCACACAAATATTTCCCAGCTCTTCCGACTAATTTATTTTTAAATGTTAGAAACAGTGAAATGAAAATTGTTGATTGTTTAACTAAAGGTTGAAAGGTGAAAACCTAATACAACCATTGTTGTTACAGGCATGAAGCTAATTGATTTAAACAAATAAAAAGTCTTCATTTTATTGTTCCTGTCATAAAAAAATTAGTTGGAAGAGCTGAGAGTATTTATTTGCAGCGAAAGTGGCGTTATTGCTTTAGCAATTACACCACCGGGCGTGTTGAAGGCTCGCGGGTTTTGCGAGGCTTCAACCGAGGTTTGAGACCGTTTTTTGGCTCGGTCCGTTCCGCGCAGCAATTGAATACTCTCAGCTCTGGAAACGGCATACTTAATTAAACTTTCAACCTTCAGGTAACTATAAAATATCGTTTTCGAGTAACGTCAAAAGAGGTTTCGTAATGGAAGGAAAAAATTACCATATGAGTATTGATTTAACACTCTCAGTTATTAATGGAAAGTGGAAATCGTTGATTCTATGTCATCTTGGTGGTCAGTCAATGCGTAATGGCGAACTTTTAAGGGAAATTCCTGATATTAGTCAAAAGGTTTTGACACAACAATTAAATGAATTGATCAGTAACAAAATTGTTCAAAGAATTAATTATCCGGGATTACCATTACACGTTGAATATTCTTTGACGGATGAGGGTAAATCCCTGCGTAAAGTTTTGATTGATATGTCAGTTTGGGGAGAACATCATGCAGATGAATTAAATGCTGATGGACAAAACATTTCGTTTTCTAGTGATAACTATCGTGGCTATCAAAAAATTAAGACACCAAAAAAGGACGTTGATCGGCAAATTGCTGAATAGCGTCCTTTTCCATTATTCGAATGGATCTTGCATTTGAGAAATATAAGCTGCCATACGTTTGGTGTAGGTAGTATCGTTGAATAGATTGTTGTTCTCAGTCTGTAATTCACTCAAATTATCTGTAATAATGCCGTCAGCACCGATAAAAATCATGCGGTCCATTGATTCTGTATCATTGGCCGTCCAAGCAAAGACTTTCTTCTGTTGTAAGTGAGCATTGTCGATGAAGGCTTCGTTTAAAGTAGTATATTCCATCGTGAAGGCATTGGCATTGGTAAATGGTACTCCGAAGAGATTAAATGGGAGGATGTAACTGGTGGTGACTTTGGGCATCAAATCTTTAGTTTCTTCAATATAGCTATAACTCAATGAATGAACCATATCTTTATTTTTGAGTAATTGTTTTTGATATTTTTTGGTGAATAGTTTGACAAAATCTTTCTGATTACCAGGAACAGATTTTAATTCAACCAATAACTTTTGGTGGAGTCGTGTCGAGGTAGCAAGATAGTCGTCAAAACTGGCAATATTTGTAGTTTTACCATTTTCATGAATTTGGGTTTCCTTTAGTTCGGCTAAAGTCATTTGACTAGGTCGTTTATTGATACCAGCCAGTCCTTTTAACGTATTGTCGTGGAAAACTACAAATTGATGATCTTTGGTTTCTTGAATATCCATTTCAATATAATCAGGTTTTTCTTTGGCTGTAGCCTCAAGTGATTCAACGGTATTTTGAACGCCGTTACCATTGTCAACGCCGCGATGAGAAATTGTTAGTGGTGGCGTTAATAGCATGTCATTGAAGTAATACGTGTCATATGCGATGAATGAAAAGACGACAACGGTTCCTAAAATACCCCAGAACCATTTGTGACTGCGATGATTTTTTCGTGGATAAAAGTAATGTGTATGCGTGTGACTTAGTAAAATCAGCACTGACATCGCAGAGACATATAAATCAACGGCGTAATTTAGCAATTGAATAATGGTCATATTAATGATGGCCATGGGCAATGAAACGACTTTTAAGAATGATACATTGTCGACAATTGCTTGTAGTCCTAAAAAGAAACCATTAGTTACCATAACAAAAAGAGTCACAATAATAATTAAGCTTAGAAAGATTCTTAAATAATAAAAAACTTTACTTCGGGTCATATTCCAACTGCGTTTAATAGCGTCTTTGATATCCTTATTTTCGAAAATCATCAGTGGCAAGACGAAAAGCCAGCGAACACCAATGTAAAAAATAATAAGATAGAAAATTATTAGAATAATTCCATATGTTAAATGTTCTTGAAATAACCAATCAAGAATAAATTGTGGAACTTTTACCTTACTCAAAAGGCTTGATGACATTCCGAGGCTGCCAAACGGTGTAATGATCAGAAAATATAATAGAAAGAATCCAAAAGCCTTGAATGGTAAACCGAAGAGATTTTTACTGACACTCTTGAGGTAGTCCCACCAACTTAAACTGGCGTTTGATTTGATAGCTTGAAAACTGACCAGCATTAACGTGAATTGGGCAAAAACTAGCAGTAATAAAATTAGTAATACGATTATTAAACCGATTACCACCAACGGTTTGCCTGTAATTAGTGTAATGATATTGCTGTAAGAAATGTAATTAACGTTACCCAGATAATTAATGCCATTCGCCATGTAGTTTAAAAGTGGTACAAAGACAAAATTAATAGATAATTGAATCAAAATAATGATTTGACCGTATTTCCAGAAATATTTCCAGAAGTTACGATTTTGATATCGTAATTCGCTTAAAGCCCCCATAAAAATCCCTCTGTTCTAATTAAATAAGTTAAATAGCTAAAGGTCGGTTTAATTAAGTATGCCGTTTCCAGAGCTGAGAGTATTCAATTGCTGCGCGGAACGGCCCGAGCCAGAAAGCGAACTCGTTCCTCGGTTGAAGCCTCGCAAACCCCGCGAGTCTTCAACACGCCCGGTGGTGTAATTGCTGAAGCAATAACGCCACTTTCACTGCAAATGAATACTCTCAGCTCTTCCAACTAGTTTATTTTTTTGGCAGGAACAATAAAACTAAGACTTCAAATTATTTAAATAAATTAGCTCTAGTTCTGGAACAACAATGGTTATATTAATTTTTCACCTTTCAACCTTTAGCTCTATAATACATAATTATAGGGATTTAGGAAGATATAAATAGGTATCTAAAAGTTAATTTAATAGAATCGAGTAGAATATTTATGGAAATGCATCTGAATCATCAGCCATTTATGGCGATTAAGAATGGTACAAAAACAATTGAAATCCGTTTGAATGACGAAAAACGGTCGCAGTTAAAAATTGGCAATATTATCCGTTTCAGTGATTTAACAACTGACGAAATGATTGAGACTAAGGTTTTGAGATTGGAATGCTTTTCGACCTTTAAGGAGTTATTTCAAAAGTATTCGGGCACTATCATTGGTAGTCCAGAACAGGAGCCAATTTCTGAGCTTGATTGTGAGAATCAGAAAATTTATTCACGCCAAATGGAGAAGCAGTATGGTGCATTGGCGATTAAGCTTGAATTGATTTAATAACTAAAGGTTGAAAGTTTGATGCATTATGCCGTTTCCAGAGCTGAAAGTATTCATATGCTGCGCGGAACGATTCGAGCCAAAAAGCGGTCTCGAATCTCGGTTGAAGCCTCACCAAGAACCGGTAAGTCTCCAACACGCCCGGTGGTGTAAGGACTAAAGTCCTAACGCCACTTTCGCTGCAAATGAATACTTTCAGCTCTTCCAACTAGTTTTTTAATAATAAGAATTTCCAATTGTGATCTTTTGCTGTTTAAATACATTGGTAAATAAATTGAATTTAGGCCTGTCACAGCACTGTTTATATAACCTTTTCGTCTTTCAACCTTCAGTTAATAATACTTAACTAGCACAATGCGTTATTTAAATGACAAACATTCAAAAAAGGTTCTTTTTTAAATTTGGCCATAGAAGTATTTCAATAATTATTTTTAAGGTTGTTGCATCAATCATTAAATATTAAAACTAACAAAACAGAGTTGTATCTCACCTAATTATTCTCTTAAGTGTGATACAACTCATTTTTCTGTAATTGACTTTGATTAAAAATTTTAAGTCATAAGAAATTATGCTGACGGACAACTTTTAACTTCATTTTGAACAGAACCTTCAAAATGAAGGATTATTTTTTTATTTTCTTTAGTAATAAGTTGAATACTTCCACATTAATGTGGAAAGTAATTATATATGGAACCGTTTACAGCAATGCTATATTGTAATTGGAGGCAAATACATGAACCTAAACAAAAGACAGATTCAATTGATTTTAATACTAGTTGAAAATAAAAGAGAACCTGACTATTTACCTCTGAGTGCCAAAGAATTATCTGAAAAAGTAAAAGTTTCAACGAAGACAATTTATAGCGATGTATCTATTATTCAAAACTATGTTAGTAAATTTAATGTTGATTTGATTAAAAAACCACGTATTGGAATTTATATAAAAGGTAGTGATAGTGATTTATTAAGGATACTAACAGGAATTGAATTTAAAAAGAACGATGATTATTTGGATAATAGAACAAGGAGAGAACTAGTCTTTAGTCAATTGCTTAATTCAGATGGATTTATTACAGTTCAAGAATTATCTGATAAGTATTACGTTAATCGACAAGTGATCTTAGAAGATATTGATGATATTGAATTACGTTTGGAATCAATCGGATTAACTCTTCAAAGGACATCAGGTAAAGGTATAAAACTGGATATTGATGAAGATAGTAGACGCAAAATTTTAACACAAGTAGTATCTAGGCAAATATTTAATGTAGTTCCTACTATTAATGAACGAAATCTAAAAATTGTTAATGATAATAAACTATCTATTCCCAAGAATCTTATAACGTCAGTTGATGGTATATTAAATAATTTTACCAAAAATCAGAATATGGTACTTAATGACTATGAGTATCAGTCTCTGTTGGTTCACTTATTGATTGCTGTTGAAAGAATTAAACTAGGCAAATTTGTTAAGAATGAACATTGGGGATCCTCAACAACATATTTAACAGAATCTAAAATCTTGGCTAAAGAATTAGAAAATGCATTAAATATTAAATTCCCTAAACAAGAAATATATTATATTCAATTACATCTGGTGGCAGCTGGAAAAAAGAGAACAAACAATATATCTACAAAATTAAATACGAATGATTTACTGCAAAATTATTTGAATGATTTTGGTTACGATGATCAACTTTATGAAGGATTATTACTGCATATTAATTCATCACTAAATCGGTGGAAACTGGGAGTATCAATTACCAATCCTTACAAAGATTCAATTATTCAGAAATACAGCTACGCTTTTGAAGCGGCAATTAATTTAAAGAAATTATATGAACGAGAATACAATACAAAAATTAATGATGACGAAACGGCTTATCTGGCATTACATTTTGAAGCATATCTTGAAAGAAGAAGAACTAATAATAATGTCATTCAGGCAGCAATAGTTTGTAGTACAGGATTAGGTACGTCACAGCTCTTAGCAGCTAGAATTAAGAACGATTTTTCTCGAGTTAAAATTATGAAGATATTATCCTATGATGAGTATTTGAAATTTGATTCTAAGGATATTGATTTGATTATCAGCACAATTGAGCTTCCAGAAAACAATTTACCTATTATTTATGTCAGTCCAGTGGTTTCCACTGAAGAGTTGAAAAATAAAATTAAAATGGCTATAGCTGACAACACATCTCAAACGAGTGATTACTCTTTATTCAACAGTCTGATTTCCAGTGAAAACATCATGATTGATAAAGTGGATAACTGGGAAAATGCTATTTCGATGTTAGGCAAATTATTAGAAAATAATGGAGTTTTAAGAACTGGTTCCATTGAAAGTGCAATTCAGAGAGAAAACCTTTCTTTTACATCATTCAAAAATATTTCAACACCACATGCAAATCCTAGGTATGTTAAGAAAACTCGAATTGGAGTTTTAAAACTGCAAGAACCAGTCGTGTGGGGTAATCAGAAGGTCAATTTGATTTTTTTCATTGCGTTTAAGGAGAATATGGATCAGGCACAGTTAGATACAATTTATGATCGATTTTGGGATATTTTAAGTGATGGTCGATTAATCAAGAAGATTATTTCAAGTAATAGTAGCGAAAAAATATCTGACTTGTTAAAGGGGAGATAAAGATGGAGATTTTAGATTTATTAAATAAGAATCAAATGAATTTCAATATTGAAGCAGATACTAAAGAAAATGTTATTCACGAGATGGCAAAGATGTTTTTGAAAGATGGAGTCATTACTGATATCGGTAAGTATACTGATTCAGTTATGGAGCGTGAGAGGACTGGTACCACAGGAGTCGGTGGTGGAATTGCTATTCCTCATGGAAAATCCGATGTAGTCAAAACCTCATCCATAGCATTTGCTAAATTGAATCATCCAGTTGATTGGGATGCACTTGATGGTAAAAAAGTCTCCATGGTCTTCATGCTTTCGATTCCTGAAGGGTCAGAGTCTAAAGAACATTTGCGAGTTTTATCATTGTTAGCCCAAAGATTGATGGACGACGATGTGATTGATGCTCTTAAGGTTGCAAAAACAAAGGAAGATATTATTAATATTTTTAAGAATAAGGAGATAACACAATAATGAAAAGAAAACTAATTGCCGTAACAGCATGTGCCACAGGAATTGCTCATACATATATGGCTGAAAAGGCTTTGCGTAAAGCAGCCAAAGAAATGGATGTTTTGATTAAAGTGGAAACACAAGGTGCCACAGGTATAGGTAATCGTTTGAATGAAAAAGATGTCCAAATTGGGGAAGTTGTTATTTTTGCTACTGATACTAAAGTACGTGATTCTGAAAGATTTGATGGCAAAAAGATTCTAGATATTAATGTTAGTGATCCTATTAAAGATGCTAAGAAAGTTATTAATGACGCGTTGGCATTGGCAGACGGAAAATAGTTTTTTAAAACTAAGGGGGTATTTAAAATGAGTAAGTCGTTTTGGAAAGAGTTAGAGAAACACGTTATGACTGGTATTTCGTACATGATTCCCGTTGTTATTGCAGGTGCTGTTCTAATGGCTATTTCTAGAATTGGTGCTTCAGCATTTGGTATTTCTAACATTTGGGATGAAAAGTGGGCAACAAATTCAAACGCTATTATCCAATTTTTACATACAGATGATGGTTGGGGTGGACTAGCTCTAGGATTAATGTTCCCGATTATTTCTGGATTTATCGCCTATTCAATTGCTGATAAAGGTGGTATTGCACCAGGTATGGTAGCTGGTGTTTTGGTTGCTAATATGAATGCTGGATTCTTGGGTGCATTGGCATCAGGGTTAATTGCTGGTTATGTATCAAAATTTATGTTTGATCATATTCATTTACCAGATGCAATGAACTCAGTTGTTCCTGTTTTCTTAGTCCCTGTTTTAGGTTCTTTAATTACCTTGATTCTGATACAGTACGTTGTTGGTGGGCCATTTGCCGCTTTGAATTCCGGATTAGCTAGTTGGTTGAAATCAATGACTGGAGTTAATAAGGTTCTATTAGCCGCTATTGTTGGCGGAATGGTTGGATTTGACTTAGGTGGACCTGTTAATAAAGCTGCTGTTACAACCGCCATGGCGTTATTAACTAGTGGAGTTTATGATCCTAACACAGCCGCTCAAGTAGCTATTATTATCCCTCCAATAGGATTAGGTCTTGCAACAATGATTGATAAAAAGAAATTCAGTCCAGAATTAAACGAAGCTGGTAAAGCTTCATTCGTAATGGGACTAATTGGTGTTTCTTAAGGTGCCATTCCGTTCGCTATTGAATCGCCATTAAAGATTATTCCTATTAATGTTATCGGATCAGCATTAGGTAGTGCCATTGCTGTTGGTTTAGGCGCAGTTAATAAAGCACCTATTAGCGGTTTTTATGGTTGGTTTGCAGTTAATAATTGGCCAGTTTATATTCTTGGTATCTTAGTTGGTTCGGGATTTATAACTGGAGCCACATTGCTAGTTAGAAGAAACGTTAAGGTCGAAGAGGCTCCAACAACAGCTACGATTGATGAAAGTCAGGACGTAGACTTCTCTGAAGAAGAGTGGGAGAGTTAATGAAAAAGATAAGTATCGTAAATCATACTCATTGGGACCGTGAATGGTATTTTTCAGCCGAAGATTCAATCTTTTTAAGTGATAAATTATTTACCGATGCAATTGTTGAATTGGAAAATCACCCTGGAACAAGTTTTACGCTGGATGGACAAATTTCCATTTTGGATGATTATATTAAAATTAGGCCGGAGATGTTGGGTCGGGTTAAAAAGTTGGTTGATAATGGTCAACTGATTATCGGACCATGGTATACACAGCCGGATGCACTACATATAAAGGGTGAATCACTACTACGTAATGGGATGATTGGAATATTTGATTCTAAAAAATATGGTCAGTATTTACACGTTGGATATTTACCAGATACGTTTGGATTTAATTCTCAAATACCCGTAATTTTGAACGAATTAGGATTACATAGTTTTATTTTTTGGCGGGGAATTAACCCTCAAAAAATTGGCGGTTATTACTTTAATTGGAAATCTTTAGGTAAAGGAAATCAAGTAACGGCCGTGAATATGCCACAAGGTTATGGGACTGGAATGCTACTATCGGATAATCACGCGTACGTTGATAAACGACTAGATACTGCAATTGAATTCATTCAAAAATTCGAGAAAGGAAATGACATTTTGATTCCATCTGGTAATGATCAGCTGGATATCATTAAGGATTTTCAAAGAAAGATAAAGAATATTAACAAAATCGGTAAATATGATTATGAAATATCAGATTATCAAACTTTTGTTGATAAGGTTTCACAAAGAGATGATTTGCCCGAATACATAGGCGAATTTATTGATCCAGTTTTAGCCAGAGTTCACCGTTCGAGTAGCTCCAGTCGAATGAATATTAAATTGAAATCTCGCCGGTTGGAAAATCTATTAATTAAAAAGGCTGAACCAATGTTAGTTATTGGTCGATCTGTAGGTCTTGATATAAGTCAGCAATTATTAATCAGATCTTGGAAAAAATTATTGGAAAGTCAGGCTCATGATAGTATGGCTGGAAGTGTTACTGATCCAGTCGAACAGGATATTATGCATCGCTTAACTGAGGGTATTCAAATTGCTGAAGATATCGTCAATATGGTTGAAAATTTAATTGCAAAGAAAATTAATTTGACCAAGGATGAAATTTTACTATTCAATCCGGATGGGCACCGTTTCCACGGTTATAAGACTGTAGAGTTACTAACAAAATCTAATGATCCTAAGATTGATAATTGTGTAACAGAAATTATTTCTCAAGAGTATGTTGTTCCCCGTGACAATGTACTAATGCAGGATGAGACGGGAGATCACTATATAAAAGAATCAGGATACTACATATCCAAGGCCTTAGTAAAAGTGGAGCTTCCGGCGTTAGGATACAAGGTTTTTAAAGTGATTTCTCATGATAGTTCAGAAAAGATGCAACAATCAGAAAATGCTATCTCAAATAATATTTTATCGATTAATTTTATGGATGGTAAAGTTGATTTAACTTATCAAAATCAAATATTAAAGGACGTACTTTTAATTGAAGATGTTGCCAATGATGGGGATACATATGATTTTTCTCCATTAAGAAATGGTCAAAAATTTATGCTGCCATTTGATCACTGTGAAACAGATGTCCATCATGATTTTTCGAAGATGATCTTAACTGGAGGGCAGGAATTGCCTAAGTCCCAAGTAGAAAATACATATCAGGGACAAATGGAAAAGGTTACTTACAGACTGACAATGTTTCTATTACCAAATGACAATCGAATAAGAATGCAATTTGATTTTGATAATACAGTCTTGAATCATCGAGTTAGAGTGGGGTTGAGGACTGGTATTCATGCTAAGACCAATATTGCTTCAGTTCCATTTGGTTTTATTGAACGTGATAATGAAATTGTGCCACATGATAACTGGGCGGAAACCCCAGTGAATATTTATCCATTTGATAGTAGTGTTTCTCTATCAAATGAGAATGTAACTGTAACGGCGATATCAAAAGACATTTCTGAATATCAACAATCAGATGATATTTTATGGTTAACAATTCTTACTTCGACTAATGAACTTGGTAAACCAAATTTGGTTTATCGTCCTGGTCGCGCATCTGGTGATACGACTAAACAGGGTCATGTAATGATTCAGACTCCGGATGGTGAGTTGCTTGGGTCTATCTCGGAGCAATTCAGCGTATTATTTACCAAGAAGATGGATCACTTAAATATTCAACAAGCAGTGAATGGCGACGACTTGTCGATACCTTCTTATCAAGAACAGGAATTGAATTTATTCCATAATCGTTTAGATAATAAGATTCAATTCCCTACAATTGAAAAATCTGAGATACGTGAGTTAGAGTTGTTTAATTTACCAAAAGACTATTTAATTAGTTCAATATATCCTTCATATACAGATCAGTCGGCCATTATTGTTAGACTAGAAAATGTTGGAGAAAATAAAATTGTTTTGAATAAAGATGATTTTGGTAAAAACGTTGAAGTTGTTAACGCACTTGAGGATAAAGAAAATCTTGATTTTACAATTGCACCAATGAGCGTGATTAGTCTGAAAATTAACTATTGATGTTATAAAAAAGATTGAACAGAATATTAGTTCCTTCTTAAGTTTTATTACAGAAGTATCTTAGTAATTATTTTTAAAGTATTTGTGTCAATCATTAAATATTAAAACTAACAAAATGAGTTGCAGCTCACCTAATTCTCTTAAGTGTGATACAACTCATTTTTTATGTAATTTAATTTTAATTAACAATTTTCCATCATGTAGAATTTCTTTTTTTATCGTAACTTTTATCTAAATGTTTAACACATTATTAATTAAGTCATAATCTATGGCCTCCCTCATTTATGGAATAATATAATTTTAATTTATTATGATATTCATAATATAGTACAGAACGTCACAACTCGAAATGACATTTGTCATATGCTAAGGTAACGGTATTATCAGGATGCACGTAAAATGAACTATAAACACTGTTATATCAAGATGCGGATATCTAATAATTAATTTTAAGTTAGAAAATCTAATTAAAGACGTTCGACACGTAAATTGAGCAAACAACTTCACCTTTTTTAACAACCGCGTTTATTACAGCGAGCGTTGAATCGGTGGTTTTCTTCTAATTTATTAAATTAAAATATCTGTTATCATGCCTTATAGACAAGTAACTAAGTAGCAAGAAATATGGATCATCCAAAAATTACCGAAGAATATCTGGAACCAGCGTCGTTTTTCGATATCTTTAATGAAGAAGATTTCTTCCTGAGCAACAAAAAATTGGAAGGGGAGTTTGTTGAAAAACAAATTATTCGCCATCCAATTATTGAACAGACTATTTTTGAACACGTTACTTTTAGTGAATGTGATTTCGATAAAATTGAACTAACCGATGTCATTTTTAAAGGTTGCAATCTTTCGAATTGCTTTTTGACAGAAGCTAGTTTGTATCGGGTCGAATTTCAAAACTGTAAGATGATTGGCGTTAATCTGGATAAATCCTACTTTAATAATGTCGTTTTCAAAAATTGTATGTTGGATTTGAGTAATATTAATGAAGCTAACTTGAAGGAAACGAGTTTCGAATCAACCAGTATGAAAGATATGAGTTTTAACGAAAATAAACTCAAACAAATCTTTTTTGACGATTGTGACTTAAATAAAATGACGATTCTCAATACCAAATTAAAAGGCATTGACTTCAGCAGTTGCCGTTTTGAAACGATTGACATTGAAGAATTTGGAATCAAAGGGCTCAAGGTTAATTCTGAACAAGCAACCTTTTTTGCTAAATACTTTCTTGAAATTAAGGTATCTTACTGATGGATATCTTTTTTTTTGGTATCCTAGTTGACAAATGTAAACTTTAACGATAATATATTTAGCATAGATTACATTTGTAAACGAGGAATGGGGGTAACATTATGGCAAGAATTATAATTTTAATTATCTGTTTAGCAATGATTGGGTTTATTCTGTGGTGGTTTTTCGGTAAGCATGAGGTAGCAAGTGCTACAGCTGATGTAGCTGATAACAATCAAAGTGTTGATGTTGAGGTCAAAGGTGGCTACTCACCTGAAGTTATAACTTTGAAACAAGGCGTGCCAGCTACGTTAAATTTTACTAGAAAAGATGCTTCTAGCTGTTTGGATCGAGTTGTTTTTTCAGATTTCGGTATCAATAAGGAATTGCCACAAAACGAACAATAATCGATTGAAATTGACACAAGTAAGCCTGGCACTTATCAATGGGCATGTGGAATGGATATGTTTCATGGAAAAGTAATTGTTGAATAGAGAGGGGATTTAGTATGACTATTACAAAGCGCTTTTGGATCTCATTGATTTTTTCAATTCCGATGTTAGTTGGGATGATTCTGATGCCCTTTGGCATTATGATTCCAGGTAGTGAGTGGATTCAATTTGTTTTAACAACGATTGTTATGGCGGTCGCAGCCGGTCCATTTATCCAGAGTGCCTGGGCATCATTTAAAAAGCATCATTCAAATATGGATACGTTAGTCGCAATTGGTACTGCAACAGCGTATGTTTACAGTATTTATGCGATGTTGACTCATCAGGCAGTGTTCTTTGAAAGTGCTGCTTTTGTTGTCACATTTGTCTTGCTAGGACAAGTTTTTGAGGAAAAGATGCGTAATAATGCGTCTAATGCAATTGAAAAATTGGTGGATCTGCAAGCTAAGGACGCTGAAGTTATGCGTGATGGCAAAATTGTTCAGGTACCATTATCAGAAATTGTAGCCGGGGATATTATCAGAGTTAAACCTGGTCAAAAAATTGCGGTTGATGGTGAGATAACTGAAGGAAGCTCGACAGTTGATGAATCAATGGTGACGGGTGAAAGTATGCCAGTTTCCAAAAGCATCGGTGATAAAGTTATCGGTTCGACAATGAACAGTAATGGAACTTTTATGTTTAAAGCTGAAAAAGTCGGTTCAGATACGATGCTTTCTCAAATTGTTGAATTAGTCAAAAAAGCCCAAAATAGTCATGCTCCAATTCAAAATTTAACCGATAAAGTATCGGAAATATTTGTTCCAGTAGTTTTAAGTTTATCGATTTTGACATTCGTAGTTTGGTACGTTTTCCTTGGTGCTACTGTAGCTACAGCTTTGATTTTTGCTGTATCAGTGATGGTTATCGCCTGTCCATGTGCCTTAGGCTTAGCAACGCCAACTGCTTTAATGGTCGGAACGGGCCGTGGAGCTAAGATGGGTATCTTGATCAAGAATGGCGAAGTACTTGAAGAAGTTAGTGATGTTAACACGGTTGTCTTTGATAAGACTGGAACAATTACTAAAGGTAAGCCTGAAGTAACTGATATTGTTGGTGATAAGAAACAGGTTTTGGCAATTGCTGCAGCTTTGGAAGAATCATCTGAACATCCTTTAGCTGCTGCAATTTTGGATAAAGCTGAAGTTGACAAGATTACTGTTGCAACAGTTACAGATTTCCAAGCTATCGAAGGTAAAGGGGTTTTTGCAACAATCGATGGTCAAAAAGCTTTTGTTGGTAATGATAAATTATTAAACGATATTAAACTTGATTCAGAATTGAATGAACAGATGATTCTTCTCCAAAATCAGGCCAAGACAGTTGTTTTTGTTGGTATAAACCAAGAAATCATTGGCTTGATTACTATTCAAGATGCGGCTAAAGAAACTTCCAAAGAGGCCATCGGTATGTTGAAATCTCGTGGTTTGAATACGGTCATGCTGACCGGTGATAACAGACGAGTTGCGAAAGCAATTGCTGAAGAAGTTGGCATTGATGAAGTGATTGCTGACGTTTTGCCTAGTGATAAAGCAGACCATGTTGAAGCTTTACAAAGAAATGGAAAAGTTGCTTTTGTCGGTGATGGTATCAATGATGCTCCAGCACTGACTGTTGCTGATGTTGGAATTGCCATGGGTTCAGGAACTGATATTGCAATCGAATCCGGTGGAATCGTCTTGATGAAGAATGATCTCCGTGATGTTGCCAAAGCGTTGGAATTGAGTAAGAAGACGTTTAATCGTATCAAACTCAATTTGTTTTGGGCTTTTATTTACAATGTCTTAGGTATTCCGGTTGCTGCAGGTATTTTCTACGCAGCTGGATTAACGTTGAGTCCTGAATTAGCAGGATTTGCAATGGCATTCAGTTCCTTGTCAGTTGTAACCAGTTCAGTGCTTTTGAATAAAGCTAAAATTTCTAGTGATGTTGAAACTGCATAGTAAAAGGGACCTCCGGAATTTTGGAGGTCCCTTTTTTTATAATCTAGTTTTAAAGTTGGGCCGTCTTAAGATTTTATTGTGAGATGGCTCTAAAACGAGCTACCCAAGGGCAACTCCTTCCGCTCTCTATTTATTTTTGAATATAAAGAACTTAGATAATACATAATTACCGACAATCGCTAAAATCTGACCCACAATTTTTGAACCGGTTCCATTGGCGCTTAATACGGAGATTCCGACCCAAAGTGTTGCTGTTTCGATTAAAAATGTTAAAACTCTAGTACCGTAAAAAGCTAACATTTCTCTAAATGCTGTGTTGGATTTATGACGGAAAACAATAATTCGGTCAACCCAGAATCCGACTTGTACTCCTAAGAACCAGGCCACAATATTTGCGAATTGATAGTTAAGATGCATTGTGTGATACAAAAGAAAGAATGTTCCAAAGTTTACGACAACTGAAAGTAATCCCCAAAGTAAGTAACGAACTGCTTCCTTACCATTACTGTCCTCAATTACTGGTGTTTCTTCGGAATTAAAAACAGTCCCAGCGTCATTAATACCTTCTGAAACGTCGTCAATAACTTTCGTTAGTGGACTTTCTTCGTTAACGTCTGTTTTCTTATTCATAATATCAATCTCTCCCAATTTTAGTGCCTATACCTTTATATTAAACCTTTTTATTCGGCCCAGAACAAATCTTGTGATTGAAAAATTGGAATAAAACAGGCAGTTTAGTCGTTTGAAGATTTCGTTCGAAGTTTCTTGAGGTATTCTTTTCCATAATAAACTACGTAACATAATATCAAAAATGGAATCATATAAAATAGGGCGGAACGTTGATTGGGGTCAAATACGATTAGAACACAGGATAAAAGGCTCATGATAAATGCTGTCCAAGGTACGAATGGATACCATGGTGTTTTGAATTTCAATTCATCTAAAGTGTGACCAGATTTTAGAAAACTCTTGCGGAAATTTATTTCTGATAAAGCAATTGCCATCCAGACGATCACAACTGCTAAACCGGAGATTGATACAAGAACCAAATAAACGGTTGAAGCGGCGACTACACTTGATACTAAAGCGAGAACTCCACCAATCATACTCAAACATAAGGCGGTCATTGGAACGTCTCGGGAGTTAGTTTTGGCATATTTTAATGGAATCATGCCCTCGTGTGCAAGTGACCACAGCATTCGAGTTGAGGCATAGAGTCCTGAATTAGCCGCTGAAAGGATAGCTGTTAGCACAACGAAATTCATCAGGTCACCCGCAAATGGGAAGCCAATACTTTTGAATACGAGTACAAATGGGCTTTGATTGACACCAGCTTTTTGCCAAGGAATTAACGCCGACATGACAACGATACTACCGATGAAAAAGATAATTAATCGTAACAAAGTCGTGTGAATAGCTCGGGGAATGTTCTTGCTGGGATCTTTCGTTTCTCCAGCAGTTACACCAATCAGTTCTGTTCCGGAAAAGGCAAAGTTAACAGTCAACATAGTAGTAAATACAGCTTTGAAGCCATTGGGAAAAAGTCCATCTTTGAATAAATTAGTAAACATTGGAGCTTGGGTAGTACCTTTGATATGAATGACACCAAAGATTGCTAAGAATCCAATGATAATGAACAGAATAATAGCAATAACTTTGATACTTGAAAACCAAAATTCAGTTTCAGCGAAAAATTTAACTGATAAGGCGTTGGAGATAAAAATTACAGCCATAAACAAGGCACTCCAGATCCAGGTTGGTGAATTGGGAAACCACTGTTGCATTATTAAACCGGAAGCTGTAAATTCTGAACCTAACGCAACAGTCCAAGTCAGCCAATAAAGGATGGCAACTGTAAATCCAGTTCCGGGGCCAATATATTTATTAGCGTAAACGTGAAAAGAACCAGTTTCAGGCATTGCTACCGACAATTCCCCTAGACAGAGCATGACTAGGTAGACGACGATTGCTCCAATACCATAGGCCAAAATGGTTCCGATTGGTCCCGCTTCATGAATTGTATAACCCGAGCTCAAGAAGAGACCAGTTCCAATGACTCCTCCTAAAGAAATCATGAATAAGTGACGAGATTCCATATTTCGTTTCAATTTGATGTGAGTATTGTTATTATTTTCCATAGGTGAGCACCTTGTATAATGAGATACATTAGAATAAGATTAAAAAAGTTTAATTTTTATGATAAACTACATTATTATAGAAGGCAAGCAAGGTTATATCTGAGGAGATGGCAATTTGAGTGATTTGATCGCGGTAGATTTGAAAAATAGAAACGGCTTGGTTGTTGATGGGGCAATGGCAACAGAGCTAGAAAAACGCGGCATTGATACTGACAGTGATCTTTGGTCGGCTAAAGCTTTGATTGAAAATCCTGAAGCGATAACAGCTGTCCACGAAAGTTATTTTCAAAATGGCGCAGACGTTGCCACAACTAATACTTATCAAGCTAATGTTTCAAAATTTATGGAACTAGGATTCAGCGAGTCCGAAAGTGAAAACTTAATAATTAAGGCTGTGGAATTAGCTAATAAAGCTCGCAATAATTATTTCAATTCTTTGCCAAAAGATGTCCGTCAAAAAAGAGCACCCCACCCTTTAGTTGCCGGTAGTGTCGGACCTTATGGTGCATATTTGGCAGATGGCAGTGAATACAGTGGAGATTATAATTTAAGCAAGTCAGAGTATCAGGAATTTCATTATTCCAGAATGGAGTTGCTGGATCGAGCTGGAGTGGATCTGTTTGCATTTGAAACTCAACCTAACTTTGATGAAGCCAACGCACTAGTCGACTTGTTGATTGAAAAGTTTCCTAAACAACACGCTTGGTTAACGTTTAGTGTTAAAGATGATTCGACCTTGTGTAATGGTACATCTTTGTCGGAAGCCGTGAAATATTTCAATGGTGCTGACCAAGTTTCGGCAATTGGGGTCAATTGTACAACCTTGGAAAATATCCACGAAGTTGTTCGTAATGTTAATCAGGTGACGGATAAGCCAATTATTGTTTACCCTAATAATGGTGATATTTATGATCCCGTCACAAAAACATGGCAGGCCAGTCTTCAAGCTGACACCTTTTCTGATTTAGTGCCAGGGTGGCTAGAGGCTGGTGCCAAGTTGATTGGCGGATGCTGTCGAACAACCCCAAACGACATTAAATCAATAAGTAATTATATTCATTAATATTCCAATACCATATATAGTGTTTTTGCGGTGATTAAATACCATATGTTCCATGTGAAACAAATTCTAAAATTATATAGCCAAAAGGAATGTAATTCTATTTTTTAAAAAGAATACATTCCTTTTTTTGTTGTATTTTTTTTAATCCGATTTTTTGGGGGTAATGAATATCACAATAATGTTTATATTACTTTTTGCGATTACTTTTTCACCTTTCAACCTTCAGTTAATTACTATTAATTCACGTATCAACGAACAATTAGTCGGAAGAGCTGAGAGCATTAACCAGCTGTGGATGTGGCGTTATGGCTTCAGCCATTACGCCACCGGGCGTATTTGGATACTTGCGGTTTGTGCAAGAATTCAAACCGAGGTTCGAGACCGTTCCTCAGGCTCGAGCCGGTCCGCATAGCAGGTTAATACTCTCAGCTCTGGAGACGGCAGCATACAATGAGTACATTTCATTTTAATGTGCTATATTTATGAAGGAAAAAAACGAGGGGGCAACGCTATGGGCATGATGATCTCAACCTTTATTTTGGCTTTGGCAGCTGTTGTCAGTATGTTCGCGGCACAGGTGTTTTCAAAAATTTCGGTTAACTATATTAGTATGGTTGTTGGAGTGGGGATTTTCTTGATTCCCAGTTTAGGCAGTCATATTGAAAATTTTAATTCTGATATTTTTATTGGCCTGATTGTAGCGCCATTGCTATTTTTTGAAGGCCAAGCAACGCATTTGAATTCTGTTGGTAAAGAATTAAAACATATTGTACAAATGGCAATTTCGTTAGTTATTTTATGTATGGTTTTGGCTGGATTCGGTGTTTGGGTGGCAGCAGGTATTAGTTTACCTTTGGCCTTTATTTTGGCGGCTATCAGTACACCTACGGATGCCACGGCGACAGAATCAGTCACAAATGGTTTAAAGATGCCTAAAAATGAAGGTACCTTTTTAAAAATGGAAGCATTATTTAATGATGCTTCAGGAATTATTTTATTGAATATGGCTACGCTTTGGTACGTTAACGGTTATATCAATTATCAAGAAACAATTATCGATTTTCTTATTTCAGCAGTTGGTGGAGTGGCAGTTGGTTTTGCATTTGCCTGGGTAATGGTGCTATTCCGCCAAATTTTAATACGAACGTCTTACAACTCACTAAATTCCCAGATTTTATTGTATATTGTTGAACCGTTTGTTCTATATTATTTATCTGAGCAGATTCATATTTCAGGTATCATCGCAGTAGTCTGTGCGGGATTAGTTTCGAACGCAGAATCACAACGGAGTCGATTAACAAATGCTCAACAAGTTCATTTTGGCGATGATGTTCAAAAAATGATTACAGAAATTTTCAACAGTATAGTTTTTGTCATATTAGGGTTCATGTTTACAAAAATCATTTTCGATGAACGTTTTTCGACTGATTCACTGAAATGGTTGGCTATTGGTACAATTTTATATGTTGTTAATGTTTTGACACGTTACGTTTATGGACGCTTGCGATTAAAGTTTAATAATCGTTCCGGCTGGATTTTTTCATTAGGTGGAGTTCATGGAGCTGTCACATTGGCACTGGCCTATACTTTGGCCGAATATCATGTTAAAAATTCTGATTTCAATTTAATTTTGATGTCAGAGAGTGTCCTGATTATTCTGAGCTTAATTGTTCCAACAATCGTCTTCAGATTTGTTTTGAAGCATGAGGCAACAAATAGTGAAATTGATGAAGAGGTTGCTGAGATCCGTGTTAATATGGTTCATCAAGCAATCGTGACAATTAATAAAATGTATTTACCAGATAATGTTAAGAAATCAGTTACGTTTGATTTAATGGCTCAAAAGCAACGAACTAGGACGCGTGATTTTGTCAGAGAGTGGTTGGAAGTTGTTAAACATTCTGAATTTACTGGGGCAGAAAAGGAACTCGAGATGCGGGCATTCATGACGGCCTTTGAGCAAGAAAGACAGTATTTGGATATGATTTCGCAGAGTGAAGTTAAATATCAAAATTATGTTTTTAAATTATATAATGAAATTCTGATGGCGGAGTCATTGGTTATTGGACCAACCGTTTCAGAGGATGAAACTGAATAAGGTTAAGTATGCCGTTTCCAAATCTGTAGACGGGATATTTAACTAGCACCATGCATATACTAAATGACTAGCGTTAATTAATACTCGAACTTCAAAAACTTGCTAATATACAAGCTGATAGCAGAATATGCTATTGATTTACTTAAAGAAGATGAGTTTATGAAGAGATTTACACAAGTTTTATTATTTTCTTCATTATTAGCACTTGGTGCTGGAGCAACCGCAATTTCCGGTCCTACAACTGCTAAAGCTGATGATAATTATTACGGCTACACAGCAATTGCAACTTCCGTTGTGACGGTTAGAGATACTGGTGCGCAAATTTATAATTCTTACGGAATTCCAACAGGAAAATATTTACCAATGAATTCAGAGTGGAAGACTAATCTGGAAAACACACTCTATAATGGTTCATATTATGGAATTGGTACTGACGAATATGTTAAAGCTTCTGATGTTCACTACAAGATGGAAGCTGGATTTAGCGGCAATGGTATCCAATCGGCCGGAAACTATGATGGCGTTGTAGTAACTTCTGATTATGGGGCTGCACTTTATGATGCTAGTGGATCACCAATTGGAAAAACATTGCCAGATGGTTCAGTTTGGAAGATTGATCAGATAAATAATGTTGACAGTGGTACTTATTATCGGGTTGGTTCAGGTGAATATGTTAGTGGTACAGATGTCCGTGTTTATGAGGCTGGATTTACCAGAGCAACTAGTCAAGTTATAACAACGAGACCCGGTCCACCAACTGCGTTATATGATGTCAACGGTCAACTGATTACTGATCGGGCTTTGGCACCAAATACTAAGTGGTATGCCGACGAGATTTCCAATACTGGCGGCGTGGGTTACTTACGTGTTGCAACTAATGAATATGTTATTGCTGCTGATGTATATTAATTTCTAAAAATAATCATATGTGAATTTAATTTAAAAATTTGTCAAAAAGAGACTGTCCTCCACTTGAAGTAATCAAGTGAGAGACAGTCTCCTTTTTTCACATAACTAAAGGTTGAAAATTTAATTAGGTATGCCGTTTCCAGAGCTGAGAGTATTCATTTGCTGCGCGGAACGGACCGAGCCAAAGAGCGGTCTCGCACCTCGGTTGAAGCCTCGCAAAAATCGCGAGTTTTCAACACGCCCGGTGGTGTAATTGCTGAAGCAATAACGCCACTTTCGCTGCAAATGAATACTCTCAGCTCTTCCAACTAGTTTTTTTAATGGGCGGAACAATAAAATGAAGACTTCCAATTGTTTAAACAAATGAACTCTAATTTTATAAAAACTTTTTATCTAAAATTAGTTGCATAATGCACCTAATCGTGTTATTTTAAATGAGTGCAAAACGCACTTAATTATAAAAACAAAATAACATTAAAAAAGAGGTAGTAAATTATGAAAGCAGCAATTGTAACAGAAAAGGGTAAAGCACCAATTTATGGAGATTTTGATGAACCAGAATTAAAAGAAGGTAACGTAATCGTTGATGTTAAGGCATCGGCATTGAGCAATCTGACGAAGATGCGCGCTATGGGACAGCATTATTCAGCCGATTCAATTTATCCAAATGTTGCCGGAACTGACGGCGTTGGGATTTTGAATGGCAAGAGAGTATATTTCTTGGCTACCAATGCACCTTATGGTTCCTTAGCAGAAAAAACTTTGATTAATGAACATTTAATCTTACCATTACCAGATGGAATTGACGATGTTACGGCAGCGGCAATCGCGAATCCAGGGATGTCTTCATGGACGGCTTTAGTAAGTCGAGCTCACTTTGAAGCCGGACAAACTGTCTTAATCAATGGGGCAACTGGAACGGCAGGAAGTTTGGCTGTTAAAATTGCTTATCATATGGGAGCTAAGAAAGTTATCGTTACTGGTCGTAATAGCGAGAAATTAAGCAGATTAGGTGCTGATGAAATGGTAGCTTTCGACATGAATGCCGAAGGTGGAGCAGATAAGTTTACCGCTGATTTGGTAAAGCAGATGCAAGCTGGCGTTGATGTTGTCCTAGATTACTTATGGGGTGACAGTGCCATTGCTATTATGAAAGCTGTCGCAATGTTTGGTGGTCACAATGCTACACGGTTTGTCAGTATCGGAGCGTCTGCTGGACAAGCTGATATTGCTTTACCATCAGCAGTCTTGCGTTCTTCAGCAATTGAAATTTTAGGCAGCGGTGTCAAAAGTGCAACTATGCCACAATTGATTTCAGCCATCAATGGGGTCTTTCAATGGGCCGCAAAAGAGAAAATAACTATGAAAACCAATAATTTTGATTTGTCAGAAATCGGTGAAGCATGGAATGCACCATTGACACCACGTGCAGTTGTGACGGTGAAATAATGGAGAATGAATTGATCAAAGCATTAATAACAATTGTTTCGTTTTTCAATCGAACTGATCGTGATAAAGCCTTCATTAAAGATGCTGGTGTTGATTTAGAAGTTACGTCATTTCAGCTTTTCGCTACCATTGGACGTGAACAGCCGACAAATGTCAGTGAATTAGCCAATATGCTAGGAAAAAGCCATTCCAGTGTCAGCCGACAAATCGATAAACTTGAGAAGAAGGACTTGGTGACGACTAAAGACGGGACTGCTGATGCCAGAGTTCGTTCGATTGAATTATCGTTAGATGGTGAAAAACTAAAAGCGATTTTAGACAAAACTAGAATGAATAATATTAGTAAGGCGCTAGATGATTGGTCGGATACTGAAAAAAATGAGCTGCTTAAAAATTTACAACATCTGGCAACCACTCTTAACAATTTTGAAGATACTGATTCCAGCAAATAAAAAAAGATTGAAGTCTGCACATATATGACTTCAATTTTTTTTCGTATTATCAGCTAAAGGCTGAAAGTTTAGTTAAATATGCCGTTTCCAGAGCTGAGAGTATTCAATTGCTGCGCGGAACGGTTCGAGCCAAAGTGCGGTCTCGAACTTCGGTTGAAGCCTCGCAAAAACCGCGAGTCTTCAACACGACCGGTGGCGTAAGGACTAAAGTCCTAACGCCACTTTCGCTGCAAATGAATACTCTCAGCTCTTCCAACTAGTTTATTTTTTATAGAAGGAATAATAAAACGAAAATTCCTAATTATTTAAATAAATTAGATTTAGGCCTGTAACATTGGAGGTTATATTAGTTTTTCACCATTCAACCTTTAATTATCAAGCACATCAGTTTTAATTTTAGATTATTTAATTGTAAACTATTAGATAGTAAATTACGGTTTCGGAGGGCAAGCATATCGATAAGAAGGAATTACGTAAACAGCAGACAAAACAATTACATAAAAATAAAACACTAACTCGTATTGAAGGATTACAGCTACTTAAAAAATTACAGGATACTTCTGAGTGGAAGAATGCCAAGACCATTGCAACCACTGTTAGTTCACTTATTGAAGTTCCCACAACACCAATTATTGAGGCTGCCCAAGCAGAAGACAAGCAAGTTTTTCTACCAAAAACAATGCCTCACCGTCAAATGGCTTTTCTACCATTTACAAATAGTGATGATTTGGTAAGAAGTGATTATGGAATACTCGAACCAGTATATAACGAGAATTTGGTCAACCAAACACCCGATTTAGTCATTGTTCCAGGGTTGGCCTTCGCAGAGGATTCAAATTATCGAGTTGGTTTTGGTGGCGGCTATTATGATCGTTTCTTGGCAAAATATACTGGTAAAACAGTGGCTTTAGTTCCATCTGCTATGTATTTTGACACGGCAGATTGGGAAATTGAGGATTATGATATTAAGATTCAAAAATTGATCTGTGTGAATTAAAAGTAATGTATTTAACATAAGAAAATTTGATATTTTCAGCAACAAAATGAGTTGTATCATACTTAATTATTTGGTTCTTTAAGTGTGATACAACTCATTTTTAATCCAAATTATTGTACTAGGTAGTCTAAAGGTGTTAACATAGTTACTTGCTGGAAACAATTGTAGATACTAAAAAACCGATCATGATTTTCATCATAATCGGTTTAAGCGAGAATCGCATTTATGGGTGGTTGGGGGATCGAACCCCAGACCCACGGATTAAGAGTCCGTTGCTCTGCCAGCTGAGCTAACCACCCATGTATCTGTGTTGATTGCGTATCTCTCTCAACCAACGAGATATATCATACCATAAGCCCCAAATTTCTGACAAGTCTTTTTTTGAAAAAAATTTAAAAAATTTAACCCTGCTTTATGGTGCTTTTGTTTTAATAACTAATAACTTGTATAATATTCACGTCAAGGAGATAAATTATATGGCTAAAAAAATTCTAGTAGTAGATGATGAAAAACCAATTTCCGACATTGTTAAATATAATTTGGAAAATGAAGGCTACGAAGTCATAACTGCTTTTGATGGACAAGAAGCTTTGGATAAAGTTGATGAGGATGATCCAGATCTAATTTTGCTTGATTTAATGCTTCCGGTTATTGACGGTCTTGAAGTAGCAAGAACTATCAGAAAAACTAAAGATACTCCAATTATTATGTTAACGGCCAAGGATACCGAAATTGATAAGGTTATTGGCCTAGAACTTGGGGCAGATGATTATGTCACTAAGCCATTCTCTAATCGGGAATTAGTTGCTCGTGTTAAGGCACGTTTAAGAACCCAAACACACGCTCACAGTGAAGATACTAAAACTAGTGAGATTAAAATTGGGGATTTAACCATTCTTCCCGATGCTTATACTGTCACAAAAAACGGTAAGGAAATTGAATTAACTCATCGTGAGTTCGAATTGTTACATTATCTAGCTCAACACATTGGACAAGTAATGAAACGTGAACACTTGCTTCAAACAGTGTGGGGCTATGATTATTTTGGTGATGTCAGAACGGTTGACGTTACTGTAAGACGCCTACGTGAAAAGATTGAAAACAATCCTAGTCAACCAGAATGGTTAATGACAAGACGTGGCGTTGGTTACTATTTGAGAGATCCAGATAGTGAGTAATAGATAGGAAGTAAAATATCTTTAGAACTAAGAGTATTCTTCCATTACAAATAAATACTATACTACTCATAAGTTGGATAATTTCCGACTGTGTTGGTAATTCTACTAAAAAAACTGATTGGCATGAAAAATGCGAGTCAGTTTTTTTTATAGTTATAACTAAAGGTTGAAAGTTTAATTAAGTATGCCGTCTCCAGAGCTGAGAGTATTCAATTGCTGCGCGGAACGGCCCGAGCCAAAGTGCGGTCTCGGACCCCGGTTGAAGCCTCGCAAAACCCGCGAGTCTCCAACACGCCCGGTGGTGTAATTGCTGAAGCAATAACGCCACTTTCGCTGCAAATGAATACTCTCAGCTCTTCCAACTAGTTTATTTTTTAATAGAAGTAGCAATAAAAAGAAGATTTTTGATTATTTAAATAAATTAACCATAGGCTTTTAACAACAATAGTTATAATTCCAAATCAAAGTAATTCTAGCCGGAGGTCATCAGTGATTTTTGTACGCTGTGGAGGTGGCGTTAGTGCTTTAGCACTTACACCACAGGGCGACTTTGGAGACTTACCGGTTTGTGGTAAGGCTTCAAAGCGAGGTTCGAGACCGTTTCTCAGGCTCGGACCGGTCCTCATAGCGGACAAAAAATCACTGATGACCGGAGGCGGCATATTTAACCAGGAAGCTGTATAATATAACCAAGTCTGTACAATTTAGGTGGAAATATTTTGAAAAATAGATTTGTCTTTTTACATTCGATTAACTTCAAAATCGGATTGTCTTTTATTTTAATTTTGATAGTCACAATTGAAATCATTGGGGCCTATTTTGTGCGTCAGTTAGAGGATCAAAATGTTGCTAATTTTGAAACTTCCGTGCAAGTGCCTGCCTATACGCTTAATCAAATTTCAGAAAATTTAACGGATAATGATCAACATACCCGAGAAAATATTGGCAATGCCATTCAAGATTATTCTCGAGTCAGCACTGATATCACCGATGTCCAAGTAGTCGACCGCAGCGGTATTATTGTGGGGGCTAAGGATTCAGATGGTGACAATATCGTTGGAACGCAGACTTTGAAAGATAATATCAAACAAAGTATCCGTAATGACAAGAAAATTACGCAAATTTACTATGAGAAGCAAAATGGTAGTTCTTACGAATCGATTGTTCCAGTGACTTCACCGGATAATAGTACTGTTGTTGGAGCAATTTATGTTCGTGCCAGTATGGAATCAGTTTATACCGGAATCAATAGTATTATCTTGATTTTTCTAACAGCATCCCTAGTGGCCGGATTATTAGGTGCCATAATTGCAATTTTCATTGCGCGGGCCATTACACGACCAATTGATGAAATGAAACAGCAAGCTGTCCGTATGGCTGAAGGAGATTATTCCGGACAGGTTCGAGTTTATTCTCCTGATGAGTTAGGTCAACTGGCAATGGCTGTTAATGATTTGTCGGTTAAAGTTGAAGAGGCCACCGAAAACTCGGAGTCTGAGCGACGAAGGCTGGACAGTGTTTTGACCCAAATGTCAGATGGTGTTATTGCCACGAATCGTTTGGGAAATATTACCGTTATCAACGAAATGGCACAAGAGTTCTTGGAAAAAGACGAGGACGAAGCTATTGGGCAACCTTTAGTGGAAGTTCTTGGAATCAAGGATCGGACTAGTTTTGATGATTTGTTGGAAAATCCTGATCCAATGGTGATTGAAACTAATG
The DNA here is from genome assembly GCF_005404815.1 of Companilactobacillus huachuanensis. Lineage (GTDB taxonomy): Bacteria > Bacillota > Bacilli > Lactobacillales > Lactobacillaceae > Companilactobacillus > Companilactobacillus huachuanensis. The sequence goes on from NZ_BJDF01000011.1 coordinate 104,900, forward strand.
ATAATAATGAAGATTACGATGAAACTGATGATAATTCGTTGATTTTAAACGCTGATTTTTCATTGATTCAAAGAAATAGTGGCTTTATCAGTGGTATGGTTTGTGTTCTTCATGATGTCACTGAACAGCAAAAAATTGATAGTGAACGTCGTCAGTTTGTTTCCAACGTTTCGCATGAATTGAGAACACCTTTGACAAGTATTAGTAGTTATATCGATGCTTTAAATAATGGTGCTTGGAAAGATCAAGAGTTGGCTCCACAATTCTTAGGTGTTACTGCCGAGGAAACTGACCGAATGATCCGAATGATCAAGGATCTGTTGAGTTTGTCACGAATGGACCAAGGTCGTTCGAAACTTGATAGAGAGTTAGTTAACTTCAATGAATTCTTCTCTTATATCTTGGATCGTTTTGATATGATGTTGAAAAAGGAAAAAGCTGATGCTAAAGAGGATGATACGAAAATTGTTAAAAATTACCGTATCAAGCGTATTTTCACCAGCAAGGATCTTTGGGTCGAAATTGATACAGATAAAATGACGCAAGTGGTCGATAATATTATGAATAATGCTATCAAATATTCTCCCGACGGTGGTGTCATAACTTGTCGTTTGTTGGAAACTAACAAGCATATTATTGTTAGCATTTCCGATGAAGGCTTGGGTATCCCTAGAAAGGATATTAAGAAAGTCTTTGAACGTTTCTATCGTGTTGATAAAGCACGTTCGAGAAAACAAGGTGGTACTGGACTAGGTCTATCCATTTCGAAAGAAATTGTTGAACAACACAAGGGTAGAATCTGGGTCAACAGTGCTGAAGGTAAGGGCTCAACATTCTACATTTCCTTACCATTTGATCCTAACGAAACTGGAGGAGAATGGGATGAAGTTTAGTCGATTGATCGTCCAAATATTTTTGACTGTAGCCGTGATCACTAGTATTGTCCTATCCTTTTTCATCTGGACAAATACTGCGCGTTATCAACGAGGCCGCAATATTGATGTAACATCTGCCGAATCAAATAAGAATGAAATTCCCATGAATCAAGTTATCAGTCCCACGTCGGTAATTTGGCACGATGAGACCGAGCAACATTTAATTTATAACAGTAATGAAAATATTTCACTGAGTATTCAAAAAGTTATGCAAGATTGGAAAATTAGTGAACCTAAGCAAGTCTCCAAAAAAGATGGCGCTTATTATCAAAAAATCATTCAGGGCAAGAATATGTTACAAATGGTCTATCCGACTGCCATTTCAATCAATACCTTCGGATATTTGCTGAACAATGATAGTTTGAAAAATGATAAATCTAATCAGTTCAATCGAATTTTGGTGAATTTGAAAGATAAGAAAGATCCAAATATTTATTTAGCTAATGACAGTAATTATGCCGTTTACAAAGCTAAGTTAAAAAATGCTTCATCGGTACCGCTAACCAAATTGGTTAAGAAGGCTAATATTAATCTCCAAGTTCGTTTGGATATTATGAAGCACGGTGTCTTCACGTCTTACGTCAATCCAATTAAACTGAAAACTTATTCTTATGTCATCAGCGGTAAACAAGATGGCGAGTATACGACAGCCTTATTTGATTCCAATACGAATGGTTTAGTAACTTCTGAGGATAATGGCGTTTATACGTATAATTACGGTGAATCGAAACGATTGGTTTCAGATCATAATACTGACGAATTGACGTTTGAAGATTATACTGATACGTCGGTTCCTAAGAATCAGCTGACTTTCTTGCAGCGAGGTTATCAAAAAATCACTAATATTCAAAACTCTATCTCTAACTTACGTTTGTACAGTGCGGATTGGGATAATAAAGATTTAGTTTTCCGTGAATATGTCGAAGGTTTCCCAATCTTTAAGAAGAGTCAATTTGGTTCGATTCGAATTAAATTCAGTCGAAAGGGCAGCACAGAACATTTCTTGAATAAAGTTTTGGAAGTTCCGGTGCCATCTAATCAAGCAGCGACACGATTGAAATCAACCAATGCTATCTTTAAAGGCTTACAACGAGCTGGCTATTCTCCTAATGATGTTGAAGATATCGAAGTCGGTTATCAGTGGGAAGCTGAGGCTGATAATGAGAAGGTTGTCGATTTGAAACCTACTTATTACGTGAAAATTGATAGTCATTGGAAGTCATATGACGAGTGGACAAATGAAAGTGCGGAGGAAGATTAAATGGATTTTAGAAGAATTGAAGTTATATTCCTAATAGTTTTTTTCTCACTAGATATTTTCCTGTTCTTGTCATTTCGTAACAGTCAACAGTTGGTTAGTAGCACTAGTAATAACACATCAACCGTAGCTGAAATGCACAAACGTAATATTAGTTTTGGCAGTTTGGATACCAAGAGTGGCTATGCTTATTACTTGGGCTCACAACCTGATGAATCATTGGCTCAAAATCTTCAAAAGTTAAATAATCAAAAAATTAACTATGAAGAAGTTAATCACATGATATCAAGTACTTTGAATGATCCAATTACAGTTACAAATGCTGATAGAAAAGATGTTATGAACAGATTTGTTCAAAAAGACAGCAATATTTTATTCGGTAAACAATATAAATATGCACCTCAGCTTTCAACTAATTCTCAGATTGTTTATGTCAGAACTGGTTCGTTAGGTGAAGTCTATGATAAAACAGCACAGCTAGTTTTTTCCGTTTCTGATGGAGAAGTGGTAGGTTATACTCAGACTTATGTAGATTCAATGATAATCCTGCATGAAAAACAAGCAATTAAGAGTGAAAAAGATGTCATTACTAATTTGTATGCTAATTCTGAAATTCCTAACAACTCTAAAATTTCTTACGCTAATTTAGCTTATACGAAATTATTGGAAGCGAAGAATAGTACGATTTACATTCCAGTTTGGTTCGTGACAATTAAGAATAAAGATAGTAAAGTTTCAGCAACGAAAAAAGTTAATGCCTTTACGGGCAATATTATAAAGAGTTCAACAAACGGAGATAATTATAGTGCCCAATGATGATAGTTTAAAAATCAGTGTCTTAGCCAGTAGCAGTTCTGGTAATGCCACTTATATCGAAACGCCTAAGCACCGGGTCTTAGTAGATGCCGGATTGTCTGGTATCAAAATTAAGAGAGCCATGGATAGTATCGGAAAAGATATTACTAAGGTTGATTCGCTCTTTGTAACACATGAACATACGGATCATATTCAAGGTGTCGGAGTTTTAGCTAGACGGTATGGTTTAAGTGTTTATGCTAATGAGAAAACTTGGGCTGCAATGTTGCCAAAAATTGGAAAGGTTTCTGAGGACCAAATCAATATTTTTAATCACAATAAAGTTATGTCTTTAGATGATTTGGATGTTGAAAGTTTTGCCGTTTCTCACGATGCGGCTGACCCTCAATTCTACAAGTTTTATCACAACGGCAAGGAGTTCGTTATCTTAACAGATACAGGTTACGTGTCTGACCGAATTCAAAAGACAATCGAAAATGCGGATGGCTATTTGATGGAATGCAATCACGATGTTGAAATGCTTCGTGATGGTATCTATCCTTGGCCTCTGAAGCAACGAATCCTCAGTGAAAAAGGACATCTTTCGAATGAAGATGGAGCTCGCACGTTGATGGACGTTATCGGTAATAATACTAAACAGATTTTCTTGGGACATTTGAGTCACGAAAATAACACCAAGGCGGCTGCCAGACAAGAGGTTACTCAAGTATTGGAGGACCACGATTTTGGTGTGGGTCACGATTTCAAAATCAATGATACTGACCCTGCAGTGGCAGATGCGTTGATTGCTCTTTAAAAAGTAAACAATTTAATCATAAGTCGTTCATAATTTTTTCATATTTTAACGGTATATTATAGTTAGTAAAACTTGTAGTGCTAGTTAAATATACCGGCTTCAGATCTGATAGTATTTACCTGCTGGTATGGATATATTCTTACGAGCTTAGTTACTTAGGGAAATTTAAAATATTTAACTAAAGGTTGAAAGTTTGATGCATTATGCCGTTTCCAGAGCTGAGAGTATTCAATTGCTGCGCGGAACGGCCCGAGCCTGGGAAGCGAACTCGTTCCTCGGTTGAAGCCTCGCAAAAACCGCGAATTTTTAACACGTCCGGTGGTGTAATTGCTGAAGCAATAACGCCACTTTCGCTGCAAATGAATACTCTCAGCTCTTCCAACTAGTTTATTTTTTTAATAGCCGGAACAATAAAATGAAGAATTCTGAGTATTTAAAATAGGTTATTAACTAGCACTATTTGTTAGTAAATTATTAAATGTGTGGGGAAGTGAAAATGTATGAATAATGACAATAAAGACAAATCTGAATCAAGAGTAGAAGAAAAGAAACGTGGTTCCACTAAGAATTCTGGTAATAATTCTTTGCTTAAGACGGGAATTGTAGCATTTATCTCCGCCGCTTTAGGTGTAGTAATTGCTTTTGCAGGATTCACATATTTCGGTAATAACTCTTCCGATACAGCTAGTGTCGGCAATACGGCCGGAACGACGCAAGTTAGCAATACGAAGGTAAATACATCCAGTTCCATGTCTGGGGCATACAAGAAGGTTAACGGTGCCGTCGTTTCCGTTATCAACTTGCAGAAACAAAAGGAACAGAGCTCCAGTGATGGCAGTATTTCATCCATTTTTGGTGACTTGTTTGGAGATAGTGGCTCGTCGTCGGATAGTTCATCATCAGGTAGTACACAAACACAGGCTGATGAGAGTGGCGACAGCAGTAATTCTAATTCCAGTTCTTCTAGCAACAGTAACTTGCAAGAGTACAGTGAAGGTTCTGGTGTGATTTACGCTAAACAAAATGGTAAAGGTTATATCGTAACGAATAACCATGTTGTTTCGGGATCTGATTCACTCGAAATTATTTTGGAAGATGGTACTAAAGTATCTGCTAAATTAGTTGGTACTGATACAGCAACTGACTTGGCTGTCTTAGAGATTCCAGGTAGTAAAGTACCTGCTACAGCGTCATTTGGTAACTCAGACAACGTTTCACCGGGTGATCCGGTAATTGCTATTGGTTCGCCATTAGGTAGTGAATATGCTACGACAGTTACTCAAGGTATCATTTCAGCTACTAACAGAACTGTCACAACTCAAGACCAAAATACTGGACAAGCAACCGGACAGGCAACTGTTTTACAAACTGATGCTGCTATTAATCCTGGTAACTCAGGTGGTCCGTTAGTTAATGCCGCAGGTCAAATTGTTGGTATCAACTCAATGAAATTGGCTTCAAGTACAGATGGCTCTTCAGTTGAAGGGATGGGCTTTGCTATTCCAAGTAATGAAGTAGTCAAGATTATCAATCAATTAGTTGCTAATGGTAAAGTTGAACGGCCATCACTTGGTATCAAAGTCTTAGACCTTGATCAAATTACTGATGACTCACAATCAAGCTTGAAATTGCCAAGTAGCGTAACGAAAGGTGTTGTAGTCTACAGTACGACCTCAGGATCAGTTGCTAAGGCCGCTGGTATGAAGAAGTACGACGTTATCGTGAAATTGGGTAACAAGACCGTAACGTCTGTTGCAGACTTGCATACAGCCTTATATTCACATTCAGTTGGTGATACAGTAAATGTTGAATATTACAGAAATGGTAAATTGAGTACTGCTAAAGTACACTTAACCAAACAGACAACCGAATAAACACGAATAAAAGCGTAAAACCAAGTAATAGTGGTTTCACGCTTTTTTTTGAACAATTATGTACAAAATGGATATTTATTTCGACTTTTCAGAAAACTAATAAACAATAGTTTTCCACAGATGTTAATAACCTGTGTATAAGTGGCAAAAATTTAGAAAAACCGTTGTAGAAAAGTTATCCACAGAATTACCCACAGCTGTTGATAACTTTTAATGGTCGGATTCATCAATGAGAGTAATGCTTATTAAATTAGGGATGATAAGTGTTACACAAAAACAAACAAACTTTTATTTCTCTGTGCAAAAATAAATCCTCATGATAATTCGTATTTTTAAAATTAATTTGGCAATTAAACGATAGTTTCGTATGATAAATAACGAGGAGATTTCTACTATGAATATTAAAATTGTTACCGTTGGAAAGCTAAAAGAAAAGTACTTCAAGGCCGGTATAGCTGAATATGCCAAGCGATTGGGTGCTTTTTGTAAGTTTCAGATTGTTGAGTGTCCGGATGAAAAAGCTCCTGAAAGTTTAAGTGAGGCACAGGATATCAAAGTTAAACAAATTGAAGGAGAACGAATATTAGGTAAAATCAAAGATAAGGAATATGTGATTTTACTCGATTTGCGCGGCAAAGAACTCACATCTGAGGAAATGGCCAAAAAAATCGACGACTTATCCACATATGGGACTTCGGATATTACTTTTGTAATTGGTGGATCATTAGGCGTTAGTCCAGAAGTTACCAAGCGGGCTGATTACAGCATATGTTTTGGAAAATTCACTTTGCCACATCAGTTGATGCGGTTAGTTTTGACTGAGCAAATTTATCGTTCGTTCATGATTATTAATCATCGGACATATCATAAATAGGGATTTTGGTTGGTGGCCGCTGGAGACCGGCAGTAATGTAGTCTGTAGTGGGACCGGCTCGAGCCGAAGAGCGGTCTCGACCCTCGATTTTGAGCTTTGCAAAGTTCGCAAATCTCAAAATACGTCCTGTGGGGTAAGAGCTGAAGCTCTAACGCCACCTCCACCACGTACTACATTACTGCCGGTCTCCAGCTAGTTTGTTGGGTATAGATGATTATCTTGGTTTTTTATTTTTTTGTTTAAGAAACAAATGTCTAAAGGTTGAAAGTTTAGGTAAGTATGCCGGATGCCGTTTCCAGATCTGAGAGTATTCAATTGCTGAAGCAATAACGCTACTTTCGCTGCAAATGAATACTCTCAGCTCTTCCAACTAGTTTATTTTTAATAGCGGAACAGTAAAATGAAGACTTCCGCTTATTTAAATAAAATAACTTTAGGCTTGTAACAACAATGGCTATATTAATTTTTCGTTTTTCAACTTTTAGACAAATGTTAATAAGTGATCATAATTCTGATATGATGAAAAGTTTCAGCTTTTCTAAAGTTAAGATAAAAAAGAAGATATTTTCTACTTGAAATATTCAAGTCGCGAAATATCTTCTTTTTTTTATAAATAATTGACACGCAAATTGCAAGAACAAGTTAGCCACTTTTTAAAATACTGATTCCAAGGGATTTTCAGTTACTGGAGTTAGGCAGATTGTGTTTATTTCATTACATTG